>NZ_FWYD01000001.1 GCF_900176485.1 Primorskyibacter flagellatus
CGGCGGAATTCGTCAGTTCGTTTCAGTCCCATAGTTCATCTCCTTTGGTGCAGTAAATGCTATCAAAGGAGCGGCATCAAACCGTGACAGGTCCATCATCTGGCGCATGCTGGAGGGTACTGGGTGCCGTGGTGCTGAGGTAGTGGGACTGAGGGTGGAGGATGTCCAAGTCACCGGACCATATCCTCACATCCGCGTTATGTGGCATGAAAACAGGCGGGTTAAGACCAAGGTGTCTATCCGCTCAGTGCCGCTTGTCGGTGACGCTCTGACAGCAGCGAAAGAAGCTCTGGAGTTGGTCAAGGGTGAGCGCATGCTCTTCCCACGATATGCTTATGAGGGAGGCCCTGACACCGTTTCGCAAGCCCTGATGAAGCATCTGCGCGGATTCACGACGAACAAGCGCCATGTGGTCTATTCCCTCCGCCACAACATGAAAGACCTTTTGGTATCCGCAGGTGTCCCCGAGCGGGATGAGCATCGCATCCTAGGCCACTCGCTCGGCGGAGTAGGTAACCGGGTGTACGGCGGCGATATCGCAAAGCTAAAGGCTGCCGCTGAAGCAATGAATTTGGCGCACGCGCTGATGCCATAACTGGGCTTGTGGAGCTACTAGACCCATTTGAGGTCTCGGCAGGCCACCGATCAGGAAGACCCCAACATCGCCCATTCGAGGCACCCGAGCATCATCCGTGAGGAACTCAAAAGGCCACGAAGGGAGGCGCTGGGCAGGCCGTGAGTGACCCGCTGGACACCTCAAAGGCTGTTCTTGTATTACGCGTTTGATAACGCACAACAAAATCGATTAACCCACCCTAGACAGGTCAATAAAACCACCCCATAGGATAGATGATAGGAAAGGTTATAGTGATAGAGAGTATGTGAAGGTGTATGGATGATGGAGGGAAGGTGTCCCTCTTCTATCTCATACATCCTCACCTACCCTTTAAGGTTACCCTTAAGGTGCCCGCTGCGGTTTAACGTAAGGTTCACCACCATCATCATCTCTCACACAGCACCCGTCATTACAGTTGCATGTTAGAGGTGGATAGGAGGTAACACTCTCGTGTGGCATATCAGGCACCTGCAGGTGTCCCGCGTGATCTCCCCTCACTCCCCCTTTACAGGTTCCTTAGCGAGCTTGTGGAGGGGGTCTCGTTACCGATCTTGGGGCCCTGAATGTGGCCCAGACAAGTTCGAAACAAAAATACCACAAAAATCTGAGTGGTAGAGATCATATAATGGGCCGCGCAAATTTCCCCCGGCGGGAGGGCTAATCACCATACATGTGAGGCTCTTTTGCCCTTCCAACCAAGTAGCCAGAAAATAGGACGGCAACAGCTGCCACCAGAGAGCCAACTGGAATGGATAGCCACAGCGACCAGTTAACCGACTGAGTGAACAAGTAGACAATGGCAATACCGAATGCGTTCCAAAAAAGCCCCTTCATTTCAATAACTCCGTATTGTTTTGGGCACTGTAGGAAGTGTCCTCGCCGAGGTCCAGAGGCCCTTGCTGTCCCACTAAGGCAAGGTCTATTGAGTCGTCTCACGCCGCCTCTACCGACCGTCTCACACAAGTTATCTGGACATTATGGGACAACAGCCCTACATCGTTCTAGACTTCATTGAGACAGAAGGATGAGACAGATGATCGTTGGATATGCTCGCACTTCCACCCTCGACCAGACCGCAGGTCTTGAAGCTCAACAGCGTGATCTGGCTGACGCAGGCTGTGAGAAGGTGTTTGTTGAACAGGTCTCTTCGGTGGACGTAACGGCCCGAGAACAACTCGCTCAGGCTCTCGATTACATCCGCGAAGGCGACGCCCTTGTAGTGACCAAGCTCGACCGTCTGGCACGCTCTGTGGCGCATCTGCTGGAGGTGCTGGAGAAGATTGAGGCCAAAGGGGCGACCCTCCGCATTCTCTCCATGGGCATTGACACAGGCACCGCTACGGGCAAGCTGATGCTGACCCTCTTGGGGGGTGTGGCCGAATTTGAGCGGTCGATCATGCTGGAACGCCAACGCGAAGGCATTGCCAAGGCCAAGGCAGCGGGCAAGTACAAGGGCAGGAAGCCCACAGCGAAGGCCAAGGCGAACGAGGTGTTATGTCTGCGCGCCGAAGGGGTGGGGGCGACCGAGATCGCCAAGCGGCTGGGTATTGGCAGAGCAAGCGTTTACCGCATACTAGAGGAGGAGAGAAAGACGTAACTTTTAGTAAGGGTGTGCCTCATGATTTACACGAGCGAGTGCGTAGGGGTAACAAATCAGTCTTTACCGAGTTTGTTCGCGGCCTCCCGCCGCCCTTTAGGCGATAAGAATTCAGTGCAAAAGTTGCACAGAAGGAGTTTGTATTAATGGATTGGTCGATTGATCGTTTGGAAGCCATTGGAGCGGCGGTCGCGACGTTTGAGTATTGGTTGGGGATAGCAACATCGGTGGTGATTGTTTTTGTTCACCATCGTTTGAAACTTCCAAAGTTAAAAGTGACAGGCGGTAGCGGCGGAAGCAAAAAAACGGACGATGGAAAACCATTTGAATATAGGCGTTTAAGTATCACTAACACTCCATATTTTTTTGGGTATCCTGTAAGCCGTGACGATTTTCAGGTCCAATCGGCGCGGATTTACGACCCAGAGAAACGTGTCTACCAAGGACATTTAATGCGCTGGCAGGGTGAGCCTGAGAACAAACCATTTAAGACAAAAATCCCAGTCGGCGAAACTGCAATTCTCTACGTATATGGATTGTATGAAGGGCGCGTTCACCTTTACAGTGGAACGTCTCAAAACAACATTGACCACGGCGAAACACTTGTCGAAGTGGGCCAGTCACGGAAACTGGAAATCCACATAACAGACATTTTCCGGAGACGTCATAGGATAGCGTTTAGCATTTCCGCTGAAGAAAGAAGAAACGCGATGCAGACGGTGCAAGTTCATTTTCGGGTAAAAACAACTCTCTCTGATCGCCTGCAGCAGGTGAGGGGGGGCGTGCGAGAAGTTGTGTCGGCGTTAACGCGGCCGAGTTATTGAACGTACGTCGGGCATAACGGATATCCCAATCAGGGATTGCTTCATACTTACAATCGTGGGACACAAATAGGAGTCCCTATGGGACACAGAGGGGAGCTGCTGTCTATTAAAATAGTTTGAATACAAGATGTTAGGTGTTCTTTGGTTGCTGAGTTAAGGCGTCTCGACCGCACCATCACCACCCAGGTAAGGTGGTGCCTTCCAGCAAGATCATTCTGGTCCGACGTGGTTGGGCGAAGATCGAACGACAAGCCCCAATGAAAATGTGTAATATACGCTTTATCGCGTGTGACTTGAGCGTAAGGAATGATCGCGAAGTTACAAACGGATCAGACGTATGAAATTTTCGGCCAATCTGGGATTTCTCTGGCGACGCCCAATAATTGGAAAAAGTGATTTTGTATCCCGAGCGGGACGTGCGGGGTGGCGCGGCAGCGATTTTCTATCGGGGCCAGGTCCGGGACGAGGCTGCCATCTTAACCAATGATGCGACCGGGAAGCGCCGACAAACAGTCCCGTCTCGCGTCACGCCGCCATTTCCAGAATCGCGAAGCCTTCCGCATCGTCGATGCGCTGCGCAAATTCCCGCGCGTCCCGCAGCATCGTTTCAATCACGGGTCGATAAGACGGATAATGGGTGTAGCGGTCGAAACCTGGATCGGAACGCGGCGTGATGAAAAGGTTCAGCTCTTCCTCGGGGTCGGCATGTCGGTTGTAAAGCTCGTGGTTGCCATCATCCGATGCGATGAGTTTCCATCCCTCGGATAGCCACGCGCGTTGGTGCAATGCGCTGACATGGGTGATGTTCTGAACGTAAAAGCCGCGCCGCCAGTCCGGGGCAGGTATGCCATCGAGCAAGGGTTTGAGACTGTGCCCGTGGCATTGGTCCAGCGGTGGCGCGCCGGCAAAATCCAGTAAGGTTGGCGTCAGATCCTGCAACCCCACCAGATCCGACCGCACGGCACCGGCGGCAATCGTGCCTGGCCATGAAATCAGCATCGGGATGCGGATTGAATCGTCGGTGCAGACGAATTTATGCTCGCCCTCGGCCCGGTATCGGAAGGTCTCGCCGTGGTCGGAGTAATACAGGACAACGGTGTTCTCGCGCAGTCCGGTGGATTCCAGCGTGGCCAGAATACGTCCGATCTCATGGTCGAGTGCGGTGACGGCGGCATAATAGCCCGCGAAGGGCACGCCCTTATGGCGATAGGGTTCGTAGAAACGCGCGGGCGCAGTGAATGGGTCATGGGGCGGGTAGTAGCTTTGGACCATGACGAAGGGTTGGTCACTGTCCGCCTGTGCCTGATCTCGCAGAAAACCGATACAGGCATCGGTCTGCAAGGTGGGCCGGTATTGTCCGTCCAGCCGTCCGCCAACCCAATGTCCGACACGGCTGTTAAAGCTTTCTTCCCAGATGTCGAAGAACGGCGGGTGGCCTTCGCCCAGATGCCATTTGCCGAAATGCGCGGTCAGGTAGCCCGCATCCTGTAGCTGGTCAAACACGGTGCGTTTGACCGCGCCGACGCTCTGAAACGCGTTGTCGATGCCGTAGACATTGTCGATGATCTGATGCGCATGCGGGTAGACGCCGGTCCACATGGTGGCGCGGGCGGGCGTGCAAACCGGCCAAGGCGTGTAGGCGTTCTGGAACCGCACACCCTCTGCCGCCAGCCGGTCCAGGTTGGGTGTCTGAACGAAGGCGCTGCCTGCGCAGCCCATCGCATCGGCGCGGTGCTGGTCCGAGAAGATCACGACGATATTGGGCGGTTTGGTCATGCGGTCTGTCCTTTTGCGGCGGGCAGGGCTTGGGCCAGCAGGTGGCAGTTGGCGCTGTGGTCCGGGCCAACAGTCGTTCGCGCGGGGGGCGTGCTTCGGCATATCCCCATCACATGCGGGCAGCGGGTGTGAAACCGGCAGCCCGACGGAGGGTCGATGGGGCTGGGAATGTCGCCCTTGATGGCAAGTTCGGGGCGTTCATGGACACGGGCGCGCGGTACGGATTTCAGCAAAGCCTGCGTGTAGGGATGGGCGGGGTGTGCGAAAAGTTGCGCCTTGGGTGCGATCTCGACGATCTCGCCCAGATACATCACGGCAACATGGTCGGCGATGTGGCGGACGATGGCCATATCATGGCTGATGAACAGGTAAGTCAGTTGGCGCTCGTGCTTGAGCTTTTGCAACAGGTTGACGATTTGCGCCTGCACGCTGACATCAAGCGCCGAGACCGCCTCGTCGCAGATCAGCAGATCGGTTTCCAAGGCAAGTGCGCGGGCAATGCCAACGCGCTGGCGCTGACCGCCCGATAGCTGGTGGGGGAAGCGCGCGGCGAAACTCTGGGGCAGGCCGACAAGGTCAAGCAGTTCGGCAAGACGCGCCCGCCGCGCTTTGGCGGTGCCGACAGAATGAATGTCCAGCGGTTCCATGATCGCCTGTCCGATCAGCATACGCGGGTTGAGCGAGCCGAAGGGATCCTGAATGACGATCTGCACGCGGCGGCGGAATTCTTGCATGGCTCGATGATCCAGGCCGCGAATCTCGGTTCCCGCAATCTCTATCTGTCCGGAGTCAGCCTCGATCAGGCGCAGCACCAGACGGCCGAGGGTGGTCTTGCCGCAGCCGGATTCCCCGACCACGGCCAGCGTCTCGCCGCGCGCTATTGAAAAAGATACGTTATCCACCGCCCGCACCACAGAGCGGTTACGGCCAAGCAGCCCGCCACGCCCGACCTGAAAGTGCTTCGTCAGGTTGCTGACACGCAGAAATGGTATGGCGCGATCATCCATCACTAACCTCCAGCGGACCGTCAAAGAGGTAGCCTTTGGGCCGTATGCAGGCGGCGCGATGGCGAGCCTCAAAACCCATCAGCCGCGGATCAGTCCGGTCGCAGATCTGACGAAAATGCGCGCAACGCGGACCAAAGCGGCAGCCATTGGGCCGTTCATGTGGTTGCGGTACGGTGCCGGGGATGGTTGGCAATTCGTTCACATCACGATCCACCGGCGGATGGCTGCGCAAGAGGCCTTGTGTATAAGGGTGCAGCGCGTGTTCGAAGATCTGTGACGTTGTCCCGGACTCGATGATCCGGCCAGCATACATCACCGAGACATTATCGGCATAGCCTGCAACCACGCCCAGATCATGTGTGATCAGCAGGATGCCCATGCCCAACTCGCGTTGCAACTCGTGCAGCAATTCAAGGATCTGCGCCTGGATGGTCACATCCAGTGCCGTCGTCGGCTCATCCGCGATCAACAGTTTGGGCTGGCAGGCGATGGCGATGGCGATCATCACACGCTGCCGCATCCCACCGGATAGCTGATGAGGGTATTCGTCGATCCGCCTGTCTGCGGCGGGGATGCGGACCCATTCCAGCATTTCCAGTGCTCGTTTCCGGGCCGTGGCGCGATCCAGCTTCTGATGCACGCGCAAGGTTTCCACGATTTGTTCGCCCACCGGCAGCACCGGGTTCAGCGCGGTCATGGGCTCCTGAAAGATCATCGAGATTTCTGCTCCGCGCACGCGGCGCATCTCATGTGTGCCAAGTGAGGGCAACTCGCGCCCGTCAAAGGTGATGCGCTGTGCCTCTACGCGGAATTGCTTGGGCTCAAGCAGGCGCATGATCGCCATTGCCGAGACTGATTTTCCACTGCCTGACTCTCCGACCAGCCCGTGGGTCTTGCCCATCATCAGGTCCAGTTCGACTCCCTCAACCAGCGCCGCGCCGCCATAGCTGACACTTAGTCCGCGGACCGAAAGCAAAGGCGCGACCGCCATGTCGGATCTCCGAATCTGCATGTCGGCCATTATGCACATAGCCGCAAGAAAAGACGCGTTACAAAATAGCAGCTTGCGATCTTCGTATACGTTTATACAATCCGAAAAATGCGAGTCAACGTGCGCGGTATCTGCACAAGCGGCGGCGTTTTTCGGTCATTGACCCGGAACGCTGCCGACATGGCGCGGATGGGCCTGCTGGGGTAAACAAAGATATTGGAGCCAGGAATGAAAATTATTGACGTTACCGCGATTTACCTCCGGCTCCCAGAGATCGAGGCGCGCACCGACAGTTCACAAGATGCGTTGCTGGTGCGGATTGACACCGATGCGGGTGTGACGGGTTGGGGGGAAGTGGACGGCTGCCCATGGGTGGTGAAGGCGATCATCGACGCACCGATGTCCCACACCATCGTGACCGGCTTGCGCAACCTGCTGATCGGTGAGGACCCGATGGATGTCGCCCGGTTGTGGACAAAGATGTATGAGGGCACGCTGTATTACGGGCGCGAGGGCGCGGTCATTCAGGCGATGGCAGGCTGTGATCTGGCACTGTGGGACATCAAGGGCAAAGCGCTGGACCAACCGGTATGGAAGCTTTTGGGTGGGCGCTACCGTGACAAGCTGCGGGTCTATTCGTCGAACATGTTCCAGTTCACGCCCGAGGACACGGCAGACCGGCTGCGGGCGGCCAAGGATGAAGGGTTCAGCGCCGCCAAATTCGGATGGGAGCCGTTCGGCAAGGACCCGGCCACCGATTGCGCCTATCTTGATGCACTGCGCAAGGCGGCGGGCGACGATTTTGACATCATGCTGGATGTCGGTCTGATCTGGGACGCGACCACCACGATCCAGCGCGCCAAGCTGTTCGAGCCGTATAACCTCGCATGGATCGAAGAGCCGGTGCATCCCGACGATCTGAACGGCTATCGGCGGATTTCCGAGAATATCACCCAGCGTCTGGCGGCGGGCGAAGAAGAATGTACCCTGCGCGGGTTCCAGCGGCTGATCGATGAAGGCGGTATCGGACTTGCGCAGATTGATCTGACGCGCTGTGGTCTGACGCAGGCGATGAAGATCGCGCAATATGCCGCCGACAAAGGAGTGCTGGTCGCCAACCACAATTTCACCACGGATCTGAACACCGCCGCGTCGCTGACTTTTCTGGCGGCCGTGCCCAACGCCTATGTTCTGGAATACTGTGTGGAGCCGTCCGAGATTTCCCGCAACCTGGCCCGCGAGCCGTTCAAGCAGAAAGACGGATTCATGGATGTGCCGGATGCACCGGGGCTTGGCTTTGAGCCCAACTACGAGGTGATAGAGAAATTTGCCGTCAGCAGCCTCTGACATGAGCGGGCCTGCGCCGAATATCGTGGTGGTGCTGGTGGATCAGCTTCGCCGCGACGCGCTGGGCTTTTACGGCGACACGAATCTACGCACGCCCGCGATTGACCGCATGGCCGCAGAGGGGCTGGTGTTTGATGCCATGTCCTCGACCTTTCCGGCCTGTGTGCCGTTTCGGTTTTCGTTTCTGACCGGCGAATATGCGCATAGCCGGATGGTCCCCGCGCTGGGCTACCGCATGTCACCGGCAGAACGCACGCTGGGCGAGGCCATGCAGGAATGCGGCTATCACACCGGCTATCTTGGCAAATGGCATCTGTATTCGCTTTACGGCATTGCCGGCGGGCAATCCCTGCAAGAGGCCAACCGGACGCCAATCCCGGCCAGCCACCGGCGCGGTTTTGCCGATTGGCAGGGGTTCGAGCTGCGCAACGATTTCTACGACACCCATCTGTTCGAAGGAGAGGCGGCTCAGTCTGTCCCGTTGGAGGGCTACCAGACCGACGCGCTGTTTCAGCGGGCGCGTGACTGGCTGTCCGTGCCGCGTGGTGATCCGTCTTTTCTGATCCTTTCCGTGGAGGCACCGCACCCGCCCTTCACGGCACCAGAGGAGGCCATCCGGAGGGTGGCCTCCCGCGGGGGGTATGCCAGACGACCGAATGTCGATGTGCAGGCGATCCGCACCTTCCCGCCGGAATGGCAAAAAATGGCGAAGGATGGATCCACGATCGATGCGGTCCGGGGCGCGGAACGCGATGCGATCTTTGTCGCAAACATGCAGATCTATTACGCGATGATCGAGGAGATTGACCGTAACATGAACGCGCTGCTGGAGACCGTGCAGGCGATGCCATCGGACCGGGAAACCATCGTCGTTTTCCTGTCCGATCACGGCGAGTTGGGCGGCAGTCATGGCATGCTGGGCAAGGGAGAGCCGTTCGAGGAATCCATCGGTGTGCCGCTTATCCTGTGGTCCACGGATGCAGGTCTGGTCGCGTCTGGACGCCGCAGCGACCTACCGCTGTGTACCGAGGATCTTTTTCCGACCTTGGTGGGCCTTGGCGGCGGGGCGTCGCCAAACCTGCCGGGGCTGGATGTCTCTGGCTTTGTGACCGGGCAGGGGGCGTTACCGGATCGCGATGGCGTTCTGTTGGAATTCACCGCAGAACTGCGCCCGAACCGGCGCTACCATGACGAGACGTGGCGCGGCATTCGCACGCGGGATACAAAATACACCGTGTTGGGTAACGCCACAAATGGGGTCCGGCCCTGGATGCTGCATGATCTTGCTACCGATCCGTTCGAGCAGCGCAACCTGATCGAGCAAGACCCCGAACGCGTCCGCGATATGCACCAAAAGCTGATCCGACTTCTGGCCGAGGCCGGGGATGATTACCCGATCACGGATCTTGCTTTTTGACGTTGTCGCGATTGGCGCGAAGTCGTTCGTAATTTACCGCATCGGGCACTTCGAGGATATGGGTTTGCATATTGCGTTCCAGCTCTTCGGGGGTGCCACTCTGTAGAATCCCCAGCAATTCTTCATGTTCCTCGACGATATTGACCAGTGTGGGTTGAAGAAAAGTCGAAAGCCCGATCACGATGGTCAGTTGTTGCGCCAGCGGTTCCCATGCCTGCATCAACGCGCGATTGCCCGGCACCTGACAGAGACGGCGATGAAATTCTATGTCGTGGATGGCGACGCGGTAATAATCCTTGGCACGGGAGGCATCGCGAAGCGATTGCACGCATTCGGCCAGTGGATTCAGAAGTTCGGGTTCCTTTTCTGCACGGTTCTGAATCTCGGTCGCAGCCAGCATTTCCAGCGTCAGGCGAACCTTGCGCAGGCTGCGCATGCTGTCTTTGGAAACTTCCATGAGACGCATGCCACGATAGGGCGTGTTTTCCACCACGCCGCGGCTTTCCAACAGGCGCAGCGCCTCGCGCACCGGCACCCGGCTGACATTCAACTGGCGGGCAAGATCGGCTTCGATGATGCGGTCGCCGGGCAGGAATTGACCCTTGGCCGCAGCCTCGACAATCGCATCGACAATGGTTTCTGCAAGCATCCTGGGCGCGATCGGAGCAAGCTGAGTCTTTATTATCGGCCGTGATGGCGGTTTCATTTTCTCTTGATCCTCGTCGGTCTGCACATGGCCCGGGGCCAGCCTCGGGCCGGGTCTTGCCATGACATGCGCGCAATTGGAATCTATTCTCAAATATGGATTGCATCAAGCCCTCTATCGTATACGATAATACGAAAAATAAGGGCCGCTGCACTTTAAGGCCGCTGCACCTTTACGTTGCATGCTGATCGGGCTGAGCCGTGTTCAATCAGGGGAGAAAGCTATGCGTAAAAAGAAATGGATCACCAACAAGGCCAAGCTGCGCAAAGCGCTGGCGATTCCCGCTTTGGTGTTGGGCATTGCGGCCTCTCCGGTCGTGGGTCAGGTTGAGGGCGGCGAGCTTGTCTTGGCGCAAAGCGCAAACCCGCCCAGCCTTGACGCCATGACCTCTTCTTCGGAAACGGCGCGCAACATCAACATGAACATTTACGAGCCGCTGGTCGCCATAGATGAAAACGTCAATCCGATCCCGATGCTGGCCAAGAGCATCGAGCCATCCGAGGATCTGCTGACCTATGTCTTTCCGCTGCGACAGGGGGTTCTGTTCCATAACGGCAAGGAAATGACGGCCGAGGATGTCAAAGCCTCGCTTGAACGCTACCGCGAGGTCGGGGCGACGCGCGGCATGCTGGACAAGGTCAAAGAGATCGAGATCACCGGCGATTACGAAGTGACCTTCCATATGTCAGAGGCGACGCCCACCTTTATCGAAGGGTTCTCCTCGCCTCGGGCGCCTGCCGTCATCATCCCCGCCGAAGAGGCCGCGAAACCCGCCAACGAGATTGAGATCATCGGAACCGGTCCCTTCAAATTCGTTGAATTTGTCCCCGACGATCATGTGACGTTGGAAAAGTTTGCCGATTATGTCCCGAACGAGGATTTCGACGGCCCCACTGGCTTTGGCGGCAAGAAAACCGCCTATCTGGACAGCGCCGTTTACCGGATTATCCCCGAGGCCGGCGCGCGTATCGCGGCGCTTGAGGCCGGAGAGGTGCAATGGGCCGACCAGATCCCGGTGCCCGCTGCCAAGCGGATGAGCGCAGATGAAAATCTGAACGTCTACGAGGCGCGGCAATGGGCCTTCATGACCTTCATCATGAACTGGAACCTGCCGCCGACCGATGACGTGAATTTCCGCCGCGCCGTTCTCTATGCGATAGAGCCGGAAGAGGTGATGGCGATCGCCACCGAAGGTTTCTACGACCTCAATCATGGCTGGCAATATCCGGGCCGGACCTACAACGCGGGCGACATCGGCAAGGAGATCTACGAGAGCGCGCATATCGACAAGGCCAAGGAGTTTCTGGCGATGTCAGATTATGACGGCGAAGAATTCCTGATCCTCACCGATCCAAACTATGCCGAACACAGCCGCGCCGCGGTTGTGCTGGCAGAGCAGCTGAAACCCATCGGCATCAATGCGGTGGTCAAACAACTGGACTGGGCGACTGTGCTGAAGATCCGCCTGACAGACGAGGGCTGGAATGGCTGGACGCTGATGCAGGGGCTGGAGCCGTTCCTGGGACCATATGGCATTGCCGCCAAGATGCGGGGCGACCAGACCCATATGCGCGGCACGGCGGATGTGTTCGAAGAAAGCTATAACCGCCTGATTACCGGCAAGACGGTAGAGGACCGGCAGAAAGCCTTTGCCGAAATCCAGACCGCGATTTACGATCTGGTCCCGCAGATCAAGATCGGCGATGTTGGCCGGATGCAGGCAGGCTCGGCTCGGCTGAAAGGGTTCAAGCCGTTCCGTGCGCCGCGTCTGAACGACATCTGGCTGGAGGACTAGACCAGCATGATCATGCGCCCGCCGGAACCTCTGGCGGGTCTTGAAACGCCCGGACCGACAAGCGCGCGGCTGGCCGGGAAAGGAAACGGGCCCAGGAGACGCCTTTAGTGACGAGATACATTCTCTCCCGCGTGCTGTCAGCGGTCCCGGTGCTTTTCGTGGTGTCGCTTGTGACCTTTCTTCTGATGTGGCTTGTGCCCGGTGATGTCGCCTCCCAGATCGCCGGTCCGGATGCCACGGCAGCCGAGCTGGAGGCGATACGCCAACGTCTCCAGCTCGATCAACCTATCCATATTCAGGCTTTCCGCTGGTACGGGAACCTGTTGCAGGGCGATCTGGGCCAAAGTTATCTGTTGCACCGCTCGGTTGTGGACGCGGTGTTCGAGCGCCTGCCGGTCACGCTGTCGCTGGCCTTCATGTCGCTTGTGCTGGCCGTCATTTTCGGGGTTCTGCTGGGCGTGCTGGCGGCGACAAACCACAACAACTGGATTGATCAGGTCACCATGGCCGGGGCGCTGCTGGGCCTGTCGCTGCCGGATTTCTGGTTCGGTCTGGTGCTGATCTTCTTTTTCGCGGTCGGCATGGGGTGGTTCCCGACCGGTGGCTACACGCCGTTCACCGAAAGCCCGCTTGGCTGGCTGCGCAGCATGACCCTGCCGGCCTGCACGCTGGCCTTCACCCAGATGGGGGTGATCGCACGCATGGTCCGATCCAGCATGCTGGAGCAAATGGGCCAGGACTATATCCGCACCGCCAAGGCAAAGGGGTTGCCGCGCGGACTGGTGCTGTTCAAGCATGCGCTGCGCAATGCGCTGATCCCTGTGATCACGCTGGTGGGGATCATGACGGGGTTGCTGCTTGGCGGCACTGTGGTGATCGAGGTGGTCTATTCGCTGCCCGGCGTCGGGCGGTTGATCATCGGCGCGATCCAGAACCGTGATTACCCCATCGTGCAGGGAGGGTTGCTGATGACGGCGGGCATTTTTGTCTTCGTCAATATCGCGGTGGATATTCTGTACACAATCGTCGATCCGCGGGTGCGCAATGACCGCTGAAGCGGGGGTTCCCGACATAAGCGCAACGCGTGCCTGGGTGGCGCGTCTGAAGCTGGGCCTTGGAACAGCCGCGCGCCACCGGTCCATCCAGGTAGGCGGTGTGCTTTTCGGCTTCATCGTGCTGCTGGCGATCTTCGCCGACCTGATTGCCCCGTTCGATCCCAACAAGAACAACTTTCGCGCCTTGCTGAGCGCGCCTGATGCCGTGAATATCTTTGGCACCGACGCTTTCGGGCGCGACATCCTCAGCCGGGTGATTCATGGCACGCGCCTGTCGCTGCTGGTCGGGCTGCTTGTGGTTGTCGCCACGGGTATTCTGGGCGTCATCGTCGGGACATTTACCGGCTATGTCAGGTGGCTTGATGGCCCGGTCATGCGGGTGATGGACGGGTTGATGGCCTTTCCAGGTATCCTTCTGGCGATTGCCTTGGCGGCGGTTCTGGGGCCGTCGGTGAGCAACGCGGCGCTTGCGCTGACCATCACATTCACGCCGCGCACCGCCCGTATCGTGCGTGGGTCCGTGCTGGTCCTGCGCGAAATGCCCTATGTCGAGGCGGCAAAGGCCTGCGGTGCCAGCCATGCCCGCATCGTGCTGAAACACATATTGCCCAACGCACTGCCGCCGCTGATCGTGCAACTGACCTTCGTGTTCTCGGTCTCGATCCTGGCCGAGGCGGTGCTGAGTTTCATGGGCGTCGGTCCGCCGCCGCCGACGCCGAGCCTTGGCAATATCATCGCCGAGGGACGGTCCTATATTCAGGAAGCGCCCTGGGTCGCGTTGATGCCCGGCATTGCCATCGCGATGACCGTGCTGGGGTTGAATATCATTGGCGACGGGCTGCGCGATACGCTCGACCCGCGCTTGCGCAACCTTTGATATAGCCACGATGGCGATGGATATGTGCGCGGGCCGCCGGACGACGAGAACTGATGCGGCTTTGACAGGCCGCCCCGTGCCCCATAGCCTTGTCGCATGACAAATGCCGATCCCGCCTTTCAGACGCCGTCAGTCGCAGCCGCATTTGCTGCGTTTCCCGACGCGGCGCGCCCACATCTGCTGGATTTGCGTCGGCTGATATTGGAAACGGCGGCCCAGACGCCGGGCGTGGGGGCGTTGCAGGAAGTGCTGAAATGGGGCCAGCCTGCCTATCTGACAGCACAGAGCAAGTCCGGCTCCACCATCCGGCTTGGGGTGCCGAAAACGGGCGGGGTGGCGATTTATACCCATTGCCAAACGACACTGATTTCGGATTTCCGCGCCATTCTGCCCGATGCGTTCCGGTATGAGGGCAATCGCGCCATTCTTCTCGACACAGGCGAAGCTCTGCAAGAGGACCGTTTGTGCATGTTCATCGCCAGTGCGCTGACCTATCACCTGCGCAAACGGGTCAGCGGAAAATCTCTATCTGAGGTGTGAATGTGTCGATGGGATCAAGCGGATAGATCGGCCGCTGACACAGCTTGTGCCCCAGCGTCTCGACCCGAGCAGAGGTCGCGCCTTGCGCATCCACGGACACAACCGTATCGGCCCAGGCATCGAAATAGCGGTGTTGGCAATGCGGGGACTTGACCACCGTGATGTCAAAATCGCGGGGGTCTTCGCCATGGCCGAAAAACAGCGACCGGTCGAAGAGCTGCACAGGGCGGGTCGAGGCGATCACGGTCAGATTGCCGCTGCGCAGCTTGGCACAGGGGCCGGCACTGTCCCACGTCCCCCAAGTCTCCATTCGGTAGTGACCGTCCGACAGCATCGCGACCTTGGCCTTCACCCTGACCGGCGCGAAGCGTCTGTCGCAGCTTCCGCCGAGATGGAAACAGGCGGTGACACCGACGCCCAGCTCGAATGCGCGCGCGACGGTGGGAGCGTCGACAATGGGGGCGAGGATCGTAGCGGTCACATCGGCGTCCAGAAGCGCGTGGATCAGTTCTGCGCTGTCGCCCGATGCCCCGGAACTGGGTGCGTCGGCGGCGTCTTTCAGTATCAGCGGAAATCGCCCATCTCGGGCCAGCGCCACCGCGTCATTTAGCGAGACAAGATCGGCCTGCATGGTTGCACGGTGATCGAAGAATCCATCGGCAATGTCGCGCACCGCAGCGTCGGCTTTCTCCGCATCGCCATCGCTGATGGCCAACACCTGACAGCACAGTTCCGGCACATCGGTGAAAGGATTGCCGATCATCACCGTGGCTGCAAGCAGCCCGTCGGAGGCGGCGCGCGCCACCGCGCGGGCCATGTATTGACCGTATATGCCGGTCTCGGTGATGCACGCGTCGCCGCGCACCAGCATCGGAATGCGCAGCCGTGCCACGACAGGCGACAGGTCCTCGCGCAGCAGACGCAGCATCATCCGTGCCGCCCGCGCGCCTGTATCGGCAAAGTCCACATGCGGATAGGTGCGCAACGTCTCGAATGCAGGGCAGGCGGCGATCATCCGGGCGGTCAGAATGCCGTGCAGATCGAGCGACATGGCAAAGGCGGGCTTCGGGCCGACAAGCGCCCGCACGGCTTCCAGAATATCGCCCTCTGGGTCGGTCTCTGCCGTTGTGGCCATCGCGCCGTGCAGCAGGAACAGAATACCGTCGATGCCGTCAGCCAGTTGTGCGCGAACGGCGTCAAGCAGGGCCGTCTTCAGGGCAAGAAAATCCTCATGCTGCAATGTCCCGGCACTGCACGCGGTGGCGGAGTAGACGCAGATAGGTGTAACGTCCTCAGCACCGTCCAGCACCTTCAGCGCGCCCCCCGCATAGGTGTCTGTGCCTGCAAAAGTCTGCCGCATGTTCTGGGCCAGATGCTCTTCGAAATCGGCGCGGGTGCTGCGCACCGGGTTGAAGCTGGAAACCTCCTGTTGCAGCGCGACGATCAGAATGCGTTTCATCGGCAACCCTTTCGGCAGTTATTTCACGACCGGCGGTTCCAGCCAGCTTTCGGCGGGATCAAGGCGCCGGACATGACGTTGGTCCGGCCGGGTCTGGCTGGCCCATTCATGCAGGATCGCTTTCTCGCGTTCACGGTTGCGGACCTCTTGCGCGATCTTGACGGGATCCCAGTCCTCCAGCACTTCGGCAGTCAGATGTGAGCGGATATCGGCAAGCTCTGGCACACCCGCCAAATCGTTGGCCTCTTCGGGGTCGGTTTCCAGATCGAACAGCATCGGTTCATAGCCATCAATGAAGATCAGCTTGTAACGCCCTTTGCGGATCATTCGCTGGCGCGTCGGTTCGGACCCGCACCAGTTGGCGGTTGCATCGGTGACATATTCCGAGAAGGTGACGTTGTCCCACCTTGGCGCGGGTGTCTTGCATATGCGCAGCAGGCTGCGCCCGTGCGAGGCGGGCAGGGCGGGCGCGCCAGCCGCGTCGATCAGCGTCGCGCCGATATCCATCAGGTTCGTGACCTGGCCACGCGCGGCACCTTCCGGCACCCTACCGGGCCAGGACAGGATCAACGGGACGGCGACCGAGTCTTCGTAGAAGGTGTTCTTCCACCAATGGCCGTGTTCGCCGATCTGTTCGCCGTGATCGGAGCAATAGACAATCAATGTGTTGTCATCGAGTCCTGCTTTTGCAAGCGCATCCAGAACCTGCCCGATCAGCCGATCCATCCGCATGACCAGCGCGTAATAAGCCGTGCGGGCGCGGGCCATATCCTCGACAGTGGTCTTTTCAAGGCCGCAATCCTTGCGCCATCTGGCCAGCCAGGGATGTTCCGGATCGGGGGCAGGCTGCGACGGTGGTGGCACCTTGCCGTCAAAGAGCGCGTAATCCTTGGGGTCGGCGACGAAGGGGCAATGCGGCAATAAAAAACCGACCATCAGGCAGAACGGGTTGCGGGTCTCGACACCCTCATCCCCCTTGGCGGCAAGCCAGTCACAGGCAAGCGCCGCCGTTTCCTCGTCAACCGTCTGATAGCCAGACCGGCCGGCACCCGACCGCTGCAAGGATGTGGGCCCCGGCCCCTGCGCCCATGCCAGCGGGCCTAGGCTTTGCGTCGGAGCGCCGGGCCAATTCGGTCCTGCGTCGCCGCCCAGTCGTTCGCAAAACCCGTGCATCTGGTCTGGACCGACAGAGTGCATGCGGCCGATCAGGGTGGGTCGGTATCCCGCTGCCCCAAGCGCATGCATCCATGTCGGGCGATCACTGCCGAGGTGGTCCTGAAGCGTCCAGCAGCGCTGCTCATACGGGTACTGCCCGGTAAAAGCCGACATTCGGCTGGGGACGCAGATCGGGGACGGGCTGTAGGCGTTGTCGAAGCGCACACCGCGCGCGGCCAGCCGGTCCAGATTGGGCGTCCGGGCGACGGGGTCGCCATAGCATCCGGCCACACGGCGGGAATGTTGGTCGGACATGATATACAGGATATTCGGTCGCTCGGACGCGGCACTGCCAAGTTTGGTGGCCATGTTACGGCCAGTCATCGCGGAAATCTTCCATGAGGACCGCAACCGGATCACCGCGCGTCACGCGCCCCGGACCCGCCCCCATCCAGATCACGCCCGAGCTTGGGTAATGCAGGACTTGTGCGGGCGTGTCGATATCTTCGGGGAAATGCAGATATCCCGCAATATGCCCCGCAAACACAGTGGCACCGTGATAATGTGAGGGTTCGAATATGCCGTTGCGTGGCGCGGTCAGATACGCATCGGTGCCGCGCACCATCATGTGGCGCGTGACCGGGGTGCCGTCTTTATGCGTTACATTCGGAGTGCCCTCCAGAACGTTGAAGTGTTTCAGGATATTCCGGATGCCGCAGGAGCCGACCCGCACGCCGTCGATACTGACCCGGCCCCAGCCGCCCAGTTCCGTTCCCAACGACACCAGCCCGCGTGCCTCCACGCAGGAGGTGAAGGTCGCGCCCTCGTCAACGCCCGCGAAGACCACGTTGTATGGCGCGCCAAAGGCTTCGGCCGCCCTCAGGGTCTTGCGCAGCATTTCCGCGTCTTTCGAGTGATGCATGTTGGTCGATAAGGCGGAATCGCAGCTGTGGCCAGCAGTGTGCATATCAATGGACACATCGGCGTAGGGGAGCACGACGCTGTCCAGAAAATGCGCCAGCATCGGGCTGAATGTGCCGCGTGGATCGCCTGGAAAACACCGGTTGATGTCAAACCCGTCTATCGGAGAAAGCCGTGTGTCCGCCAATGCCGCAGGAACGTTTACGCAAGGCAGCATGATGACACGGCCCTGAACCTCGCCGGGGTCCAATGTCTGCGCGAGACGGGAAATCGCGATCTGGCCCTCATATTCGTCGCCATGCACGCCGCCGGTCAACAGAATTGTTGGTCCCGTGCCATTCTTGATGCTGATTATCGGTATCTCGATCACGCCCCAACCTGCTGTGTTGCGTGACAGCGGGGCGCGCGCATATCCTGCCTGCCGTCCATCCTTGTCAAAGTCGATCGGACAGCTAATTCGGCTGATGGTCGGTACGGCCAATCGAATGATCCTCTTATTAATTTCGTATGATTGTATACTATCTTTTCCGAGTCAATCGTGACGCATTACGGATGTCCATGAACGCGCGCTGTTAGGACGCGGGAACAATTGCATAAATCGCGCGTTTTATCCGCTTCATTCGAATGTTACTTTCAAATACGGGATTTGTCCGCATGTCCATTGGACATGCTGCCGGTGCGACCGTCTCAGAGAGCAAGTATGCCAAACGATCACAATCACGATCATTCCTCAGGTGACCACCATCATGCACCCAAGGTGCGTTCGGAAAACGAAAAGGTGGTGCTGGTCGCATTTCTGCTGACCTTCAGTTTCATGCTGGCGGAACTGATTGGTGGGCTGCTGTCCGGCTCGCTGGCGCTGATCGCCGATGCCGGGCACATGCTGACCGATGCGGGGGCGCTGGCTTTGGCCTGGGCAGGGTTTCGCTTTGGTCGCCGCAAGAGCGATGATCGCCGGACGTTCGGCTATATGCGGTTTGAGATTCTGGCCGGCTTCGTCAACGCGGTGACGTTGATTTTGCTCGTCGGCTGGATCGCGTGGGAGGCGGTGATGCGCCTGATAGCCCCCAGTCCGGTACTGGCCGGGCCAATGCTGGTGATTGCGGTGCTGGGCCTGGTGGTCAATATCGGCGTCTATTGGATGCTCCGCCGCGGCGACCGCGATCATGTCAATATCCGCGGCGCGATGGTGCATGTCCTGGGCGACCTTCTGGGCTCGGTTGCGGCAATTGTGGCGGCGATCACGATCTGGCTGACGGGTTGGACGCCGATTGACCCTATCCTGTCGGTGCTGCTGTCGGTGATTGTGCTGCGCAGCGCGTGGATGTTGCTCAAGGCGTCGATGAATGTGCTGATGGAGGGCGCGCCGAACAATATCGTCGTGTCGGACATGCAGCAGACGCTGGTGGCCGACGTGCCGGGTGTCGAAGATGTTCAGCATGTGCATGTGTGGTCGATCACCTCCGGGCAGCCCGTCGCCACGATGGAGGTGCGCCTAAGCGACAGCGCTGATCCGGCCGCTACCACAGCCGCGATCAAGCACTGCCTGTCCACCACGTTCGGCATTGCGCATGCCACGGTGGAAATTGATTGGGAACATCGCGAAGATGATTGCGTGCTGATCCCGGATTGAAGCTACAGAGAAGGTCACAAGGCTGATTGCTGATCTTCGAAAGGGTCGCGACCGCGTTCACCGCACCCGAAAGATGTTTCTTAACCGTATCTTCAATATTTACAATCGGGTCGTTGCCCTGAATAAGCGGGCACTCGTGCGGCGCTTGCGTTAGCAAGCACAGGTCGCGTTGAGGTTGCAAAATTCGCTGGGGTGGATCTTTGTCAAAACTTAGCTCATTTGGTCCAGCAGTCGCGGGCACATCTCCACTTGAAGCTGCGCGGGCGGGTCTTGGTGCCTTTGTCGGACTTGCGATCTGTGGCCTGTTGGTCCTGTCGTCCTCGGTTGATTTCAATTTGGGTCTGTTCCTCGTGGCGCCGTTCGGGGCAAGCTCTGTCCTTCTGTTTGCCGTTCCGAACAGCCCCTTGGCACAGCCCTGGTCGGCGATTGTCGGCAATTCGGTTGCCGCCGTCGTGGCTGTCGCTGTGTGTCTGATCGTCGCGGAACCGATGCTTCGTATCGCATTGTCCGTAGGGCTTGCCATCGCCGCCACGATTCTGTGCCGGGCGTTGCATCCCCCGGCGGGTGCAGTCGCGATGACCGTCGCAATGAGCCCCGACGCGGTTGATGAACTGGGCTTCATGTTCGCATTGACGCCGATTGCCCTGGGCACGGTTCTGCTTGTTCTGATTGCAATCGCATATGGAAGACTGACCGGTCGGCATTACCCGTTCCGGCAATTCGACGATCCGAACACGCACGGCACCTCTGACCCCGAACCGATGGAACGTCTGGGATTGTCCGAAGAAGAACTGACCAACCTTCTCAACCGGTATCGGCAGTCGTTCAACCTCGGCGTCGAGGATCTGGCCCGGTTGATCGGGGCCGCGGAAATTCAGGCGGCCACGCATCGGACGAACCCGATGGCAGCGGCCGACATCATGTCCCGCAATCTGGTGACGGTCCGCAGTAATACAAAATTGGCGGAGATCGCGGAGTTGTTCCGGCAGCACAGATTTACCTGTTTGCCGGTCATCGGCGCGGGCGATTATTATCTGGGTGTCATTTTCCAGATGCATCTGATCGACCGCGCCAGCCGGGAAACGAACCTGAGCCGACGCACCTTTCGGTCTGCCATGCGACGTTTGATGGACAGAACCGGAGATGCGCCGCTGACAGCATCCGACATCATGGCGGCTGACGGTCCCTGCGCGCGCCCATCGACATCTCTGGCGGCGCTTCTGCCGTTGATGGCGGATGGCGAGGTAGATGCCGTGCCGGTGCTGGAAGCTGACCGCATCATCGGGATCGTGACCCGCACGGACTTGATCAGCGCCCTCGCGCGAAGCACATTGAACGCACCGGCACCGTCGGACCAAAAAACCGTGGCTGCACAAGAGGGGTGAACATGGAAGATGACGGCGACAGCGGTGGGTCGGACCCATGCATGGCGCATCTTCTGGTTGATGGAAACCCCGTGGACCCGGCGACGATGCGGGATGTGGCCCGCTTTCGCAGCGCAGAGCGCGCTCGGCTGATGGACGCCCGGCGGAGCATTTCGACGCAGCAGCGCGCGGCGATGACCACAAAACTATCCCAGACGCTTGAGACCATTGTCGCGCCGGAACCAGGCATGCGCATCGCAGCCTATTGGCCCATTCGGGGCGAACCGGATCTTCGTGACTGGATGGGGCGGGCGCATGATGCCGGTGCCAATGTGCTTCTTCCGGTCGTGGTCAAAAAGAATGCACCGCTGATCTTCCGTGACTGGTCGCCGGGCTGTGCAATGGAACGCGGTGTGTGGAACATCCCGGTGCCTGCCAAAGGCGAGGCCATGAGGCCGGATGTCGTGATTTCACCATTGCTGGGCGCGGATGAGGCATGTTTTCGGCTTGGCAATGGTGGCGGTTATTACGACCGCACCTTGGCGCGGATCGACCCGATGCCAAAGGTGATCGGTGTCGGATTTGCCGATTGCATCCTTTCGACGATTTTTCCGATGCCGTGGGATGTTCCAATGGATACTGTCGTTCTTGCTGACGGTTCCGTTTGTCACCGTTCCTGACATGACGCGGCCCAAGGCGGCAACAACAGATGCGCCAAACGCAATGACGGGCTGGCAGCTTTTCAGCGAGCGTGCCCGCAGCGCAGCGTCTCGATGTCTCGTCGGCCGGTTGAGACAGGTCGTGATTGGAACCTGAACCCTGCTGACGCCGTTCTTCAATCAGACAATAAAGGAGAACGGACATGACTCAAATCTGGTTGAGACGCGCCTATGACGAGGTCGGTGACGCAGACGGACAGCGGATTCTTGTGGATCGGATCTGGCCGCGCGGCGTTTCCAAGGAGGACTTGGAACTGGACGACTGGATGAAAGAGATCGCCCCAAGCGACGACCTGCGCGACTGGTTCGATCACGACCCGAACAAATGGGACGGGTTCAAGACGAAATATGCAAAGGAACTGGACGCCAACAAAGAGGACGTCGACGCCCTGCGCAAACGTGTTGATGCCGGGCGCGTCACGCTGATCTTCGCCGCGAAGGACGAAGAACACAACAATGCCGTTGCCTTGAAAGCGTATCTGGAAGCTGACTAGAGCGCACTTCAATTGCAGTTCCAAAGTATCACTCGCCCATTGCAGACTGTTATAATCAGCTGCGGGCAGGGTGGGCACACATGATGAAACGGACATCCACGGACCTTCAGGAAACACTCGGCAGCGTCTATTGCATATAAAGCTGCCGAGTTTTCCTGTTATTCAGGTCTGCAAAGCGGAATGGACCTGTTCGCCTGCGCTTTGGTTCAGAGCAACCGGACATTTGTGTCAACCTTGCTGAAATGCACAGACTGGTCCGCCCATTTCGCTTTATGTGACGCTTGCTGCGATCACATCTACTGCGCGCAGCGATAGGGCAGCAATCGTAAGGCTTGGGTTGGCGGTGGCAGACGTGGGAAACGTGCCTGACCCCAACACGAACAGGTTGCGATGGTCAAAGCTGCGCAAATCCGCATCCACCACCGCAGTTTTGGCGTCCGTGCCCATGCGTACCGTTCCGATGATGTGCCCCGATCCCTGAGCATCCGGGGAATGATTGATATTGGTCGCGCCCATTGCCGCAAACACTTCGTCATGCGCCTTTTGCGCGGCGTCCAGACCAGCACGGGTGTAATCGGAATAGTCATAGTTGATACGGGGCAGCGGCATCCCGTTGGCATCGCGTTTTTCAGGGTCGAGCGTCACCCGGTTCTCTGCGTCGGGCGATTGCTCGACCAGGGATGCCAGACGGACCTGGCGCGAAGTCTTGTCCTTGATTGCCGCGTCCAGTTCGGCACCGCGCAGGCCGGATTTTGCCAGATCGTCAGCCGTCGACTGTGGCGCACCGGTGGGCCAGGCGTGGCCGTCATTGCCAAGCTCTATGCGGAAAGCCGCATAATCCTTCCGGAACTCTCCGTCGCGCAGATTTTCGATACCGGATGTTGAGAGAGGCCCGCGATATGGCCAGACCGGCTCTGGGGTTTCTGCCCAGCTGAGTTTGCTGGGATGGTCCATCAGGTTGCGGCCAACCTGGTCAGAACTGTTTGCAACCCCGTTTTCTGCACCTTCCTGAGCCGAATTCAACAAGAGGCGCGGGGTCTCGATCCCATGTGCCGCAACCACCACCACCTTGCCGGTGGCCGTTCCTTCGCTGCCATCGGCACGTTTGAAATCAACCGAAGTGATCACGCCATCAGCGCCCAGATTTAGCCGTGTGGCCGTCGTCTCGTCGTAGACGACAGCACCGGCCTCTTCAGCCTGGAGCACATGAACCGTCGCATCATACTTTGCCTGAATCGGGCAGATCGGGATGCACGACGCGTTACCGCAGCATTCCGGACGGTCTGCGTGAAAGGTCGAATTTCGTCCCTGAGGTGTGGCGCGCAGTTGAAATTTTGTGCCTTCAAGTGCTTTGCCAACCTGCTTGTCCAGATATGTTACCGGGATCATCTCCATTGGGAAATCGCCGGACCGTGGAGATCCCAGATCTTCGCTGCTGTCACCAGAGACACCGATTTCCTGCTCGGCTGCCAAATAGAACGGCTCCAGCGCGTCATAGTCGAACGGCCAATCGACTCCGTGTCCGTAAAGCGAGTTGAGTTTGAAATCACCGGGCACGTTGCGCAGCGTCGTTCCCAGCCAATGCCACGTCGTGCCGCCGACGACCTTGATGTAGGTCGACTTGAAATCTTCCGGTCCCATCTGCTGGTAATAATCGCTGATGCGGTGGGTCAAAGGATGCGGCGCGGTGGGATCATTGGGGTAAGCCGATTCCGGCACCTTGATCTTCGCATTCCAGAAGGTCTCTACCGCATCATATCTGTCAATACGCTTGCCACTTTCCAGAAAAGCGACCTTCAGCCCCTTTTGCGCCAGTTTCGCACCAGCAATCGCGCCAGCGATGCCAGTGCCGATAATCAGAATATCTGCCGTGATGTCGTTTGCCATTTCTGGAATTCCTCGGGTCGTGAATTGGATCTAGGAGACAAGCGTTAGGGAAAAGCGTTACGCGCTGGGTGGATCGGCCCAATAGCCCACTTCGCCGCCGCAATAGGCCATGGGTTTGGTGTAATCCATCGCCTGCCAGATCAACGCATCGGTATAGGTCACCACCTGAAAATCGTCCTGATCGGGCGAAACTCCAGTATACCAGGATGCCACGACTGCATTTGCCAATGCTTCATCGTTTTCATCCTCGGCCAAAACGGCAAGATCTTCTGCTTGACCGGTTGCGGAAAATGCCGCCAGCATGTCGGCTGCAATATCGGCGGACAGATCGTCCTGCTGTGTCAATTTTTGGGATAGCGCAAGAAAGGCATCAACATCCAGATCCGCAGCGAATGCGCGACCGGGCCATTGAGAAAGAGACAGGACCGACATGGCAGAAACAGCAGACAAAAGCGTTCTGCGGGTAACGGTATTCGATGCTTTAGGATTGGCGGGGGGCATCAGGTTCTCTCCTTTGCGGTGTGTCTGTTTCTTCTCGGAAAGGGCCGATTGTGAATGACCAACGCGCGACGTCGAGCAAGGGTTCCATGAGCGTTCCCGAAAATGGCCCAAGGTTTATACTGCCCTGCAACCAACAAGGCTGCCAGGGCGTTGTCCTGAACGCATGTCACTAGGCACCGCGACGGTAACGTGAACGCGGTTGATGACCGGGCAAGCGAGAAGGCTGCCTATCCGGCACAGGAGAGATACGGCCAGCCGGGCCCTCGCACAGCGGCTTATGGGGGTCAGTCAGAGTTCCTGCACCCAAGCTTGAAGCCGCCATTGCAATGGGCGGCCAGTCTTGCGCTGTCAGCCTCGGACCAATTCTCGGGATTGGTGACGGCGACCCATGGGCGCACATAATCCGGCCCATAATAACTGTGTCCGTGTCCAGCAGGAGCGGTTGTCGCCAGCGCCATATCGACGGCCAACTGAAATTGCGTGACCACAGGCATGAATGTCATATGCGACGACACATCTTCGGCCGCAGGCTCGCGCATCCATTCAGGGCGACGAAACAACGAAGCAGGTTCGTAAAACACGATCGGGTCGCTTGAATATTGCAGATAGACAATCCGTATCGTACCCCAGCCATCGGGACCGCCCGCATCCTCTGTGTGAGAGGCGAAACGCACGATGCGCCCGTCTCCGATGGTTGGCCGCACATAGGGGCTGTCGGGATCCCTGTCGGCATAGACCCTGATCCACCGGTCCGACGGAAATGGCGGCCCGGCCCACAACGCGCCGTTGATCGGATCGTCCAGCAGGGCGAACAAGCCCGTTCCGTGCATCGACGACCATGCACCGAGGCTGAGACCATGTATATATAGCTTCGGGCGCGCGTCCTCGGGCAGGGTTTTCCAGTAGCTGTGCACGGCTGAAATCAGCGCGACCGCCTGATCCAGACCAGAGCGCGTTTCAAGGATAAGCGCCAGCGGCGATTGCAGATAGGAATATTGTACGGCAATCGTGGCGATGTCGCCGCCATGCATATATTCCACGGTATCGACCGCGCCGGGATCGAGCCATCCGGTGCCCGTCGGCAATGCGACGATCAGCACCTTCCGATCAAACCCACCAAGCCGCTTGAGTTCCCCCAACGCGATGTCCGCGCGCAACTGCGGCGTATCGGCTTGGGCCAGGCCCGCATAGACGCGGATTGGTTGCAAGGCATCCCGGCCCGTGAACCGTGCGATGTCAGCTGCGCTGGGGCCTCGTGTCACATAATCACGGCCGGGCTTGCCCATCGCATCCCAGTCTATCAGTGACGCTTTTCCTCCGACTGCTTCTTCATCGGTGGGGGCGGGCGGGGCGGTGTCGAACAGATCCTGCGCAATGGTTACCGATTCATCAAGATTGGCAATGACCCTGTCCAATATGCCGTCACGGGTGACGATTACCACAAGGATCGCCATCAGCGCGAGGCCAATGATATTGGCGGTGCGTGCGGGCATGAACAGATACAATCGACGTTGCAAAACGTTAAACGTGATGCGCATCAAAAAACCAAGCAGGAAGAGTGCGCCAAATACGGTCGCTGCGACCAATACCATCTGGACGGTTTGACTGCTGTCGGCCAGTTCCATACCCATGCGCGACCGAATGTCGTTCTGCCAAATATTGGATTGCCTCAGGCAGATGAACAGAAGGATCAGCACGGGAAGGGTGAGCACTGCATGGAAGATCGTCGCGGCTCGCCCTTTGAGCGTTGGCAATTCCATCACCCACCAGGCACCCATGATGATCCGCCCGATCAGATAGCCCAGTGCCGTGACCAAGCCACCAAGCACGCCCTGCACAACCCATTCGCGTGGGATAAGGGACGGGGTCAGCGATGCCGCGAAAAATAGCAGACCCAGCAGGAAAGGCAGTATTTTCAGGCCGGATCTCTCGAAAATGCGCATCTCTTGCTTTCTGCTATTCTTGCGGTGCCGGCTCTCGCAAGGCAGGCAGCCTACTATCTTGCTTTTCCGCCGTCCTGTTTTCTGTGACGCACCATGCCAACCGGCAAACTAAACGGGTCTTGGCTCAAGACAAAACAAACGGTTCAGATATGCGCTTCGTTGACGTCGCGGATTCTTTCGACCATTGCGCGCAAACCGTTCGAACGCTGTGCGGACAGATGATCGTTAAGCCCCAATCGGCCCAGTTCTGCGCGAGCGTCGACCTTCAGAACCTCTGCCGGTGACAGGCCGTTGTAGAGCGTACGCAATACCGCGATCAGGCCACGCACAATCATCGCGTCGCTGTCGCCGTCAAAGTGAAAGGTCTTTCCCTGCCAGTTGGGGAACAGCCAGACTTGGCTGGCACAGCCCTCGACCTTTGTGGCGGGGACTTTCAGTTCCTCGGCCAGCGGATCCATATCGCGGCCAAGTTCGATCACCATGCGATAGCGATCTTCCCAATCGTCGAGAAACTCGAAGTCTTCGGCGATATCCTCAAATGCGGTTTGCGCCATGGCGGACACCCTTTTTGCCTGTCTGTTTGTGACCTAAGTCGCGCATAGCCAAAGGTCCAGCCCGCCTTCACGCTTTTCAAGCGCTGCGCAATGCGGTAACCGGGTTGAGGACGGTAACAAAGGCAGGCAGCGCATGCAAAAGGCACTTTCGGCTCTGGTGGTTTCGGCTTTGGTTCTGGCAAGCTGCGGCACGATCCGCGAGTCTCGTCTCAACCCGTTCAATTGGTTCGGGCGCAGTCAAGCCACGGTGGTGACGGATGGCACCGGTGCGGTCAATCCGCTGATCCCGCGCCGGCGCGCCTCTATCTTTCGGCCGGAGGCGGCGGCCTATTCCGGTCAGTTGATCGGCGAGGTCTCGGAACTGTTGATTGAACGACGTCCCGGCGGCGCCGTGATCCGGGCCACGGGCGTGTCTGATCGGTTGGGGCCGTTCGAGGCGAAGCTGGTCAAGAATGACGATGAGACGGACGCAGATACCCTGACCTATGATATGCGCGCCTATCAGCCTGCAAATCCCACCACTCAAAGCGATTGGCCCCGGACCGTCACTGTCGCTGTTTACCTCACTGATCAGGAACTGCGCGACATTCGCGAGATCCGGGTGAAATCTGCCCGCAAAATTCAGACCAGCCGCCGATAGCGGGGCAGGTCTTTCCAAAGCCTGATCGCTTTTGACCTGGAATGGCTCGCATGTGTTGCAGGCAGTGTTGTCTTGCGACCGCCTGCGCAAGCGGGGTCCGAAACCCACGTCTCAGCTGCTGGCGTTGGGGGTTGCCGCACTGCCTGCCAGCAGGCCGCCGTCGATGTTCAATTCGGCACCTGTCATGTAGGCAGCCTCGTCAGATGCAAGCAGGACCGCGAGTGCAGCCACCTCCGCCGGATCGCCGAAACGGCGCAGCGGCGTGTCGGCGACAAAGGCGGCCATGCGCGCTTCGCGGTCCGGGCCGTCACCTAGCATCGGCTCCCACATCGGAGTCAGGACCGCCGCAGGATGGATCGAGTTGCAGCGGATGTTCAGCCCCTGTTCGGCGCAGTACAGCGCCACGGATTTCGTATGATTGCGCACCGCCGCCTTGGAAGAGGCATAAGCAGCGGCTGCTGGAATGCCCACCAGACCAGACCGTGACGAGATATTGACGATCGATCCTGCGCCCTTGTCGCGCATCGCGCCAATCGCGTAGCGGCACCCAAGAAAGGTGCCATCCAGGTTCACCGCATGAACGGCGCGCCAGTCTTCAAGGGTGGCGTTTTCTGGATCATGCGGGCGCATTGCATCCTCGAACCCGGTGACGCCCGCGTTATTGACCAGAACATCGCAATGCGGAAACCCCGCCTTCAGCGCGTCCCAATCGGCCTCTGACGACACGTCGAGCCGCAGGAAGTCGCAGCCCAGTTCAGACGCGACGGCTTTGGCGCTTTCGGCATGTCTGTCGGTGACAACCACCTTTGCGCCCTCGTTTGCGAAGGCGCGCGCGATGGCTGCACCAATGCCGCGGCCACTGCCGGTGACGATGCAGATCTTTCCTGTCAGTCGGTTCATGTCAGTTCCGTTTCGAAAATAGAGAGAGTATTCAATCTGTGGCGAAAGATGCGCGGCGCGCCCCACTGACCTGTTTCCAAGCTGTATTGACCAGATTGTAGACCATCGGGCATCGACAAAACAGCGTTGATCGCTGACGCAAACGCTCGCTGTGCACCGGGTGCATCATGACCACGAATGGTTATGACGACTTTGGTTTCAACATACGCAACACCTGTCGGGTGGCCGCAACCACGGGGGTGTGGGTCTCCGCCAGTATCGCATTTCTGTCAAAGCGGGACGGGTCTGCATTCACGGCCGACCTCAACGCGTCGCCGAAGGCCATGCGCAGCTCGGTGCCAATGTTGAACTTGCAAATCGCGGACCCACGCGCCAGTGCCTTCCGTTGCGCGACCGGCACGCCAGAGCCGCCATGGATCACCAAAGGTACCTGCGTGACAGCCTCGATCGCGCGGATGCGCGCTTCGTCCAGTCCGGCACCGGATCTGTCCTGTTGCAAATGCACGTTGCCGACCGAGATTGCCAGCGCGTCCACACCGGTTTCGCGGGCAAAACGTTCCGCTTCTTCCGGGTCCGTTCCAGCAGAAGCTTCGCCATCCGCATAGCCGACAAATCCGATCTCGCCCTCGCAGGAAATTCCCGCCGCATGGGCCATCTGTGCAATCGCGGCGGTCTCGTCGATATTCTGCTGAAGTGGCTTGCGCGACCCGTCGAACATGACCGAGGTAAAGCCGCATTCCAGCGCCTGTCTGCACTCCTCCAGCGTATATCCGTGATCCAGATGCGCGACGACCGGCACCGACGCGCCTTCGGCCAGATGACGGAACATTGCGGCCAGAACGGGCAGGGGGGTGTGCGCGCGGCATCCCGGACCGGCCTGAAGGATCACCGGCAGGCACTCGGCCTCGGCCGCCGCCACGAAAGCGCGCATGTCCTCCCAGCCCAATGTCACCAGCCCAGCCACGGCATAGCCACCTTTGAGTGCGGGCTGAAGAACATCGGCGAGCGTCACGAGTGTCATTTGAACTTCGCTATCATGTCCTTGATGCCGGGGATGGTTTCCAGCTGTGCCGCATGGGTCGGCTGAAAATACTGCACCAGCGACCGCTGGCTCAGCCCGCCAAGGATGGTGAAATAATACATTTCATAGCCTGGCAGAACCGCGCAAGGGTGATAGCCCTTGTCGATGCAGACCGTCGATCCGTCCATGATATGGTAGGCGTCGCCGGGAGTGTTGTCCTCGCGCTGGAGCATTTGCAAACCTGACCCGTAATTGGGCCGGAAACGGAAATTATAGGTCTCGTCATGCCGGGTCTCGGTGGGCAGGCGGTCCGTGTCATGCTTGTGGCTGGGGAAGCCCGACCAACCGCCCTGACCGACGGTATAAAGCTCGCTGACCAAAAGACGGCCCACCTTGTCATGCTGGTTGGCACCAAGGATATGCTTGATCTTGCGATGCGTCTTGGTGTCGTCCGATCCGTATTGCACAAGGTCGATTCCGCCGACGCGCACATCGAACGGGTCGAGTACCTTGTCGTATTTCGCGCCCGCGACAAACACCTCTGTCTCGTTCGAAACGCAGTTGAACATCACCTTTGCGCCGGACGGAACATAGACACCCTCTGGCTCGCCGTCCCAAACATCCACGCCGCGTCTGCCAAGGCTGGGGAATTTGACGCCTTCGACTTCCACATCCACGGTGCCGGTCGCGGGCACGATGCAGGTCTCGTACCCCGGAACCCGATATTCAAAAGCCTCGCCCTTCTTTAGTTTAACGATGTTGAAATAGTTCAGTGGGACCAGCGCGTTGTCCACATCGACGATGGGCACATTCCGGTTGTCATGGGGGGCGATATGCATGTCTGTGATCCTATTCAGGGTGTTGTCGGGCCGGGATGCGAAGACAGGAACGCCTCCAGCTCGGCAGGGGTGGGCATGGCAGGCGCGCAGCCGACGCGGCCAACCACGATGGCGGCGCAGGCAGAGCCGCGCAGCACCGCGTCGCGCAGCGGCAGGCCGGCGGCAAGTGCGGCAATGAAACCGCCCATGAAGCTGTCGCCGGCCCCGGTGGGTTTGAGCGCCTGAACGGGGTAGATTCCGGTTCGGAATTCGTCGTCGCGGGTGATGGTGACCGCGCCTTCTTCGCCCATCTTGTAGACGACGATCCGCGCGGTCGTGGCCGCAAGTTCGCGCGCCTTGTCCAGACCCTTGTCGTAATCCCCGGCCATGAAGCCGAATTCCACATCGTTGCCGATGATGATGTCGCACATGGCCGCAGCGCGAGAATATGTTTCAGCGGCTATCTTGGCTGAGGGCCAGGAATAGGGACGGTAATCGACATCGAAGATCAGCGGCAGACCGGCGGCACGGGCGAGGTCAAACGCGTGGAATGTTGCACTACGCGACGGCTCTGCCGCAAAGACGGTGCCGGTGGTGATCAGCGCCGCGTATCGCGTGTAGTCAACGGCTGCGACATCCTCGGTCGTCATCGCGAAATCGGCGGCGCCGTTGCGGTAGATCACCGATTGCGTGTCCTCCAGCCGGGTTTCCACGACGGCCAGCGAATTGCGCGCCTCGCCGCCCACGGGCCGGACATGGCTGCGGTCGATCCCGTAGCGGTCAAGTTGGTTCAAAGCAAAACGGCCAATCGCATCATCGGACACACAAGTGACCAGCGCCGCTTTTCCGCCATGCCGCGTAAAGGCCACGCTGATATTGGCCGAAGAGCCGCCAAGTGCAGTCGTAAACTGCGCCGCATCTTCGACCTTTGCGCCGGGCGGATCGGCATACATGTCCATCCCGGCACGGCCGAGAACGACAAAGCTGTTACCGTCGATGCGCTCAAGATCAGCCATCTTTCGTCCTTCATCCTTGGGTGGCACGGCTCGGAAAATCATGCAGCGAACCGATTGCCGCTTGCAGTGCGTCAACGTCCACGATACCGTTTTTGCAACCGGTTGCAAATGGAAAGCGGTGGGAGAGGGCGGATGCGGGACATCGGGATAGGGATTATCGGCGGTGGCTACATGGGCAAGGCACATGCGGTGGCGATGTCCTGCGTCGGGGCGGTGTTCGCAACGGCCCTGCGTCCGCGGCTTGATATGATTTGCGCGACCAGTGAGACAAGCGCCGAACGCTACAGGCAAGCCTATGGATTTGCGCGGGCGACCGCTGACTGGCGGGTATTGGTCGCCGATCCGAAGGTCGAGGCCATTATCATCGCCTCGCCGCAGGGCACTCATCGGGTGGCGGCTGAGGCTGCGTTCGAACTGGGCAAGCCGGTGTTTTGCGAAAAACCACTTGGCGCGACGCTGGACGACAGCCGGACGATGGTGGCCGCGGCAGAGGCCAGTGGCGCGGTCAATATGGTGGGATTCAACTATATCCGCACCCCCGCCAGCCAATTTGCGCGCCAGTTGATCGCCGAAGGTGCCATCGGCGAGATCACCTGGTTCCGAGGGGAACATACCGAGGATTTCTACGCCGATCCGCAGATGCCCGCGACGTGGCGCGCACAGGGAATGTCGAACGGTACAATGGGGGATCTTGCCCCGCATATGATCAACGGCGCGCTGGCGCTTGTCGGGCCAATCACACGACTGATCGCCGAAGTCGAGACCGTGCATGCCGAACGCCCCGGCGGACGCGTCACCAATGACGATCACGGCCAGATGATGTGCCGGTTTGAAAACGGTGCCATGGGGCAGATGTATTTCAGCCGCGTCGCGACCGGGCGCAAGATGGGCTACGCGTATGAGATCTCGGGAACGAAAGGCGCGATCCGCTTCGATCAGGAGGATCAGAACGCGCTTTGGCTCTACCGGATGGAGGGGCCCGAGGCGACGCGTGGCTTTACAAAGATCCTGACCGGACCGACACATCCCGATTATGAACCCTTCTGTCAGGGACCGGGACATGGCACCGGCTATCAGGATCAGATCATCATCGAGGCCAAGGATTTTCTGACCGCCATCGACACGGGCAAGGCGATCTGGCCGACATTTCGCGACGGTATGGAGGTCAACCGTGTCATCGCCACGGCGCTTGCGTCGTCGGAGTTGAAAACCTGGCAGGACGTCTCGGCGTTCTGAACCTGTAAAGGGCTTGTTCACATGACCATTCGTATCGGCAATGCGCCCTGTTCCTGGGGTATCGAGTTTCCCAGCGATCCGTCCTATCCCAGCTGGCCGTCGGTCTTGGATCAATGCGCAGGCGCGGGCTATAGGGGGATAGAGCTTGGCCCCATCGGCTATATGCCCGAGGACCCCGCGATCCTTGCGCCGGCATTGGCAGAGCGTGATCTGGAAATCATCGGTGGCGTTGTCTTTCAGCCATTCCATGATTCGGCAAAATGGGACGCCGTGCAGGATGCCAGCCAGCGCACCTGCAAGGCGCTGGTCGCACATGGCGCGGAACATCTGGTGCTGATCGACAGCATCTCGCCGCGCCGTGCGCCCACGGCTGGCCGCGCGAATGAAGCGGAACAGATGGGCGCGACAGAGTGGGTCGCGTTCCGCGATCGCATCGCCTCAATCGCGAAACTGGGCACCGAGGAATACGGCCTGACCGTTGCCATCCACGCCCACGCGGCCGGTTTCATGGATTTCGAACCAGAATTGGAGCGTCTGCTGGACGAGGTTGATGAAGGCATCCTGAAGATCTGTTTTGACACGGGCCATCATTCCTATGCGGGGTTCGATCCCATTGCCTTTATGGACCGCCATATGGACCGTATTTCCTACATGCATTTCAAGGATATAGATCCGGTTGTGAAGGCAGATGTTGTCGCCAGAAGCACTGATTTCTACACCGCCTGCGGGCAGGGGATCTTTTGCAATCTTGGGCACGGCGATGTGGATTTCCCAGCCGTCCGGCAGCGCCTTCTGGACGCCGGTTTCAGCGGCTGGTGCACGGTCGAGCAGGACTGCGACCCGTCGCTGCCGGGTACGCCACTTGAAGATGCGCGCGCCAATCGAGAATATCTGCAATCCATCGGATTTTAGCCGCAATGCCGGGGCATAAGGCCTTGGCAATGTGCGAGGAAAGGCAAAGACATGGCAAAACTGAAATGGGGCATGATCGGCGGTGGCGAAGGCAGCCAGATCGGACCAGCGCATCGCTTGGGTGCACAGGCGGATGGATTGTTCGAGTTCACGGCCGGCGCGCTGGATCACCGTGCGGATGTCGGCAGGGAATACGCTCGGCGGTTGGGTGTGCCGGCGGATCGCGCCTATGGAGATTGGCAGGAAATGCTGGCCGGTGAACGGACCCGTGATGATCGGGTGGATCTGGTCACGGTCGCGACGCCAAACTCCACACATTTCGAGATCACCAAGGCGTTTCTTGAGGCCGGGTTCAACGTGCTGTGCGAAAAGCCGATGACGATGCAGGTCGACGAGGGCGAGGAGATTGTCCGTATCGCCGAAGCGACCGGCAAGATCTGTGCCGTGAACTATTGCTATTCGGCCTATCCGATGGTGCGGCAGGCGCGCGCCATGGTCGCGGCGGGCGAAATTGGCAAAGTGCGTCTGGTTGTGACCAACTTCAGCCACGGTCATCACGGCGACGCCACGGATGCCGATAACCCTCGGGTGCGCTGGCGCTATGATCCGGCGATGGCGGGTGTCTCGGGCCAGTTTGCCGATTGCGGCATTCACGCGCTGCATATGGCAAGCTTCATATGCGGCGACGCGGTGGAAAAACTCTCGGCCGATTTCGCATCGACCATTGCCAGCCGGGAACTGGAAGACGATGCGATGGTCAACTTCCGCATGGCGCGCGGCACGGTCGGGCGGCTTTGGACGTCATCGGTTGCCATCGGGCGTCAGCACGGGTTCGACATTCAGGTCTTTGGCGAGACGGGCGGGCTGCGCTGGCATTCCGAACAGCCCAACCAGTTGATCTACACGCCGGTTGGCGGGCGCACCCAGATCATCGAAAAGGGTGAAGGCGGTTTGCACGAGGATGCGCAGCGTATGTCGCGCGTGTCGATCGCGCATCCCGAGGGCTTTCCGCTGGCGGTGGCAAACATCTATTGCGATCTTGCCGATGCGATCCGGGGGCAGGTGCGCGACGGGCTGCCCGATGCGTCCGACGGGCTGCGATCCATGGCGGCAGTACACGCCGCCGTTGCCTCTGCCAAAGCGGACGGTGCCTGGGTCGACGCCCGCCCGCCTATGTTTCGCTGAAGGCAGCCGCAAGAAACCGGGTCTTCGCCCGGTTTAGGCAGGCATAGCGCGCAATGTTCCGCGCTCGATGATGTCGCAGGCAAAGATCCGGGCCTCTGGTGTCAGATCCGGATCCGTCAACATGCCCATGATCAGCTCTATCGACGACGCCACGATTTTTTCAACGGGCATGTGGATTGTCGTCAGGTCGATGTTCTGCCAGCCGGCCATCGCCATGTCGTTCAATCCGATGATGCCAATATCACCGGGCACGGACAGCCCGCTTCCGCTGATCGCTGACAAGGCACCGATGGACAGCACATCGTCACCGCAGAAATAGGCCTGTGCGGCAGGACCCTTCAACAGGTGCAGCATCTCGTCGCGGCCTGCGGCAAATGAATAGGCCGCTGCAAAGGAATGGCTGGCGCTGATCCGGGGGTGCCGGGCGATTTCGGACATGAAGCCTTCGAGCCGGTCCTGGGTCGAGGTCGCGCTTTCCGGCCCCCCGAGAAAGCCAACCTGAGCGTAGCCGCGCGCGATCAGCGTCTGCGCTGCCATGCGCCCGCAGGCGATATTGTCGATACCAACGACATGCACCGCTGGCGTGCCGGATGGGCGGCCAAAGGCATGCACCACAGGCACACCCGCATCCCGAAACGCCCTTGAAAAGGCCGGCGGCAAGGTTGAGGAGGCGACGACAACACCATCGACAGAGTATTGACGCAGCATCTTCACAGAGCTTTGCGGGTCGGTCTCGTCCGAGAGATTGACCAGAAGCGGACGTAGTCCCTGATCCTGAAGGGCGCGGGTGAAAAGGTCAAAAACCTCAAGGAAAATCGGGTTCTTGAAGTTGTTCGACACCAGTCCGATCAGCTTCGTGCGTCCGGTCGTCAGGCTGGAGGCCAGCGCGTTGGGGCTATAGCCGAGTTCCGTCGCGGCCTTTTCGACGCGGCTGCGCATCTTGGCGGAGACCGAGGCCCCATCGGTGAATGTCCGCGACACCGCCGAACGGGACACGCCCGCGCGTTCGGCAACGTCTTTGAGGGTCGCTGCCATGGCTGGCGGTGCTCCGGAACAGTTTCGCGAAGGGTATATTAGAAGACGTGAAGCCTATTGCAACGTGTTGCAATGGCTCAAAAAGCGCGGACCCGATGTTGTGTTGGCTCGGAACGCATCGACGTATCGGGATCTGTAGCGTAGCAGATCAAGGAAAGCCGACGTCGAAGCATCGGGCCTGCCGCACGGCAATGGGGCGTAGCCATTCACACATGCGGCGGCTGAAAGATGGGAATGTCCTGATCGAACACTGGTCGCGTTTCAGTGGGGCTGATACCAGACAGGACGCAGTCCGATAATCGACGGGCTTGTCCGGCCAGATGACAGGGGTTTACGCATGGACGCAACGACAGCGCTTCTGGGGTTTTCAGCCGCCGCGGCATTGATCACCATCACGCCGGGGCTGGATACGGCGCTGGTCTTGCGGACCGCAGCGGTAGACGGTCAGCGACGCGCCTTGTCGGCCAGTGCCGGAATTGTCACCGGGTTGCTGATCTGGGGGCTGGTCGTGGCGCTTGGGTTGGGTGCGCTGATCGCGGTTTCCGAATTGGGATACCGTTTGGTACAGATACTGGGCGCGGTCTACCTGATCTGGCTTGGCGGACAGATGCTATGGGCGGCACGCAAACCGGCGGCGCGCAAAGCCGGGCGGATTGACCGTGTTCCGAACTGGTTTTTGCGCGGTCTGCTGACCAATCTGCTCAACCCCAAGATCGGTGTCTTCTACGTCAGTTTCCTGCCACAATTTGTGCCCGCAAGTGCACCGGTCGCGGGCTTCACCATGTTGTTGGCGTGCCTGCATGTCGCCATGAGTCTTCTCTGGTTTGGCGCGCTGACCTTGGCGACGCGCCCCTTCGCGCGGGCGCTGCAAGGGCCGGTCGTGCCGCGTGTCCTGGATGCTGTGACCGGTCTTGTGCTGATCGGGCTGGCGATAAAGCTGCTACTGGAAAAGCGCGCGTTTTAAGTTTAAAATCAAACTCCTGGACGTCATATCTAACGTAAAACATTAGATGGTGTAATCGTATCCCAGCCCGCTTTCCATCACGGTATCGAGACAGGACAGCATGAATGCGCGATCCCCCGCGCTCATCCGGTTTGGCAGATCGGGGCGCGACGGGACCGCAGGTTTGAAGCGCGAACCCAGACGCTTGTTGACCGGTCGGAAGGGCGCGTCAGGCACGGGCAGGTGCAGCCCTGCGCACAGATCCGACAGGAACACTTCGGGTGCGGCTTGCGCAGATTCCAGCCGCACGAAAACCACGCAACACTCGCGCTCTGCAAGCCCCATTAGCCCCTCAAGTTTATGCCGCCGCAGGTCGAAAATATTGGCGAACCTGCGTCCGGTCAGCGGGTGCCGGTCCAGTTGCAGCGGAGCGCCCGCGCCGCCAAGCGCCTGGACCTGCGGGAAATAGCGCGGACGGTCGGCAATTGTGTCCCATTCAGCGCGGATGAATGCGTCAAAGGGCAGGGATTGCATCGCGGGCGTACAGTGCCAGGGTTTGGTGAACATCGACCGCGCCCAATCCACCGCGTTGCGCGCCACACAGATCACCGCCACGTCGCGCGGGATGGCCGTCATATGCGGAAATCCATGCTTCCAGCCAAGGTCCTCGATCGGTGTCAGGCCGGTATTGCGCCCGATCAGCCGTTTGACAAAGTTCGTGCCGGAGGATCGTTCTCCGAACACCTGGAACCGGGTGATCGGGGCGTCGAACCCGCGGATTTGCCATCCGGTCTGTGGAAATGCGTCGTCGATCACTGCCGTTTGCCTTGTTTCACGCGCCGTCAAGCCTTTGGTGTCACGATAGCCGCATGGGCAGCAATTTGCGATTCTCTTATAGAGCGTAATCCGTTAGGTTCTTGCAAAACGTCGCCTCAGCGGGCGGGCAGCGGAAGGCAGGGCAACATGCAGACAGTGGCGGCCGCCGTGACGATGGTGCGGGACGACGCGTTCTTCCTGAAGGCGTGGCTGCGCCATTACGGCGAGGCGCTGGGGCGCGAGAATTGCTATATCGTCAACCATGGTCGCGGGGCAGAGGTGTCAGAGCTTGCCCAAGGCTGCAATCTGATCGGCATCCCCGGCGACGCGCACAAGAACTTTGACATGAAACGCTGGCGGCTGCTGAACAATCTCGTGCACGGGCTGCGCAGCTATTACGATCATGTCATCGTTGGCGATGTCGACGAATTGGTGGTGGTCGATCCACAAACCGGGCAGGGGCTGCTGGACTATCTGCGCGATCAGCCGATCCGGCGCGTATTGACGCCGGTCGGGCTGGAAGTCATCCACCGCATAGATAAAGAGGATGCGCCCGTCACCGACCATATCCTTGGCCCGCGTCGGCATGTCCGGCTAGCACCGCATTATTCAAAGCCCTGTATCGTCAGCACCGGCACGAAGATAGCGCGCGGCGGGCATTTTACCCAAGCCAGCAAATTGTTCGCGCCGGATCCGCTGTATCTTTTGCATCTGAAATTCTGCGATTTCGGCAATTACGTGACGACGATGAATGCCCGGAATGCCGTCACGGCGCAGACCGGGGCGAGTGTGCAGGACGCCTCTATCGGCAGGCATTGGTTTGCCGAGGCGCGCGGCGAGGATCGCGCGGTGTTCGAGGCGTTCGCCGATCTGTCGATGGAGAAGGGGTTCGACCTTGGCTGGGTCCGCAAGCGCATGCACCGGACATGGAAAGAGCGCGGTGAGACGGGCTATTGGCAGTTCGACCGGCCGGATATTGCCAGACAATACGTGCTGCCGGAGCGGTTCAACGGTCTGATCTGAGCATTGGCCGCGATCCCCGGCAAGAACGTCCGGCAGGGGCCCTGATGTGCCCCTGCCGCATTGGTTCAGGCCTTTTTGGCCAGCGCATCCAGGATGCGTGCCCAACTGCGCGTGCCTTTGTGAAAGCTCTCAAGGTCATATTTCTCATTGGGTGAATGGATCTGGTCATTGTCCTTGGCAAAGCCGATCAGCATCGCATCCGTCCCGAGGATCTGCTTGAAATACCCCGCAATCGGGATCGACCCACCGCAGCCGGTATAGGCCGCGTCCTCTGGCCATTCATCGGACAACGCGCCGCGCGCGGCCTCGAATGCGGGATGGTCCGTCGACATTTGCGAGGCGGGTGAGGCACCGTGTCCGTGGAAATCAGCCGTGCAATCGGGCGGAAGCATCGACTGCACATAGGCGCGGAAACTCTCGCGGATGGCATGCGGATCCTGGGTGCCGACCAGACGAAAGCTGATCTTGGCGGAGGCTTGCGACGGCAGGACCGTCTTGAAACCCTCGCCGGTATAGCCGCCGATGATGCCGTTGACCTCGCAGGTGGGGCGCGACCAGATCATCTCAAGCGCGCTGCGGTCCTGCTCGCCCGCGGGCTGGGAAAGGCCGACATCGCCCAGAAAGCCCGCATGGTCGAAATTCAGTCCGCGCCATTGTTCCATTATCTCGTCGGGCAGTTCCGGTACACCGTCATAGAAGCCCGGCACGGTCACGCGCCCCTGATCGTCGTGCAAGCCCGCAATGATGCGCGACAGCACGCGGATCGGGTTGATCGACGCCCCGCCATACATGCCGGAATGCAGGTCCTTGTCGGGGCCGGTGATCGTCAACTGCTCGCCCAGAAGCCCGCGCAGCATGGTCACGATTGACGGCGTTTTGGACTGAAACAGCCCGGTGTCGCAGATCAGCGCCACGTCGGATTTCAGCTCTTCGGCATTCTCTTTCATAAACGGCACAAGGCTGGGGGAACCCGATTCCTCTTCGCCTTCAAAGAAGAAGGTGATGCGGCAGGGCAATTTGCCTGTGACTTCATGATAGGCGCGGCAGGCCTCGACAAATGTCATCAACTGGCCCTTGTCATCGGAGGAACCGCGTCCACGGATGACCTTGCCTGCGGGTGTTTCTTCGATCGCGGGATCAAACGGGTCACGATCCCACAGATTCAGCGGATCGACGGGCTGCACATCATAATGGCCGTAGAACAGCACATGCGGGCCGTCGCCCTCGACATGGCCCACGACCATCGGATGGCCAGGGGTGGGGCGCTTTTCCGCCTTTACGCCGATCGAGGCGAGATCGGCCACCAGCCAGTCCGCCGCGCGATCACACTCGGCCTTGTAAGCAGGATCGGTCGAGATCGAAGGGATTCGCAACAATTCAAGCAGGCGGTCTGTAGCGCCGTCGAGATCGGCGTCGATACGGGCCAGGACATCATCAAGTGACATGGGGGACGCTCCGTTCAAGTGAGGTTTCGCCGCAACGTATCAGCGACATACCCACTGTCCAGTGCATCAAAGCGAAATCGCCACCAATCCGCCCAGCACCATCGTTGCGCCAAACGCTTGCCGAAGGTTCAGCCCTTCGCCAATCCATGACGCATAAGCGAGGATCAGCAGCGTCTCGGCCGCTACGATGATGATATAGATCACCGACAGGTCGGCCCGGCGAAGCAGCACAATCTCGGCCAGGAACGCTATGGAAAACCCGATGATTCCCAAGCTGATACCGACCGGGGTAAACCCGTCTGATGCGGCTTTCATGCCGACCGTCGCGACCGCGTATCCGACAGCGGCCCCAACCACCAGAAGCGTCGCCGTCAGCGGGTGGATAAGGATCTGGGACATTGTAAAGTCCTTATGGATTTACCGAAAAGTCTTGGTGGTCAAATGGTGTTAGAGTTCGCAGAATAGGGTTTCAGTATATCTTGATGGGAGAAGCCCGGAAAGTAATGGATACCTTGCCTTTGACGGCGATTCCGGCGGCGCTTGATCTAAATCAAGGCTGCGACACCGGGTCATGGGTGAAAAGGTTGTCAGATGGACGCGCGCCCTATATCCATTCACTAACTTGAATGCGGAGCCTCTCTGCAAGCTATGCCGCTGACCGCGCCAGCGACCGAATGATGGAGGAGCCGGTGGACTACACCGCGAAGCTAGACGAAGCCCTGAATCACCTGCATGCCGAGGGCCGTTATCGTACCTTCATTGATATCGAGCGTAAGAACGGTCAGTTCCCGCACGCGACTTGGCGCAGGCCGGATGGGTCAGAGACCCCCGTGACGGTGTGGTGCGGCAACGATTATCTGGGGATGGGCCAGCATCCGGTTGTTCTGGCAGCGATGCATGAAGCGCTGGACGCGACGGGTGCCGGATCGGGTGGCACACGCAACATTTCCGGCACGACGGTTTACCACAAGGCGCTGGAGGCCGAACTGGCCGATCTGCATGGCAAGGAATCGGCGCTGCTGTTCACCTCTGCCTATATTGCGAACGACGCGACGCTTTCGACGCTGCCAAAACTGTTCCCCGGCCTGATCATCTATTCCGATGCGCTTAACCACGCCTCGATGATCGAAGGCGTGCGCCGCAACGGCGGTGCCAAGCGTATTTTCCGCCACAACGATGTGGAGCATCTGCGCGAGCTTATGGCGGCGGACGACCCGGATGCGCCAAAGCTGGTCGCGTTCGAGTCGATCTACTCGATGGACGGCGATTTCGGCCCGATTGAGGCGATTTGCGACGCGGCCGACGAATTCGGTGCGTTGACCTATATCGACGAGGTGCATGCGGTGGGCATGTACGGACCGCGCGGGGCAGGCGTTGCAGAGCGCGACCGTCTCATGCACCGGCTCGACATCATCAATGGCACGCTGGCCAAGGCCTATGGCGTGATGGGCGGGTATATCGCCGCGTCGCATAAAATGTGTGACGCCATAAGGTCTTACGCGCCGGGCTTCATCTTCACCACGTCGCTGCCGCCTGCGGTTGCTGCGGGGGCCGCAGCCTCTGTCGCGCATTTGAAGCGTGATCACGGGCTGCGTGAGCAACAGCAGACACAAGCGAAAATCCTCAAGACACGGCTGAAGGCGATGGGACTTCCGATCATCGACCACGGTAGCCATATTGTGCCGGTGATCGTCGGTGATCCGGTTCATACAAAGAAATTATCGGATCTTCTGCTGGAAGGTTACGGCATCTATGTGCAGCCGATCAATTTTCCGACAGTTCCCCGTGGCACAGAACGTCTGCGCTTTACGCCGTCGCCGGTTCATGGGCCGCGCGAAATGGACGCGCTGGTTTCCGCGATGGACGCCCTGTGGTCGCATTGTGCGCTGAATCGTGCCGAACTCAGCGCCTGAATCGTTCATCGGTGTAAATTTACTTGTGATATGCTATCTTGCCTCAAATAAAGTGCGCGAGACGAATCGAGTTTTGACGCGCTAAGATATGACAAGAACCACGAACCGTGGATTGGGGCAGCTGGGCATGATCGGAAGGAAATCACCTCCGGAACCAAAGCCGTTAGTAAGCGGCCCACGCAGTTTCGATGATTTCGATCTGCGTCTTGGCGATCTCATGCGTGGTGAACGCGCGACTCTCGGCAAATCACTTTTGGATGTGCAGCGCGAATTGCGTATCAAGGCCAGCTACATCGCCGCCATCGAAAACTGCGATCCTTCCGCGTTTGATACGCCCGGTTTCATTGCGGGTTATGTGCGTTCTTACGCGCGTTATCTGAACATGGACCCCGACGATACCTTTGTGGCTTTCTGTCAGGAAAGCGGGTTCGAGACCGCACATGGCATGTCCGACCGCGCTTCCAGCATCAAGAAGCAGGAAAAACCATCGCGTATCGGCAAGGACCCGTTTACCGAACCGGCGATGCCCTTTGCGCCGGTCGGTGCATCCGTGCTGTCACAGATTGAGCCGCGCGCGATCGGCTCGACCTTTGTGTTATTGGCGCTGGTCGGCGGTATCGGTTACGGCGCATGGAGCGTTCTGCAAGAAGTACAGCGCGTGCAGCTTGCCCCGGTTGACCAGACACCCGTTGTCTTGTCCGATCTCGATCCGATCAGTGTGGCTGCGGCCCCCACATCTGACGATCCCGCCGTGGCGGGCGTTTTTGATCCGCCTCGCAACGATGCGCTTGACCGTCTTTACCGGCCCGAGGCACTGGATGTGCCGGTGCTGGTTGCCCGTGACGCACCCATCTCGACACTTGATCCTTCGACCGTGGGGGCCTATGCGCACCGGCTCCGGAAAGACGAGGTCGAGATCCGCGAGCAGGTCGATTTCGCAATGGCCGCACCGGATGTGGAATTGGCACCGAACGGCCCTAAAGTTCTTGAAGACGCGGTTCCAGGTGTGATGATGGTCGCCGTGCGTCCGGCATGGGTGCGGGTGCGTGCCGCTGACGGATCGGTGATTTTCGAAGGCATAATGAACGCGGGCGACACCTATGACGTGCCCAGCACGCAGAACCCCGCCTCGCTGCGCGTGGGCGATTCCGGCGCGGTCTATTTCGCCGTCAACGGGCAAACCTACGGTCCGGCAGGCCCGAATGGATCTGTTACGTCAAAGGTGGCGCTTTCGATTGACCACCTGACACAGACCTATGCCGTGGCAGTGCCAAATGCCGATTCAGATCTTGCGCGTGTCGTGGCAGAGCTTAACGCGGCTGAGGTCAATCCGCTGCAACCATCCCAGTGACATCAGCCCGCAAGGGTGGCAAACCGCCTGGTGCCGGACTACATAGGCTCAAGGACCGTCCACAACCCGGAATCACAGTGACATGAGCCTCAACCACATCCGCCCGTGGCGTAATATCTATCGCCGCAAATCCCGTCAGATCATGGTTGGCAATGTGCCTGTCGGCGGCGACGCGCCGATCTCGGTGCAGACCATGACCAACACCGACACAACCGATGTGGCCGCCACGGTGGCGCAGGTGCAGGCTGCGGCAGAGGCGGGGGCGGATATTGTCCGCATCTCGGTCCCGGACGAGGCGTCGTCGAAAGCCTTGGCAGACATCACGCGCGAAAGCCCGGTGCCGATCGTGGCCGACATCCATTTCCACTATAAGCGTGGCATCGAATCTGCACTTGCAGGGGCTGCCTGCCTACGGATCAACCCCGGCAATATCGGCAGCGCCGATCGCGTTCGCGAAGTAATTGCCGCCGCGCGCGACAATGGCTGCTCCATACGGATCGGCGTCAATGCCGGTAGCCTTGAAAAACATCTGCTGGAAAAATACGGCGAACCCTGTCCCGATGCGATGGTGGAATCTGGCCTCGATCACATCCGTATCCTGGAAGACAACAATTTTCAGGACTACAAGATCAGCGTCAAGGCCAGCGATGTATTTATGGCCGCGGCCGCCTATCAGGGCATCGCCGAAGCCACCGACGCGCCGATCCACCTCGGCATCACCGAAGCGGGCGGGCTGGTGTCCGGCACGATCAAATCGGCCATCGGATTGGGCAACCTGTTGTGGATGGGCATCGGCGATACGATCCGTGTGTCGCTCTCGGCCGATCCGGTCGAAGAGGTCAAGGTCGGCTTCGAAATTCTCAAGTCGCTGGGCCTGCGCCACCGCGGCGTGAACATCATCTCCTGCCCCAGCTGCGCGCGCCAGGGCTTTGACGTCATTGCCACCGTGGCTGAGCTGGAAAAACGTCTCGAACATATCAAGACACCGATGAGCCTGTCGATCATCGGTTGTGTCGTCAATGGCCCGGGCGAGGCTTTGATGACCGATGTGGGCTTTACCGGCGGCGGGAACGGTGCAGGAATGGTTTATCTTGCAGGTAGGCAAAGTCACAAGCTCTCGAACGCTCAAATGATCGACCATATCGTCGAGCAGGTCGAAGCGCGTGCCGCCCAGCTCGACGCCGCCGAAGAAAACGCCCACGCCGCCGAATAAAAAGACTGCGCTCTTACCCCAAACCGTCCATCTTCTTCTTGGCCAAAATACTCCGGGGAGCGCGAGGGGCTGGCCCCTCGCTCCGACCCCAGCCAAGGTCGCAATATCCCGAAAGAATTCGCGCTATCTGTCGAAATAGCGTTCCAGAACGAAGACCGGCATCTGCCCGCGGATCATCATATCGGGCAAGACATAGCTTGGCGTTTTGTCCAACCCCATGCGCTCAAACATTGCCAGATCGGCATCTGCCTCAGCACTGTCCGGCTTCACTTCAATCGCAAGACCGCCAACAATCTCCGCAGCCGTGATCTCTGGTCGCTCCATGATTGTGTTCAGCGCGAGCAGAGCGGACCCATCCTGACGACGGGCAAGCGCGTGCAAAAGTCCTGGTCGTGTGTCTTCTGGTCCCGCCGACAAAAGCAACAGATTGATCCGCAGATCGCGCCTTTCGACAAGCGCCTTCAGATCCGCCAGCACATCCGTGCAGCTTTCACAGCCCGGCTTCAGAAACACGGCCCAGACCGTACCAGCCTCCACCGAGCCCAAACCCGGCGCGTCGCGCGCAAACAGTTGCTGTGCGTAGCCGCCGATCATGGCAAGGTCGGCGGCTTTTTCAGCGGCATACGGATCAACCGGTGGCGGAGCGCTCAGGGCCGTCTCGACAATTTCAGGATGATCGGCGAGCACTGTCCGAAGCTCAGCGCCCAACGCTATTTGCGCGGCAGGCGTCTCGAACAAGCGCTCTGCTGCGCCGACGGATCCGGGCAGGCTGGCCAGCAGTGCAATGACCGCCAGCGATGTCTCAGCCATTTTCGCGAAGCGTCTCGACCACCTGTCGCATCCCGTCAATCGGTACATAACCGCGCAGCATTTCGTCCTGCATGACGAAGGTCGGCGTGCCGTTGATTTGCAACCGCTGTGCCAGCGCGCGTGTCTCTTCGATCACCTCGCTTACCTCGTCGGCCTGCATCTGCGCGATGATCGGGTCGGCCTCCAGGTCCAATGTATCGGCGATACGGCGCAGGGCGGTTTCCGTCACTTCGCCCTTGAAATTCATCAGCGTGTCGTAGACCGCGGCATAGGCCTCGTCGCCGGCGATTTGCTTGGTCGCAATGGCAAAGCGCGACGACGTCACGGATTCTTCGCCAAGGATCGGGAGTTCCTTCACAATGTAGCGGATATTGCCGTCGCTGCTGACCAGTTCCTTGACCTCTTCATGCGCCTTGCGGCAGTAGCCGCAGCGGTAGTCCAGAAACTCGACCAGCGTCACATCGCCTTCGGGATTGCCACCCTCCCACGAAAATCCGTCATTGAAGAGCGCTTCGGCATTGACCTCGACCATCGTGCGATCGTCCATCGCGGCCTGTTCTGCCTGACGCGCTTCAAGCGTGTTGACCGCCTCGATGATGATTTCCGGGTTTTCCAGAAGATAGCTGCGCACTTCTTGGCGAAAGGTGTCGCGCTCGGCCTCGCTCATCGAGGTGATGTCAAAGGCCATCGCGGGGGCAGCCAGCGCAATCCCAAGGGCAAGGGTGGAAGCGGCGAGGGGTCGTTTCATGTCATTCTCCGATCGGTATGTCTGGGGTCGGGGCTACCGTTTCGTGGCGCGTTCCGCAGTCAATAGCACATCCTGTGCGCGTTGCCATGGGCCGGAACCACGCGGCAACAGGTCTACGGCACGTTTGGCGTGTAGCCCTGCGTCTTTCATCCGGCCCTGAAGGGCATAGCGTTCCGCCGTAACCACCGAGGCCATGCCGGTCTGGCCGGTCTTGGCGTAGGCCACGGACAGGTCGCGCAACACCCGCGCGTCGCGCCAGTCGCGGTCGCGGGCCTTTTCCAGCGCCGACAGGGCATCGCGGGGACGATCAGCCGCCAGCAGGGCGCGGCCCAACCCGCCAAGGATCAACGCATTGCGCGGGGCAAGTTTCGAGGCCTGCGCATAGGTGTTGACGGCGGCACCCGCCTGCCGGCTTTCCAGCAGGATCTGGCCCTTGAGATCCATGTAGAACGGATCGCGCGGGCGCAGCTTCAACGCACCGTCGATGCTGGCCAGTGCGTTTTTCAGATCTGACTGGCGGTGATGGGCTGCGGCCTGACGCATAAGCGCGATGTCTTGCGTGGCGCTGTCCTTCGCGCGCCGCAGCGTCCATCCCGGCGCGCGGGTAAAGGCCGACAACTTGCCCTGCGCGCGGGCGAACCAATAAAGCGCGGCATTGCTGTCGGGCAGGTCCTTGCCATAAGCCGCAACAAATCCTTGCATGGCGCGCATCCGGTCGCGGTTCAACGGATGCGACCGCGTATAAGGATCCTGACGGCTGACGCTTAGCGCCTCTTGTCCCTTGAACATCTCGTGTACTTCGACAGCGCCTTTCGGGTTCACTCCCGCGCGCACCATATAGCGGACAGAGCTTTGATCGGCAGAGGCTTCTTCGGCACGACTATGGCCCAGCAGAACGCGGAGCGCCGAGGATTGCGTGCCTATGGCGACACCGGCTGCGGCCTGACCGCCACCTGCCGCAGCCGCAGCCGCGGCAAGGATCATGCCAAGGCCCGCAGCCGTCCGGGCGCTGGCGACGTTGCCGGCCCGGCGTGTCAGATGTCCGTTGGTGATATGGGCTGCCTCATGCGCGATGACTGCTTGCAGGGACCGTGCGTTGGGTAGCTTCAGTAGAAGGCCAGTGTGGATGAAAATATGCTGCGTGTCCGCCACAAAGGCATTCAGCGACGAATCATTGACCAATAACACCCGCACCTGCGCCGGGCTCAGCCCCGCTGCGCGTAGGATCGGATCGGCAAGTTGCGCCAAAGCGTATTCAATATCGGCATCGCGGATCAGCGACGCCGCCCGCGCAGGAACTGCTGCCAGCGCCATGACACCGACCGCGAGGCAAAGAGTTTTTATCAGATGCATTGACGCCCCGGTGTTTCGCTCGAATAAGAGCCTTTGGATGCACAGTTTAGGGAGGTTGCGATGCAGAACTCAAGGCGTGGAGCGGTCGATCCCTTCATTGTGATGGACGTGATGGAGGCCGCGCGGGCCGCGGAGGCTGCCGGGCGCAGCGTGATCCACATGGAGGTCGGCCAGCCCGGAACGCCTGCGCCGGAAGGCGCGCGGCGCGCATTGGCGAAGGCACTGGAAGAGGATGCGTTGGGCTACACGGTGGCTTTGGGGCTGCCAGCATTGCGCGCGCGGATCGCGAAGCTCTATGGCGAGTGGTACAATGTCGATCTTGATCCGGCGCGGGTCGTGGTGACGCCGGGATCTTCAGGTGCCTTCCTTCTGGCGTTTACGGCGCTCTTCGATGCGGGCGACCGTGTGGCGCTTGGCAAGCCGGGATATCCGTCCTACCGGCAGATCCTGCGCGCGCTGGAGCTGGAGCCGGTGGAGATCGAGACCAAGCCGGAAAATCGTTTGCAACCCGTGCCTGCCGAATTGCGCGACACGGCATTTGACGGGTTGCTGGTGGCCTCTCCGGCAAACCCGACCGGGACCATGCTGAACAAGGACGCAATGGAAGCGTTGATCGGGCTTTGCGCCGACAAGGGCGCGGCCTTCATCTCGGACGAGATTTACCACGGCGTCGAATATGAGGCGAAGGCGGTCACTGCGTTGGAAGTGTCCGATGATGTCGTCGTGATCAACTCTTTCTCGAAATATTTCAGCATGACCGGATGGCGGGCGGGATGGATGGTCGTGCCCCCCGGCATGGTCCGGCAGATCGAAAGATTGGCGCAGAACCTGTTTATCTGCGCGCCGCATGCCTCGCAGGTGACAGCCTTGGCTGCGATGGATTGCGAGGAAGAGTTGCAGGGCAATCTTGCGGTCTATGCCGCCAATCGAAAGCTGATGCTTGAAGGGCTGCCAAAGGCCGGGTTTGACCGGATCGCACCGCCGGACGGAGCGTTCTATATCTATGCGGATGTCTCGCATCTGACCGATGACAGCCGTGCATTCGCGGCAGAAATACTGGACGGGGCAGGGGTTGCCGTGACGCCGGGGCTGGATTTCGACCCGACCAGAGGGGCGGGAACGCTGCGCTTTTCCTATGCCCGTTCGACCGCCGACATCACCGAAGGGCTGGCGCGGCTGCAAAACTACATGGCCACGCGTCAGCAGAAACCGTAGCGGCTCCCGCCAAAGGGCAGAAAATCTCGCTTCTGGCGGCGTGGAAACTGCAAAAATTATTGCTTCGGTGTAGTGGCCAAAGCAACCCAACCGGGCGTATGGGTGTGTTTCAACCGGACGGGAAGAGACGGATGAGCAGTTTGAGAACATGGACCGCGGCGCTGGTACTGGCGGTGCTGGCACAGGTGGGATTCGCTCAGGATCTGCCGGGCCCTGTCCGGCTGGATCCGCGCAACAGCGTGATACAGAATCGGCTATTTGGCGGGGCCAATGTTGACCTGACGCTCAGCAAGGGCGTGCCGTACCGGGTCTACACGCTGGGTCAGCCAAACCGATTGGTGATTGATTTCGAAGATGTCGATTTGGGCGGTGTCGATCCCGACGCATTGTTGGATTCCGGCAGGTTTTCAAACCTTCATTTGGGGGCACCACGGCCGGGCTGGTCGCGCCTGACGGCCCGGATGGCGCGGCCGATGATTGTGGCGCAATCTGCCATGACAATCGACGCGGGCACCGGCAAGGCGCGGCTGCATGTTCGGTTGGACAATGCCGATCAGACGGATTTCGATGCGCGGGCAGGCGATGTGCAAGACCCGAACCGGGATCTGCCGGTCGCGAACGGCGCTCAACCGTCACAAACCGGCAGCGGCACCCGTTTGCTTCGGGTAGTGCTTGATCCCGGCCATGGCGGGCTTGATCCGGGGGCCGAGGCGGATGGCACGACCGAGGCGCGACTGATGCTCACGCTTGCGCGCGAAGTGAAGGAAACGCTTCAGCGCGCGGGCGGATTCGAGGTGATCCTGACGCGCGATTCGGATGTTTTCATCTCGCTTGAGGCCCGCGTGGACATCGCGCATGACGAAGGCGCTGATGTTTTCATCTCGCTGCATGCCGACGCGCTGGAAGAGGGGGTGGCAACGGGTGCGTCGGTCTATACGCTGGCCGAGACAGCCTCGGACGCGGCCAGTGCCGCGCTGGCACAGCGTCACGACCGTGACAATCTTCTGTCCGGGCTGGACCTGACCGAGGCGGATGACCGGCTGACAAATGTCCTGATAGAGCTTGCTCGGCTGGACAATGCGCCGCGTTCTCGGGCGCTGTCGGGCCATCTGGTGACAGGCATCCGCAACGCTGTGGGCGAGGTTTACAAACACCCGCAGCGGCAGGCCGGGTTTTCGGTGCTGAAGGCCGCCGATATTCCCTCTGTCCTGATCGAGGTGGCGTTCCTGTCCACCTCCGGAGAGCTACGGAAACTTCGCGATCCGATGTGGCGGGCCAACATGGCGGCGGGGATCCGCGACGGGCTAAGCGCCTGGGCGGCAGAAGATGCCGCAACGTCACAGCTGCGCCGTCGCTGACGCCCGCCGCATTTGGGGGAAAGGCGCGCATCTTCAGGTGGATGTGTTTTGACCCTTTGCAGGGCTATGTATAGATAAGCACAACAATCAGACAGGGGGCCGCTCGCGTGCTCAGGTTCATCCTATCCTTTTTTGGCGGTATCTTCAGCGTTCTGACGCTGGGTGCGATGATTATCGCGCTGAGCCTTGGTGCGATTTTCTGGATTTACGGCCGCGATTTGCCCAGCCACGAATCCCTCGCGCAATACCGCCCGCCGACGATCAGCCGGATCTATTCAACCGAAGGCCGTATCATCGACGAATTTGCCAAGGAACGTCGCCTGTTTGCCCCCGCCGAAGAGATTCCGGACCTGGTCAAGCAGGCGTTCATCTCCGCCGAGGACAAGAATTTTTATGAACATCAGGGCTATGACCTGCGCGGCATCGCCTCGGCTGCCTATGATGCGGTGCGCAGCCGTGGCCGCGACGTGCGCGGTGCCTCGACCATCACCCAGCAGGTGATGAAGAACTTCCTTCTGTCCGGCGACCGCCAGCTGGAGCGCAAGATCAAGGAAATCATCCTTGCGACCCGGCTTGAGGCGACACTGACCAAGGAAGAGATTCTCGAACTCTACATGAACGAGATTTACCTCGGGCAAAACTCCTACGGTGTGGCCGCTGCCAGCCAGACATATTTCAACAAGCCGCTCAGCGATCTTGCGCCGCACGAAGCGGCGTTTCTGGCGTCATTGCCCAAGGCGCCATCGGATTACCATCCGGTGCGCCGCAAGGAGCGGCTGACCCAGCGCCGCGATTTTGTGCTGAAAGAGATGTTCGAAAACGGTTACCTGACGGACGCTGTTTACAAGCAGGAAGTCGCGCAACCGTTGCGCTCTGTCCAGAATGGTGATTTCGAGAGCTTTCAGGCACAACTGCCGCCGCGCGACTATTTCACCGACGAGATCCGCCGCCAGTTGCAGGATGATTTCGGCGAGGGCGAGTTCTTTTCCGGTGGCCTGACCATTCGCGCCACGCTTGACCCGGAGATGCAGGTCGAAGCCGCCGAGGCGCTGCGACAGCAGTTGGAACAGTATGACCGGGGGCTTGGACGCTGGCGCGGGTCTGGCAAGAAGATCGCTGCCGACAATCTGAACAGCGAAGAAGCGTGGCGTGCCGCACTTGCCGATGTGCGGGTCGCGCGCGACATTGATCTGGAATCGGTCTGGCATCCGGCGGTGGTTCTGGGGATCGAGGATCAACAACTGCGCCTTGGTATCGAGGGTGTCACGGAAACGGCGGAAGAACCCTTTGTGGTGCCCCGCAACGACATCTCCTGGATCAAGGGCAACTTCTTCGACAATTTCGAAGTCGGCGATGTGGTGCATGTGCGCCGCATGGTCGAGGACGGCTCTGGTGCCTTCATCCGCTGGACGCTGCGGCAGGTGCCGCAAGTGCAGGGCGGGTTCATGGCGATGGACGTCAACACAGGCCGCGTTCTGGCGATGCAGGGGGGCTTCAGCTACCAGCATTCGGTGTTCAACCGCGCGACACAGGCCAAACGCCAACCGGGTTCGAGCTTCAAGCCCTTCGTCTATGCCTCGGCGCTGGATTCAGGTTATACGCCGGCCACGATCATCGTGGACGCGCCGATTGAGATCAACACGCCTCAGGGGGTCTGGCGGCCCAAGAACGCGTCGAACCAGTTTTACGGGCCGACACCCCTGCGCACTGGCATTGAACGCTCGCGGAACCTGATGACCGTTCGTCTGGCGCAAGAGGTCGGTATGAACGTGGTGGCAAGCTATGCCGAGCGGTTTGGCGTATACGATCATCTGCAACATGTTCTGGCCAATGCGTTGGGCAGTCAGGAAACGACGCTGTTCCAGATGGTCGCGGCCTATGCGATGTTCGCCAATGGCGGAGAGCGGGTCGAACCCACGCTGGTTGACCGGGTGCAGGACCGCTATGGCGAGACGCTCTACCGCCATGACCAGCGCGTCTGCGAGGATTGCGCCGATCCCTCCATTGCCGCAAATCGCAGCCCGCGCATCACCTCCAACCGCGAACGGGTCATGAATGCCGTGACGGCCTATCAGCTGACCTCGATGATGGAAGGCGTGGTGCAGCGCGGGACGGCCTCCAGGGTGGTCAATCTATCCGTTCCCACGGCGGGCAAGACCGGGACCACCAATGACGCTAAGGACGTTTGGTTCATTGGGTTTACCTCCAACATCGTCGCGGGCTGCTATATCGGATATGATCAGCCGCGCAGCTTGGGGCGCGGGGCGTCGGGCGGCGGCTTCTGCGGGCCGGTATTCCAGCGGTTCATGACAAAGGCCGTGGAAAAATACGGCGGTGCCGCGTTCAAGGTTCCCGATGCGTGTCAGTTCATCAATATCGACCGCACTACCGGTGCGCGCCTGTCGGATAGCGCACGCGGCGAGAATGTGGTTTCGGAGTGTTTCCGCCAAGGCGAAGAGCCGATCTTCGGCATCCAGTTCGACGGCGGCTTTGCGATGGGGTCAAACTTTGACCTGATCAGCCCGACTGGCGGCAGTGCGTCGCGTGAAGTTACCACCTCGACCGGCAAGAAGGCGATTGTCGGCCCGAAGGCGACCTTCGGCTCGATGAGCTCGGGCGGGCTGTATTAAGAGACAGATGTTGCGGGCGACGGGTGGTCCCGTTTGCCCGCGGTGCCTGAGGCGCTGAACGGGCGGGCGCGTGTGCGGCCCGTCTTGTCCCGCCTCGCAACGCTTGCTATCACGCAGATCTGACACAGACAGGCAAGGGTCCCTCATGCGCGCAGACGTTCAGAATTCCGTCGAGAAGATCGAGAAGTCGCTCGAACTTTTGCGGCAGCGAATGAATTGGGAAACCGCGCCGCACCGGTTGGAAGAATTCAACGCGCGCGTTGAAGACCCGGACTTGTGGAATGATCCCGATGCTGCACAAAAGCTGATGCGTGACCGTCAGATGCTGGTCGATGCCTTTGACACCCACAATGCGATCCAGCAGGATATGCGCGACAATATCGAGATGATCGAACTGGGCGAGATGGAAGACGATCAGGAGGTCATCACCGACGCCGAGGACGCGCTGCGCAGCCTTGAAAAGCGGGCTGCCCAGAAAGAGCTGGAGGCGCTTCTGGACGGCGAGGCCGACGGCAACGACACGTTTCTGGAGATCAACGCAGGGGCGGGTGGCACGGAATCCTGCGACTGGGCCTCGATGCTGGCGCGGATGTTTGTCCGCTGGGCCGAAAAGCATGGCTACAAGGTCGAGTTGCAATCGGAATCTTCTGGCGATGAAGCGGGGATCAAATCCGCGTCCTACAAGATTTCCGGCACCAATGCCTATGGCTGGCTGAAATCGGAATCCGGTGTGCACCGCTTGGTGCGGATCTCGCCATTTGATTCCGCTGCCAAACGGCATACCTCGTTCTGTTCGGTCTGGGTCTATCCGGTGGTCGATGACAATATTGATATCGAGGTCAACCCGGCTGACATTCGCGTCGATACCTACAGGTCGTCCGGCGCAGGCGGACAGCACGTCAACACCACCGATTCCGCGGTGCGGATCACACACACACCCACGGGCATTGTGGTGACGAGTTCGGAAAAATCTCAACACCAGAACCGCGATATTGCGATGAAGGCCCTGAAATCACGGCTTTACCAGATGGAACTGGACCGCCGGAACGCCGCCATAAACGAGGCGCATGAGGCCAAGGGAGATGCTGGCTGGGGCAATCAGATCCGGTCATATGTGCTGCACCCCTACCAGATGGTGAAAGATCTGCGCACGCAGGTCGAAACTTCGGACACCAAGGGTGTGCTGGACGGCGATCTGGATCAGTTCATGGCGGCGACGCTTGCGCAGAAGGTATCGGGCAAGAGCCGGTCAGAGGCGCAGGGCGAATAAATTGCGAGAGTTGTCTGCGCGACCGACGTCGTGCAGTTGAGTATTTGGACCAAGAAGAAGCATAGGGCGTGCGGATGGGGCGATCCTGGGTGGGGCACAGCCGATGCCTCTTGATCCTCGCGTGATTTGACGCTCCAATAGATCTGGAAGCAGCGCGCGCACCTATTGGGGGATGGCCTTATGCCAGAGACGCCACAATTGGGCCTGCCGCCCTTTGGTCCGATCGAATTTTCCATGTTGAGAGAGGCGCTGAGGCGCGGGTTTTCCGATATACTTCGGGCACCGGCCTTTGCGCTGGTCTTCGCGGGGTTCTATGTGTTGGGCGGCTTGACAATGGCCTGGATCACCTGGACGACCGGCACCACGTTTTGGCTTGTGCTGGCAACGATCGCCTTTCCACTGCTTGGTCCTTTCGCGGCCGTTGCATTTTATGACGTCAGTCGCCGTTTGGAGCAGGGGCAACCGCTGGACTGGATGCAGATCGTCAGCGTCATCTTGCGGCAGTCACGCCGTCAATTGCCGTCGATATGCGCCATCATCGTGATGGTTTTCCTGTTCTGGTTCTTTCTTGCGCATATGATCTTTGCGCTGTTTCTGGGACTGAGCACGATGACCAATGTCTCAAGTTCGGTTGAGGTGTTTCTGACGACTCGCGGGCTTGCGATGCTGGCCGTCGGCACGTTGGTGGGGGCCGGCTTTGCCTTGTTGCTTTACATGATCACCGTGATGGCGTTGCCATTGTTGCTGGACCGGGAAGTCGATTTTGTAACGGCAATGATCACGAGCTTTCAGGTGGTCGCCCAGAACCCGGTGCCGATGCTGTGCTGGGGCGGGTTCATCGCGGCACTGACCTTTGTCGCGATGTTGCCGGCGTTTCTGGGTCTGTTCTTGGTGCTGCCCTTGTTGGGACATGCCACCTGGCATCTATATCGGCTGATGGTCGAGCGCGGAATAGCGGCTGAGGAAGGGACGGGCGCGCTAGTGTCTGCATGACGCCGATTGCATCGTGGCCCGCCCTGCGCCCCTGACATTACCTGAACGGATCGTTCACACGCAGATGGGTGCGGTGATAGGTCAGCAGATCTTCAGCGCGCACGAAGCCCGAGCCTCGCGCGGCTTTCAATACGTCACGCAGATCCTGACCGAGATGTTCATAGACCTGACGCGCAACGCGGCGGCCGGACATCGATTCGCGCACTGTTCGTGTTGCGTAACCGATCCAGAAATTATTCTCGAAGGAAGGTTCGCGCGCGAGGAAGTTGAACGAGAAGGTAAGCGAGTTGCGGCGACTGATCAGTGACGCGACGCCGCCTTCCTGTGGGACCATGAAGCCGCGGAATTCCCGCGTTCGTGCGTCGGTGCTGAGACCCTGCTGGCGCATTGCCTCTTTTGCTTCGTAGCCCCGGATAAACGTGTAATCGTCCTCGCGGTAGACATAGACCAAGCCTTGCACGAACATCTCGTCATCCGTGAAGCTGCGCCGGGTGAACCGATAGAAGCCCGGCGGAAACATGGCTTCGTCAACCCGTGTGCTGCCCGCGCCGACAAAATCTGCGATCTCGGGATGATGCAAAAGGTCATGCTTGACCGTGCTGATCTGGCAGACTGGTTCCAGCAGGATGCGCGCGTCGACCCTGAAGAAGCTGCAAATCCTGTGCAGGACATCCGGTCGGGGAAAGCTCTCGCCGGTGAGGTATCTGTTGAATTGTGTCCGGTTGATCCCCAGATCCCTGCAAAGGCCTGAAATCGACGCGGCTTCTTTGGTCAGCTGACGCAGGTTGGCACCCAGCATGTTGCGTAAATCGGACGGACTTGGTGCTGGATGCCCATTTCTCTTTGGCCTCGCCATCGGCTATTCACCCTCGGGTTGATTTGATAGATCGTAATTTAACCAATAGTTCTAAACTAATCATTTATACAGTAATTATTGACGTCATATAGCATCACATCTGTTGCTATATGGCACCAACCTTGAAGCCAAACGACACAAAAAGCAAGACCGCGACGCTTGGAAAATCATGTGCAGCCGCATCGAATTGTTCGAAACTTAAGAAAAGTTCGAAGGTATAGTAACAATGAGCTGTAAAAGCATGTTTGGAGTTGTTTTGTGGAGTGATGCGAAGGATCGCAAGGCAGTGATCTGGTGCGAGGATCACGGCGACTTGGCGTATTACGTCGGTGCCGACCAAAGTGCGTTGGACGGTGTGTCACTTGATGCAGGGGATTTGATACAGTTCGATATGCGTCAGGATGCGCATCTGCGTCTGGCGCGTAATCCGCAACTGGTGGTGGAGCAGGAATATCCTGATCTGGCAAGCAAGCTGTCCGCGCCGGTGGCACCCAGATCCCGGCAGCGCAACATGGACAGATTTGTTGCGAAGGCGTCGAACGTTGTTTCGATCGACACCTTCCGTGGCAATGTGGCGATGGCCTGACCTACAGGCCTCGCGACAGGGCAGCGACGCCCGTACGTGCAATTTCCTGTAGACCCAAGGGGCGCATGAGATCCGCGAAAGCATCGATCTTGTCGGGCGCGCCTGTCAGCTGAAACACAAAGCTTTCCAACGTGCTGTCGACGACATGCGCACGGAAGATGTCTGCAAGGCGGAGCGCCTCGACGCGCTTTTCGCCACTGCCTTCGACCTTGAGAAGCGCCAATTCCCGTTCGACAAACGGTCCTTCGACGGTGAGGTCATGCACCTTGTGCACCGGAACGATCCGGCCAAGCTGTGCCTTGATCTGTTCAATTACCTGAGGCGTGCCAGTGGTTACGATGGTGATCCGGCTGAGATGGCCGGTATGGTCCACCTCTGCCACGGTCAGGCTTTCGATGTTATAACCTCGTCCCGAGAACAAGCCGATGACGCGGGCCAGCACGCCCGCTTCGTTGTCGACCAGAATGGCGAGCGTATGTTTTTCGGTAACATCCGAAAAGTTGGGACGCAGGTTATAGGCCGAATGCTTGTTCGAACCCTTCTTGATATGTAGCGCGGACATATGAACTTCCTTTCCGGCGGGGGCCGCTTCCAAGGCTTTTTGCAACAAGCCCTGGAATGGTTTTCCTGAAAACTAAAGCGGTGCTGGATCAGACCAGCACGGCACCCTTGGTTCCGATGGCGTCCTTGAGTGAGACCTCACCCAGAAGCATCTTGTTATGCGGCTCGCCTGACGGGATCATCGGGAAGCAATTTTCGTGCTTCTCGACAAGGCAGTCAAAGATGACCGGGCCATCGTGGTCCAGCATTTCCATGATCGCGTCGTCCAGATCAGCCGGGTCCTTGCAGATGATGCCTTTCGCGCCAAACGCTTCGGCGAGCTTCACGAAATCGGGCAGGGCTTCCGACCAGCTTTGCGAATAGCGTTCGCCATGCAGCAACTCCTGCCACTGACGCACCATGCCAAGGCGTTCATTGTTGAGGATGAACTGCTTGACCGGCAAGCGGTATTGCACCGCAGTACCCATCTCTTGCATGTTCATCAGCCACGAAGCCTCGCCCGCGACATTGATCACAAGCGCGTCCGGATGCGCGATCTGCACACCGATGGAGGCGGGAAAGCCGTAGCCCATCGTGCCCAGCCCGCCGGAGGTCATCCAACGATTTGGGTCCTCGAAATTGAGATACTGCGCAGCCCACATCTGGTGCTGGCCAACTTCGGTGCAGATATAGCGGTCACGATCCTTGGTCAGTGCCTCCAGCCGGGAAAGGGCGTATTGCGGCTTGATGGTCTTTTCGTCCGAGGCGAACTTGAGGCAGTTGACCTCTTTCCACGTCTCGATCTGACGCCACCATTTGGCCACGCCTTCCGAATTGACCTTGCGGCCACGGGCTTTCCAGACCTTCAGCACATCCTCAAGAACATGGCCGATATCGCCGACAATCGGCATGTCGACATGGATGACCTTGTTGATCGAGGATGGGTCGATGTCGATATGCGCCTTGCGCGATTTCGGGCTGAACGCGTCGAGCCTGCCGGTGATGCGGTCGTCAAACCGCGCGCCGACATTGATCATCAGGTCGCAGCCATGCATCGCGAGGTTTGCCTCGTAGAGCCCGTGCATGCCCAGCATCCCCAACCATCCCTTGCCGGAGGCAGGATAGGCACCCAGCCCCATCAGGGTGGAGGTGATCGGAAAGCCGGTCGCGTCCACCAACTCCCGCAAAAGCTGGCTGGCACCGGGACCGGAATTGATGACCCCGCCGCCGGTATAGAAAACCGGACGTTGGGCCGTTTCCAGCGCCGCAACCAGTTCCGTGATCGTTTCCATGTCGCCTTTGACTTGCGGCTGATAGTGGCCAACGGGCGTCTTGGAGGGCGAGACATAGGCCGCGCTGGCAAATTGTACATCCTTGGGGATGTCGACCAGAACCGGGCCGGGGCGGCCGGATGTCGCGACGTGAAACGCCTCGTGGATCTTTGCCGAAAGATCGGCGGTATCCTTCACCAGCCAGTTATGCTTGGTGCAGGGGCGGGTGATGCCAACGGTGTCGGCCTCCTGAAAGGCGTCTGAGCCGATCATGAAGGTGGGCACCTGGCCCGTCAGAACGATGATCGGGATCGAATCCATCAGCGCATCTGTCAGCCCGGTGACCGCGTTCGTGGCGCCGGGGCCGGACGTCACAAGAACAACACCGGGCTTGCCGGTGGACCGGGCATAGCCTTCGGCCGCATGCACCGCACCTTGTTCGTGGCGCACCAAGATATGACGAATGGCATTTTGTTGGAACACCTCGTCGTAAATCGGTAGCACGGCGCCACCGGGATATCCGAATACTGTATCCACACCCTGGTCGATCAGGGCCTGAACCACCATTTTCGCTCCGGTCATCTCACGTGTCATTGCCTTGCTCCGTTTTGCAACGAGATCACTTCGTTTTCTTTACGCACAAAAAAAGCCCCCGAGGGTCAACCGGGGGCGCATGGGGAACCAACAAGGTTGCCGTTACCGGCCCATGCGCCTTTCATCTAGAATTACGACTAGCGATTCCATCCTTGGGGCCCTTTTTTCCACGTGCGGAACCTTATGCATTTGCAGCAAAGGGACGTCAACCTGCTGTGTGGATAAAATGTCGTCACGGCCGCTGGTTTCGCAACTTTATTTCCGCATTGGCAGAGATTATCCTATCTCATTGGAACCTAAGGGCGGGCGGCGCGTTCGTTTACCAACGGAGAGATTCAAGACATGGACAGAGGCCACGACGCGCAAACCCCTACGCAAATCCCATTGCGGGGCTGGTGGGACATTCTCAAGCGCGTCTACAATGGCATGCTGGAAGACAATCTGGGGCTAATCGCCGCCGGATGTGCTTTTTATGGATTGCTTGCATTATTTCCCGCGATCACGGCGATCATGGCGATTGCCGGGCTGGTGTCGCAGCCGGATATTGTCGTCGAGCAGTTAAGCGCCATTACCGAGGGTCTGCCGGAAAATGCGGCCAGTATCATGATCGATCAGGCCGCCGAGGTTGCGGGGGCAAGCTCGTCAGGGCTGACATTTGCTGCATGGATCGGTTTCGCGCTTGCTGTCTATTCCGCGTCACTCGCGGTTCAGGCGCTGATGCAGGGTCTGAACGTCGCTTTCGGAGAGGCTGAGAAGCGGTCAATCGTGCGGATATATTTCATGCGTGTCGTGCTGACACTGGGCCTTATTTTCGGATTTCTGATGGCGGTGGCGGCGGTCGTCGCGTTGCCGGTGGCGCTCAGCTATCTTGCGGTTGGGCCGGTCACGGACTGGCTGGCGCAGGTGTTGCGCTGGCCCTTGCTGCTGGTCGCCGCGGGGCTTGGCATTGCGCTTCTGTTCCGTTGGGGGCCAAGCCGGACCCCGGCGCGGTGGCGCTGGATCACGCCGGGGGTCCTGCTCAGCTGCGTGTTGTGGGTCGCGGGCACTTTGGCGTTTTCCTACTACGCGCGCAACTTTGCCGGTTATAATGAAACTTTCGGGGCATTGTCGGGCGTCATTGTCCTGTTGATGTGGATGTGGGTTTCGGCCTTCATCATCCTTCTTGGTGCCGAACTGGACGCCGAGACCGAGGCGCAGACCGCGCAGGACACAACGGTGGGTCCGACTCGTCGGCTGGGACGTCGTGGCGCAAGGGCGGCAAATCGGGTGGGCGGTGTCGCTGTTGATAATGAGCCGCCGCCGGAACATATCGGGCAGGTGTGACCCGTCAGTCGGCGTCGGGGTTCGCCTAATGGCACCGGAGGCCGTGTAACATTGGCGGCAGAGGCCCCGGGTCAAGCCCGGGGCGGGTATCGCGAGCGGGGCAGCGCGCAGAGCATCCCAAAGCTCGGGCGGTTGTGCGGAGTTCTTGTTGTCTAGGCACCAAATTCGCGTTGGCTTTGCTATAGGTGGAAGCGCAGAGGCCGTCCTGAGCCGTGGCGGGCCGATGTTGTTGTGGCTCCGCCATGGGATCAGCGTTTTGCGGGACGCACACCGGGCAAAGCAATATTGGCAACCTGCTCGGCAATCGGCTCGGTCGACAAGGGATGGCTGTCGGCCTCTATCTGTTCGGGGTCGGGCACTTGTTGCCAGCGATTTTCGCGAAACACTTCCAGCCCGGAAAACCGCGCCTTGTAGCCCATCTTGGCGCTGCCCGGCACCCAGTAACCAAGGTAGACATAGGGCAGACCGGCCTCGCGCGCGATTTCGATGTGATCGAGAATCATGAATGTGCCAAAGCTGCGCCAAGCTTGTTCGGGACGGTAGAAGGAATACACCATGCTGACCCCGTCATCCAGAACGTCCGTCAGGCAGACTGCGGTCAACGTGTCTTCTTCATCGGCATATTCGATGACCCGCGACCGGATCGGGGTTTCCTCGATCATTGCAGCGAATTCGAACACGTCCATATCGGCCATGCCGCCATCGGCATGGCGTTCGTCCAGATAGGCCCGGAACAGGTCGTATTGCTGTTCCGTGGCCCAGGTTGAGGTTGCCCGACGTTTGAGGTCGGCATTGCGCTTCATTGCCCGGCGTTGACTTTTCGACGGACGGAAAGAGGCGACGTCGATCCGTGCCGAAAGACAGGCCGCGCAATCGGCACAGGATGGCCGGTACAGCACATTCTGAGAGCGCCGAAAGCCCTGTTTTGACAGGGCGTTGTTCAGCGTCTCGGCCGTCTCGCCCTGAAGGGCGGTGAACAGCTTTCTTTCCATCCGCCCCTCAAGATAGGGGCAGGGTTGAGGAGCCGTCACATAGAATTGCGGGGCGAGAGGAAGAGAGTGGCGCATGTGTGAAACTTCATAAGCTTGTCACAAAGACTAACAACAGTCTTTTCTGTCGCCAACCCCCTAGCGCAGGGACCTTTGGCACCGGGTCAAAGCGCTCGACGATTGATCGCCACCGAGCCCATGAAGATGTCGGTCAGGCCCTGCGCGCGGTCTGTGGTCAGCATCAAGACCATCGACACCAGTTGTGCAGGGGCGAAGGCCCAGGACAGGCTGTAGCCCAGCGTGTGCAGAAAGGCCTGCCCAAAGTCGAACCGGGCACCTTGTTGGTCGCGCAGTTCCATCGCCATCATCCGCATTCCCCATGTGGCAGAACCGCCGGACAGGGTTGCGACCCGGTAGACGAAGCCAACCACGAGGTAGAGGAAAGGCAGAAAAAACAAGCCGGTGAAGGCGGTCAATACCACGGCGGGCACCATCAACGCGAGCGTGATGGCGGTATCGACAACCCAGGCCAATAGCCGTTTCGTCGGGATGCCGGCATAAAATTCCGGCTGCATCGCCGGATCGGGCAGGATGTATCGGGTTTGGGTCATCGTCATCTGTGTTCAAAGCCTCTGGTTTCAATGTACAGAGCGGATCGGCATGGCCGCGCTGGCCATGCCGGAGGGACATTTCGCACCTGGAGGGAGATCAGGCGTTTTCGTCCTCGGTCTTTTGGGTTTCCGCGACGCGACGCGAGCGGTCTTCCATGAACTGGTCGAACTCGGCCTTGTCCTTGGCTTCGCGCAGGCGTTCCAGGAAGCTTTCGAACTGTTCCTGTTCCTCTTCCAGACGGCGCAGCGTATCGGCCTTGTAGGCGTCAAAGACGGCGTTACCGGTTGTGCGCGAGGCCTTGAAGCCTTGGCTCAGCACGGTGCTGCGGGAATTGCGACAGGATTTTCCGAACATTCGTTTACTCCATATCAGATAGGCAAGAAGGGCGAGGCCGACAGGCCAGAAAAAGATAAAGCCGAGTACCATGACGGCAATCCAGGCACCCTTGCCCTTGCTGTCGAGCCACGCTTCGCTGCGCGACAACCAGCTCCGACCGGTGCTGGCATAGGGTTCATAAGCGGCGGCGGTGTTCATGTGTCTCTCCGTTTGCGTGTCAATGTGAAGTGTTTTCACATTATCTAGATTGGCATTGCGGAGCGGCTTTGCAAGGGTTTATGTGAAGGTGATTTACATTATAAAGTTAACGTATTGTTATAAATATAAAAAATGGTTAAAAAACTGAAAGGACAAGCAGTTTTTTCAGTCTGAAATACGTAAGAATATCTGCCTATTTCTGGGTAAATTGTGCAGTTTCAGCCCCTGTCAGGCGCATAATCTCTGTTGGGTCGATCTGGAAAATGTGGCGCGGCGTGCCGGCTGCTGCCCAAACCTGATCGAACGCCAGCAGGCGTGGGTCCATCCAGGACCGGATCGGGTTCAGATGACCTACCGGCGCGACGCCACCGATCGCAAAGCCTGTTTGCGTCCGGATCAGCGCCGCATCCGCCTTGTCGAGCGCCTCGCCCGCGACCACACTTGCCTTGTCTGCGTCCACGCGATTGCCACCAGCGGTCAGGAACAACAGCACCTGACCGCTGTTTTGGCCGCGGAAAATGATGGATTTGACGATCTGGTCCACGGCGCAGCCAGCGGCATCTGCGGCTTCCTGCGCGGTTCGGGTCTGACCCATCTCCCGGATGTCCGGAGCGATGCCTGCGGCTTCCAGCGCGGCGCACACGCGTTTCAATGATTTGGACATAGTCCCTCCGGTTATCGCTTGATTGGATGCAATCTGACCCAGGCCGCGCATGGCGGCAAGGCGGATTGACCTCTTTGCACGCGCGGCGCATCTTGCCCGCCATGAGCTTTGCCAATCGGATCACCCGTTGTCCCATCCCGTTCGAGCCTGACCGCGGCACCGACGCCCTTGCATTGACCCCTTGGGCAAAGGGCGATGTCGGGCGGCTGATCGAAGGCACGGCGGGTTGTTCGCCCTATCTGGCAGGGTTGATCGGCAAGGAAACCGACTGGTTGCAAGGCGCGCTGGATGATGCCGAAGGTGCCGCCGGGGCCGAGATCTCCCGGCTGGACGAAATTGCGCCCGATGTGCTGCCGGTTGAGCTGCGCCGCGCCAAGCGCCGCATCGCGCTATTGACGGCGCTGGCCGATCTTGGTGGCGTCTGGCCGTTGGAGACCGTCACGGGCACCCTGACTGATCTGGCTGATACCGCCTGCGCCACAGCTTTGCGCGCGACCGTGGGCACCGAAATCAGGCGCGGCAAACTGCCGGGGCAGGGCGAGGACGATATTGCCACCGCAGGCGGCATGACGGTGCTGGCGATGGGCAAGATGGGCGCGGGCGAGTTGAACTATTCGTCCGATATCGACCTGATCTGCCTGTTCGATGAAACCCGTTATGAGCCGGATGATTTCCACGATGCCCGGTCCAGTCTGGTCCGCGCAACGCGTAAAATGGCGGCGATGCTGAACGATCTGACCGGCGACGGTTATGTCTTTCGCACCGATCTGCGGCTGCGTCCCGATCCGTCGGTCACCCCCGTCTGCATCGCGATGGAGGCCGCGGAACGCTACTATGAAAGCCTGGGCAGAACGTGGGAGCGTGCCGCCTATATCAAGGCGCGTCCCTGCGCGGGCGACATAGAAGCGGGCAACAGGTTTCTGGAGGTGCTGACCCCCTTTGTCTGGCGCAAACATCTGGATTTCGCGGCCATTCAGGACGCGCATGACATGCGGTTGCGCATCCGCGAACACAAGGGATTGGGCAGGGCGGTCCGGCTGGAGGATCACAATATGAAACTCGGTCGCGGCGGCATCCGCGAGATCGAGTTTTTTACCCAGACGCGCCAGATCATCGCAGGCGGGCGCGATCCGGATCTGCGGGTGCGGGGCACGGTGCCGGGCCTTTCGGTGCTGTCCGACAAGGGGTGGCTGCCGCGCGATACCTCGGACAAGCTGGCCGCGCATTACCGAAGCCACCGGGAGGTCGAACACCGGGTGCAGATGATCCAGGATGCCCAGACCCATCTGCTGCCTAGTTCGGCGGAGGGGATGTCCCGGCTCGCAGCCTTCATGGGGATGGACGAGACGACGATGCGCCGCGAGTTGACGGACAGGCTGGCCGAGGTCCACGAGCTGACGGAAGGGTTCTTCGCGCCTGACAGCGACCGGGGCGAAAGCTACCAGACGCAGTTCGAGAATGAAGCCGAGATCACCGCAGCCTGGCCGCGCTATCCTGCGTTGCGGTCGGGGCGCGCCATGTCGATCTTCAAACGCCTGCGCCCCGAGATCATGGCCCGGCTGGCCAAGTCCGGTCGCCCCGACGAGGCACTGGCCGCGTTCGACGGCTTTCTCAAAGGCTTGCCCGCCGGGGTGCAGCTATTTTCACTGTTCGATGCCAACCCGCAGCTTATTGATCTTCTGGTGGATATTGTCGGGACGGCCCCCGCGCTCGCCCGGCACCTGTCACGCAATTCGGGCGTTTTCGATGCGGTGATCGGCGGCGATTTCTTTTCCGTCTGGCCCGGAAAGGCGGCTTTGGTTCGCGAATTGCGCGACCATCTGGCCCGCGAAGACGATTATGAGCGTAAACTTGATGCCACCCGTCGCTGGGGCAAGGAATGGCATTTTCGCATCGGCGTTCACCTTCTGCGCGGGCTAAGCGATGCGGAGGAGGCCGCGCTGCAATATGCCGATCTGGCCGAAGCGTCGCTGTCGGGACTTTACCCTGACGTGATGGCGCAATTCGCCGCCAAACACGGCGATCCGCCGGGGCGTGGAGCGATGGTTCTGGGCATGGGGTCGATGGGAGCTGCGCGGCTGCATCCGACCTCGGATCTGGATGTCATCGTGATTTACGATGCCGACGGGGTTGAAAACTCTGATGGACGGCGACCACTGAATGCCCGCAGCTACTATGCTCGGCTGACACAGGCCCTGATCACCGCCGTGACCGCCTCGACTGCCGAGGGGCGGCTTTACGAGATGGATATGCGGCTGCGCCCGTCTGGAAAGCAGGGACCGGTGGCGACCAGTCTGGACAGTTTCAAGGCCTACCAGAGGGAAGATGCCTGGATCTGGGAGCATCTGGCCCTGACCCGCGCGCGTGCCCTGGCTGGGCCAGCTGAGTTGTGCCAGGATGTCGAGGCATTGCGGCGTGAGGTGCTTTCAACCCCGCCCTCGCAACAGGTGGTGCTGACCGAACTGGCAAAGATGCGCGCCCGGATTGCGTCAGCCAAATCAAAGGTCAGCGATTGGGATGCCAAGATCGGGGCCGGGCGGCTTCAGGATATCGAACTGGTGTCCCAAGCGGGCGCGTTGCTTGCCGGCAAGGGCCAGCGCCGTGTCCGCGAGGGGCTGAGCGGTGCTGCGAATAGCGGGTGGTTGACTGCAAAGGATGTCGTGACATTGCGCGAAGCCTACGCGTTGTGCTGGTCGCTGCAACTGGCTTCGCGACTGTTGTCGGAGGCACCGCTGGATGTGGACGATCTTGGTGCTGGTGCCGGCACATTTCTGATGCGGCTGACAGAGGCGGACACCATCGCGGGTCTGCGCGACAAGCTGGACACGTTGACGGGGGCCGCCGCGAGGATCATAGACGAGGCGCTGCCAATGGTTGACGAAAAGGAAAGGCGTGACGATGAAGGGTGACGCGATTGACCCCAAGGGTCTGATACAGGAATCCTACCGGATTGAAGGCATCAGCTTGGAAGAATGCCGGTCCATCTTCATGGATTGGGCGTTGGCCCTGCCGGTGGACGCGGACACGTCTTCGAATATCGGACTGTTGCTTGACCGCTACGCGTCGGGCCGCGCGGATCATCCCATGACGCAGGTTTTGACCGAAGGCTTGGCAGAGAGGACCACGGCTCGGCGCCGGGGCGGATGGCGCGGGCGGCGTCAATCATCGTAAGGGGCGGCGGCCGCGCTCGATATGGTGCCTGAGGGAGGTCAGAAAGTTTTTGACGCGTCTCGGAACCGTCCCTGCGAGGATGCCGTCGATCCAGGCTCTGCTCCAATCGCCGTCTGGCTCACATTCCGCCAAAAGGCCAAGGCGCTTTTCGTTCTCCGCCTTGGAAAGTGGGAACCGACCTGCCGAGACCAGCATGGCCCGCAGCGACTGTACCTCGCGGGCGTTGCGGAAAGTCTGCATCATCGGGGCGAACTGGGCCGGGTTTTCGCGCCAGCCGCGCCCTTCGAACAGCTCTTGTGTCACAAGCTGCCCTGCGCCCAGACAATCATAGCGCGCACATCCTCCGAACCCCTCCTCTTCAAGGGACTCGTGGATGCTGCATAGATAGTCATCGCGCAGATTGGGGCAGGGCACATCTGCGGGCTTGTCGATTGCGAAATCGTCAGATGAATCGAAGGCGAACGCGACACAGCATAGCCCGACACAGTTCGCGCAATCCGCGCGGAAATCTCTTGCACTCAATACCATACAATACCTCTGATGATCGCAAAATAGACTGCGATCAGACTGAATAACTGTATGGGTTTTAACAAGAAGCGCTAATTTTGGTCAAGTATTCGGCAAATTGTCCTTAACGCGCCAGTGCCGCGGCCTCGCGTGCCAGTGCCTCGATCGCTGCCCAATCGCCTGCGTCAATCAGGTTCTTTGGCGCAACCCAGCTTCCGCCAACGCAAAGCGTGTTGGACAAGCCAAGATAGTCTGGCGCGTTTTTCAGTGACACGCCGCCGGTGGGGCAGAATTTCACTTGCGGGATTGGTGACCCAATGGCTTTCAGCGCCGGGACACCGCCATTGGCCTCGGCCGGAAAGAACTTCTGGACGGTGTAACCACGCTCCAGAAGGCGCATCGCTTCCGACGCGGTGGCAGCACCGGGCAGGGTGGGCAGATCTGCGGCTTCGACGGCATCGAGAATTCGGTCGGTCGCACCGGGCGAGACGCCGAAACGCGCACCTGCCTCAATGGCAGCCGTGACATCTTCGGGCGTCAGCAGCGTGCCGACACCGACATGCGCGCCGTTGACCTTTGCCATCTCGCGGATCGCATCCAGCGCGGCGGGGGTGCGCAACGTGACCTCCAGCGCGGGCAAACCGCCCGCCACCAGCGCCTCTGCCAGAGGGCGGGCGATCTTGGCATCTTCGATCACCAAAACCGGAATGACAGGGGCGAGGCGGCAAACCTCTTCAGTGCGTTTGCTGGCGTCTTGAGGAGTCATCATCATTCAAACCTGTTGCTGTTGGAGGCAATTGGAATAGCGTTTACCGCAGGAGCGCGCGATGCTGGAAACTGACGAAAGTTTCATGTCTTGCGCGATTGAGAATTTGAAGGCAGCGTTAGCGGTTGCCTTCAGGCGTGTCAAATTTGCTGTGACGGCAAGAGGCTCATACAACAACCCCGGCACCGGTGGCGGCGATGCCCGCGTTGCGGCGGAAAACCTCGAACAACTCGCGCCCGACGCCATGGCCGTTGCCGCTCAGATCGGCTGTCACAACCTCGCGGCTGTCGAAATCGGGTGCAAGGCACTCGATCTTGCCATTGGTCGCATCGACGCGAATGATGTCGCCGTCGCGCACCTTTGCCAGTGGGCCGCCTGCGGCGGCTTCGGGGCTGATATGGATGGCGGACGGCACCTTGCCGGATGCGCCGGACATACGACCGTCCGTAACAAGCGCCACTTTCAACCCGCGATCCTGAAGCACGGCAAGCGTCGGCGTCAGCCCGTGCAGTTCAGGCATGCCATTGGCTTGCGGTCCCTGAAAACGCACCACGACAATCGTGTCGGTGGTGATCTCTCCGGCCTTGAAGGCGACCTTGACGCTGTCCTGATCGTGAAAGACGCGGGCAGGAGCCTCGATCACCCGACGTTCCGGCGCGACGGCCGAAACCTTCATCATGCCGTGACCAAGGTTGCCATACATCTGCGCAAGACCACCTGACGGCTGGAACGGGTCGGTCACAGGGCGCAGGATGCGGTCGTTCTGGCTTTCGCGCGGACCGGGTTCCCAAATGACGCGGCCATCCTTCAGCTTTGGTTCCTGAGCGTAGAGCGCCAGACCATCGCCCGCGATCGTCTTTGTGTCGGGATGCAGCAGGCCCGCCTCCAGCAACTCGCCGATCATGTAGCCAAGCCCGCCGGCCGCGTGGAAATGGTTCACGTCCGCCAGACCGTTGGGATAGACCTTGGCCATCAGCGGCGTGACGGAAGACAACTCGTCGAAATCCTCCAATGCCAGATGGATGCCAGCGGCACGCGCCATGGCGGGCAGGTGCAGCACAAGGTTGGTCGATCCGCCCGTTGCCATCAGGCCGACAATGCCGTTCACGAAGGCCTTTTCGTCCAGCACGTCGCACACAGGCCGATAATCATTGCCAAGGGCCGTGATCTCCAGCGCACGTTCGGCGCCCGCAACGGTCAGCGCATCGCGCAGCGGCGTGCCCGGATTGACGAAAGACGCGCCGGGCAGGTGAAGCCCCATGAACTCCATCAGCATCTGGTTGGAATTGGCGGTGCCGTAAAACGTGCAGGTGCCGGGCGAATGATAGCTTTCCATTTCGGCCTTCATCAGCGCGTCACGGCCAACCTCGCCCGTGGCAAATTTCTGGCGGACCTTGGCTTTCTCGTCATTGGGCAGGCCCGAGGGCATCGGACCCGCTGGCAGGAAAATGCCGGGAATATAACCGAAGGTTGCCGCTGCGATCACCAGTCCGGGAACGATCTTGTCGCAGACACCCAGATAGACCGCCGAGTCGAACACGTTGTGAGACAGCGCCACGCCGGTCGCCAATGCGATCACATCTCGCGAAAACAGCGACAGTTCCATCCCGACCTGCCCCTGCGTGACCCCATCGCACATCGCGGGCACACCACCGGCCACTTGCGCAGTGCCACCTGCGGCGCGGGCGGCATCCTTGATGAGTGCGGGATAGGTCTCGAACGGTTGATGCGCGGACAGCATGTCGTTGTAGGCGGTGACAATGCCGATATTCGGCACGCGGCCAGCGGCCAGTGTGTCCTGATCGGAAAGGGCGGCAGCAAAGGCGTGGGCCTGATTGCCACAGGTCAGATGCGCGCGGCGCGGGCCTTCTTCGGCAGCACGACGCATCTTGTCCATATAGGCGGCGCGGTGATCGGCGGATCGGTCTTCGATCCGCTTGGTGACACGGGAAACGGTGGCGTTGAGGCTCATGTCGGGCTCCAGTGACAGGGGAGTTTTGCTGATGATCTAGTTTAGTTAGCGCTAACAGTAAAGGCAAAAGGGCATCGGCTGTGTCATCTATGCGGCAGTCGCGAAGAAACTGTCTTCACTTTGTGCTATTGCCAAGAGATGCGTGCCGCGTCGAACGATACGTTTACGATAAGTAATTAGAAGTCTCGTGATGGAGGCCAGTTTGATGACTGTTAAGGAATGTAAAAATGATGCGGGCTCGGCGTCAGGCGATGTAGCCTGCCTCGCAATAATCAGCCCGTGGCGAATAACCGATGACCATTGCGCTAATCTGCTTCGATACAGTGCTTTCAGATCCGGTTGAAATTTCATCCACTTGTCGTAACTTTATCGGTAACGAAATGCGATCCTGAACATCCCATGGAATCCTAATTGACAGACGGTCGGTTAATAACGTCTTCGCGATGTCGGCCACGCATCAACTGTGAGAAAACTGCCATGACTCTAAGCTCGGTAAAACTGTCCAAACGCCTATTGCGCTGCAAGGCCGGGGTCTTTGCCTGTGCTCTGGTGGCTTCACCTGCCTTCGCTGGTGCCTTGTCCGACCCGGTTGTCGAGCCAGCGGTCACGGCACCGGCCGCAGTTCAAGCCGCGACGCACCCATGCGTCAGATATATTGATAACCTGGTCTGGTGGGACCGCGGCACACGGGCGTTTGTCACGCAAATCCAGACCAGAACCGGTGGCGACCGACGCACCGCAGCGCGGCTTGCACGTCAATATTGTCGCGAATCCAAGCTAAAAAACCCGTACGCACAACGCAATCTTGATGCGGGGATTGCGGCCGCAGCGATCGTCCCTTCCAACAGCTAGGCAAAATTTCGAGTAAACTAATGAGTGAGAGACACATGACAATAGTAACAAAATCCGGACTGATGCTTGTGGGCGCGATCGCTTTGGCGGGATGCACTTCACCTGAATATTTCGAAACCGAACCGGTTCAGGTGCAGACAAAGCAAGGTGTGGTTACATGCCAGCTTTACACAAAAGAGGTGCTGGATTGGGATCGCTCGATCAATCGACCCAGCACTATGTCTGTCGAGTTGGCAGATCAGGTTTGCAAGGCCGAAGGTGCTGCGCGCAAGCAAAACTCCTGATTGCACCGCTGACGAGCTTGTTATTGCGGTCATGTAATCGGATTTGGCATGCCTGTATCGGCGGATGCCACATTCAGGCTGTGTTGCAAATCCACATTATGCAATCGGGAAAGCGCGGTGTGCCGGTTGGGCTTTCCCCCGCGCGCCGGCGCGCGTAAGAGGTGGGCATGACATTGCCCACATTGCCCGTAATCCGCCTTCGTCCCAACGCCAACACCCGTGCGATCCGCCGCGGCGCGCCTTGGGTTTTTGCCAATGAAACGGTGCTTGACCGCCGGACCAAGGCGCTTGCGCCAGGAACCATCGCGGTGCTGGAGGATGCCGAGCGCGCGCCTCTGGCGATGGTCGCGGTCAATCCCGCGTCAAAAATCATCGCCCGGATTCTGGGGCCAGCCGATGCTCCGGTGCCGGATGTCGACTGGTTCGTGGCACGGCTGAAGCGCGCATTGGATTTGCGCATCCGGTTGTTCGATGCTCCGTTCTACCGCCTTGTCCATGCAGAAGCGGACGGCCTGCCGGGCGTCATCATCGACCGGTTCGGCGATACTTGCGTGATTCAGCCCAATGCCGCATGGGCGGACCTGCTTCTGGACGAACTGGCCGAAGCCTTGGTGCGCGTGACCGGTGTCACTTGCGTTCTCAAAAGCTCTGGTGGGCGCGGCAGACAGCTGGAAGGTCTGGACGATGTCAATGCCGTGTTGCGCGGATCCGCGCCAGACGCCGCGGTTCCGGTCGAGATGAACGGAGCCACTTATATGGCCGACCTCACAAGCGGGCAGAAGACCGGGCTTTTCTATGACCAACGTCCAAATCACGCCATGGCCGCGCGCCTGTGCCACGACGCACGGGTTCTTGATGTGTTCAGCCATGTCGGTGGCTTTGCTCTGGCAGGGCTGGCAGGCGGTGCGGCCTCTGCCTTGGCTGTTGACGCGTCGGCCCCGGCATTGGCATTGGCTGCCGAAGCGGCGGAACGAATGGGCGCTTCGGACCGGTTCGCAACCCGGCGTGGGGACGCGTTTGAGACGCTCGCGGCCTTGGCGACAGAGGCTGAACGGTTTGATGTGGTGATCTGTGATCCACCCGCATTTGCGCCAAGCAAGCCGACATTGGAGGCAGGGCTGCGCGCCTATGAGCGCATCGCACGTCTGTCGGCGGCGCTTGTGGTAGAGGGCGGCTATCTGGTGCTGTGTTCGTGCTCCCACGCCGCTGATCTTGAGAAATTTACCGGGGCCTGCCTGCGCGGTATTGGCCGCGCCGGACGGCGGCCGGTTTTGCTGCATACCGGCTTTGCCGGACCGGATCATCCGCAACTGCCGCAGCTGATCGAAAGCGGTTATCTCAAGGCGTTGGTTTTTCGCCTGTGAGGGTACTGATCGACGCCTGTGTCCTGTATCCGACGGTGATGCGGGAAATGGTGTTGGGCGTTGCCGGACAGGGCGTATTCGAGCCGCGATGGTCGGCGCGATTGCTGGAAGAATGGGCGTTGGCCGCGCGGAAGCTGGGGTCCGAAGGCGAGGCGTTGGCGCGTGGCGAAATCGCGCTCTTGCAAGCGGCCTGGCCGCGAGCCGAGGTGAAGGTGTCTGAAGGTCTGATGCGCCGGTTATGGTTGCCGGATCCAAATGACATACATGTTCTTGCCGCCGCGATTGCAGGTTCGGCCGACGTGATCCTGACGATGAACGCCAAGGATTTTCCCCGTGGCTTGTTGGCCGAAGAGGGCCTGTCCCGCGCCGATCCGGACGGATTTCTGCTTGGCTGTTTCGAGGCGGAACCAGAGCCGGTTTGCAAGGTGGCTGACGCCGTGCTGGCCGAGGCGTGCCGACTGTCCGGGGAAGAATGGGATACGCGTCGTTTGTTCAAGAAAGCCCGTTTACCACGTTTGGGTAAAGCGTTGGCGGCTTGACCGAAGCGACGGTTCGTTTCCGGAGACGGGGGGATCGGCGGCTTTGCGACGCGGTTTGCTAAGTTGACGGATGCGGTGATCTTGATGAATGGCCGAAGCGAGGGGCCAGCCCCTCGCGCTCCCCGGAGTATTTTTGCCAAGAAGAAGATGCAGACCGAGTGTCGGGTATCTTTTCAGCCTTGCCAGCGAGACGACAGGCTTTGGATGGCGGCGATGCGTTCGGATGTTTTCGGGTGGCTCATCAGCCAGGCAGGGACCGCGCCGGACCGCGCAGCGGTGAGGGCATCGAGTTTTTCAAAAAGCGAGATTTGCGGGGCTGTGCCGATGCCGGTTTTGGTCAACAGGGCAGCGGCATAGGCGTCTGCCTCGTATTCGTCGCCGCGGCTGAGGCGTGCAGCAAGCAGGCTGGTCAGCGCATTTGCGATCATCACGCCGATACCGGGCAAGAAACGGCTGAGCAGCAACGCAAGAGCGGTGCGCAACGCGTTTTGACCGGAAAAATCGATCATTCGGCGGCGTGTGTGGCCAAGGGCAACATGTCCCAATTCATGCGCGATGACCGAGGCGAGCTCCTCTGCTGTGACCTCGCCGGACTCGTATTTCCGGTAGAAACCTCGGGTGATGAAGATGCGTCCGTCAGGGGCGGCCAATCCGTTCACCGGGTCGATCTCGTAGATATGGACACGAATGCGCTTCAGATCGAGCGCGGTTGCCAATCGGTCCGTTATCGACTTGAGACGCGAGTCCGCCAATTCTGTCGATCTTGCGTCAAGCTCTTTGCGGGTGCGCCACGCCGAGAAATGGTACATCGCGAACGCGTAGAGCAAGGCAAGAAGGATCGGGGTGAACTTCAGCATAGACCTGATATGGGGCGCGCGCGCCCTCGCGGCAAGCGTCAAATGGCGCGCGCGTCCGGTCTTTAGATCAGTTTTGCGTCCAGCGTGATCTCGGTGCCTTTGAACAGTTTGGAAATGGGGCAGCCTTCTTTCGCGGCATTGGCGGCCGTGTTGAAGGCGGCTTCGTCCAGATCTGGGATCTTGGCCGTCAGATCAAGATGCACTTTCTTGACCGCAAAACCGTCACCGTCCTTGTCGAGCGACACGGTGGCGGTGGTGTTGATCTCATCGGCTGTGGCACCGTGATCTGCGAGAACAAGTGACAGCGCCATCGAGAAACAACTGGCATGTGCCGCCCCGATCAGCTCTTCGGGGTTGGTGCCGGGCTGACCGTCGAACCGGGTGTTGAAACCGTAGGGCTGATCGTCAAGCGCGCCGGATTCCGTGGAAACGTGCCCTTTGCCGGTCTTCAAATCGCCGGACCATTTGGCGGATCCTTTTTTGGTGATCATCGGTAAGCTCCTTCTTTGGTGAATGCGTGCAGTCACAAATCCAACGCGCGGAGACGCGTTACCGTTCCAGCGAGCGGCGGAATTGTTCAGCGCGTCAGGCTGCGCATCCCGCGTTCCAACCCTTCAAGTGTCATCGGCACCATGTTGTCCTCGAATATTTCGCGGATCATCGCGATGGAATGCGTGTAGTCCCATTGTCTTTGCGGCACCGGATTGAGCCAAAGATTGGAGGGCCATTGTTCGCGCGCGCGGGTCAGCCAGGTCTGGCCGGACTCGGCGTTCCAGTGTTCGTTGGCACCGCCGGGATACGCGATCTCGTAGGGTGACATCGAGGCATCCCCGACAAAGATGCATTTGTAGTCTGACCCGTAGGTGCGCAGCACGTCCTGCGTTGGGGTCTGGGCATTCCAGCGGCGACGATTGTCGCGCCAGACCCCTTCATACAGGCAGTTATGGAAATAGAAATATTCCATATGCTTGAATTCGGCGCGCGCTGCGCTGAACAGTTCTTCCACGACGCGGATATGCGCGTCCATGCTGCCGCCGACATCAAGAAACAGCAGCACCTTGACGGCGTTGCGGCGCTCGGGCCGGGTTTGCACGTCCAGATAGCCATGCTCGGCGGTGGACCGGATCGTGCCAACAAGGTCGAGCTCGTCGGCCGCACCGTCACGGGCCCATCGGCGCAGGCGTTTCAGGGCGACCTTGATATTGCGGGTGCCCAGTTCGATTGAATCGTCGAGGTTGCGGAACTCTCGTTTGTCCCAGACCTTGACCGCGCGCTGATGGCGGGATTTGTCCTGGCCGATGCGCACGCCTTCGGGGTTGTAGCCATATGCGCCGAAGGGCGAGGTGCCGCCGGTCCCGATCCACTTGTTGCCACCCTGATGTCGGCCCTGCTGCTCTTTCAGGCGTTCGCGCAGCGTTTCCATCAGCTTGTCGAACCCGCCAAGCGCCTCGATCTCGGCGCGTTCCTCGGGCGTCAGATGTTTTTCCGCGCGCTTTTCCAGCCAGTCGGCGGGCAGGTCCACGGCTTCAAGCACCTGATCGAGGGTGATGTTTTCCAGCCCTTCGAAGGCGGCCGCGAAGGCGCGGTCGAATTTGTCGATATTGCGTTCGTCCTTCACCATCGCGCTGCGCGCGAGATAGTAGAACCCTTCGACATCATAGGTCGCAAGACCCGCCTTCATCGCCTCCAGAAAGGTCAGGTATTCGCGCAGGGAGACCGGCACACCCGCGTCCCGCAGCTTTTCGAAGAACGGAACGAACATGGCGCGCTAGACGAAGAATCGGTCGAGCAGCAAGGTCAGGATCAAGCCGACAAGCGCAAAGGCGATGAAATAGACGACGGCATATTGCGCAATATCCGCAGCCGCGCCCTTGCGGCGCTTTGCGGTCAGCCCGCCGATGACCGCGCCGATGATGCCAAAGATGATGTAGATCATGATCCGCCCGTGTTATTCTTCAGCGGGTTGAGCGCGCCGATCTCGTACATCTTCGCGCGCACTGCCCAATCTTCCCCGAACCCGTATCGCGCCCAGCCCAGACTGTCCAGCCGCTCCGCCTGTGCCTCGGCGGTGCGGCCCTCAAGGTCCAGCGCTTCGACACGCAGCAACATCAGGGTGGACAGAAGGGCGGCATTCTCGTGGCGGGCAGCCGCGTCGAAATGCGGCGAGAGCAGCGTCAGAGCACCCTTTCCATCGGCTTGGCTGATCGCGTGGGCCGCAAGCTGTGCGGCGATATAGGCGCGGTGCAGCGCGGTTTGCGGGGTTCGGGCATAGTAGCGATCCGCAAGTTTGAACTGTTCGAGGGCGCTATCCGCATCGGCATCCAGCAACAGGCGCCCCATTGCGAAATGCGAAAAGGCGCGGCGGTGGTCGGTCCAGTGCAGGTCGCCGGCGATCTTAACGGCCTGTGTGCCCGCGTCCCGACGTTCGTTCGGGGAAGCGCCGGGACCAAGGGCGGTCTCGATAGCCGAGATCCAGTTGCGCGGAGTGGCTGCCAGATGCCGGGGCGCGCGGGTTTCCCCCTGGGGATTGAGCTTGGCAAGAATGCCCGGCAACATCACCGCGACCTCTTCTCGGGTCATACCGCTGTGAAGGGAGCTGTGGTAATAGGTGCGCAGGATCAGCATGTCATGCGCTGTCAGGATGGTGTGGACATTGTCATCGTTGAACACCGAATCCGGCAGGCGATAAAGGTCATTCAGTGGCCCGATCGCCTGTGCCAGTTCTTCATGCAGGCAGTCGCGGATTTCCTGCGGGCTGACATCGTTGGGTATGAAAATCGCAAGGCGGTCACGGCGTTTCAGTCGGCTCCAGTTGATCCTGGTGCTGTGCTTCATGCGGCGGTACTGGGCCAGTGACGTCACGTTCGGCGCGACGAAGCAGGCGGCTTTCGGCAGGGCGCGCTGGATTTCGTCGCGCGGCACGGCCTGAATGGTGATTTCTGCCGAGGACCGATGGGTGGTTGAAATATCCAGCCCGGCCTCGCTGCGCAAACGGTGCAGCAAGCGGCCCAGATCGCCGCCCAGAGAGGCCGACGGTGCGCCGGTGATACGAACACGGATCGGGCCTTCGAACCGGGTCAGCACCGGCAACGCGCGGCCCGATTCAAGCTGAAAGCTCAGATCCAGGAAATCCCGCGCGACATCCGCATTGGACAGCGGGGGCAGCATCCGGGGCTTTGTGATGAAATGGGTCATTGACGGAAATGCAACACTTTGTACCGCCGCATTTGCAGGCATGTCGCCGGGCAAAGGGACGCAGCCTGACAGGACGATCAGCACCGGCAGGAGAGCACGGCGCATTACGGACGCTGATACTTGATGAAGGGAGTCTGCCGTCCGACCTTGTCGTATAGTTTTCGGGCCGTGTGGTTGAAATCCTGCGTCAGCCAATAGACAGAGGGCGCGCCCGCGGCGTCCGCTTTCGCATAGACGGCTTCAATCAATGCGCGGCCAATTCCAGTGCCCCGCACAGACGGATCTGTGTAAAGATCCTGCAGATAGCAGACATTTTCGACTTTCCAGCCGTGGCGATGAAATAGGTAGTGCACAAGCCCCACCGGCGTGCCGTCAACAACAGCAATCATCCCGCTGAAGTCTTGCGGATCATCGCCCAGAAGGCGGGCGAAACTGCTGGCATAGACTTCTTCGGGCACCTCTGCCTCGTAATATTCAAGATAGCCGGTCCACAGGCGCCGCCATTCAGATTCGTCCGAGATGCGCAGTGCGCGCACCGATACCTGCTTGTGTTGGGTCATGTCTGCCTGCCTGCTCGTCCGGATGTATTGGATCATCCGTGATTTTGTCTGCCCAATGTTGCAGGCAGTATAGAACGAGTTTTTCAAACTTGCATATGATGACGGAACGGGATGAGCGGAATTTTGTCGGCAAAGGTCGCTCTTGTGTCATCTGCCACAGACATGACGTTTTGCAATGGCTTTGACGGCGGTCGGCGACGCGTCTCGCGCCCCGGACCTGATCCGGGGCCTTATGCCAGCCAGAACCTCATGCAAGCCATGACAAGGAGATCAGTGACAGGATACTTGTCCAGATCACGACCGGCGCAATGATATCGGTGCGGATGCCGTGCAGCATGGCCAAGGAAAAGGCCATTGCCCCAGATGGACCAGCGGCCGTCAGTACAAGAAGTGGTTGCCACGCGGTGTCAGCCTGCCCGAGTGTTAGCGCCAGCCAGACCAGCAGCGGAAACCCCAGCAGCTTCAGCCCGCTTATGCCGAGGATCACCGGCGAAGGCATCAACGCGTGCCGGGACAGAATTACACCCAAAGCCAGCAAGGTGAGCGGTGCCGCGCCAGCACCTGCGAAGCGCGCGGCCGTCAAAAGGGGCTCTGGCAAGGACAGGGCAACCAGGTTGACGATGGCCCCGAGCAGAATGGCGATGAGGACCGGGTTGCCTGCGACGCGACGCAGTGCGCCTTCGGACCGACCGGCCATGACGTCCGTGGTGATGATGAAGAACGCAAAGGAAAAAGCGGAATCCCAGGCGACGATGGCGGTGATCGGCAAAGCTGCGGCCTCGCCGTAGATCAGAAAAGAGATCGGCCAGATATAGAGCAACGTGTTCACGAAGACGACACACATCGCCAGCAGCCAGGATTCCAGATGCTCGCGGCCGAAGAGCCGTCTGGCGACCAGATAGGCCAGCGTGAACGCGATTGCCTGACACAATGCGTAGCCGGCTAGGGCAACGAAATCGAATTGGTGAAAATTCACGCTCGCGATCAACGGAAAGATCAGCGCGGGTTGCAGCACAAGAAAGGCGACCCGGTTGACGGTGCGGGCCTCTTCAAAACTGATCCGGCCCGTGCGTCCGAGAAGGAAACCCAATGCCAGCATCGAGAAGACCGGCAAGATGTTGTGGGTGAGGACGTGGAGCACCTATGCCTCGGCGGGCAACCGGACGCCCCGGCTGCCTGCGGCAGCGGCCCGCCCTCCAGCCACGCCGAGTATTCTTCGCGGCGCGCTGAAGGAAAACGAAGTGGCCGGGATTAACAGGTTCATCTTTGACCGCGCGCCATGAAGGCAAGACGTTCGAACAGATGCACATCCTGTTCGTTCTTCAAGAGTGCCCCGTGCAATCTGGGAAGGGCGTTGGTGCCGTCACGCTTCAGGTCTTCGGGCCCAAGATCTTCGGCCAGCAGCAGTTTGAGCCAGTCCAGCACCTCGGATGTTGACGGCTTCTTCTTCAGCCCCGGTTGATCGCGCAGCTCGTAGAATTGCGTCAATGCCGTGGTTAGGAGCGCGTCCTTGATCGCGGGATGGTGAACCTCGACGATCTTGCGCAGCGTTTCGGGGTCGGGAAAGCGGATATAGTGGAAAAAGCAGCGCCGCAGGAAGGCGTCGGGAAGCTCTTTCTCGTTGTTCGAGGTGATGATCACGATCGGGCGGTGGCGCGCGCGAATGGTCTCTCCGGTTTCGTAGACGTGGAATTCCATCCGGTCGAGCTCTTGCAGAAGGTCGTTGGGAAACTCGATATCGGCCTTGTCGACCTCGTCGATCAGCAGCACGACTTTTCTGTCGGTCTCGAACGCCTGCCACAGCTTGCCCTTGCGGATGTAGTTGGCCACGTCATGCACGCGCTCTTCGCCCAGCTGGCTGTCGCGCAACCGGCTGACGGCATCATATTCGTACAGCCCCTGCTGTGCCTTGGTGGTCGATTTTATGTTCCATTCGATGATCTCCAAACCAAGCGCATCCGCCACTTGCCGGGCCAGTTCCGTCTTGCCGGTTCCGGGTTCTCCTTTGACCAGAAGGGGACGCTCAAGGGTAACCGCGGCGTTCACCGCCATGGTCAGATCATCGGTTGCGACATAGTCGCGTGTGCCTTCGAATTTCATGTGTTCCCGCCTGTTGGACCTGCGTTTGGTCGGCACCCTATCGCGGTCATAATTTCACCGCAACGCGATGCTATTGTGTAGTGACAAGCATTGGGGGTTGCGGTAAGTGCTGCGCGCAGAGGGGTGCCAGATGTCTGAAAATGTTAACTACTCAGATAATGGCCTGCATGAGGGAGCGAAGATGAAAGTGGAATCCTTTCTTCCCGACAATTATCAGCCGGCCGAAGATGAACCATTCATGAACGAACGCCAGCTTGAGTATTTTCGTGTGAAATTACTTGGCTGGAAAAATGATCTTCTCGCTGATACCCGGGACACGATCGAAGGTTTGCAGGACGGTACGCGAAACATTCCCGATGTGGCCGATCGCGCCAGTGAAGAAACCGACCGCGCGTTGGAGCTTCGCACGCGGGATCGTCAGCGCAAGCTGGTTGCCAAGATTGACTCGGCGTTGCGCCGCATCGACGAGGGCGAGTTCGGGTATTGTGAAGTGACCGGCGAGCCGATCAGCCTGAAACGGCTGGACGCACGTCCGATTGCGACGATGAGTCTGGAAGCACAAGAGCGTCACGAACGGCGTGAGAAAGTTCACCGCGACGACTGAGGCCGGGATGTGATTTTGTAGTTTGGAAAGCGCCGGGGCTGTTGCTCCGGCGTTTTTTCATCGAAAGCGGGGCGCATGACGATGCAGGGCAGCAAAATCGCAATTGTTGGGGGTGGCATCGGCGGGCTTGCTGCGGCCCTCGCCTTGCGTGCGAAAGGAGCCGAGGTTTGCGTGTTTGAGCAAGCCGAGACGCTAAGTGAGGTCGGTGCTGGGTTGCAGGTCTCTCCCAATGGGATGCGCGTTTTGGAAGCGCTTGGTGTGGCGCATGCGCTGACAGACAGATCCATGCAAGCGCGTGCCATATCATTGCGTGATTTTCGTAGAAGTAACGAGGTGCTCCGGATCGATCTTAAGGCTTTGCCTGAAGATGAAAGCTATTGGTTCGTGCATCGGGCCGATCTGATCTCGGTGCTGGCCGAGGCGGCAGAAAATGCTGGGGTCATATTGCGCACAAGCCAACGTGTGACTGGTGTGATTGGGGCGGCTGGAACGGGTCTGGCCTTCGCCGACGGCAGCGATTTCGTATGTGATCTCGCCGTTGGTGCGGATGGAATCAATTCCGTTTTACGTCCAGTGCTGAATGGAGTTTCGGCACCATTCTTCACCGGACAGGTAGCGTGGCGCGCTGTGATCGACAATACGATCTGCCATCCGCCACATGCGCGTGTCCACATGGGGCCGGGACGCCATGTCGTCACCTATCCGCTGCGGGATGGGCGGGCGCTGAACGTCGTGGCCGTTCAGGAACGGCGCGAATGGGCTGCGGAAGGCTGGAATCATCCGGACGATCCGATCAATCTGAAACGTGCTTTTGCCGGGTTCGACGGGGAGGTTCATCAGATATTGGCGCAGGTCCAGAAGCCGATCCTGTGGGGCCTGTTCCGCCACCCGGTGGCCGCGGTGTGGGCACAAGAGGGTGTCGTACTATTGGGGGACGCAGCGCATCCGACGCTACCTTTCCTGGCACAGGGGGCCAATATGGCGCTGGAAGATGCGTGGGTTCTGGCAGATGCGCTGGACGCACCGGGCACGCTGGCAGATCGTCTTGCCAGTTACCAGGCGCGCCGATTGCCGAGGGTCAAACGGGTTGTCGGCGCAGCCAGTGCCAATGCGCGGAATTACCATCTGAAACCCGGACCTGTGCGCATTGCTGCGCATATCGGATTGCGCGCCGTAGGACGGCTGAAGCCTGATTTCATGTTGCGCCGTTTTGACTGGATCTATCGTCACGATGTCACAAAAGATGGTCGGGTCTGATCCAGCGGAGTGCGCGTTCCGCGCGCACTGAATGCGTGATTGGCACCCGGACGTGCCGGTTTGCCCCGACTTAATTGTCGAGTTCAATCCAGACGGGGACGTGATCTGATGGTTTTTCGCGGCCGCGCAGGTCTTTCTCGATCCAGCAGCCCGTCATCAGGTCGGCGCAGCCAGGTGTCAGCAGGAAATGGTCGATGCGGATGCCGTTATTTTTGTTCCATGCGCCGGCCTGATAATCCCAGAAACTGTAATGGCCCGGTCCCTGTGTCGTGGCGCGGAATGCCTCGGTGAAGCCGAGGTTCAGGATGCGGCGAAAGGCGTCTTGGGTCTGTGGCAAGAAGAGGGCGTCTTCTTCCCAGGCTGCGGGGCGGGCCGCGTCCTCGGCTTGTGGGATGACGTTGTAATCCCCAGCCATGAGGGCCGGCATCTCTGCATCCAGAAGCGCCTGTGCGCGGGTTTGCAGGCGCTTCATCCAATTGAGTTTATAGTCATATTTGGGGCCGGGCGCGGGGTTTCCGTTGGGCAGGTAAAGCCCGCAAAGCCTGACCGCAGTCTTGCCGATCACCGTCGCTTCGATCCAGCGGGCCTGTTCGTCATCGTCATCGCCGGGCAGCCCGCGGCTGATATCTTCGAGCGGGAGTTTCGACAGAATGGCGACGCCGTTGAAGCCTTTCTGCCCATGCGTTTCCACCTGATAACCGAGATCTTCCAGAGGTTCGCGGGGAAAGCCCTCGTCCACGGATTTGATCTCTTGCAGCAGCGCGACGTCAGGCCGGGAGTCACTTAACCAATCGGTCAAGGCCGTCATGCGCGCCTTGACGCCGTTGATGTTGAATGTGGCAATTCTCATGGCGTGACCTTCCGCGAATTACCCCTCTATCCCGCACCTCCGCATGGCACGCAAGGCGTGTTGCGATCTGGCGTCAGGACTGACGCCAGTTGGAGTCGGCCTGCGACGCAAATGGGTCAGGTGCCGAGAATCCGTTCCTGCTGCTGACCGATTCGCGATACGATTCGGCCAAATGAAGGCTCAAAATCACGAATTTCTCAGTCAGACAGAAAAAAATTTGGGACAGTCAGGACCACAGTTTTCCGGATTTGTATCAGATTTCTACCTATCAGAGTTAATGTGGATAAGTCTGTGGATATGCAAGCATAGCAAGAAAAGGGGCTATGAAGTTCAATTTGTCCGTGCAAGCGTTAAGGGGCAAATTCTGCTCAAACGGAGAGACCAAAATGACTGCCTCAACAAACTTCAAAATCGCTGAAGCCTTTGAAACAAAAGATACATTCGAAGCAAGTATCCACGATGGAGATGCCACTGCGCTGTTCACTTCCGGCTCTGCCCCAGCGGGTGCCGATGCGTTTTTGGGTGATGCCGCTGACTTGTTCACCTCGGGCTCCGCACCCGTCACATCCGAAGCATTCGCCGGTGAAGCGACCGGTCTTTTCACATCCGGTTCTGCACCCGCAACGTCCTCGGCAGCCCTGATCGGCGACGCGGTCGAGATGTTCACTTCGGGTTCCGCCCCGGTGACCAGCGACGCGACAACCGGCGACGCGGTCGAGATGTTCACCTCGGGTTCCGCTCCGGTGACCAGCGATGCGACAACCGGCGACGCGGTCGAGATGTTCACCTCGGGTTCCGCTCCGGTGACCAGCGACGCGACAACCGGCGACGCGGTTGAGATGTTCACCTCGGGTTCCGCTCCGGTGACCAGCGATGCGACGACCGGCGACGCGGTTGAGATGTTCACCTCGGGTTCCGCTCCTGTGGCCGACGCCCGCATCACGGACGGCGAAGCCACCGCGCTCTTCACCTCGGGTTCGTAAGCCAAGCCCAAACCGGGACGAAGCGCCAGCGGGCGCATAGACAAAGGAAATAAACCATGTCCAATGTTGTTCATCTGCGCGCTTCGTCCCAGTTTCAGCCTCAGGAGGCGCGGAATGCCGCGCTCCTGGCCTGCTTCGCCGAGCACCGTCGTTTTGGCGATGACGTGTTCTGGCTGAAGGAGAACGCGGAAATTCTTAACATTTTGGAAACTTCTGGTGCGGAAGTCGGAAATGGCGCGTTCGAGGCGCATGAAAATTTCTACGGAACCGTTGAAAAACGCCTTGGGTTCTTTCCGCAATATTATCGCTTTCTTCTGTCAATCACGCTCGACCTGGAAGCGTTGGGAATGAAGGGCGACAAGGCCGCACAACTGGTGAAATGGGCCGATGATCAAGGGCTGGCGCAGGCTGAACTGTCAGATCTGCAACGTCTGGAGGCCCGCCGGTTGATGATGCGCCGCGGCGTCGATCCGCTGCCGCAAGATACCACGCTGGAGGATCGGACACGCGCCTTCACGGAACGTGCCGCGACCTTCGCGTTGCCAAACAAGAAAGCCGCGTACGAGCTGACACATATCATCTTCTACCTCAGCGAATATGGCCGCCGCGATCCTGAACTGGCACCCGAAACGCTGACCAGCCTGCACTATGCCGGGCTGCTGGCCTTCATCGACCAGAATGCCGACCTTTTGGCAGAGGTCTGCGTGGCGATGCGCTTTGCCGGTCAGACGCCGCCCAGCGTTTGGGAAGCCTGGCTCGACCGCGAGACCAATCTATATGGGGTGACCGCTGCCGAGGATGTGTCCATCGCGGACGATTACCACGAATTCCTTGTCTGTAACTGGCATCAGGCCATCGTGGGGGGACGCGCCTTCAACAAACCCCTAGAGCATGGGCGTATGCGATTTGACCGTGGGACGCACCGCGCCGGACCCTTGCGCGAGCTTTCGGAATGCATGTACCAACTGGACGATCAACGCTCGGGCGATTGGCATGTGATGCGCGATCTCGTCAATGACACACTGTCCGAGGATGCGCGTTTCGTGTTGGAGGCAGCCGAAACGTCGTCGGATCAATTTGCGGGATTCTTCGAGGGCTTTGCCCGCGCAGGAACCGCGAGCGCCGGACCTGCGCTATGAAAGGCGGGGTCGCACTTGGGGCCGGGCTTGTCGCGCTCTATACGCTGATGATCTCGTCTGCGGACGGGATCACCAAGCTGATCGCGGGCAGTTATGCCGCGCCGCAACTTTTTGTCCTGTCCTCGGCGATCGTTATGGCGCTGTCCATCGGCTTCACCCGGCTTACGTCCGGGCGGGGCCGTTTGCGCGAAGGGCTGCGGACATCCGCGCCGCGCGCCATGGCGATCCGCTCTGGCTTGACCGTACTTGCTTGTATCGCGTTTTTCAACGCGTTCCGGGATCTGCCATTCGCGGATGTATTCCTGTTTATCGGACTGATGCCGATCATTGCCGGGCTGCTGAGCGGCCCGGTTCTGGGCGAACCGGTGCGACCGCAGGTCTGGGCAGCGCTCGTCGCAGGCGTCATCGGCATGCTATGCCTGATGCCGGGTGGCATTCACGGCGTAAGCACCGGCCACATTTGGGCGCTGACTGCGGCCGTGTCGGGAACCGGATCAATGGTGGCCGCGCGCTATATCGGGCGGTTTGAAACCAACGCGCTGGCGCAGGTTTTCTACCCAAATCTGGCGATCTTTGCGGCCATGTCTCTGGCGCTGCCATTTGTCATCGCACCGATGGGACTGGCGGATCTGGGTTGGGCGGTAGCCTATGCGATGTTCCTGTTCGCCGCGCGCTGGGTCGTGGTGATAGCACTTCGCCTGCTGCCGGCTTATGTGGCAACCCCGCTGATGAATCTGCAATTTGTCTGGATGGTCGCCATCGGTGCGCTGTTTTTCGGCGAGGTGCCAAGCGTCGGCACGTTGCTCGGGGTCGGAATCGTCATCGCGTCGGGGGTCTGGCTGCTTTACGACCAGATCGGGACGGCAGCGAAGACACCTGCAACCTCACATGGAAAAGCTCGTCCCGCATCCGCATGAACTGCTGGCGTTCGGATTTTCAATTACGAACCGGGCGCCGATCAGCTCTTCGGTGAAATCTATCACGGCGTTGGACAGGAACGGTAGCGACACTGAATCCACCACCACCCGTTCACCATTGCCTTCGAGCACCAGATCGTCGTCGGCGGGGGCGTCCAGCTTGATCTCATACTGAAAGCCCGAACAGCCGCCGCCTTCAACGGCAACGCGCAGGGCCTGACCCTGACCGGCGGCACCAATTTCCGACAGGCGCTCAAACGCGCGTTCCGTAACCTTTGGGGGCAGTTGCATCATATCCTCGGCGTTTCCATTTCCGCGTCTGTCAGTATATATGGGCGACAAGGACAGGCGACAAGGATTACAGGCAAATGCGTGCCCCATATGCCTCCGATCCGGCAAACAGCAAGGGACGGCTGTACCCGGAGGAGGAAAGTACTTTCCGGTCATGCTTTCAGCGTGATCGCGACAGGATCATTCATTCCAGCGCCTTTCGGCGTCTGAAACACAAGACACAGGTCTTTGTGGAGCATGAGGGTGATTTCTATCGCACCCGATTGACTCATTCCATCGAAGTGGCACAGGTCGCACGAACCATTGCCGGTGTGCTCGGCCTGAACAGCGAGCTGACAGAGGCCGTGGCGCTGGCGCATGACCTTGGTCACACGCCGTTCGGCCATACCGGGGAAGAGGCGCTTGCCGATCTGATGCAGGAGTACGGCGGGTTCGACCATAACGCTCAGGCCATCCGCATCGTGACCGCGCTGGAACGGCATTATGCCGAATTCGACGGGTTGAACCTTAGCTGGGAAGCCCTTGAAGGCATTGCCAAACATAACGGTCCGGTTGCGTCGCTTGGCGCGGATGGCAAGCTGGTGGGAGAGATCCCATATGCGCTGGCAGCCTATAACCAGCGGCACGATCTGGAACTGCACACCCATGCCAGCGCCGAGGCCCAGGTTGCCGCGTTGGCAGACGATATCGCCTATAATAACCACGACTTGCACGACGGTCTTCGTGCAGAACTTTTCTCGACCGACGAGTTGGCCGAGCTGCCAATCCTGCATGACTGTTTTGCGGCGGTGGATTGTAAATATCCCGGTCTCAACTATTATCGTCGTCGGCATGAGGCGCTGCGGCGATTTTTCGGAATTCTGGTCGAGGACGTGATCGGCGTTGCCAACGCCAATCTGGCAGAGTTGCAGCCGCAATCGGTGGATGACATTCGCGCGGCAGGACGGATGATGATCCGCTTCACGCCCGCTGTTTGGGCGGATCTCAAGGTGACGCGCGAATTTCTGTTTCACCGCATGTACCGCGCGCCGGAAGTTGTGGAAATGCGCAAGCAGGTCACGCAGGTCGTGCGCGACCTTTTCCCGCTATTCATCTCGCGACCGGACCTGCTGCCGAAACAGTGGCGCAAGGACGTGGCCGAGGCGCAAGACGAAACCACCTTGGCGCGGCTGGTATCGGACTATATTGCTGGAATGACCGACCGATTTGCCCTTCAGGAGCATGAGCGATTGTTCTCCTGAAAGTCTTTTGCTGCGTTTCAGTGGGCTTCTCGGCGGTGATAGGTAAATGCAAACAGCACCGTTTGCGGTCGATTTGATCGTTTTTCGGGTGAACGAAGGGACGAATGATGGCGACACCCGCAGATGGCGCTTTGACGCCGGTGACGGCTTTTGCACTGGTCGGCGCGCTTGGTGTGGGCTCGCAATGGTTGGCCTGGAAGCTGCGGCTGCCGGCCATCGTTCTTATGCTGGCGGCAGGGCTGTTGATCGGGCCGGTGCTGGGTGTTTTCGATCCGGTGCGCGATATTGGCCCGCTGATGACGCCGATGATTTCCATTGCCGTGGCAATCATCCTGTTCGAAGGCGGCTTGACGCTGAATATCCATTCGCTGGTCGGTGCCGCCGAAGGGGTGCGACGACTCGTGGTGCTGGGCGCTCCATTGGGTTGGCTGACTTCGACTCTGGCGCTGCATTACGTTGCGGGGCTGGGTTGGGGCAGTGCGGCGGTGTTCGGTGGTATCCTGATTGTCACCGGACCTACCGTCATCGCACCGCTTTTGCGCACGGCACGGCTACAACGTCGCCCCTCGGCGCTGCTGCAATGGGAGGCGATCGTCAACGACCCCGTGGGGGCCTTGGCCGCCGTGCTGGCATTCGAGGTTCTTGTCGTCACGCAAAGCGATCTGGAGGCGGGTCATGCAATCTGGGAGCTGGTGCGCGGCATCGGGTTTGCAACGTTAATCGGTGTTGCCGCCGGTTGGGGCATTTCGCAAAGTTTCAAACGTGGAAAAGTGCCGGAATACATGAAGGTGCCGGTGCTTTTTGCACTGCTTCTGGGCACATTCGCGCTGGCCGACACCATGTTGCACGAATCCGGGCTGCTGGCGGTGACGATCATGGGCATCTGGATCGCCAATGCCGATTTGCCATCCTATGCAGAGATGCGGCGGTTCAAGGAGCATGCCACCATTCTGCTCGTGTCGGGTGTGTTCATCCTCCTGGCCGCGAGCATGAACCTGGACACGCTTTCGGTGCTGACCTGGCGCGCGGGGCTTTTCGTTGTGGTCATCATCGTCCTGGCGCGGCCTGTTTCGGTCCTGTTGGCGCTGTCCTTCACCAAGGTGCCGTGGAAGGAACGTCTGCTGGTGGCGTTCACCGGGCCGCGCGGTGTTGTGTTGGTGGCCGTGGCGGGGCTGTTCGGCGAACGCATCACGGCGCTGGGGATGGAGGACGGTGCCATCATTGCGCCGCTTGCCTTTGTCATCGTGACGGCAACCGTGGTGCTGCACGGGTTCACGCTGGCACCGCTTGCACGGCTTCTGGGGCTGACGGCGGCAGGCCAGCCGGGCGTGGTGATCGTCGGCGGCTCGCCCTTTGCGAAGGCCATGGCAGAGGTGCTGGACAAGCTCGATGTGCCGGTGCTGATTTCGGATTACAATCTCGCACGACTGCGCGCCGCGCGAAACGCCGGCGTCAAGACGTTCTACGGCGACATTCTGTCGGAAACGGCGGAATTCGGTCTGGACCTGATCGGCTATGAAAAGGTTATCGCCGCGACCGATAATGATGCCTACAACACTTTGGTGGCCACCGACCTTGCGCCGGAATACGGTCGGGAGAACGTGTTCCAGCTGCGACGCGACAATCCTGAAACCGGCCGTCACAGCCTACCCTCGACGCTGGGGGGCAAACGCTTTGTCGGCGGGCTGACCTATGGGGAACTGCAACAGAAAATCCGCGAAGGTTGGCAACTGCGCAGCACGCGGCTGAGCGACGAATTCACCATCGAAAACTTCCGCGACCGCAACCCCGACGGCATCCTTGTCGGCGAATTGCAGGACCGCAATGGCTTGCGGATTTTCGAGTTTAATCCCGATGAGGCACCCGAACCCAGCAAGGAAGCGCGGCTGATCCATCTTTCCCCGAAATCAGAGACGGCCTCGCGCCCCGCCGAGGATGAAGCCGCTGCGCAGGATTGACCTCGGGAACAAAGATGCTAGACCCACGCCGCCCCGTTAAGGAAAGTACGGTATGAACCTGTTTGCCGATATCCGCGCGCTTGTGAACGAAGCGCTTGCCTCGATGGCCGCCGAAGGCATGTTGCCCGAGGGGCTGGATCTTGCCAATGTCACGGTCGAGCCGCCCCGTGATCCGGCCCATGGTGACATGGCGACCAATGCCGCGATGGTGCTTGCCAAGCCGGCGCGTCTGAAGCCGCGCGATATTGCTGAAGCACTGGCCGCAAAGCTGACCGATGATCCGCGCATTGCCTCTGCCGAAGTGGCGGGGCCGGGCTTTCTGAATCTGCGGCTGGATGTATCGGTCTGGCAATCCGTGCCCAAGGCGGTGCTGACTGCCGGAACCGAATTCGGCCGGTCCCAGATGGGGCAGGGGCAAAAGGTCAATGTCGAATATGTCAGCGCCAACCCCACCGGTCCCTTGCATGTCGGCCACACGCGGGGCGCGGTCTTCGGGGATGCGCTTGCCAGCCTGCTGGCCTATTCCGGCCATGAGGTGACACGCGAATACTATGTCAACGATGGCGGGGCACAGGTCGATGTGCTGGCACGGTCAGTCTACCTGCGGTATCTCGAAGCGCATGGGCAGAAGGTCGAGTTTCCGGACGGCACCTATCCCGGTGACTATCTTGTTGACGTCGGCGAGGCGCTGAAGGCGAAGGTCGGCGATGCCTATATCGGCAAGGGCGAAGAGGTCTGGCTGTCGGAGATCCGCGAATTTTCGACCGAATCCATGATGAACCTGATCCGCGCCGATTTGAAAATGCTGGGCGTCGAGATGGACAGTTTCTTCTCGGAGAAATCGCTCTACGGCACCGGGCTGATCGAGGCGGCGATTGCCGATCTGGACGCCAAGGGGCTGATCTATCGCGGCACGCTGGAGCCGCCCAAGGGCAAGGTTCCCGAAGATTGGGAACCGCGCGAACAGACGCTGTTCCGGTCCACGGCGCATGGCGACGATGTTGATCGCCCGATCAAGAAATCGGATGGCGGCTGGACCTATTTCGCGCCCGACATCGCGTATCATTATAACAAGGTGACCAGAGGCTTCGACGCGCTTATCGACGTGTTCGGTGCCGACCATGGTGGCTATGTCAAGCGCATGAAGGCGGCGGTTTCGGCGCTGTCGGAAGGTCGTGTGCCGCTGGATGTGAAGCTGACGCAGTTGGTCAAGCTGTACAAGAACGGCAAGCCGTTCAAGATGTCGAAACGGGCAGGGACCTTTGTCACCTTGCGCGATGTGGTCGAGCAGGTCGGCCCGGACGTGACCCGCTTTGTCATGCTGACGCGCAAGAATGACGCCACGCTGGATTTCGACTTTGCCAAGGTGTTGGAGCAAAGTCGCGAAAACCCGGTTTTCTACGTTCAATACGCCCATGCGCGGATCTGTTCGGTGCTGCGCAAAGCGGTAGAGGCCGGAATTGCGGTCGATGATGCCACATTGGCGGAGGCCGACCTGTCCGGACTGACGCATGCGTCGGAACTGGCTGTTGCAAAGAAGTTGGCCGAATGGCCGCGTCTGGTGGAAATCGCGGCCCGCACGCACGAGCCGCACCGCGTGGCCTTTTACCTTTACGATCTGGCATCGGATCTGCATGCGCTGTGGAACCGTGGCAACGAAGAGCCGTCGCTGCGTTTTCTGCAAGATGACGATGCCGCCGCCAGCCAGTCGAAAATCGCGCTGGCGCGGGCCGTTACGGTTGTTATTTCCGCCGGTCTTGGTATCTTGGGCGTAGCACCGGCCGAAGAGATGCGATGACAAAATCGCGCCATGGCCGGGTGAGGCAGTGCAAGTAACCCGCGGATCGCGCCAGCATCCGTGGCAGAGAGGCAGACATGGCGGAAATGCAGATGACCGGGCACGGCAACGGGCCCACGTCAGCCCATGGTTTTACAACGATGGCCAATTGGGCCGGCGCGGCAGTGTCGATGGCACTTCTGGTCGGCGTTGGGGTATGGGGCTACAAACTGATCATGCGCGACGTGAGCGGCGTGCCTGTGGTGCGCGCGGCCGAAGGGCCCATGCGTGTGGCACCGGACAATCCCGGCGGCAGTTCTGCGGCGCATCAGGGGTTGGCCGTCAATCAGATTGCCGGGACAGGCACCTCCGCTCCGCCGCCGGATCAACTGACGCTTGCGCCACGACCGCTTGATCTGGCGCAGGAGGACGCCCCGCAACCGATGCTGTCTGCCAGGGCAGACCGCGCGTCCGACCGTGACATGAACGCCCGGTTGCAGCTTGCAGAGGACAGCACCGCCGCGCCCGGTTCCGACTCCGCGATCCAGTCGCTGGCAGATCAGATTGCGGCGGATGCCGCAGCCAAACTCAACGCTGGTGCGGATGGCGGAGGCGCTGCGTTGGAGGTAGAAGAGGCTGCCGCCGCGCCGCGTTTCCCGGGATCCCTGACGCGTTCGCTTCGTCCACGCCTGCGGCCTCAGGACCTTCGGGCAGTGTCATTGGCGGCGGTGCCTGTCAGCCAGACGGTGACAGAGCTTTCGCCCGAAACCATCGCGACCGGAACACCTGTCGTGCAGCTTGGTGCCTTTGACAGCGCAGAGATTGCCCGCGCCGAGTGGGACCGGCTGAGCGGCCGGTTCAGCGATTTTCTGGAAGACAAATCACGGGTTGTTCAGAAAGCAAACTCGGGCGGGCGGACGTTCTACCGGCTGCGTGCGCATGGGTTCGTCGACATAAACGACGCGCGCAGGTTATGTGCTGCGTTGCAGGCCGGGAGAGCCGAGTGCATTCCGGTAACAACGCGCTGAGGCCCGTACCGACGGGCAAGGGGGCGGCCATCTTGGGCTGCGCCGGGACAGTCTTGCAGGCTGAAGAGCGTCGTTTTTTTGCGCAAGCCGATCCGTTCGGATTTATCCTGTTTTCCCGAAACCTAGAGACGCCGGATCAAGTCCGGCGTTTGTGCCGCGATCTTCGAGAGGTCGTCGGCCGGGACGCACCGATCCTGATTGATCAGGAAGGCGGGCGTGTACAACGACTGCGCGCGCCACTGGCCCGCGACTGGACGCCACCGCTTGATTTTGCCGCTGTCGCCGGTCCCCGCGCGGCCGAGGCGATGCGCCTGCGCTATGCGATCATCGCGGCGGAACTGCGCGCGCTTGGCATCGACAGCAATTGCGCACCGATGATTGATATTGCCCGGCCGGACACGCATGCGTTTCTACGCAACCGCTGCTACGGCGAGACCCTGAACACGGTGGTCACCCTCGGGCGCGCCGTGGCCGAGGGCACGCTGGCGGGCGGTTGCCTGCCGGTGGTCAAACACATCCCCGGCCACGGGCTGGCGCAGTTGGACAGCCATCTTGATCTTCCGCGCATCACCGCCGATCGCGCCACGCTTCAGGCGCAGGACTTTGCCGCGTTTCGCGCATTGCGCGACCTGCCGATGGGGATGACGGCCCATCTGGTCTATGAGGCCTATGACGAGGCACCTGCCACGATCTCGCCGTTGATGATGGCACTGATCCGTGGCGAGATCGGCTTTGGCGGGCTGATCATGACCGACGACATCTCGATGCAAGCGTTGTCTGGCAGCGTCGCAGACCGGGGGGCGGCGGCCCAAAAAGCAGGCTGCGATGTGATCCTGCATTGCAACGGTGAACTGGCGGAAATGCGGGCGCTGATGGGTGCGCTAACGCCGCTTGCCGGGCTGGCGAGGGATCGCGCAGTTGACGCGCTTGCCGCGCGGCCTGACGCCATGACGGTTGACATCGAAACGCTCAGCGTCAAGCTGGACGCGCTTCTTGAGGATGTCGCATAATGGCGGAAGAGGATGTCGAAAACACGACCGCGCATCTGAGCGTTGCGGAACGGCTGGCGTCAGAGGCGCTGATCGTTGACGTGGACGGGTTTGAAGGCCCGCTTGATCTGTTACTGACGCTTAGCCGGACACAAAAGGTGGATCTGCGCAAGATCTCGGTGCTGGATCTGGCGCGGCAATATCTGTCCTTTGTGGACAAGGCCAAGGCGCTGCGGATCGAACTGGCCGCCGATTATCTGGTGATGGCGGCGTGGCTTGCGTTTTTGAAATCCCGGCTGCTATTGCCGCCCGATCCCACCGAAGAAGGCCCCTCGGGCGAGGAACTGGCCGCGCATCTGGCCTTTCAACTGGAGCGGTTGCAAGCCATGCGCGATGCCGCAGCGCGATTGATGGCACGCGACCGTCTGGGGCGTGACATCTTCGTGCGCGGCCTGCCGGAAACCGTCGAACGCGTTCGCAAGGTGCATTACACGGCGACGCTTCTGGACCTGATGCAGGGCTATGCGAGGATCCGGACGCGCGACGAGTTCCGGCCCTTTGTGATGGATCGTGACCATGTGTTCACGATGGAACAGGCATTGGAACGCATGCGCGGCCTGATCGGTTTTGCCGGAACATGGACCGACATTTCCAGCTACATGCCTGATGGCTGGAGCGACGATCCCATCCGGCGGCGCTCGGCCACAGCGGCGACATTCGCTGCCTCGCTGGAACTGGCCAAGGAAGGCAAGGTCGAGATCCGCCAATCCGAAAGCTTTGCGCCTGTTCAGGTGCGACGAAGGGATCCGAGAGAATGAACAAAGAGGCCGAAGCGCCTGAAGAGGTAGAGAAAAGCCTTTTTGAAGCACCGCCAATTGCCGAACAGGAGCGAATGGTCGAAGCGATCCTTTTTGCCACGTCCGAACCCGTGACCGTGCGAGAGCTTGAGGCGCGCATGCCGCATGGGTGCGACCCCGCCGAAGCACTTGCGCATTTGCGCAAACGCTACGAGGGGCGCGGCGTGCGGGTGGTGCGGGTGGGCGATGCCTGGGCGGTCCGCACGGCCCCGGACCTTGCGTTTCTGATGCAGAAGGAAACCGTCGAGACCCGCAAACTTTCACGTGCCGCGATCGAGACCCTGGCGATCATCTCGTACCACCAGCCTGTGACCCGTGCGGAAATCGAAGAAATCCGAGGCGTCTCCGTCAGTCGGGGGACTGTCGATCAACTGCTGGAGATGGAATGGATCCGGTTCGGGCGACGCAAGATGACGCCAGGCCGCCCAGTGACCTTCGTGGTCACACAGGATTTTCTGGACCATTTCGGTTTGGAGTCTGCCCGCGATCTGCCGGGGCTGAAGGAATTGCGCTCTGCCGGGCTATTGGAAAACCGCCCGCCACCAAGCATGATGCCGCAAACCGGCGAGGGCGATGTCGATGCCGAGGAAGAAACCGCCGAGGGCCAAAGCGAGTTGTTCGAAGATTAACCGCCTGCGTTATGCTAACAGACTGGCAGGGTCGACACGCCGGCATTCGCAAACGAACAGGAGAGTGACATGAATGCAGACCCGATCTTGCAGACGATCTTTCGGATGGTGACGCGTCGGCTGATCGGGCGTGGTGTCAATGCGGGGATCGACAAGGCGGTGGGGCCGAAAGAACCACAGGAAAAATTGACGCCGGAAGAGCGAAAACAGCGTCGCAAAATGCGTCAGCAGACAAGACAGGCCAAGCAGGCGATGCGCGCAACCCGGAAAATCCGGCGGTTTTGAACGACGTGGGATGCGAATAAGGGCGACGCCACGACGCCGCCCTGTTGTATTGACAGGTCACAAGTCGCTCAGCTTCAGCGGACAACCGTAACAATGCGGCGGTTTTCCGGGTTCACCAGAACATATTGCTCGTTCACGTTGATGTAGTCGTAGTCGCTCTCGGGCACAGAATAGAGTTCGACTTCCTGCGGGATACCCGCGCCAACGGCGACCTCACCGTTCAGATAGATAGGATCGACCGGATTCTTCTGCACATAGGTCACGGTCGTTTCATCAAGCGTGGAGGCAGCGCCCGTCAGGCCGCCAAGCACGGCACCTGCGGCAACTGCCGCCGGACCACCGACCAGCAGCGAGCCTGCTGCGGCACCCCAAGTTCCGCCCGCGGCGGCACCTACGGCCTTGTTGCCCTCTTCATGCTCGACAATGGCAACATCCATGTCATCCTGGTTTTCGTAAATCACCACTGGCTCATTCTCGACTGGCGTTGTCAGATACGCCGAATAAGCCCATCCGGTGGTGCCATCATAGCTGACCTCGCACCAATCGCCACTGTCGAGGCATCCCTCGACCGTCACTTCGTCCTCGGCCGCAATGACCTCTTCGATCTGGAATTGCGGGCCGGGCCCTGCGCGCAGGTTCAGATCCGTGGTGGCGGTCGCGCTGAGAGCTGCGGCAACAGGGGCTGTGGCCAAGCCTGTCAGGGCGGTGGTTGCGAGTGCGAGTTTCATCGGTTTCATTTTGGTCTCTCCTACTTTGGATCGTCCGAAAAGGGCATTGCCTTCTCGACGACCCAATGACGAGGAGCCGCTCGGTGTTCCTGAAGAATTCCGACATCTTTTTCGCAGCAGCAGGTTCTTGCTGAGACGCCCTTCAAATGGCAAAGCTTCGCCGTATGGGTGGGCCGTCCGGAACCTGCTTAGCTGCGAAAGTGTTTGGCCAGCTTCAGCCCCTGACCCTGGTAGTTTGACTTGATGCCCTGACCATAAAGTTGTGCGGGTATCTCGGCCATTTTCTCATAGACCAAACGTCCGACGATCTGTCCGTGCTCCAGCACGAAGGGCGCTTCGTGGCAGCGCACTTCGAGCACGCCGCGTGCGCCGGCACCGCCCGCCAGCGCGTAGCCAAAGCCGGGATCGAAGAAACCTGCGTAATGCACGCGGAACTCTCCGACCATGGCCAGATAGGGTGCCATTTCGGCGGCGTGGCTGGGCGGAATTGTCACGGCTTCGCGGCTGACAAGGATGTAGAACGCGCCGGGATCCAGAATGATGCGGCCATTGGTGCTGCGCACATCCTCCCAGAACTCTGCGGGATCGTAATGGTCGATCAAATCAAGGTCGATCACACCGGTGTGGGGCTTGGCGCGGTAGCCGACCAGATCGCCGCTGTCTGGCTTAAGATCGACCGAAAAGCCCAAGCCTTCGTCGATCACCGGGGGACAATCCACCAGTGGGCTGTCATCGTGCAGCGCGCGCAGGGCGTCATCGTCCAGCACCGCCTGACCTTCACGGAAGCGGATCTGGTTCAGTCGCATTCCGGGGCGCACCAGAACCGAAAAACTGCGCGGGCAAATCTCGGCATAAAGCGGGCCGGCATAGCCTGTGGGGATGCGATCAAACTCGGTGCCGCCATCGGTAATCGCGCGGGTCAGCAGGTCCAGCCGTCCGGTAGAGCTTTTGGCGTTTGCCACGGCCTGAACGTCATCGGGCAGGGCAAGCCGTTCCATCAGCGGTACGACATAGACGCAGCCCTTTTCCAACACAGCGCCGCTGGTCAGGTCGATCTCGTGCATCTTGAATTCATCGATCCGGTCAGTGACCTTGCGGCCATGTCCAGCAAGGAAAGAGGCGCGCACGCGGTAGGCGACAGTGCCCAACCGCAAATCAAGGCTGGCGGGCTGCACCTGACCATCCAGAAATTCCGTGTTGGCGGCAATCGCGCCGCTGTCGATCATGTTCTGGATCTGCTGGCTGGGAATAACGCCGGTCATGTGCTTCTCCGAGAAATGCTTTAGCTCTTATAAAAAACGCCCGGGCCAAGAAGCCACGGGCGATTTTGTTTGGTCGGGCTAGCAGGACTCGAACCTGCGACCTTCCGTCCCCCAGACGGACGCGCTACCAGGCTGCGCTATAGCCCGACATAGGGCGCTTCTTACTGTTTCTGGCGCTGTGAGCAAGCCCAAAATCCGGGCTTTGTGAAAAACCATGGCCCGGTGTCAGTGGTTGAAGGAACGGTCGTTGATCTCGCGCAGTCGCTCGGCGACGTCGTTGATCTTCACGGCGTCTTCCAGTGTCAGGCGATGGAGACGCGACAGAAGCGTCAACGCGCCGGGCCGCGCCTCGATCTTTGCATCCTGCGGGACAAAGGCGACTTCGGCAATCTGAGCCCGGGGGGCTGGTTCTGGGTCGTGCTGCGGATCAGGGATGACATCCTCAATATGATCTGCGTCTTCCGGTGCATCGGCAAGCTTGGGCTCTTCCGCGACAGGGGCTGGCGTTTCGGGGGGCAAATTCGGCTCTGCGTGTTCTGGGCCGGGATCGGAAAAGGTCGGGCTGGTCAGAAAATCCGGCAAGTCGGCCGTGTCAGCGGGTATCGCGGTTTCTTGCAAAGGCTCGTCCCTTTGCGCGGCTTTCATATCCGTCGGAAGATCCGGTCGGTGTTCAGGGGCCACCAAAGGCGGGGAGTCCTCATGTGGTCCAGAGGTCCGTTCGGCGTGCGCGGACGTTTGTGCAACCATTTGCGGTTCCGGTGACGGAGCTTCCCGGGCGACAGGTTGGGAACCAGCCATCTCCGTTGGAATGTCCACAGGAGCTGACGGCGTTTGCGCCCCGGGATTTGGCGACTCAGTCACCGGGGATGGAAGACCCGCGGCGGTGTCAGGAGGCGATGCACCATGGGAAGGCGTCTCGCGGACACCGAAGGGCACGACGGTACCCTCGGCTTCCGCCATCTCGTGAAATGGTGCGGGTTCAAATTCAGGTTCCATTGCATCGTCAATGGCTTGCGAAAGTTGAGACACCTTGCGCACACCCTGTTCGCGCAGCATTTTCTGCACACCCTTGATGGTCATGCCATCGTCGTGAAGCAACTTCTTGATACCGCCGATCAGTTCCATATCGGCGGGGCGGTAATATCTGCGCCCGCCGGCCCGTTTGACCGGTTTCACTTGGGTGAATTTACTCTCCCAGAACCGCAGCACATGCGCGGGTGTCTCCAGCCACTCGGCGACTTCGCTGATCGTGCGGAACGCGTCGGGCGATTTGCTCATCGCTCAGGCCTCAGCTCTTGTTGCCTGCGGCGACGCGATCTTTCATCAGATGCGAAGGCCGGAAGGTCAGCACGCGGCGCGGCTGAATCGGCACTTCTTCGCCGGTTTTCGGGTTGCGGCCGATGCGGGCCGCCTTGCCGCGCACGCTGAACGTCCCGAAAGACGAGATCTTCACCTGCTCGCCCTCGACCAGCGAGTCAGAGATATGACCCAGCACGCTTTCAACAAGTTCAGCAGATTCATTGCGTGATAAGCCGACTTCGCGGAAAACCGCTTCGCTCAGATCCATCCGCGTTAATGTTTTTTCGCTCATCACATCCCTCCGGTTTCCGCCGAGAATGCGGCAGAGCATTTTCCGAGTCAATATCAATGGGTTGCAGAGGTGCGTTTATGCGCCTACCAGCGCAGCACGACCGACCCCCATGCAAGGCCTCCGCCAATCGCCTCGGTGACCAGAAGATCGCCGGTCTTGATCTGTCCACGCGCCTTGCCGACCGACAGTGCCAGCGGGATCGACGCGGCCGAAGTATTGCCATGGTCCTGCACGGTGACGACCACGTTATCCATCGACAGACCCATCTTGCGGGCGGTGCCCTGAATGATACGGATATTCGCCTGATGCGGTACGATCCAGTCAATATCGCTGCCGTCCAATCCGATCTTCCCAAGCGCGGTAGCGGCGGTGGCGGCAAGCTTTTCGATCGCGTGGCGAAAGACTTCTTTGCCTTCCATGCGCAGATGTCCGGTCGTATTAGTCGAAACGCCACCATCGACGTAGAGAATATCGCGGTAATTCCCGTCAGAGTTAAGATCGACCGACAGGATGCCCCGGTCGGCATTGTCGCCGGTGCCGTCCTGCGCCTCTAGAACCATCGCGCCTGCACCGTCGCCGAACAGCACACAGGTCGAACGGTCGGTCCAATCCATGATCCGGCTGAACGTCTCGGCACCGATCACCATGACACGTTTGACCTGACCGGATACGATCAGCGCGTTGGCATTGGCCATCGCAAAGACGAAGCCCGCACAGACCGCCTGGACGTCAAAGGCAAACCCCTGACGCATGCCAAGCTGGGCCTGCACCATCGTCGCGGCAGAGGGGAAGGTGAGGTCAGCGGTGGATGTCGCAACGATCAGCGCATCAATATCGTCCGGGGTCAGCCCGGCATCATCCAGGGCGGCTTGCGCGGCCTGAGTTGCGAGGTTCGAGGTCGTCTGGCCTTCGGCGGCGAAATGTCGCCGCTCTATCCCCGACCGCGCGCGAATCCATTCGTCGGAAGTGTCGAGCGACTTCTCGAATTCCGAATTGGGCACTACCCGTTCGGGCAGGTAGTGGCCGATCCCGGCCACTACGGCGCGCTTTGTCATGGTGTCTTTCCGTTTTCTGCGTCGTCTGGTGGCGCATCGTGGGCTTGCGGGGCGGTAGATGCAACCCGTGCGGCGAGTTTGTCGGAAAAACCGGAAAGTGCGAGTTGTTCTGCCAGCCGCACAGCGGCCGCGACACCGGTGGCATCCGCAGCCCCGTGTGATTTCACAACCGTGCCGTTGAGGCCCAGAAAGACACCGCCATTCACCCGCCGCGGGTCAATACGCTTGCGCAGCCGCTTCAACGAACTGAGTGCGAGGATCGACGCCAGCCTTGAAAGAAGGGAATAAGCAAAGGCTTCTTTCAGCAGATCACCGATCAGGCTGGCGGTGCCTTCCCCGGTTTTCAGGGCAACATTGCCGGTAAATCCGTCCGTGACGATCACGTCAGCGACATCGCCGGGAAGATCGCCGCCCTCGACGAATCCGACGAAGGTGAAACTGGCCTCTTCGGCCTGTGCGCCGATCAGGTCATGGGCTTCTTTCAGCTCTGCACGGCCCTTGTGTTCCTCGGTCCCGACATTCAGCAGCCCGACGCGGGGATGAGCTATGCCCATGCCGTTGCGGGCGTAAGAGGTGCCCATCAGTGCGTATTGCAGAAGGTCATGCGCGTCGGCGCGAATATCGGCACCCACATCCAGCATCACGTTGAATCCGGACGCGCTGCGCGAGGGCCAGAGCACGGCAATGGCAGGGCGGTTGACGCCGGGCAGCTTGCGGAGGCGCACCATCGACAGCGCCATCAGCGCGCCGGTGTTGCCGCAACTGACGCAAACCGTCGCTTCGCCCGCGCGCACCGAATCAATGGCAGACCACATCGAGGTGTTCTTGCCGTTGCGCATCACCTGGGCGGGCTTGTCTTCCATGGTGACAATGCCGGCCGCGTCGCGAATCTCGCAACGTCCCGCCAGATCCTTACGCTTGGCGACCAGTCGCTCAAGCTCTTCGGCGGGGCCATGCAGAAGAAACCGCAGGTTCGGGCTTTTGTCCGCAGCCAGAGAAATACCGGCGACAACTGCCGCCGGTCCCCGGTCGCCACCCATGGCGTCGATCGAAACAACGGTCGGCCCGGATCCGTCTCCGGTTGTGTCGTGCAAACCGGTCATGAAGGGCCGCGGGTCCTGACGTTAAGCTGCGTCGTCTTCCAGGTCGATCTCGTCCGCCTGCGCGATCACTTCGCGCTCGGCGTAGTGGCCACATGCGGGGCAGACGTGGTGCGGACGCTTGAGTTCGCCGCAGTTGTCGCATTCGTTCGGGTTTGCTGCAACCAACGAGTCATGCGCGCGACGATTGTTGCGGCGCGATTTGGATACTTTGTTCTGTTGGACGGCCATGTCTCAACCTCGGTCTATATTCGGGGGCATGGCGGTCATGCCCGGTGTCATTCAACTGTGCCGCGCCTCTTAGTGTGGAAGCGGGGTCTGGCACAAGCCCTGAAATCGGGTGAAGGCGCGAAAATACAGTGAAATCACCCGCGCGCAAGGGATTCGTGCCATTGCGGTGACTATTCTTTGTCCTTGAGCTTGTCGCGCAGGCCGGCAAGGCCTGCAAAGGGTTTGACGTCCTCATCCGACATCGGTGCAACGCCCGGCTCGGCAAAGACCGCGCGTTTCAGCTCTGCATCGGCGGCGCGGGGATAGGGGGGCAGGGCCAGAGACAGGGCCTCGGCCATCACCGCGCCTGCATCTATGACATCGCGCAATGGTTCGATCGTGTCATCTTCGGGCATTTCGAGTTCGGACCCTGATTCTGGCTGATCGTCGGCGGAAGCGGGTTCGTATTGCCGCAACACCGGCTCGTCGATGCGGGTGGTGACAGGCTTCAGCGTCACAATGCATGATTGCACGACCGTCGCGCCCAGCTTGCCTTCCAGCCGCCAGCCGCGTCGTCCGATGGGCGCAAGGCTGCCTGCAAAGGTCAACTTGCGGATCGCTTCGATGCCCAGTGCCTGCGCCAATTCGGCGCGGGCCGCAGCGTCGGGGGTCAATGAAAATGGTGTCGGGTGCCGGGTTGAGAGTGCTGCCGCACGAAAAATCCCTGCGTCTTCCGGATGATCTGCCATGAAAGCGTGCGCTTCCTTTCTTGAACGGGGTGCATTCCTTCTGTAATCGGGATAGAAGGGCAGACGGACCAAGGCAAGAGGGCAGAATGCAAGGCAGGATTATCGGGCTGAAAGCGGCAATGGGCGGCGCAGCACTTCTGTTTCTCGGGGCTTGCGTGGCGCAGCATCGCAGCCATGGTTACGTGCCGCCGGAGGACGTGTTGTCAGAAATCGTGGTTGGGGTGGATACCCGGGCCACGGTCGAGGATGTGGCTGGCGTGCCGTCAACGACCGGCGTGCAGAATGACAGCGGCTTTTATTACGTTGAAAGCGAAGTGCGGCGTTTTGCCTATAAGAAGCCCGAGGTGATCGACCGCACCGTTCTGGCGATTTCCTTCGATCAGGCGGGCGTTGTCACGAATATCGAACGCTACGGTCTGGAAGACGGCCGTGTCGTGCCGCTGACGCGCCGCATTACCCGAACCACCGATGGCGATATCAGCTTCATTCGCAAGCTCTTCGGTAATGTCGGACGTCTGTCGGCTGCGGATCTGCTCGGCGACGGCTGAGGACCTGCGCTGCCGACTCGCCGTATGATCGGCGTGTGCCTTTCGCGTGCGGAGGGAGTGTGAGTGATAGGTTGATGAAGATGATCCGCTGCGGACGCTATCAGGTGAGGATTGCCGAAACCCCGGAAGACATTCGGTCGGCACAGGCGCTGCGGCATCTGGCGTTTCGCGGTGGTGCGGCAACAGACGCTTGGGATGAAGACATCTTTGACACGGTATTTTCGCATATGCTGGTCGAGGAGCAGGTGACCGGGCAGGTGGTTTGCTGTTACCGTTTTTTACTGCTGCAATCCGGGGCGGAAATCCAACAGGGCTATGTGGCGCAGTTTTACGATCTGTCCGCGCTGTCGCGTCTTGACGGTCGGATGATCGAGATGGGTCGGTTTTGCAGCCTTCCCGGCCTGTGTGATCCAGACATTTTGCGCTTGGCATGGGCCGCGATAACGCGTCTGGTAGACCAGCACGATGTCACGTTCTTGTTCGGTTGTGCGTCTTTACCTGGGACAGAGGCGGCGCTTCATCGCGACAGTCTGGCCGTTCTGGCAGCGCGGTATGTGGCACCAGACCGCTGGCGTCCGGGGTGCAAGGCAGCAGAGGTCGTCAGGTCGTGGCCTGACGACGGGGGGGGATTCGACGAACAGTCGGGGTTGCAGCGAATGCCGTCCCTGCTGCGAAGCTATCTGCAAATGGGCGGAAAGGTCAGCGATCATGCCGTGATCGACCGCGACATGAACACGCTGCATGTGTTCACGGGTGTCGAGATCAGCGCCATTCCGGCCGCACGAAAACGGTTATTGCGGGCGATGGCGGGCTAAACTGATTTGTCCGTGGCGAGTGCCGCTTTCAAATTCGGGCAGGCGGCCGACTTGCTGGCTTACGAATGTGCTGACACCATGAGCGGCCTTGACCTTTCCACCTTGCGGGCCTAGCGGAGCGGCATGGCACAAGCTCCTCTTTTACAACTCTCCGATATCGCGCTGACCTTTGGCGGCGACCCGGTTTTCGACGATCTTTCGCTGGTGGTTCACCCCGGTGATCGCGTGGCACTGGTCGGGCGCAACGGGTCTGGAAAATCCACCTTGATGAAGGTCATGGCCGGGCTGGCCGAGGCCGACACAGGCACCCGTGTTGTCAGTCCCGGCGTCAGCGTCGGATATATGGAGCAGGATCCGGACCTGTCAGGTTTTGAAACGCTGGGCGATTTTGCAGCACATGGGCTGGAGCCGGGCGAGATGTATATGGTCGAGCGCGCGGGCGCGGGGCTGAAATTTGACCCGGATCGCCCGGTAAGTTCCGCCTCTGGCGGCGAACGGCGGCGTGCCGCACTGGCGCGGCTGATGGCAGATACGCCCGAACTGATGCTGCTGGACGAGCCGACCAACCATCTGGATATCGAAGCAATCGGCTGGCTGGAGGCGGAACTGAAATCCACCCGTGCGGCCTTTGTCCTGATCTCGCATGACCGGCGCTTCCTGACCGAATTGACCCGCGCGACCCTGTGGATCGACCGGGGGCAGGTGCGGCGGCAGGAAACCGGCTTTGGCGGATTCGAGGCATGGCGCGACAAGATCTGGGACGAAGAGGACCAGAGCCGCCACAAGCTGAACCGCAAGATCAAGTCCGAGGCGCGTTGGGCCGTCGAGGGCATCAGCGCCCGTCGCAAGCGCAACATGGGTCGTGTTCGTGCGCTTCAGGATCTGCGGGCAGAGCGCGCCGGTATGATCCGGCGGCAGGGCACAGCGGCGATGGATCTGGCTGCGGGGCCGAAATCTGGCAAGAAGGTCATCGAGGCCGAGGGTATCGCCAAGGCGTTCGGAGATGTGCCGATTCTGCGGGGCTTTGATCTGAAGGTGCAGCGCGGCGACCGTGTGGCCTTTGTCGGACCCAACGGGGTGGGCAAAACCACATTGATCCGCATGCTGACCGGAGAGATCGAGCCGGATGCAGGCAAGGTGTCTCTGGGCACCAACCTCGCCATGGCAGTGTTCGATCAGAGCCGGGCAAAGCTTGATCCGAACATGACGCTTTGGGACAGCCTGACCGGCGATCCCGACATGCGCGTTAGCGGCAAGGCCGATCAGATCATGGTGCGCGGGCAGCCGAAACATGTGGTGGGCTACCTCAAGGAATTCCTGTTTGACGATGCGCAGGCGCGTGCGCCCGTCCGGTCGCTGTCAGGGGGCGAGAAGGCGCGGCTGTTGCTGGCCAAGATCATGGCGCGCGAATCGAACCTGCTGGTGCTGGACGAACCGACCAACGATCTGGACGTCGAGACGCTGGATCTGTTGCAGGACATCCTTGGCGACTATCCGGGCACCGTGCTGCTGGTCAGCCACGACCGGGATTTCATCGACCGGGTCGCCACGACCACCGTCGCGATGGAAGGCGACGGACGCGCCACCATCTATGCAGGCGGGTGGAGCGACTATCAATCTCAGAAGGCAGGCTCTGATGGCGGGTCCGTTTCGGGGGGTGCGAAGCAGAAGAACAAGCCGAGCAAGCCTGCCGCCGGCGCTTCAAGATCCGCGCCCAACCAACTGAGTTTTAACGAAAAGCACCGGCTGGACGCGTTGCCAAAACTGCTAGAGCGTCTGGAAGCCGAGATCGCCAAGCTGGAGGAATACCTTTCCGCGCCAGATCTGTTCACGGCTGAGCCGCTGAAATTCAAGAAGGCAACCGAAGCCTTGGCAGAACGTCAGCAGGCGCTTGCTTCGGCAGAGGAAGAATGGCTGGAACTGGCCGAGAAGGCGGAAAGCGGAAAATAATTTTGGATCGGTGGTTTGTGAGGCGCTTCTGACGTGTTCATCCAGCTATGGCATGCGTTGGCTTAAATTCAACCGACGGGCAACAAGGCTGAGTTCCAGCACTGTCAGCAGGATGCGGATCAGATGGTGTATGCTGACCAGCGCCGGATTGGCCGAAAGGCTGAGAGCCACCAGCGACATCTCTGTCACACCGCCTGGCGCAAAGCTCAGCAGCATATGCTCGAACGGAATGTTGGTGGCGGCATGTAACGCCCATGCAAACCCCGCGCCGATCACCATCATGTAGGATACCGATAACAGGCTTAGCCCCACTGATCGTGTCAGCATCCGTCCGGTCACGCCGACAAACCGCATGCCCAGACCGACCCCGACCACCACCTGCGCCACGCCGATGACCCATCCCGGCAGATGCAGTGGCATCAACCCCGTCACGTTAAGCGCGCCGGTCAGAACCAGCGGCCCGATCAGCTGTGCGGCCGGCAGCCGTATGCGGCGTCCGACGGCCTGGCCCAGAAATACCAAAAGCACCATCAGCAGAAGTCCCGCCCAAAGCGGCAGATCCTCGGCCGTGTGGCCCATCGGTGCCATCCCGGCGGCGCTGCCAACCGGTGCGCCTCGCCAGATCGAAAACCCCAAAGGCAGAAGGCCCACCACCAGAATGATCCGCAGGAACTGCTGAATCGACAACACCCGGATATCGGCACCAGAAGCATCGCCAAGCGCAATGCTTTCCATCAGCCCGCCGGGGGACCCGCTGAAGAAGGCGGTCGATTTCTCCATGCCGCCGATATGTCGGAAAATCAGGTAGTTGCCACCATGTGCCAGAACGACGAACAGCGCCAGGGCGATCACACTGAGCGGTAGAAACCCAAGATGTGCGATCATCTCTGGTGACACCTGGGTGCCGATCATCACGCCGATCACGCCTGTGAAGGTCTCTCGCAACCTGCGCGGAAAGACATAATCGCCGAGTATCCGATCAGGTGTCGTGGCCACGATCACGGCAATTGCCGCGAGACTGCCCAGCATCCACGGCATCGGCAGATGTACGCTCGCAGCCAGAATGCCCCCGGCAGCGCCAGCCAGAAGCATGATCCAGGTGATGAGTAGGAATCGCGGTCTCATATCCCGCGCCGGTTCTTGAACATGCTCTCCGAATATCGCCATGGCCGGTGGCTTGCAATCGGGGCTTGGCGGGTTGCGACCTTGGCAAGCGCGGGCAGGGCGCTAATCTGCGTTTACATGCAAAAACCTTTGTTCATCGGTTCGAATATCTATCGCGGCTCCACCTACGGGCCGATGCACCCGCTGTCCATTCCGCGCGTGCCGACAGTGATGGACCTCGCCCGCGCCATGGGATGGCTGCCGCAAGCGCAATACAGGGTCTCGCCGCGCGCGCGGCCTGCGGGGCTGACGACGTTTCACACTCCGGCCTATATCGCCGCCCTTCAGGCGGCAGAGACCGTCCAAGCCGTGGATACACAAACACAGGCGCGTCACGGGCTGGGAACCCTGTCGAATCCAGTCTTTCCCGAGATGTTTCGCAGGCCGGCCACCGCTGCGGGCGGGGCGCTCCTTGCGGCCGAACTGCTGGTCCACGGCGGCACGGTCTATAATCCCGGTGGCGGCACGCATCACGGCATGGCGGACCGGGCAGGCGGTTTTTGCTATCTCAACGATCCGGTTCTGGCCATTCAACGCCTGCTTGCCCTGGGCTGCGGGCCTGTCGTCTATATCGACATCGACGCGCATCATTGCGACGGCGTCGCCAGTGCCTTTGACGGTGCCGAGGATGTGCGGATGATCTCTGTCCATGAAGAAGCGCGCTGGCCCTTCACCGGCGCATTGACGGATGTGGCAGGGGGGGCGGCGCTGAACCTGCCGGTGCCGCGCGAATTCAACGACGATGAGTTCTTGCTGGTGCTGCACGAGGTCATCTTGCCTGCCGCTGCGGCGTTCCGGCCCGGCGCGATTGTGCTGCAATGCGGTGCAGATGCGGTGGCCGAAGATCCGTTATCGCGGCTGTCACTGTCCAATAACGCGCATTGGCAGACCGTCAAGAGGCTGCGTAATCTCGCACCACGGCTGCTTGTCCTGGGGGGCGGGGGATATAATCCGTGGTCGGTCGGACGCCTTTGGACGGGGGTTTGGGCGACCCTGAACGGGCACGCGATCCCGGACCATCTGCCGCCCGAGGCAGAGACGGTGCTGCGCGGTTTGACCTGGAGCCGCGCCGCCGGTCGCAACCCGCCCGAGCATTGGTCTACCACCCTGCGCGATGCGCCGCGCAATGGCCTGATCCGCGAAGAGGTTCGCACGCGTGCAAAAGCTCTGACAGCGCGGCTTCTTGTGCAGGTTTGACATGCGGTTAACGCGCTGGCGGGGTTCAGATACGCAGGATTTGCGCAAGGAGCGTTGAAGCGGGTGACGAAAAACCAACCTTCGCCCGGAGCTTGGAAAACATGTGTTCCAGGCCGGATTACCGCTTTTTTGTCGTGGGTTAGGTGGGTTTAATGTTGAATTTCGTCGGCAAATTGAAGGCAGTTCCGGCATGCCTGCAATTTGATGGTGGAGCGGGTGATGAGATTCGAACTCACGACATTCTGCTTGGGAAGCAGACGCTCTACCCCTGAGCTACACCCGCGACACAGTTCTGATACTGTCTCGTAGGGGACTTCGCAAGGCATCAAGTGAGTGCCCCTAGTTGTTTTCGTCGTCTTCGGTTTCGACCGACGATGCACCGCCCAGAGCGATGTAGCGGCGTTCGGTCAACCATTGAAGACGTTTCGCCTGCGTGACAAGGACGCGACGAAGCCCACCTTGCACTTTGCGCTCTGATATGACCTGCGCAAGGCGCGAGATGATCAAAGCGCGCCGAGCAATGCGAAAGTCGGGGTGTGACCTGATCTTGTGAACGTCGTCCGAGACGAGCCGAAAGCGGAGCGAAGGCGGCTTCGTGATCACCATTGTCGGCGCTGGTGGATCCTTTTCATTTAAAACCGCCTTGAACGTGCTGCCTGCTATCGCCTCCTGATACACAAGATCTTCCAGCGCGTCTAAATGCGCTTTCGCGTCGGGGTCGGTTGCGCCGGTTTTCTGAAACTGGGGTAGCGGCCAAACTTCGACCTCGTAAACCTCGAACGGATCAAGGACCGACATTGCGACGGCGTCTGTCCGCTGATTTGTCAGGTGCCGCCTAATTCGGGTGCTCACCTTTTCTTTTGTCTGTCCGACGTAAATTGGTTCGCCATCATAATCGAAGAAAGCATAGACGCCCCACTTGAAACCGCCAATTGCGCGCGGCTTTCCCGTGATGGGATCATCGAATTCCTGAATTAGAAACTTGGTCAAATTTGACCGAAGATCCTCGGTCTCAAACGGCGGATAATTGGTGTCGTCGGGATTTCGGTCAGCCATGACCGACACTTACCGGATTTCAGGCAACCAAGGCGAGTCGATTCCGCTTCAGGATCGGTTCAAAGATTGCCTCGGCCAGATGCCGAACGACAGGAGCGGCAACACCGTCCCCTGCCAGCTTGTAGGCGTCGTTGTAGCGTTCTGGCAGGACGTAAGTGTCAGGCAGGCCCATAAGAGAAGCTGCCTCGCGTGTCGAGAGCAGGCGCGAGCGCACCTTTTTTCCATCTACCAGCATGATTGTCTGACGGCTCGATCCTCCGGCGGGCGTGCGTAGGCATCCAGCAATCTGGTCAAAGCGCACCTCCGCGCGCTGCCGCTTCACACCGTTGGCATCGGCGCGCGTGCGCCTGTATATTGTTCCAACCACGCGCCCTTTGCACTGTTTGGCTGCGTCAACCTTCTTGCGGTTGTGATCGGTCATCATGTCGAGCAGATACTTCGTTTCTGCTTTGGTGTGCCATTTCACACCTGTTGGCTTATCTTCGATCAGCGAAGCCAGGTTCGTATTCCGTGCCGGGGGCGTCGGAAGATTCCACCAGCGCCAACGCGACGCGGCTGTCCGTGAAAGCAGGTTGCACCCCTCGACCAACGCGGGCGGATGCCACAGCGCACAAGGCCCATCTGCTGTATGCCCCTCCGGGATCGTCAGGTCGCCCCGAATGCCCACCATAAAAAAACGTGGGCGCGATTGGGGCAGAAAGTGAACCGCATCGACGACGACCGCCCCGAACCTATAACCGAGGCCTGAGAAAGCAGCACAAAGCGTTGCGAAGTCGCGCCCACCGTTGCTGGTGATCGCCCCATAGACATTTTCGAGCGCGATGATCCTGGGGCCGCGACCGCCGGCGTGAAGCGAGCGCATCAGTTTCCAGAACGGTTTGAACATACCGCTACGCTTGCCCGCAAGGCCCGCGCCATTGCCCGCGAGTGAAAGATCCTGGCAGGGGAAGGACGCCCACACAAGGTCTGGCGATCCGGGCAGTTCATCCACCGTGACCTGAGAGACATCCTTAAGCAGCAATTCCTTCCCGCCATCGTGGTTGGCGCGATAGCTTGCTGCCTTCTTCGGGTCTATGTCGTTCGCAAATAGACATCGCCAATCCGAGCCGAGGCCAAACCCGGCCATGCCGCCGCCTGCAAAGAAATCGTAGAATGTGTGCGGCATAATCCCTCCTTCGCTAAATGTTGATTAGCGCAAGCCAATATCGGTTGTCCAAGGTTAACCTTCGGTGCCTGGGGAAGGTGACCTGAAAAGTTCTGTTGAGCAAGAACAAAAGTGGAACTTGCGCGGTGTTGCTGCGCAAAATCCCGCTGAAGGCGAGAGTGCCGCTTAGCCCTTAGACGTTATGCCCGTGCGGACGATCTCGGATGTGGCTGGACCCATGGCAGGTGCAGTTTCGCCACGCGCGGTATGGAGGCGCGAAGTGAATCCTCCGTCGCCAGACTTGTGCAATAACGCCCGCGCAGACGTTTCGCGACAGCGCCCGTTGCCGCCTGGCGCTGACATCTGCGACGTGCCGATCAGCTGCTGCGCCGCCGTCTGCGCCGCCCGCCTCCACCATCCTCACCGCCGGAATTGAAGCTGACGTCTGGCAGGGGCGCGATTGCGGACAGGTTCGGGAACGGATCGGTCGCATGCGGGATGGCGTTGGCATTGACGAAATGTTCCTGGAATTTCGGCTCGATCGCAGTTTCCACCTTGACGACATTCCGCACGGTGGCCTCGATCTCGGCGCGCGCTGCGACGTTGCATAGCGCGATCCGTGCGCCTGTGCCGGCGGCATTTCCGGCGCTGGTCACCTGATCAAGCGGTACGTCCGGGATCATCCCCAGCACCATCGCATGCAGGGGCGAGATATGTGCGCCGAACGCGCCCGCCAGCACCACGCGGTCAACGTGGTCCACGCCCATCTCGTCCATCAGCAATCGAGAGCCCGCATAGAGCGCCGATTTCGCAAGTTGAATGGCACGGATGTCCCCTTGGGTGACGGTGATCAGCGGGCCGCCATCGGCGCTGGCGTCATGGATGACATAAGAATGCGTCCGACCTTCGGGGATGTTGCGCGATGTGCCGGTCTGCGCCGCCGACCCGATCAACCCGGAAGGGTCCAAGAGGCCCGCCATGCGCATCTCTGCCACAGCCTCGATGATGCCGGAACCGCAGATGCCGGTGATGCCGGTCGCTGCCGTTGCCGCGGCAAAGCCGTCCTCATCGGACCAAAGCTCGCATCCGATGACGCGAAACCGCGGCTCGCGGGTCCGCGGATCAATCCGGATCGCCTCGATCGCGCCGGGGGCCGCACGCTGGCCGGAACTGATCTGAGCGCCTTCAAAGGCCGGGCCGGTGGGGGAGGAACAGGCCAGCACGCGGGTGGAGTTGCCCAGAAAGATCTCGGCATTGGTGCCGACATCCACAATCAGCGACAGGTCCTCGCGTTTGCCCGGCTCTTCGGACAGCGCCACGGCGGCAGCATCCGCACCGACATGGCCCGCGATACAGGGCAGGATATAGACCTGCGCGCTGGTGTTGAGCGCCGTCAGATCCAGATCGCGGGCGGGGAAGGACAGGCTGTCGGAGGTTGCCAGCGCAAAGGGTGCCTGACCCAGTTCCAACGGGTCGATGCCAAGCAGAAGATGATGCATGACCGGATTGCAGACAAAAACCGCCTCGACGATCAGGCGTTCGGCCACGCCGGTCTCTGCCGCGAGTTCGCGGATCAACGTATCAAGCGCCTCGCGCACGGCTTGCGTCATCTCGACATCGCCGCCGGGATTCATCATCACATAGCTGACCCGGCTCATCAGGTCCTCGCCGAACCGGATCTGCGGGTTCATGATGCCCGACGATGCCTTGACCTCGCCCGTCGCAAGATCGGTCAGATGCGCGGCGATGGTGGTGGATCCAAGATCAATCGCCAGCCCGTAAAGCCCATCCTCATGCAGGCCCGGCCAGACATCAATCAGATGATGCGCGCCCGGCAGATGCGATTTGTGCAGGGCGACGGTGATCTTCCAGTTGCCCTTGCGCAGAACCGGTTGCAGGCGGGCAAGCGTTGCCAGATCCGCCTTGATTTCCGGAATGTCCCACTGTGCCTTCAAGGCGCGTTCCAGACGCTCGAAATCGCCGGTGGGTTCGTGCATGTCGGGCTCTTCCACCTCGACATAATAAAGCCGTGTGGCGGGGTCCATCTCGATCACGCGGGCCGAGGCTGCCTTGCGCACCACCTGCCGGTGGACCTGACTTTCGGCAGGCACGTCGATCACCACGTCGCGCTGTATCGTTGCCTGACAGCCCAGCCGACGGCCGGATTTCAACCCGCGCTTGCTGTCATAGCGTTCCTCGACCGCGTTCCACTCCGACAGGGCATCGGACGCGACCGTCACGCCGTGCTTGGAGAATTCGCCATAAGACGGCGTGATCTGACATTTCGAGCAGATGCCGCGACCGCCGCAGACGGAATCGAGGTCCACTCCCAGCTTGCGGGCCGCAGTCAGCACGGGTGTGCCAACGGCAAACCGTCCGCGTTTGCCTGAGGGGGTGAAAATCACGAGGGGATCGGTGCTCATCTGCGCCTGCCTGTCTGCTGTACTGCCGCAACTGGGTGTGCGGCGACCATAGCCATTGCGGCGAAAGGTGAAAGGCCGGAAACGCCGGAACATCAGGCGACACCGGCATTTGCGTCAATCTGTCTGCATGCCACATCGGCATACCGGCTGCGCAAATGAACGGCCCGCGCGTTCGAGGAAAAAGACCTGCGCTGCGTTCACGCAGGCTTGCGCGGCATGGAGACTGGTCTCGTCGACCGAGGCGCAATCTTCGATCTGCACGGCACCAGAGGGAGCGCCAAGGCTGGCAAGGCCGACGTCGATTGCGTTGCAATGTGCCGCCCTTGGGTTTCGTTCCGGGGCTCCGACGCCGGTGTCATCTGTATGCGTTATAATGGCTGCCGTATCGATCGCGGCCAGCGCAACCGGCAATTGGCAGGTGCCGGGCGGGGCCTGGCTGCACGTTTCGCTCTTTCCTTTCCGACCACCACATGAGATAGGGACGCGTCAAACGACGCTCCCACCGAAAGGTTACTGCCATGGAGATTCGCGAGGCGCTCACCTTCGACGATGTTCTGCTTGTTCCCGCAGCTTCCAGCGTGTTGCCCAGCACCGCTGACACCCGCACGCGGGTGACAAAGGCGATTGCGCTGAACATTCCGCTGCTCAGCTCTGCCATGGATACGGTCACTGAAAGCCGGATGGCGATAACGATGGCTCAGGCCGGCGGGATGGGCGTGATCCACCGCAATCTTGATATCGAACAGCAGGCCCGTGAAGTGCGCCGGGTCAAGCGGTTCGAATCCGGCATCGTCTACAGCCCGGTGACGCTGACGCCGGATCAGACGCTGGCGGATGCCAAGGCGCTGATCGAACGCTACAACTTCACCGGCTTTCCGGTGGTGGACGAAAAGGGCCGGGTGGTCGGCATCGTCACCAACCGCGACATGCGTTTTGCCGAACATGACGACACGCCCGTGCGGGTGATGATGACCTCCGACAATCTGGCGATTCTGCAAGAACCTGCTGATCGCGACGAGGCCAAGAACCTGATGAAAGGTCGACGGATCGAAAAGCTGCTGGTCACTGACAAGGACGGCAAGCTGACGGGCCTTCTGACGCTGAAAGATACAGAGAAGGCCGTGCTGAATCCCACCGCCTGCAAGGACGATCTGGGCCGGCTGCGCGTTGCCGCGGCCTCGACCGTGGGCGATGCCGGGTTTGAACGCAGTCAGGCGCTGGTCGATGCCGGTGCCGACATGATCGTGATCGACACGGCGCATGGCCATTCCGAGGGCGTGGCGATCGCCGTCGAGCGCGCCAAGGCGCTGTCCAACGAGGTTCAGGTCGTCGCCGGTAACGTCGCCACGGCAGAGGCAACGCGCGCGCTGATCGGCGCGGGGGCGGACGCGGTCAAGGTGGGCATCGGGCCGGGATCCATCTGTACCACGCGCATGGTTGCAGGCGTCGGCGTACCGCAGCTGACCGCGATCATGGATTGCGCCCGAGAGGCCGGGGATATTCCGGTGATCGCCGATGGGGGGATCAAGTTTTCCGGTGATTTTGCCAAGGCGATTGCCGCAGGCGCGTCCTGCGCGATGGTCGGCAGCATGATTGCAGGCACGGATGAAAGCCCCGGAGAAGTCATCCTTTATCAAGGTCGTACCTTCAAAAGCTATCGCGGCATGGGGTCATTGGGCGCGATGGCGAGCGGCTCTGCCGACCGGTATTTTCAGAAAGACGCCGCCAGCGACAAGCTGGTGCCGGAAGGCATCGAGGGTCAGGTTCCCTACAAGGGCACGGCGACGGCGGTGATCCATCAACTGGTCGGGGGCTTGCGCGCGGCGATGGGCTATACCGGCTGCGCCACGGTCGATGAAATGCGCCGGAACTGTCAGTTCGTAAAGATCACCGGGGCAGGGCTTCACGAAAGCCATGTGCATGATGTGCAGATCACCCGCGAGTCGCCGAACTACCGGATCGGTTAACCGGGGCGCGACGTCAGCGTCTGACAGCGTCAATTTGCGCGGCTCACTGGCTCCGGTTCCGCTTTGTGTCGCGCTCTGCACAGGCTTTGCTCGTCGAACAGAGACGGTCATCACTGCATATTGGCTTTATGAAAAAGACCTTCACGTCTTCTGACAGTATGGCTCGCGCAGAGGTCTCTGGCTTCAGTCAATTTCGGCATTGAAGACGATCTATCTGGAAACGATTTTGAAATGACACATGAGGTTCTGACGTGACGCCTGCTGCCCGCTGCCAAGCTGCCATCGAAGTTCTGGACCGTGTCACGACGGGTATCGCTGCCGAGCAAGCGCTGACCAACTGGGCACGCGGCGCACGTTTCGCCGGGTCCAAAGACCGCGCGGCGGTCCGCGATCATGTTTACACCGTGATCCGGTGCCAACGAAGCTGTGCGGCACACGGTGGAGGCGAAGCCGGGCGCGCGTTGATCCTCGGGTTGTTGCGCGCCGAAGGCGCGGACCCGGCTGACGTATTTACCGGCGAAGGCTACGGGCCAGAGCCGCTGACTGATGCTGAACTTTCCGCGGGGCGCACGCCAGACAGCGCCGAAGCCATGGACATGCCGGACTGGCTGCTTCCGCGGCTCAAGGCGTCACTGCCCGAGGTGGAGCCGACCGCGCTGGCTCTTCGGGAACGGGCGCCTGTTTTCTTGCGTGTCAATAGGTTGCGCGGAACAGTTGATGTGGCGCAAGAGTCTCTTTTGGCCGAAGGGATCGCCACGCAACCGCATGCCTTGTCTCCCTCTGCACTGGAAGTCACCGAGGGCGCGCGCCGGGTGCATCTGTCTCGGGCCTATGCCGAGGGTCTGGTAGAGCTTCAGGACGCCGCCAGCCAGGCCGTCGTCGATCAACTGCCGTTGCGCGCGGGAATGCGTGTGCTGGATTATTGCGCTGGCGGCGGTGGCAAAGCGCTCGCGATGGCGGCACGCCTGTCCGGCCCGGTTGAAGCCCATGACGCAGATCCGCGCCGCATGTCTGATCTGCCGAAACGCGCAGAGCGGGCGGGGGCGCAGATCGCGCGAATTGACAGGCCCGGCGGGCTCTACGATCTGATCCTTTGCGATGCGCCCTGTTCGGGCTCCGGTGCGTGGCGGCGTTCGCCTGAGGGCAAGTGGGCATTGACCGAGGCCCGGTTGCAGGAATTGCAGGATATTCAGTTGGGTATTCTTCGTGAAGCGTCGGCATATCTGACCACGGACGGGCATTTGGCCTACGTCACATGTTCGATCCTGTCCGATGAAAATGACACCGTGATTGACCGGTTTCTGGCGGATCGTCCGGACTGGCGCGTTGCAGACCGGCGACAGTTTCTGCCTGTCGAAGGCGGTGACGGCTTTTTCCTGGCACTGATGTCGGCGGATGCTTGACCGGGACGCACAACCTTGAGACGATATTTTCAGCTTTAAGGAGCGGTTAACAAATCTCTCGTCGTAATGGCTGGGGTGAGAATCACAGGGGGTCGCCTTGGCCTATACGGCATTGAATCCCGGACCGATGACGCGCGCTTCTGACCGCGTCTCGCAACGGCTTGGCTGGTTGTTGCTGGCCGCCGGGTTGCTATTGGCCCTGTCCTTTCTGGTCAGTTCGTACCAATTACAGTTGGCGTTATCGGTTGGCGGGCTGACAGCAGCTTGTCTGGCGGCGCTGTCCAGGTCTTTGACATATCTTCACAAACGTCGCCGTGATCAGGCGCATGATGCCCTGGCCAAGGTCATCGCCCACGACAGCGCCTTTGCATTTTTCACGGATCCCGAGGGGGAAATCATCTTTCGCAACCAAGCGGCCGAGGCACGTTATGGGAAAAGCGAAGGCACGTCGCTGGCCGGTGAGTTGCGGGATATTCTCGCGAATCCCGGCAACGTGCTTTACCGCCTGCAAACGCGCATCAACGCCGGCGGGACCGCACGCGAAGAGATCGTGACCCGGCAGGGTAGCGTGCGCATTTCGGTGCACGCGCTTGGCAGGTCCGGCTTGCTGTGGCGTGTCGAGGAAAGCACCGCGACCGAACAGCCGTCGTCCTGTGCCGCAATGAAACATGTGCCGATGCTGACACTTGGGCGCAATAACGTTGTCATTTCCCTGAACGCAGCCGCGCGTGAGATGGCTGGCCATAGGATTACATCGCTGGATCGCCTGATTCTTGATCCGCCGCTTGTGTCGGGAACCGTGCATCGTATTCAGACCGAAGATGGCGTTGTGCCGCGTTTGGCGACTTGCGTTCCGGCGGGTGTCGGCAAGTCAGAACTGTTCTTGCTGCCCGCACCCAGGCAAACCGCGACCGATGATGCCGCGGCTGCGTTTGATGCGCTGCCGGTGGGCCTTCTCAAGCTTTCACCAAACGGCGTGGTGCTGCGGTCCAACAAAGAGGCGCGGGCGCTTTTTGGCGACACCTGCACCAATGGCAAACAACTGTCGGACTATATGGAAGGCCTGGGGCGACCGCTGACCGACTGGATACAGGAAATGGCTTCGGGACGTGGCACCAGCCATTCGGAGTTTCTCCGGCTCACGCGGGCGGACAAGGAAGTTTTCGTTCAGGTCACATTGAACCGGATTTCCGAGAACGGGCAGACCGCGTTGATTGCGGTCATCAATGATGCCACCGAATTGAAGACGCTCGAAGCGCAATTCGTCCAAAGCCAGAAAATGCAGGCGATTGGTCAGTTGGCGGGCGGGGTCGCGCATGACTTCAATAACCTTCTGACCGCGATTTCAGGACATTGCGACCTGTTGTTGCTGCGGCACGATCAGGGGGACCCGGATTTCAGCGACCTGGTGCAGATCAATCAGAACGCCAACCGAGCCGCTGCGTTGGTGGGTCAGTTGCTGGCGTTTTCCCGCAAGCAGACCTTGCGGCCGGAAGTTCTGGACCTGCGCGATACCTTGTCTGACCTTACCCATCTTCTGAACCGCCTTGTCGGCGAGAAGGTCGGATTGGATTTGCGGCATGATCCGGTGCTGAAACCCGTGCGGGCGGACAAGCGTCAGCTGGAACAGGTGATGATGAATCTCGTCGTGAATGCACGCGACGCCATGCCCACGGGCGGTTGTATCGTGATCGAAACGGGCATGAAGGTGCTGAGTGAACCCATGCGCCGTGACCGCGCAGAGGTGGCGGCGGGTGAATATGTGTCGGTGAAAGTGTCTGACGACGGTATCGGCATTCCGCCGGACAAGCTGCAAAAGGTGTTCGAGCCGTTCTACACAACAAAACGCACGGGCGAGGGCACAGGGCTGGGCCTGTCCACGGTCTACGGGATCGTCAAGCAGACCGGTGGTTTTATCTTTGTCGACAGCGTGACCGGGTCCGGGACGTGTTTCACGCTTCTATTGCCCGCCAGCGAGTTGGAACTGCCTCTTGAAGCATTGCCCAGACCGGCGATTGAGAAACCGATAATCCGGCATGGCGAAGGTGTAGTGCTTCTGGTCGAGGACGAGGCACCGGTGCGTGCGTTTGCATCCCGCGCGCTGCGGCTTCGGGGATACACGGTATTGGAGGCAGCCTCTGCCGAAGATGCGCTGAAGCTGTTGGAAGACACCAGCGTCGAGGTCGACGTTTTCGTGACGGATGTGGTGATGCCCGGCATGGACGGGCCTACCTGGGTGCGTGAAGCGTTAAAATCACGGCCCGACGTGCGCGTTGTCTTTGTGTCCGGCTATGCCGAGGACGTCTTCCGCGACAGCGATGCCCGCATCCCGAAGTCGATCTTCCTGCCAAAGCCGTTTTCACTGAGCGATTTGACGGAGACCGTCCATAAACAACTGTCGTAGCCCGAACCCGGTTGCGTGGCGCAGTCTGACAACGTGAATGAGCGTGCGCAGGTCTGCTGGATGTGGATTTCACATCCAATCGGCAAACATACGATTTCGCGGCTGTTCCGCCTCACAACCCGCTTTCCCACACCTCATATTCATCGGCGCATTTTTTACGAAACCGCTTTTCGGTTTCTGTCGAGACAGTAAGGTCCATCTCTGGCGAAACATTGGTCTTTGGCAGGTCAAGGGTGACGTTCAAACGGGATTCGATGAACTGCTGCAATGCGGGTTGGTTCTCATAGCGAAAAAGATGGTTGATCCGCACTCCGTTTGGACGCGGCTCCAGAAATTTCGCTTGGCTCCCGACATTGGCGAAGGGCGGTTTGTCGCCTTTCATGTAGGCCAGGACAAAATCGTCAAAATCGATCCCAGCGGTCGATGTCGGCTTGCCATTCAGAAAGGGCCGCTTGCGATAGCGAAACCAACTGCCAAGCCAATCCAGCGGGTCACGGACCACCGCCAACGTCTCCATGTTATCGGCACCGACTTTTTCGAACATCGGGCGGAAAAACCGATTATAGCGGTAGATCGGAGCGTGTTTCAGCTCGGGTGGGTCCATGACCGCCATGGATGCGCGGGACTTCAAGGCCGCCTCATAAGCCGACGAACCCGTTTTTGGCACCGCCAGAAACACCAGTTTTTCTTTCCAGAACACCAGCATTCGGAAAACCTCCTCGATCGCTTGGCAGGTATGGCCCAAACCCCTCAATCCTTCCTTAACCAATTCGACGAAAACTGACGAGAGTAGGATTTAACTTGAATTGTTCCTGTTTTGATCTCATACAGATGAGAACAAGAGGCGAACATGAAGCAGCAATTGCCGCCCGGCAACGGGTGTGGAATAAGGACACGAAACTCATGGCAACGGCAGATCTTTTGACAATGGACAGCAAGCGCAACGCGGACAAACAAAAGGCGCTGGACAGCGCTTTGGCCCAGATCGAACGGCAGTTCGGCAAGGGGTCGATCATGAAACTTGGCGGCGACAATGTGATCAAGGACATTGAAGCAACCTCGACCGGGTCGCTTGGACTGGACATCGCGTTGGGGATCGGTGGGTTGCCCAAGGGGCGGATCATCGAGATTTACGGGCCAGAAAGCTCTGGCAAAACCACGCTGACCCTGCATTGCGTGGCCGAAGAGCAGAAAAAGGGCGGTGTTTGCGCTTTTGTCGATGCCGAACATGCGCTTGATCCGCTTTATGCCCGCAAGCTGGGCGTTGATCTGGACGAATTGCTGATCAGCCAGCCCGACACCGGCGAACAAGCGCTGGAGATCGTCGATACGCTTGTCCGGTCGGGCGCGGTCAACATGGTGGTTGTCGATTCGGTTGCTGCGCTGACCCCGAAATCCGAACTTGAAGGCGATATGGGCGACAGCAGCGTGGGCGTGCAGGCCCGCCTGATGAGCCAGGCGATGCGCAAGCTGACCGGCTCGATCAACCGTTCGAACTGTATGGTGATCTTCATCAACCAGATCCGGATGAAAATCGGCGTGATGTTTGGCAGCCCGGAAACGACTTCGGGTGGCAACGCGCTGAAATTCTACAGTTCCGTGCGGCTCGATATTCGTCGTATCGGCTCTATCAAGGACCGCGACGAGGTTGTGGGAAACTCCACCCGCGTCAAGGTCGTCAAGAACAAGGTGGCCCCACCCTTCAAGCAGGTCGAATTCGACATCATGTTCGGCGAAGGCATCAGCAAGATGGGCGAGCTTCTTGATCTGGGGGTCAAGGCCGGAGTCGTCGATAAATCCGGCAGCTGGTTCAGCTACGGCGATGAGCGGATCGGACAAGGCCGCGAAAACGCAAAGAACTTCTTGCGTGAAAACAAGCAGATGGCGCTGGAGATCGAAGACAAGATCCGCGCCAGTCACGGGCTCGATTTCGACATGGGTGCCGGTGGCGAAGGGGCACCCGACGAGGTGATGGAGAGCTAAGCACAGTCCGGCGAACAGATTTCAAAGGTCGGCACCCTCGCAAGGGGTGTCGGCCTTTTTCAATGCGTCATGGACAGTCGCAGGGCAGGGCGGTACACCTGCGTAAAATCCTTGCACGAGACCAGAATATGCCTTCGCTCAACGACATACGCTCTACTTTTCTGAATTATTTCGAGAAACAGGGCCATCGTATCGTGCCCTCCAGTCCGCTGGTGCCGCGCAACGATCCGACGCTGATGTTCACCAATTCGGGCATGGTTCAGTTCAAGAACCTGTTCACCGGGGTGGAGCATCGCGATTACACCCGCGCCACGACTTCGCAGAAATGTGTGCGGGCGGGCGGAAAGCACAATGATCTCGACAATGTCGGCTATACGGCGCGGCACCATACCTTCTTTGAAATGCTGGGAAATTTCAGCTTCGGCGATTATTTCAAAACCGAAGCGATCGGGTTTGCCTATGAGCTGATCACACGCGACTTCGGCATAGATGCCTCTCGCCTTCTGGTCACGGTGTACCATACCGATGACGAGGCGTTCGAGATCTGGAAAAAGATCGGCATCCCCGAAGATCGCATCATCCGTATCGCCACCTCGGACAATTTCTGGCAGATGGGCCCGACCGGTCCCTGTGGTCCGTGTACCGAGATTTTCTATGATCACGGCGATCATATCTGGGGCGGGCCTCCGGGCAGTGCCGAGGAAGACGGCGACCGATACATCGAGATCTGGAACATCGTTTTCATGCAGAACGAGCAGTTCGAGGACGGCTCCATGCGCGCGCTCGACATGCAGTCGATTGATACCGGGATGGGGCTGGAACGGATCGGCGCGCTCTTGCAGGGCAAGCACGATAATTACGACACCGACCTGATGCGCCACCTGATCGAGGCCAGCGCCAACGTCACCGATGGGGCACCCGACGGGCCGGGCAACGTGCATCACCGGGTGATAGCCGATCATCTGCGCTCGACCTCGTTCCTGATTGCGGATGGTGTGATGCCTGCAAATGACGGGCGCGGCTATGTGTTGCGCCGAATTATGCGGCGGGCGATGCGGCATGCGCATTTGCTGGGCGCGCAGGATCCGGTCATGCACCGTCTGGTGCCGTCGCTTGTGCATGAAATGGGCGCGGCCTATCCGGAATTGGGACAGGCGCAGTCGCTGATCGAAGAAACGCTGAAGCAGGAAGAGACGCGCTTCAAGCAAACGCTGGATCGCGGTCTGAAATTGCTGGATGACGAGCTGGGAAAGCTGCCCGCCGATGCCGCATTGCCGGGTGAGACGGCGTTCAAGCTGTATGACACGTTCGGCTTTCCGCTCGACCTGACACAGGATGCGTTGCGCGAGAAAGATCGGAGCGTTGATACGGCGGGCTTCGATACGGCGATGGCTGAACAGAAAGCCAAGGCCCGCGCCGCGTGGTCCGGCTCTGGCGAAGCGGCGGATGCGGCGATCTGGTTCGACATTGCCGACAAGCACGGCACCACGGATTTTCTGGGTTATGACACCGAAACCGCCGAGGGTCAGATCGTAGCGCTGGTGTCCGACAGGGCCGAGGTTGCCTCGGTCAAAGCGGGCGACACCGTGCAGATCGTGTTGAACCAGACACCCTTCTACGCCGAGTCAGGCGGGCAGGTCGGCGATAGCGGCATCATCCGCAGCGACTCTGGCCTTGCGCGGATCACCGACACGCGCAAGGTGGCCGGGGTGTTCCTTCATTTCGCCGAGGTGATCGAGGGTGAGTTGACCAAAGGCGAAGGCACCGTGCTGGAGGTGGATCACGCGCGGCGCACGTCGATCCGCGCCAACCACTCGGCAACGCATCTGCTGCACGAGGCATTACGCCGGGCGCTCGGCGATCATGTGGCGCAGCGCGGGTCGCTGAATGCCGATGACCGGCTTCGGTTCGACTTTTCGCACGCAAAACCGCTGACGCCCGACGAACTGGCCCAGGTCGATGCCGAGGTGAACGCCTTCATCCGTCAGAACACGCCTGTGGAAACCCGGATCATGACGCCGGATGACGCCCGCGGACTGGGCGCTCAGGCGCTGTTTGGCGAGAAATACGGCGACGAGGTTCGTGTCGTGTCGATGGGCCATGATCCGCAATCGGGCAAGGGCGGTAATGGCGCGACCTACTCGATCGAGCTGTGCGGCGGCACGCATGTCCGCCAGACCGGCGATATCGGTGTGTTCGTGACGCTTGGCGACAGTGCGTCCAGCGCAGGCGTGCGGCGGATCGAGGCGCTGACCGGCGCCGATGCCTTCCGCTATCTGTCGGGGCAGGATCACCGGCTTGCTGATGTGGCGTCCGAGTTGAAAACGCAACCCACCGACGTTCCCGCGCGTGTCCGCGCCTTGCTGGACGAGCGCAAGGCGCTGAGCAACGAGGTGGCGCAATTGCGCCGCGAACTGGCGATGGCCGGTGGATCGGGCCAGGCCGGCGACGGTGGCGCGCGCGACGTCAACGGTGTGCAAATGGTGGCGCAGGTGCTCTCGGGCGTGTCCGGCAAGGATCTGCCGCCGCTGATCGACGAGCACAAGGCGCGGCTTGGGTCCGGCGTGGTGCTGCTGATCGCGGATACCGGCGGCAAGGCCGCTGTGGCCGCTGGTGTGACCGAGGATCTGATGGGCCGTGTGTCGGCCGTTGATCTGGTGCGCGCCGCCGTGGCCGAACTGGGCGGCAAGGGCGGCGGCGGTCGGCCCGACATGGCGCAGGGCGGCGGCGCGGATGCCGCAAATGCAGAGGCCGCTTTCAAGGCGGCAGAAGCCGTAATCGGAGGATAAACTATGCCAGCACTTTGGATTGCCCATGTGACCGTTTCGGATCCCGAGGCCTATGGCCGCTATGCCGAGCTTGCCGGTCCAGCGATTGCCAAGCATGGCGGTCGCTTCATCGCGCGCGGTGGGCGTTTCGTACAGCTTGAGGGCAAGAAGCGGCCGCGCAATGTGGTTGCCCAATTTGCCACTCTTGAAGAGGCGGAAGCCTGCTATCATTCGCCCGAGTATCAAGAGGCGCTGAGCCATGCGCGCGGAGCATCAGAGCGCGAACTGCTGATTGTCGAGACAACCGATTAAACTGTGATCAGGCGCGCTTGGGTCTTTAAATCAAGTGGTTTGAACAAGAAACGGCGGCCATAGGCCGCCGTTCTTTTGTCACTCGCAGATAGCTTTCGGTACCCGCGATGGACACCGATTGCGCGCGCAGGTCAGCTTGCTTTGGCCATCCGCTTGCGTTCATGCGGGTCAAGGTAGCGTTTGCGCAGACGGATGGCGCTGGGGGTGACCTCGACCAGTTCATCATTGTCGATATAGGCAATCGCCTCTTCCAGAGACATCCGAACCGGTGTGGTCAGGCGCACCGCTTCATCCGTGCCGCTGGCGCGCACGTTGGTCAATTGCTTGCCTTTAAGGGGGTTCACTTCAAGGTCGTTTTCGCGGCTGTGCTCGCCGATGATCATTCCGGTATAGACCTGTTCTTGTGCGCCGATGAAAAACTTGCCGCGATCTTCCAGCTTCCATAGCGCGTAAGCAACCGCGACGCCTGCTTCCATCGAAATCAGGACGCCCGCACGACGGCCGGGAATGGTGCCCTTATGCGGGGCCCATGTGTGGAACACCCGGTTCAGAACGCCTGTCCCGCGCGTATCGGTCAGGAATTCGCCGTGATAGCCGATCAGGCCGCGCGACGGAACATGGGCGATGATGCGGGTCTTGCCTGCACCGGCGGGCTTCATTTCGGCCAATTCGCCCTTGCGCGTTCCGGTGATCTTTTCAATCACCACGCCGGAATATTCGTCATCGACATCAATGGTGACTTCTTCGATCGGTTCCAGCCGTTCGCCATTATCGCCGTCGCGCATCAGCACCTGAGGACGCGAGATTGACAGCTCGAACCCTTCGCGGCGCATGTTTTCAATCAGAACGCCCATCTGCAATTCGCCGCGCCCTGCGACCTCGAAGGCTTCGCCGCCGGGCGTGTCGCTGATCTTGATCGCGACGTTGGATTCCGCTTCTTTCATCAGCCGTTCACGGATCACGCGGGATTGTACCTTCTTGCCGTCGCGCCCGGCCAGAGGACTGTCGTTGATGCCGAATGTGACCGTGATGGTGGGCGGGTCGATGGGTTGGGCATCAAGGGCTTCGTCCACGGCCAAAGCGCAGATCGTATCGGCAACTGTCGCCTTGGTCATGCCGGCGAGGCTGACAATATCACCGGCCTGCGCCTCTTCGATGTCCTGCTGGGCAAGGCCGCGGAACGCCTGGATCTTGGTGACGCGGAACTGTTCGATCTTCTGGCCGATGCGGCTAAGCGCCTGCACGGTTGAGCCGACCTTCAGCTTGCCCGATTCCACGCGGCCCGTCAGGATGCGCCCGACGAACGGATCGGCACCCAGTGTGGTGGCCAGCATGCGGAAGTCTTCGCCCTGCCGCTTGACCTGTTTGGGGGCGGGTACGTGATTGACGATCAGGTCGAACAGCGCGGTCAGATCCTTGCGCGGTCCGTCCAGCTCGTGATCGGCCCAGCCGTTGCGGCCCGACGCATACATATGCGGAAAATCAAGCTGATCATCATTGGCGTCGAGGCTGGCAAAAAGATCAAAACATTCGTCCAGCGCGCGGTCAGGCTCTGCATCCGGCTTGTCGACCTTGTTGAGAACGACAATCGGGCGCAAGCCAAGCGCCAGCGCCTTCGAGGTCACGAATTTTGTCTGGGGCATCGGCCCTTCGGCGGCATCGACCAGCAGGACAACGCCATCCACCATCGACAGGATCCGCTCTACCTCGCCACCGAAATCGGCGTGGCCGGGGGTGTCGACGATATTGATCCGCAGACCTTTCCATTCAACCGAGGTGGGCTTGGCAAAGATCGTGATGCCGCGCTCTCGTTCCAGGTCGTTCGAATCCATCGCCCGTTCGGCAACTGCCTGATTTTCACGGAACGCACCGGATTGTTTCAGCAACTCATCCACAAGTGTGGTCTTGCCGTGGTCGACATGGGCGATGATGGCGATATTTCGCAGATCCATTTGGAAACCTTTTCTGTTCGCCCGCGCCGTACGCTTACTGAGCGCAAATGACCACCCCCTAATGCGTCGCAGCCGCTGAAAACAGCTGTATCACGGCAATGCCTCCGACGATGAGCGACATTCCTACAACGGCCGGCCAGTCGAGCGTTTGACCAAAAACGACAAAGCCGATCAGCGCGATCAACAAAATTCCCAGACCGGACCAAAGCGCATAGGCCACCCCGACCGGCACGCTTCGAAGGGTCAGCGCCAGCAGATAAAACGCTGCGGCATAGGCCACCACCACGATCACCGAGGGCAGGGGTTTGGTGAATTGCTGGCTGGCCTGAAGCGCGGTCGTGCCGATGGTTTCCGCCAGAACCGCCAGAAACAGCGTGGCGTAAGTCAACAAAGACATAGATGGACCTTTCCTCAGAGCATGTATCGCGTGTCTTCAGATCAATCAGAGTGACTGAAAACGCAAGCACATTGGGTCTGGTTGGGAGGGGCAGATGCAAAGGCGGGTCTTTTTGAAGCCATCGACCGATATGCGCTGCTGCATGGGGCAGTGTCGAACAGCCCGTCCCGTGCCGTCGCGGCGCATACTAACCCGGTTTGGGTCGTTAAGTGACATAAAAGCGATCAACCCGATGCTGTCAGGCATATTCCATCAATTTGCGGCGCGTTGCAGGCATTCAGCGAATATGCGCCAGAATAACATTCGGGCAGGGGCGACAACCAGGCCAGGCAGGCTGCCAATCGCGCTGGAGACAGGTTGACGCGGCCCCCGGCATGCCCCATTTGCCTCAGCTATGGCATATCCCGATACCCCCTCGCGCGATCATATCACCATGGGTGGCGCGCCCGAAGGCTACGACGCCCGGTTGATCCTGCAAGAGCTGGAGCGCAGTTCCGCTCCTGTCCTGCATATTGCTCGCGACGACAAGCGGCTGGCGCAAATCCGCGATGCGTTGCACTTCTTCGCGCCTGCGATGCCGGTTTTCAGCTTTCCGGGATGGGATTGCCTGCCCTATGATCGGGTCTCGCCCAATGCCGACATCTCGGCAGCGCGTATGGCGACACTGGCCGCGCTGGTTCACGCAATGCCGGATCGCTTCATCCTGCTGACCACGCTGAACGCCGCGTCGCAATATATCCCCGCGCGGGACGTGCTGCGAGAGGCCGCCTTCACCGCACGCGTCGGCGAGCGCGTCAACGAAGAGGCACTGCGCGGCTTTCTTGTCCGCATGGGGTTTTCGCAGGCCCCCACCGTGATGGAACCCGGCGATTATGCCATCCGGGGCGGTATCATCGACATCTATCCGCCGGGTGATGGCGGGCCGGTCAGGCTCGATTTTTTCGGCGACGTGCTGGACGGCGCGCGCCGCTTTGATCCCGCCACGCAACGCACCACAGAAAAGCTCGACATGATCGAGCTTGCCCCGGTGTCCGAGGTTATCCTCGACGAGGCGGCGATCACCCGGTTTCGGCAGAATTACCGCATCGAATTCGGCGCGGCCGGTACGGATGATCCACTATACGAGGCGGTCAGCGCGGGCCGCAAACATCAGGGCATCGAACATTGGCTGCCGTTCTTCCACGACCGGCTTGAGACCTTGTTCGACTACCTGCCAAGCGCCACGATCACGCAGGATGATCAGGTCACGCCCAGCCGGATTGCGCGCTGGGATACGATTGCCGACCAATATGAAACCCGCCGCCTTGCGATGGGTCAGAAGAACCGCATGGGCACGGTCTACAAACCCGCGCCCCCCGGCCTGCTGTACCTGGACGAGTCCGCGTGGGAGGCAGCCACAGCCGCGCGGCGCGCGATCCAGTTCCACCCCTTGCCGCAAGCCACTGGTCCAAAGGTCGTGGATGCGGGCGGGCGTATCGGACGCAGTTTTGCCCCCGAACGCCAGCAGGAAAGCATCAGCCTGTTCGGGGCGCTGGCCGACCATATCAAGGCGAAGCTGGCCAAAGGCCCCGTGATCGTCGCCAGCTATTCAGAAGGCGCGCGCGAACGCCTGTCCGGCCTGATCGAAGACGAAGGCCTTGCCGAAACCATCCCCATCACGGACGCCACCCGCATTGGCAAGCGTGGCCTGCATCTGGCCGTCTGGGCGCTGGAGCACGGGTTCGAGGGGCCGTGGCGGGACGGTCGGCACATCACCGTCATTGCCGAACAGGATGTGCTGGGCGACCGTCTGATCCGCGCGCCCAAGAAACGCCGCAAGGCCGAGAATTTCCTGACCGAGGCGCAATCGCTCAGCCCCGGCGATCTGGTCGTGCATGTCGATCACGGCATCGGCCGCTATCAGGGGATGGAGGTCATCACCGCCGCCGGTGCCGCGCATGAATGCCTGTTGCTGGATTATGCCGAAGGCGCGCGGCTTTACCTGCCGGTCGAGAATATCGAGCTTCTGTCCAGATACGGCCATGACGAAGGTCTGCTGGACCGTCTGGGCGGCGGGGCGTGGCAGGCAAAGAAGGCCAAGCTCAAGGAACGCATCCGCGAGATGGCCGACCGGCTGATCCGCATCGCGGCCGAACGGGCCTTGCGCAAGGCGCCGATCATGGACCCGCCGCCGGGGGCGTGGGACGCTTTCGCGGCGCGCTTTCCCTATCAGGAAACCGACGATCAACTGCGCGCCATCGAAGATGTGATGGCCGACATGCATTCCGGCCAGCCGATGGATCGGTTGATCTGCGGCGATGTCGGCTTTGGCAAGACAGAAGTGGCGATGCGTGCTGCCTTCGTCGCCGCCATGTCCGGCGTGCAGGTGGCGGTGATCGCGCCCACGACACTGCTCGCCCGGCAACATTACAAAAGCTTCGCCGACCGGTTTCGGGGCTTCCCGCTTGAGGTGCGCACCCTGTCGCGTTTTGTCAGCGCCAAGGAGGCCGCCAAAACCCGCGACGGCCTCGCGCGCGGTACTGTCGATATCGTCATCGGAACGCATGCCTTGCTGGCCAAATCCATCCGCTTCCAGAACCTCGGGGTGCTGATCATCGACGAGGAACAGCATTTCGGCGTCTCCCACAAGGAGCGGCTGAAACAGCTGCGCTCGGACGTGCATGTCTTGACACTGACCGCGACTCCCATCCCGCGCACGCTGCAACTGTCCCTGACCGGCGTGCGGGACCTGTCCATCATCGGCACGCCCCCCGTGGACCGTCTGGCGATCCGTACCTATGTGTCGGAATTCGACCCTGTCACCATCCGCGAGGCGCTGCTGCGCGAACACTATCGTGGCGGGCAAAGCTTCTACGTCGTGCCGCGCATCTCCGATCTGCCGGAGATTGAGGATTTCCTGAAAGAACAACTGCCCGAACTCAGCTATGTGGTGGCCCATGGCCAGATGGCCGCAGGCGAGCTCGACGACCGCATGAACGCCTTCTACGACGGCAAATTCGACGTGCTTCTGGCCACGACAATCGTGGAATCCGGCCTGGACATTCCCACCGCCAACACGATGGTCATCCACCGCGCGGATATGTTCGGCCTCTCGCAACTCTATCAAATCCGCGGCAGGGTGGGGCGGTCCAAAACCCGCGCCTATGCCTATCTCACCACCAAGCCGCGCGCCAAATTGACCGCGACAGCCGAAAAACGCCTGCGTGTTCTGGGCAGCCTCGACACGCTGGGGGCTGGCTTCACACTCGCCAGTCAGGATCTGGATATTCGCGGCGCGGGCAACCTGCTGGGCGAAGAACAATCCGGCCAGATGCGCGACGTCGGCTATGAGCTTTACCAATCCATGCTGGAAGAGGCGATCGCCAAGATCCGCGCAGGCGAGATGGAAGGCCTGTCCGAGGCGGACGATCAATGGGCGCCACAGATCAATCTCGGCGTCCCGGTGCTGATCCCCGAGGAATATGTCCCCGATCTCGACGTGCGCCTTGGCCTCTACCGCCGCCTCAGCAGCCTGACCACGAAGGTTGAACTCGAAGGCTTTGCCGCCGAACTCATCGACCGTTTCGGCGCGTTGCCGAAAGAGGTCAACACGCTCCTGTTGGTGGTTCGGATCAAGGCGATGTGCAAACGCGCGGGCATTGCCAAACTTGACGGCGGCCCCAAAGGTGCCACGATCCAGTTCCACAATGATAAATTTGCCTCTCCGCAAGGGCTGGTCGAATTCATCGAGGATCAGAAAGGCCTCGCAAAGGTCCGCGAAAACAAGATCGTCGTCCGGCGGGACTGGAAGAAAAACCGCGACAAGATCCAGGGTGCCTTTGCCATTGCCCGCGATCTTGCCGAAAAAATCGCTGCCGAGAAAAAGCGCGCCAAGTCCGCCACCTGACCCTGATCACTTCTTCTTGGCAAAAATACTCCGGGGGAGGCTGGCATAAGCCAGACGGGGGCGCGCCCCCATCTGCGTGTACGCAAAAATGAACCCTGCGCGCCCGTATGGGCGCACAGTCAAGGAACAACTTTATCCCGCAAGCGCCTTGTTCAGGTTCTCTTCGATCTTTTCCAGAAAGCCCATCGTGGTCAACCAGCCTTGATCCGGGCCGACAAGCAGCGCCAGATCTTTTGTCATATGCCCGGCCTCGACAGTCTCGATGATCACACGCTCCAGCGTTTCAGCGAAGCCCTTGAGCGCTTCGTTCCCGTCCAGTTTGGCGCGGTGCTTCAAGCCGCCTGTCCACGCGTATATCGACGCGATGGAGTTGGTCGAGGTCTGCTCGCCTTTCTGGTGCTGGCGGTAGTGCCGCGTGACCGTGCCATGCGCGGCTTCGGATTCCACGACCTTTCCATCCGGTGTCATCAGGATCGACGTCATCAGCCCCAGCGAGCCAAAACCCTGCGCGACCGTATCTGACTGAACGTCGCCGTCATAGTTCTTGCAGGCCCAGACATAGCCGCCCGACCATTTCAGCGAGCTGGCGACCATATCGTCAATCAACCGGTGTTCGTACCAGATCTTCTTTTCCTCGAACGCCTCTTTGAATTCGGCCTCATAGACCTCTTCAAAGATGTCCTTGAACCGTCCGTCATAGGCTTTCAGGATCGTGTTCTTGGTCGACAGATACACGGGCCAGCCAAGGTTCAGACCATAATTCAGCGACGCACGCGCAAAGTCATAGATCGACTTGTCGAGGTTATACATGCCCATGACGACGCCACTGTCGGGCGCGTCAAACACCTCGCGTTCGATCACTTCGCCATCGGCACCTTCGAATTTCAGCGTGATCTTGCCCGCACCCGGAAAGCGGAAATCCGTGGCCTTGTACTGGTCGCCGTAAGCGTGACGTCCAACCACGATGGGCTTGGTCCAGCCCGGCACCAGCCGCGGCACGTTCTTGCAGATAATCGGTTGGCGAAAGATCACCCCGCCCAGGATGTTGCGGATCGTGCCATTGGGGCTGCGCCACATCTTTTTCAGGCCAAATTCCTCGACCCGTGCCTCGTCCGGCGTGATGGTGGCGCATTTCACGCCAACGCCGACTTCCTTGATCTTTTGTGCGGCGTCCACGGTGATCTGGTCATCGGTGCGGTCCCGCTCTTCCATGCCCAGATCGTAATACAGCAGGTCGATGTCCAGATATGGCAGGATCAGCTTTTGCTTGATGAAATCCCAGATGATCCGGGTCATCTCGTCGCCGTCAAGCTCGACAATCGGGTTCTGCACCTTGATCTTTGACATTGGGGCCTCTTTCGCGCTGGCTGACTGGTAAACCTGCCCGATCCCTACCGCATGCGCGTGCAGCGGCAAAGACCTGCTTTCCGCAATGCGGTTTTTTGCGCGGGTGCGTCCGAAAAACGCGCGTTAAGCGGGCAGACCACGTTCGACGCGGCGCATGTGCAACATGATGACCAGCGAAGCCAGTGCCATCGCGCAAACACCCAGGGCGAGCGGCAGGGTGGTGCCGTCGAACATCAAGCCCAGCGGGATCGCCAGTGCGACAGAGAACACAGTTGAAACCGCGCCGATCACACTGGCAGCCGTACCCGCGATATGGCCCATGGGCTCCATCGCCAAGGCGTTGAGGTTGCCCAAGGTCATGCCTGCCTGAAAGAACACCGAAATCTGCCAGATCACGAAAGCAGCGAACCCCAGATTGCCCGGCAGATCAGCCATGCTCAGCAGCACCATGGCACCGGACAACCCGACCTGAGCCGCCAGTGTCACCGTCACCAGAAACCGCATTCCCAGACGTCCGACCAGCGCTGCATTCAACAGGCTGCCCGTCCCTGCCAATACCGCGACGATCCCAAACCAGAACGGAAATTCCGCGCCCCGCCCAAAGGTGATGTCATAGATCTGCTGGACCGACGACAGCATTGAAAACAGCATCCCGAAACACAGGGTCTGCACGACAATGGACAGCCGCACGGTGGGGTGCATCGCCAATTCCGTCAGCGCCTGTTTCAAGGCCGAAAGACGCATCGGTCGCCGCTCCTCGACGGGCAGGGTTTCCGGCAGGCGCAGGGCCAGCCACAGGCAGGCAAGCCCCATGAACACCACAAATGCCACAAAGATCGCCCGCCAGCCGGAATGCGCGATAAGGAACGCGCCCATCAGGGGGGCGAGGGCCGGCACCAATGTGAACACCATCATGATGAAGGACATGATCTTGGCCATCCCGCGCCCGGCATATAAATCGCGGATGATTGCCAGTGTCACGATGCGCGGTCCGGCGGCACCCAAGCCTTGTACCAGGCGCGCCGCCAGCATCAGTTCCAGCGAATGCGCGGCCCAGGCCACAGCGGATGCCAGAACGTAGACAACGGCCCCGATCATCAGCACGGGTTTGCGCCCGTACCGGTCCGACAGCATCCCCGTGACAAGCGTTCCAAGCCCCATGCCCAGCACAAATGTCGTCAGGATCAACTGCGCGCGATTTTCGAAACCGGGGCTAAGCTCTGTTCCGATTTCGGGCAGGGCGGGCAGCATTGCATCGATTGAGAACGCAATGGTGGATACCATCATTGCCATCAACGCAACGAACTCAAACTGTGAAAGGCGGTGTGGCATGGCGCAGTCCTGATTTCAGTGCAATGCGCCTCGGACCTGCCGTGACAGGGAGGGCGCATTCAGCCTGCCTATGCCCATTTTTTAGCCTTGACCAGTGCAATACCTGTCAAAAATAGCACATGGCCTGTCCGCCTTCTCACAAGCGGTGTTGTCGCGAGAGTCGCGTGTCAGTGATATTTACAGCAAACGTATTTCAAGATCCTGTTCACAAGGCTGCGTCTGCGGGTTGGGCAGGGTCATCTTCGGACGATGCCGCCGGGCCGATACCTGGCCGGCTTCCACCGAAAATGCAGTTGTTCAGGGGATATGTCGGTGATTCATCCGCGCGTCTGCGCCAGCGCGTCAGGGCACAGGGCGTCGCGCAGCGTCTGTGTCACGTCGCGTGCAGACGTGGCGCTGGTAACGAACGCCGCCAAGGACGCGTCGGCAAAGCCGCGCGCGATCACATGATCCAGCAACGCTTGCAGCGGGTCCCAGTAGCCGTTCACGTTCAGCAGGACGATCGGTTTTGCGTGCAGGCCCAACTGGCGCCATGTCAGCACCTCGAAAAATTCATCCAGCGATCCTGCACCGCCGGGCATGACCACGATTGCGTCGGCGTTCATCACCATGACCTTCTTGCGTTCATGCATTGTCTCGGTAACGATAAAGCGGGTCAGATCAACCTTGCCGACCTCGGCGCGCAGCAGATGCTCGGGGATCACACCAAACGTGTCGCCGCCTGCCGCTTGCGCCGCGCGCGCCACGACGCCCATCAGCCCGACATCGCCCGCGCCGTAAACCAGCCGCCAGCCCTCGGCCGCCAGCGCGGTGCCCAGATTCTCCGCCTCGTCGTGAAAGGCGGGGTCGTCGCCGCTGCGAGAACCGCAATAGACACAGACGGACCGGGTGGACGACTTGGCCATGTGGGCGTGCTCCGATAGGTTTTCCAAAGTTTTGATTCCTGATAGCCTTGTTGATATATACTCTCAACCGGGCAGGTGTCTTTCTGGCATACTGTCGTCATTTATCCGGTCTCCGGGCACGAAAAGGATCGCCATGAACAAGGTGGCCGGCATGACGCTTGGTGGCGTCGCTGCAATCGGCGGGACAGGCACCGCTGCCATTCTCGCCTTGGTGTTCTTTTCTGGGGACAGGCCTGCATCGTCGCCGGTTGACATGCCCGTCGCAGAAACATCGCAGGCAGAAACGTCGAAGGCACCGCAGAAGGCCAGAGCTGCGGATGCGCCGACGGCAGATGATCCGGTCGCGCCGCAGGCGGGGGCAGAGCCGCAAACGCCGCCCGGTTTCGATATCGTCCGGGTGGACCCGGACGGGGCGGCGCTGATTGCCGGGACCGCAACGGCCGGGGCGGGAGTGCTTGTACTGCTCGACGGGCAAGAAAAAGACAATGTCGAAGCTGACGGCACGGGACGCTTCGTCAGTTTTCTGTCCTTGCCACCGAACGATCTGCCACGCGTGCTGAGCCTTCGACTGGTGACCAGGGATGGCACAGTCGACTCCGAAGACCGGGTCATCATTGCGCCAAGATCTGTCGCGCCCCCCGAAGATCTCGCGTCGGTGGAACCGGCGCGGCGAAAGGCTGAAGTGTCGGGCGCAAAGGTGCCGCAGCCCGGCACCGGGCCGAACGGCGCGGTCGCCTCGCCGAAGCAGAAGACCCAAACGCCAGAGCAATCTGCCGCCGACATTCCCGCCCCTCCCGATACCCACGAAATGCCCGACGACATGGCCAGGACAACGGCGCGCGCCGGGATGAATGCGGCAACCGACCCGACAGCAATCGCGCAGGACGAGCAAGAAACCGGGCTGACGATGGCCGGCGCATCAGGGGACAGTATTGCTGTTGAGGCTCCCGCGACAGGCAGGACCAATCGTCCCGCATCAACAACTCTCAGGTCAAGTGACGCGATCGGCGTGTCAGGCAGGATAAGCCCGACGGAAACCCAACCGGACGCGCTGGCGCGGACCGCCGTGAGCGTGCCACAGCCTGATACGGTGCCTGCGCCGACACCACAGGCCCCGACGGTGATCCTGGCCAACCGCGAAGGCCTGCGCGTGCTACAGACCCCATCGGACGGCGCGATGCAGGCCGTGGCACTGGATGCGATCACCTATTCCGAGGCCGGCGATGTGGCGCTGTCGGGGCGCGGCTCAGCGCAGGGGTTTGTCCGGGTCTATCTTGACAACACCTTCGTCACCACCTCGCGGATCGCACAGAATGGCAACTGGCGGGCAGAGCTTCCGGATGTCGATAGCGGCGTCTACACGCTGCGCATCGACGAGGTCGATGACGACGGCACCGTGATCAGTCGCGTGGAAAGCCCGTTCAAGCGCGAGTCGCCTGCATCCCTGGCGGCAGGGTTGGGAACCGGCGCACAACAGGTGCAGGCGCTGACGGTGCAGCCCGGCGATACGCTCTGGGCGATTGCGAATGACCGTTATGGCGACGGCTTTCTCTATGTCCGCGTGTTCCGCGCCAATGCCGACCGCATCCGCAATCCCGACCTGATCTATCCCGGTCAGATCTTTGCCTTGCCGGATGACGATACCGGCGATGCCGGCAGTACCGCAACGCCCGAATAACCTGCCACACCTGCCTGCGCACAGGGGCTGCGCAGGCAGGTGTGGCACTGGTCTTTCCGCATTGCACAGACTATCTCGGCAGTCTTGAAGCAGAAAGACGTCCCCATGCCCGCAGATACCACCGCCGCCGCCGCCGCTGACGAAAGCCGCGAATCCACCGAGGCAAATCTAGCCCGGGCGGAGCGCCGCTCTTCCCTGCGCACCATTCGCAAGGTCGTGCCATATCTTTGGCCGAAAGATCCTGCCTGGGTGCGCCACCGGGTTGTCTGGGCCATGGCAACGCTGATCCTGGGCAAGCTGATCGCGGTCGGCACGCCGATGATTTACAAGGGCGCGGTTGACGCGCTGAGCGGCGAGGGTGTCTCGCCGCTGATGCTGGGGGCCGTCGGGCTGACCATCGCCTATGGCATGGCGCGACTGTTGTCGGTGGGGTTTCAGCAGTTGCGCGACGCGATCTTCGCGCGGGTCGGGCAGCGGGCGCTGCGGATGCTGGCGCTGGAAACCTTCACCCATATCCACCGTCTCAGCCTGCGCTATCATATCACCCGCAAGACCGGCGGGCTGAGCCGCATCATCGAGCGCGGCGTCAAGGGCGTGGACTTCCTTCTGCGCTTCATGCTGTTCAGCATCGGCCCATTGCTGCTGGAGCTTCTGCTCGTCGCCGGGATCTTCTTCTTCGTCTTCGATGTCTGGTATCTGGCGGCCGTGGTCGTGACCATCGCGCTCTATGTCTGGTTCACGTTTGCGGTGACCGAATGGCGGGTCAAGCTGCGCCGTCAGATGAACGATCAGGACACCGACGCCAACCAAAAGGCCATCGACAGCCTGCTGAATTTTGAAACCGTCAAGTATTTCGGTGCCGAGGACCGCGAAGCCCGGCGCTATGACGCGGCGATGGAGGGCTACGAGACGGCGGCGATCAAGACCGCGACCTCGCTGGCGTTTCTGAACTTCGGCCAATCCCTGCTGATCACCACCGGGCTTGTGGTGGTCATGGTGCTGGCGGCGATGGGGGTGCAGTCGGGCAACCTGACGGTCGGCGATTTTGTCATGGTCAACGCCTACATGATCCAGATCACCATGCCGCTGAACTTCCTTGGCACGGTCTACCGCGAAATCCGCCAAAGCCTTGTGGATATGGGCCAGATGTTCGATCTGCTGGAACAGCCCGCCGAGGTTCAGGACAAACCCGCCGCGCCCGCGCTGGCCGTGAAGGGCGGGGTGGTCAGCTTTGACAATGTGAAATTCGGTTATGACAGCGAGCGTCATATCCTGAAAGGCATCTCGCTGACGGTCGGGGCGGGTGAAAGCGTGGCGCTGGTCGGGCCGTCGGGGTCGGGCAAATCCACCATCGGGCGGCTTTTGTTTCGCTTTTATGATGTCGATGGCGGGGCCATTCGCATCGACGGGCAGGATCTGCGCGACGTGACCCAGCAAAGCGTGCATGACGCGATTGGCGTGGTGCCGCAGGACACGGTGCTGTTCAACGATACGATACGGTATAACATTGCATATGGCCGCGACGGCGCCACCGAGGCGCAGATTATCGAGGCCGCCCGCGCCGCACAGATCCACGACTTCATCGCCTCGCTGCCCGAAGGCTATGACACCGCCGTGGGCGAACGCGGCTTGAAACTGTCGGGCGGCGAAAAGCAGCGCGTTGGCATTGCCCGCACGTTGCTTAAGAACCCGCCGATCCTGCTGCTGGACGAGGCGACCTCGGCGCTGGACACCGAAACCGAGCACGAGATCCAAGGCGCGCTGTCGCGGGCCGCCGAAGGCCGCACGGTCATCACCATCGCGCACCGGCTGTCCACCATCGCCGACGCCGATCGCATCGTCGTGCTGGAAGCGGGTGAGGTGGTCGAACAGGGAACGCATGAAGATCTGCTGGCCCGCGCCGGACGCTACGCCCAGCTTTGGGCGCGCCAGCAGGCTGAAGAGGAAGATGACGTGGCTTGAGGTGACCAGCCTGCACAGATCCTGCCAACACCGGTTTTTCAGATCGTAACAGCAACCGCCTGATGCGTCGAAAGCACAAATTTGCCTGATCACAAAACGCTTACCCGTCTGCTGACAAATACTGTCAGCAGACGGGGTTGAGCATCGCAGAGCGGCACGCTAGGGCAATGGGGAAAGGATTCCCTCATGTCACTGTTTCGCGCCGCCCTCGTATTGGGCCTGCTCTCTGCCGTTGGTCCCTTCGCGATCGATATGTTCCTGCCTGCGATGCCCGCCATTGCGGCTGATCTGGCCGTATCGGAAACCGCGACGCAGGCGACGATCACGGCCTTCTTCATCTCGTTCGGACTGGCGCAGCTGATCTACGGCCCGTGGTCGGATCAGGTGGGCCGCAAGCTGCCGCTTTATGTCGGGCTGACAATCTTTTCGCTCGCCAGCATCGGTTGTGCGATGGCCGACAGCATTGTGGCGCTGACGGCGTTGCGGTTTGTGCAGGGGATCGGCGCTTCGGTGGTCATGGTGGTGCCCCGCGCGGTCATCCGCGACATGCTGACCGGCAATGCCGCAACCCGGTTGATGGCGCTGGTGATGCTGGTGATTTCCGTGTCGCCGATGCTGGCACCGCTGGCGGGCAGCATCGTGCTGGCCTTTGCGGAATGGCGGGTGATCTTCTGGGTGCTTGCAGGCGGCGCGGTCCTCAGCCTTGCCCTGACGGCGGCGCTGCAACCCGAAACACTGCCTGTTGAAAAGCGCGTCCCGATCAACCTGGCCTCGCTGTGGCGCGGGGCTGGCATCTTGCTGCGCGACCGGACATTTCTGGGCATGACCTTCATCGGTGGCTTTGGCATGGCCAGCTTTTTCGTCTTCATTGCCAGCGCGCCCTTTGTCTATTCCGGACAATATGGCCTGACACCCACCGGGTTCAGCATTGCGTTTGCCGTCAACGCCGTCGGCTTTTTCGGAGCGTCGCAGCTTGCGGCCCGTCTGGGCGAGCAGCTTGGCCCCGAAAAGGTGATCCGCCGCGCCGTCATGGGGTTTGCCACCTTCACTACATTGCTTCTGGTGCTGACGCTGTCCGGGTTTGCAAGCCTTTATGTCCTGATCGGCTGCCTGTTTCTGGGAAATGCCTGCCTCGGGCTGGTCATCCCGACAACCATGGTGCTTGCGCTTGATCCGCATGGCGAGATCGCCGGGCTGGCCTCGTCACTGGGGGGCACCATGCAGATGCTGGCAGGCGGCGCGATGATCGCGCTGGTCGGCCCGTTCTTCGACGGCACGGCGCTGCCGATGGTGGTGGCCATCGCGATCTGTGCGTGGATTGCCTTTGGTCTCTCCCGCCTGCTGGTGAGCGAACAGGCGGCCGTGGCATAGGCCCGGCCGCAAGGTCCGTGTTGGCGCTTGCGGCTGGTGGTTACTCGGCCGCCTTCAGCGCCACATGGCTGCCCGGCGCGGGGGCGGCCTCTGGCGTGTCTTCCCATAGGATGGTCGGTGCCTTGATGCGCCGCGCGGCACGGCGCAGCGCCCAGTCCTGCGCGGCCGCACTGGACCGGCCCAGCGACAGCTTGGCCAGCAACCGTGCGAACCAGCCGATATAGGCGACGAACCAGACCCGCAGCGCCAGCATCGACGGTGTCACGACCAGCGTCAGCACCGTGGCGATGCCCAGCCCGAACACCACCGCAGTCGCCAGCTGTTTCCACCAAAGAGAGGTCGGGCTGTCGATCGAATAGCCGCCATTGATGAAATCTAGGCTCAGCCCGAACATCATCGGCGCAAGCCCCGCCATCGTGGTGATCGTGGTCAGCAGCACCGGGCGGATGCGGTCCTCTGCGGTGCGGATGATCGCCTCGATCCGCGGCATGTAGCGCGCGTAATCCTGATAGGTGTCGATCAGCACGATGTTGTTATTCACCACGATCCCGGCCAGCGCCACGATCCCCGTGCCGGTCATGATGATCGAAAAGCTTTGATCCATCACCAGCATCCCGATCAGCACGCCGGTGGTGGACAGCACCACCGCCAGCAGCACCAGGACCGAGTTGTAAAGGCTGTTGAACTGCGCCAGCAGGATGATGAACATCAGCCCCAGCGCGCCCAGAAAGGCGTTGCCGAGAAAGGCCTGACTTTCGGCCTGATCCTCCTGATCGCCGGTCCATTCCCATGTGATGTCAGACGGGAATGGACTACCGTCCAGCCAGCCCGTCAGGACGGCAATGCGTTCATTGGCGTTCAGCGGCACCGTTTTCAGCGTATCGGCATCGACAGGTGCGGACGGATCGGACAGTGACACGATGTCATAGCCAAAATCGCCGCCCGGAATATCCGGCGTGCCGGTGCTGTCGTGCATCCGTGCGCGCCCGATACCAACCAACGCGTCGCTCTGCACGTCCTTCAAGGATACCAACCCGTCCACCACATCCGCCTTCACGTCGAAATAGCGTTTCTGGTCGATCCTGTTGATCTCTGCCAGCTTGGCCACGGGTTTGCGCGTGATGAAATTGGACAGTGGCACCAGCCCGTCGCCGGTGCGCACTTTCAGCGAATCCAGAGTTGTCAGCACCCGGTCCTTTTCCGGCAGGCGCACACGGATCTCGATCTCTTCGTCGGAACTGTCAACGCGCATCGTGTCCAGCAGAATGCCGCGCGTCACCAGTTGCACCATCGCGCCCACGGTGGCCACATCCGCACCGTAACGGCCTGCCTTTTCCACATCCACGTCGATCTGCCAGTCGATGCCGGGCAGGGGGCGCGTGTCCTCGACCAAGGTCAGGCCGGGTGTTTCCTCGAACCGGGCGCGCGCGATCTCTGTTGCGGTCAGCAGATCCTCCCAATTGTCGCCTTTCAGGCGCAGATGCACGGGCTTGCCGCTGGCAGGCCCCATGGCGAGGTTGAGGATCTCGATCTCGATACCTGGCAGGGCTTCCAATTGTTCGGTCAGTTCGGCCAGCACCACATCGCCATCCAGCTCGGGCACGTCGCGGCGATCCTCCCACGGCACGGTCTCCAGCTGGATCTGGCCGATCGTGTCCTTGGGGGATTGCGCGCCGCCGGTGTTGGAATTCAGCCCGCCATCGCCCGCGAAGGCAAAGGCGGTCTGCACGCCGGGATGGGCCAGCACGATCTCTTCGGCCTCGGCCAGTAGACCGTCCTTTTCGACAAGGCTGAGATTGCCGCGCGCCCGGACATAAACGATGGCCTGTTCCGGCTCGCTTTCGACAAAGAAATCCACGCCGTTATTGTTGGCACCGAAATAGGTAAACACGCTGCCCACGAAAATCGCGACCGCCGCGATGGTCACCAGCGGCATCACCGGGTTGCCCGCGATCAGCCAGATCAGCCAGCCAAACGGACGACGGCGATAACGCCCCTGCACGCGGGTGGCGCGGCGTTCGATCTTTGCGGCCCCCATCACGATGGAGGCGAAGACGGCCGCCAAGACGAAGGGCAGGCCAAGCGCCAACACGCCGACGACGATGCCCAGCACACCACCCGCATCGGAAAAAGCCCATCCCACCAACGGACCAAAGGGCAAGAGGTAATCGGAGTTCAGCGCCTGCATGGCAGCCGCGAACAGCGCAAGCATCGCCACCGGCACCAGCGCCGCGCGGGCCAGCCACGGCAGATTGCGGCGCAGCGTGGCGCTGGCATTGCCCAGCATCCGCGAGAACCGCCCCGTAACGCCGCCCATCACCGGCAGGAAAATCAGCGCCACCACCAGCGAGGCCGACAGCACGAAGATTAGCGTCACCGGCAACATGCCCATGAACTGCCCCGGCACACCCGGCCAGAACAGCATCGGCAGAAAGGCACACAGCGTCGTCCCGGTCGAGGACACGACCGGCCAGAACATCCGCTTGGCCGCCTCGACATAGGCATGCATCGGGCCAACCCCGGCCGAGATCCGCTTGTCGGCATATTCCACCACCACAACGGCGCCATCGACCAGCATCCCCACGGCAAGGATCAACCCGAACATCACGATGTTGGAAATCGCGATGTCCATGATCGCCAGAAAGGCAAAGCACAGCATGAACGAGGTCGGGATCGCAAAGCCCACCAGCAGCGCGGGTCGCGTGCCCAGCGAGGCAAGCACCACGATCATCACCAACGCAATCGCCGTCAGCACCGACCCTTCCAGCTGGCTGACCATCGACCCCACGGTGCGCGACTGGTCGTTGGAGGTGCCGACCTTGACGGCAGCCTGCAATTCGGGCGGCCAATCGGCCTGCGCCTCCTCGACGACCCGCGTCACCTCGGCGGCGGTGTCGATCAGGTTGAAGCCCTTGCGCTTGACCACCTGGAGCGCAACCGTCGGTTGGCCGTTGAAGCGCGCCGTGCCGGTGCGGTCCTCGAATGTCAGCTGGATCTGCGCCAGATCGCCCAGCGTCACCACCCGGTCGCCATTGGTCTTGACCGGCAGGTTATAGACGTCGCTGGCATCGTCAAAGCTGGACGGGATCTTGACGCTGAACGTGCCCTGATCGGTCTCGACCTCGCCGGCGGCGATCAGCTGGTTGTTGTTCTGCACGACGGAAATCAGCTCGCCTGCGGTGACATTGTAGGATTCCAGCCGCAGCGGGTCGATCACCACTTCCAGCATCTCGTCGCGATTGCCCGCGATGGCCGCCTCCAGCACCGCGTCCAGCCCCTCGACCCGGTCCTGCAATTCCTTGGCGACGCGGGTCATGGTGCGTTCGGGCACGGCGCCGGTCAGATTGACGATGACGATGGGAAATTCGGAAAAGTTGATCTCATTGATCGAATATTGCTCTGCCCCGACTGGAAAGCCTGCCTCGGCATTGCTCATGGCGTCGCGGACATCGGCCATGGTCTTGGTCTTGTCCCAGCCGAATTCAAATTCCAGCGCGACCCCGGCATAGCCCTCGGACGCGGTGGCCGACATGGTTTTCAACCCGTCCAGATCGGCCAGCTCGGTCTCCATCGGCTTGACCAGCAATGTCTCGCTGTCCTCGGCAGAGATTCCGGGGAAGGGGACGGACACGAACAGCGCCGGGATCTCGATATCCGGTTCGCCCTCCTTGGGCAGCATGGCATAGGCAAACACGCCGATCGCCAGCGACAGGAAAATGAAGGCGATGACCATCCGGGCATGTTCGGCGGCCCAGTCGACGATACCGGTCATTGCGTGACCTCTTTGTAGGTCGCGGCCACCGGCACGCCGTCGACCACATATTCCTGCCCGACGGTGATGACATCCACCTTGTCCGGCAGACCAGTGACAAGCACGCCTTCGCGCGTGTCACGCAGCAGGGTGACGGGTATGAACTGCGCCGCGTCATCGGCCGTAACCGTGCGCACGCCAAGCGCGCCTTCATCGTTCAGCGTCAGCGCCGATTGCGGCAGCAGATGCGCCATCGCACCCTCTGCCTCGATCAGGATCTCGGCGGTCTGGCCTGCCCGCAGCGCCAGTGCTGCATTGGGCACCTGAACCTCGACCCGGAAGGTGCGGGTGGTCTCGTCGGCGCTGCGCGACAGAAAGGTGACACGCCCCTTGGTTTCCTCGCCCCCGGTCAGGCGGGCCGCGGCAGGCGCACCAATCTCGATCCGAGTGACCTCGGTTTCCGGCACAAAGGCCACCATCTTGATCGGGTCAAGCTGAATGACGGTGGCGCAGATGCCGCCGGCCTGCAACAGGCTGCCCAGTTCGGCACCGTCGCTTTCCAGCAGCCCGGCAAAGGGCGCGTGAATCTCCAGCCGTTCGATTTCCTTGCGCGCCGAGGCCACGGCGGCTTCGGCGGCCTGGATGCCGGCCTGTGTGCTTTCCAGACCGGATTTGGCCGATTCGACCGTCGCCTCGGCAGAGCTGACCGCCGCCTTGGTGGTTGCCACCCGCGTCGCCGAGGCAAACCCGTCCAGTTGCAGCGACGAGGCGGCATTGTCGTTGATCTTCGCCTCTTCCAGCCGCGCCTGCGCCTCTGCCACGCGGGCACCCGCCTCTGGCACTCGGGCGCGGGCCTCTGCCAGACGTGCCTCGGCTTCGGCCAGCGCGGATTCGCGGGTGCCCGGTTCAAGCTGGCACAGCAACTCGCCCTCGTTCACGAACGATCCCTTGCGCAGTGGCTCTGACGCGACGCGTGCGGTGGTTTCGGCCCGGACATCGACCTGCCGGGCGGCGGTGGTCTCGCCGCGCAACACAACCGCACTGTCAACTTCGCGCGCGACCGAGTGCCGTGCGATCACCGACACCGTGCCGGGGGCCAGTTCGGCGGCATTTTCCGATGCGGCCTCGGTTGCGGCGGTCGCTTGCGGTTCTGCCTGCTTGTCGGTGCCCCCCGTGCCGGGCGTGTCGCCGCGCATCAGGGCTTCGGGTGTTGCTTGGCGCGCAAAATCCAGTAACGCCTCACGCTGAAAAACAATGGCAAACAAAAGTGCGGACACCAATAAAGCGGTGACGATCGAAACGATCCGCATGATTATCCTTCCAATGGGATGGCCTGTCCGCCCCGACCGATCCCCCCGGAAGGACCATGTCGAAAGACATGCGCTGAACTGTTTGGTTCAAAATAAACTTTTCTACATCGCCGCGCAAGGCACCAGTGAAACGACATTGCTTCGGCTGTGCAGCCGCGTTCTCATGCGGCCTTGGCACGCAGCGCCGCAACCGTTAAGAGGGGGCAAAACCAGTGGTATAGACCGCTACCCAATCGCAGACAGGGGCCGCTTGTGAGCAATTCCGACAGTTTCATTGATGAGGTGACCGAAGAGGTCCGCCGCGACAGGCTTTTTGCGCTGATGAAGCGCTATGGCTGGATTGCGGTGCTGGTCGTGATCCTGCTGGTGGGCGGGGCGGCCTGGAACGAATGGCGCAAGGCCAGCGCCCGGGCCTCTGCCGAACAGCTGGGCGATGCGATTCTGGCTGCATTGGAACAGGACGACGCGCAGGAACGGGTTTCGGCCCTGACCGCGATCGACGCGCCGACCCCCGGCGGCAAGGCGCTGCTGCATCTGCTGACCTCGTCCGAACAGGCGAGTGCCGGGGATGATGCGGGCGCGCGCAACAGCCTTGATGCGATCAGCGCCGATGCGGAAGTTCCCGAAATCTACCGCCAGATCGCGGCCTACAAGGCGCTGACACGCGGCGGCACGGACATCACTGTCGAAGACCGACGCCTGCGGTTCGAAGGGCTGGCCACGCCCGGCAGCCCGGTGCGTCTTCTGGCCGAAGAACAGCTTGCGCTGATTGATATTGAAACCGGCGAGCGTGACGCGGCGTTGACCCGCTTGCAGGCGCTTCTCGAAGATGCCGAGATCACCTCGGGCTTGCGTCGGCGGGCAACACAGTTGATTGTTGCGCTTGGTGGCACGCCGGGCGAAGTTTCCGCCGGGTAGGCAAGGCGACCGACGGGCGCAAATCCGTGAAGCAGGACGATAAGGGGACGATGCTGTGCTGAAATTTAGCGGGATGGCCGGTTTGGCCGGGCTGATGTTGCTTGGTGCCTGTGGAGAACGTGAAGTGATCCTGCCGGGCGAACGGCTGGACCTGCGCGAGGTCTTGCAGGCCGAGGATGGCTTTGTCGATCAGGCCGATGCGCTGAATGACGGCATCAACCGCGAGGCACCGATCCGCCTTCCTGCCATGTCCACCAATGGCAGCTGGCCGCAAGCCGCGGGCAGCGCGTTGTTTCGCGTTGACCACGCGCAGCTGGGCCGCAACCTGACCCCGGTCTGGTCCACAAGTATCGGGCAAGGCGACAAACGCCGGGCGCGGATCTCGACCGATCCCGTCGGCGGATCTGGACGCATCTTTACCATGGACAGCGCCTCGACCGTGACCGCGACATCGACCGGCGGCGCGACGCTGTGGCAGACCTCACTGACCCCGGCGCGCGATGGCGCGGGCGATGCGGGCGGCGGCGGTCTGGCGCTTGGGGACGGCACGCTTTACGTTTCGTCCGGCTTCGGGACCCTGACGGCGCTCGACCCGGCAACCGGTGCCGAGAAATGGCAACAGAAACTGCAAGCCAGCGGCACAGGCACGCCCAGCTATCATGACGGCATCGTCTATCTGGTCGCGGGCGACAGCACCGCCTGGGCGCTTGAGGCCGATACCGGCCGCATCCGCTGGCAGGTTGACGGGCTTTCGGACGTGAACAACGTCGCAGGTGGCCCCGCACCCGTGGTCAGCGACAAGCAGGTGGTGTTCTCCTTCGGCTCCAACGAGGTGCAATCGACCTTCCGCAAAGGCGGCATCCGGCTGTGGAACGCCTCGCTTGCCGGTCAGCGGGCGGGCTATGCCGCGGCTGGCATCGGCGATGTGACAGGCGATCCGATGCAGGTCGGCAATGTGCTTTACGCGGGCACGCATTCGGGCCGCACCATGGCGCTGAACGCCGATAGCGGCGACAGGATCTGGACCGCACGGGACGGGGCGCTGGATGCGCTTTGGGTCACCGGCGGGTCGGTGTTCTTCGTGTCCGACCGCAACGAGCTTTTGCGTCTGGACGCCACTGACGGCAGCCGGATCTGGGCGGCGCAACTGCCCGGCTATACCCGCGAGAATCGCCCGCGCAAACGCAAGGCGATCCACGCGCATTTCGGTCCGATCCTTGCTGGTGGCCGGCTGGTCATCGCGTCCTCGGACGGGCAGATCCGCAGCTTTGACCCGGTCAGCGGCGCGCTGGTCGGCAGCACTGCGATACCCGGTGGCGCGACGTCGCGGCCCATCGTCATGGGCGGTGTGCTCTATGTCGTGTCGTCCAATGGGCAACTCCACGCTTTCCGTTGACGCCGAATTGCGCTATCGGGGCTGTCTGACGCGCCTTGGAGCCTGAAAATGTCCTTCACCCTCGCCATCGTGGGCCGCCCGAATGTGGGAAAATCCACGCTGTTCAACCGCCTTGTCGGCAAACGCCTTGCTCTGGTCGATGACCAGCCGGGGGTGACGCGCGACCTGCGCGAAGGCGATGCCCGCCTTGCCGACCTGCGCTTTACGGTGATCGACACCGCCGGTCTTGAAGAGGCCACGGACGAATCCCTGCAAGGCCGGATGCGCAAGCTGACCGAACGCGCGGTGGATATGGCCGATATCTGCCTGTTCATGATCGACGCCCGTGCGGGCGTGACGACCACGGACGAGGTGTTTGCCGAAATCCTGCGCAAACGCGCCAAACATGTGATCCTGGCGGCCAACAAGGGCGAAGGCGCTGCCGCCGATGCCGGCGTGATCGAGGCATACAGCCTTGGCCTGGGCGAACCCATCCGCCTGTCCGCCGAACATGGCGAAGGGTTGAACGACCTTTATTTGCATCTGATGCCGCTGGCTGACGGTTTTGCCGAACGGGCCGCCGAGGATGCGCCAGAGGTCGATGTGACACTGGACGAGGACGAAGCCGAGGCTGGCGAAGACGGCCCGGCGCTGCGTCCCATTACGGATGCGAAACCATTGCAGATCGCCGTCGTCGGCCGGCCCAATGCCGGCAAATCGACGCTGATCAACCAGATTCTGGGCGAAGAGAAACTGCTGACCGGGCCCGAGGCCGGGATCACCCGCGATGCAATCTCCAGCCGCACCAGTTGGGAGGGCACGCCGGTCCGGATTTTCGACACGGCCGGCATGCGCAAGAAGGCCAAGGTGCAGGACAAGCTGGAAAAGCTGTCCGTATCAGACGGGTTGCGCGCGGTGAAATTCGCGGAGGTGGTCGTCGTGCTGCTGGATGCCGAAATTCCGTTCGAAAGCCAAGATTTGCGGATTGCCGACCTTGCCGAACGCGAAGGCCGCGCCGTGGTGATCGCCGTGAACAAATGGGACATCGAAGAAGACCGGCAGGGCAAGCTGCGCGATCTCAAGGAAGCGTTTGAACGTCTGCTGCCGCAATTGCGCGGCGCGCCTTTGGTCACGGTGTCGGCCAAGACGGGCCGGGGGCTGGACCGGCTGCACGCCGCGATCATGAAGGCGCATGATGTCTGGAACCGCCGCGTATCCACCGCGCAGCTCAACCGCTGGCTGACCGGCATGCTGGAGCAGCACCCGCCGCCCGCGCCACAGGGCAAGCGCATCAAGCTGCGCTACATGACACAGGCCAAGACCCGGCCGCCGGGCTTCGTGGTGATGTGCTCGCATCCCGACAAGCTGCCTGCCAGCTATTCGCGCTATCTTGTGAACGGGCTGCGCGAGGATTTCGACATGCCCGGCACGCCGATCCGGCTGTTCATGCGCGGCCAAAGCGACAAGAACCCCTTCAAGGGCCGCCGCAAGACCAATGCGGGCGCGCTGACCAAGCATCTGGGCAAGCGCTCGAAGTAGCGGTTTTCAGATTGAGCGCTTCCGCGCGCTCTTTTTTCAGCAATTTGCAGCGTGACGCGACAGCCTTTCGGGTAGGGACCCCGGAAGGCTGTTTCGATTCGAGTATTTTTACCAAGAAGAAGCCATCACGACGGAGCCCTTGGTGAAGGAAATTTACGAGCGAAATCTTGCCATTGGCGGGTTTGACGACAGAGGCGGCGGGAACCTGCACGCAGGCTTGGCGGGGGTCCGCGCAGAGCTGGTCAAAACCGGATGCCGATGCATTTTTCCGCCGGGTTTTTCGGCAATCTTCTGCCTGTCGGTGGCACCTATCTGCCGATTTCACGGGCGGTGCCCAAAGCGCTCCGGTTGGGCTTGAAAGGGGCGCGAAAGAGGGCTTTGTCATGGGCATGACGGACGAAACGCCGTCGATTTCGCGGCCATGAATGGCCGTGCAACTCAACCTAGGAGAAGACTTATGAAACTCGCAGCACTCACACTCGGAACTGTCCTTGCTCTTGGTGCAGCACAGGTTCATGCCGAGACCATGGTCGAGGATATGGATGCCAGCGGAGCCTATTCGATGGAAGAGCTTCAGGCGGCCTATCCCGATCTGACCGAGGATGGGTTTGCCCAGATCGACACGTCGGGTGACGGTGAAGTCGATGCCGACGAGCTGGCCGCCGCGCGCGAAGCCGGTGTTGTCGCTGAATAATTGACGGCAGGGCCTCCGCCTTGCAGCGGGGGCCCGTCGCGCACCGGGGGCGTGCCTGAGAAGGCGCGCAACCCGGTGCCTCTTGGCTTTCGGGTCTATTCGGTATCGGTGCCGCGCAGGGCGAGGATCACCAGAATGCCGATGACGGCCAGCGCCGTCACCGCCACGTTCAGCGGGTCGGAATTGGCAACCACGATCCCCACCAGCGCCCAGATGATGGTGATGCCGTAGCTGGGTGCACGGTGCAGGAAATATTGCGTGGCCACAGCACCTGCCAACCCAAGGCTCAGCGCCAGTAGCGCCGCGGGGGTTTCCGACAACCAGCCATATCCGCCCAGCAAAAGCCCGACCGACACTGCCGAGGCGGCTGTCAGCCAGCCCGCATAGACCGCGATCGGCGCCTGTTGCCACCAGCGGTCGGTATCGCCCGACTTGAACAATGCCATCAATGCCGTGCCAAGCATGATGAAGATCAGCACCGTGGCAAGGACCGGCGAGAGGTTGGCCAGCGGAATCCAGACAGCTCCCACCGCCATGCTGGCAAAGAGCCAGGGCCGCATCGGTGCCCAATCTGGATCGTCCCACCGGCGGATCAGGCCAAAGCCGCTGCCGGCAATGAGCCACGCATAGATCAGCCCCCAGATCGAGAACGCGTACCCCGCAGGCTGCACGGGCGGGTTGACCTGCGGGACCGGAAAGCGGTCAGGAGGGAACCCGCTGAACCCCTGCGACAGCAAGGGAGAGGCGGCAAAACCCACCGCCGCCAGCAGCACGAGGGGGGCCCAGACTCGTGTCATGCAGTGTGCTCCTCAGACCAATGTGCCATCGGCGCTCAGCCGGGTCTTGCCGCGCAGCCAAGGGTGCAGCGCCTCTGGCAGATCGACCGAGCCATCCTCTTGCTGGCCGTTCTCCAGTACCGCGATCAGGCAACGCCCCACCGCAAGGCCAGAGCCGTTGAGCGTGTGCACATATTCCGGCTTGCCGCCGCCTGCGGGTTTGAACCGCGCATTCATCCGGCGGGCCTGAAACGCATCGCAGACCGAGACAGAGCTGATCTCGCGATAAGCGTCCTGTCCGGGCAGCCAGACCTCGATGTCATGGGTGCGGCGCGCGCCAAAGCCCATATCGCCGGTGCAGAGCGCAACCGTCCGGTAAGGCAGGCCCAGCCGTTCCAGAATGCCCTGTGCACATTCCGTCATGCGGTCCAGTTCCGCGCGGCTGTGATTGGGATGGGTCACGCTGACCATCTCGACCTTCTCGAACTGGTGCTGGCGCAGCATGCCCGCCGTGTCACGGCCCGCAGAACCAGCCTCGGACCGGAAGCATTGCGAATGCGCGACATAACGGCGGGGCAGGGTGTCTTCGTCCACCGTCAACCCGTTCACGATATTGGTCAGCGTCACCTCGGAGGTCGGGATCAGCCACCAGCCATTCGTCGTCTGATAGCTGTCCTCGCCGAATTTCGGCAATTGCCCGGTGCCCAGCATCATCTCTTCGCGCACCAGCACGGGGGTCCATGTTTCGGACAGACCGTTTTCCTCGACATGCGTGTCCAGCATGAATTGCGCCAGCGCCCGGTGAATGCGCGCGACACCGCCCGACAGCACGACAAACCGCGCGCCCGACAGTTTTGCGGCGGTCTCGAAATCCATGCCCGGTTTCACGCCCGCCAGATCGTAATGTTCCCTTGGGTCAAAATCGAACGCGCGCGGGGTGCCCCAGCGGTGCGTCTCGACATTGTCATCCTCGTCGGTCCCGTCCGGCACATCGTCATGCGGCAGGTTGGGCAGGGTCAACAACAGCGCGGTCAGCCGCTCATCCTCGGCTTTTGCCGTCGCCTGCATGTCCGCCATCTCGGTCTTTTTCGCGGCCACCAAGGCACGCAGACGCTCAAACTCTGCCTCGTCACCGCGGCCCTTGGCGGCCCCCACTTCCTTGGACGCCTTGTTCTGTTCGGCCTGTGCGGTCTCTGCGGCGTGGATCGCGGCACGGCGCGCCTCGTCGATGGCCAGAACATCCGACGACACCGGCGCAACGCCTCTGCGGGACAGCGCCGCGTCAAAAGCAGCCGGGTTTTCGCGGATGGCGCGGATGTCATGCATCTGTCTGGTCCTTCGTGATGAATCGTTCTGTGCGGCGTTATGCACCAGAATTCGCGCGGGCGGTACTGGCGGTTTTGACGCTGTTGTGCTGCGCATGTCAGGGGCGCGCCGCCCATGTTTTGCCCGTGAGGTGCATTGGACGCAACCCGCAACGCTGCGCGATTGCCTGACTCCGCATGTGTTTTGCCGGACTGCCGCTGTTTTGTCAGGGGGCGTCCGTCATCCGGGTCAATACCCAGTCTCCTACAGGGGCACCCAGACTGGCCGTGCTGTTCGCGCCATTGACCACGCCCACAACATGCCAGATGCCGTCAACCTGCTGGAAGACTGGCCCGCCAGAGGTACCGCCTCGCGCCGGACAGGACAGCCACAGCTGGGTATCGCTTAGCCGCTGACAATCGAACCGCGCGCCCAGCCGGTGCGGCCGGTTGTCCTGATATCCCATGATCGCGACGATCCCAGGCTGCGGTGCGTGGATTGCAAACGGTGTCACCTCCAGCGGGTGTTTCAGCCACATCAAAGCGATGTCCGATGGGCCGGGCTTGTCGGCATAATCGGGGTGCACCAAGACCCGTTGGGCAGCTGAATCGCCGGCATAGTCCCCGCCCAGCCAGCCCGCGACGAAATGCAAGCGGCTCAGCGGAATGACCCCGTTGCGCCCCTGCACGCAATGGGCGGCGGTCAGCACCAGATCAGGGCCGATCAGCGTGCCGGAACACAGCGCCTTCTGATTGAACCCCGCCTGATTGACCCGCCCGACGGCCTGCCACGCGGCGTGATCGTCGAGCGGCAAGGCAGGCAATTCGGCCTGTGCCTGCACCCCAAGACCCAGCGCAAGGAGGACCGACGCCCAAAACCTGACGCGCCGCTCTGCGATCACCCCGGTCAGTGCGGCGGCGTGCCGGGCTTTGGGGGCGGGTGTCAGCGGGGGTATGTGGCACCGTGGTCTCTGTCCGGCAAAGTCCGGGTCGCTTTCCGACGCGGCGTCTTTGTCACTGCTGGCCCGTTGCATGGCGCGTCCCCTTGATGTCCCGAATAGAAGTCCCGACGCCCCTCGCGACGAGTGCAGCGGGCGGCTTGGCGGCACCCTATCGTCGCTGCGTCTTGGCGGCAATCGACACGGATTTGCCGCGCAAGGGGCATTTGTACACACCGGCGGCACAAAAAGCACAAAACGCCCCGATCAAGCCGCCTTGCAATGCCCCGGCTCTGCGCATAGGTTCCGCCAGAATTTGCGGGGGGCCACCCCGCCTGAACCAACGGAGCCTTCCCATGGACACCAGCGCCATCGCGCAGTTTCTGCCCCTCATTCTGATCTTCGCGATCATGTATTTCCTGCTGATCCGTCCGCAGCAGAAAAAGCTGAAAGAACATCAGAAGATGGTAAGCGCCCTGCGTCGCGGCGATCAGGTTGTCACCCAGGGTGGCCTGATCGGCAAGGTCGTAAAGGTGAAGGAAAACAACGAGCTGGAAGTTGAGCTTTCCGAAGGCGTAAAGGTTCGCGTGGTGCAATCCACCATCGCGCAGGTGCTGTCCAAGACAGAACCCGCCGACACCTGATCCGCCCAATTTCTGCCTCGTAGACGGAGCGGCCTTATGCTGCAAATCGACCTTTGGAAGCGCGTGCTGATATGGGCAGTCTGTATCGCGGGCCTGGCGCTGGCCCTGCCCAACGCCTTCTACACCCGCGTCGAGACGCATAACGACGCCGTGGCTGCCATAGAGGTTGCAGGCGAGACACCGGAACTTGCCGCGAAATCAGCAGGTTGGCCGTCTTTCCTGCCGTCGTCCCTGGTCAATCTGGGCCTTGATCTGCGCGGCGGAGTGCATCTTCTGGCAGAAGTTCAGGTCGAGGATGTCTACAAGGCGCGGATGGATTCCATGTGGCCGGAATTGCGAAACGCCCTGCGCGATGCGCGCAACGATGTCGGCACGATCCGTCTGCAACCTTCCGGCGATGATGAACTTCGCGTGAAGATCTCGCAGCCCGAAGGCATGGCGCGGGCGATCGAGGTTGCGCGCGCACTGTCGCAGCCCGTCAGTTCGATCACCGCGGCGGGCGCGCGCGATCTGGACGTGTCGGGCGATGGCGATGTGCTGATCGTCACCCTGTCCGAGGCTGAACGCACGGCGATGGATGACCGCACATTGCAGCAAGCCCTTGAAATCATTAGGCGCCGGATTGACGAGGTTGGCACACGCGAACCCACGATCCAGCGTCAGGGCGCCGACCGCATCCTGATTCAGGTGCCCGGCATCGGGTCCGCGGAAGAGTTGATCGCGATCATCGGCACCACCGCGCAACTGACCTTTCAGCCTGTCATCGGACGCGGCTCGAATGCCGATGCCTCCGTGCCCGGCGGACAGGAAGTGCTGCCATCGCTTGATGAAGAAGGGCTATATTACACGCTGGAAACCGCGCCTGTGGTCACGGGCGAAGAGCTGACCGACGCGCAACCGGCCTTTGACCAGAACGGGCGTCCCGCCGTGAACTTTCGCTTCAACCCGACAGGGGCGCGGAAATTCGGCGATTACACCGCCCAGAACATCGGCAGCCCCTTTGCCATCGTGCTGGATAACGAGGTGATCAGCGCGCCGGTGATCCAAAGCCATATTCCGGGCGGTTCGGGCATTATCACGGGCAATTTCACCGTCGAGGAATCCACCAAACTCGCCGTGTTGCTGCGCGCGGGCGCGCTGCCTGCGGGCCTCAACTTTCTCGAACAGCGCACCATCGGACCAGAGCTTGGCCAGGACAGCATCGACGCAGGGAAGATCGCCTGTATCGTCGCCTTCGTTGCGGTGCTTGTCTTCATGTTCCTCAGCTACGGCCTGTTCGGCTTCTTTGCCAATATCGCGCTGCTGATAAATGTGGGTCTGCTTTTCGGACTGCTCAGCCTGATCGGCGCGACGCTCACGCTGCCGGGGATTGCGGGCATCGTGCTGACCATCGGCATGGCGGTGGATGCCAATGTGCTGATCTTCGAGCGTATCCGCGAAGAGCTGAAATCCGCCAGAGGCCCGGCGCGAGCCATTGATCTGGGCTATGAAAAGGCGCTGTCGGCGATCACCGACGCCAATATCACCACCTTCATCACGGCCGTGATCCTGTTCGCCATGGGCTCTGGCCCGGTGCGCGGCTTTGCCATCACTCTGGGCATCGGCATTCTGACATCCGTGTTCACCGCGATCTTCGTCACCCGCCTGCTGGTGGTGATGTGGTTCGAACGCACCCGCCCCAAGACGATCGAGGTCTGATCCATGCGCCTGAGACTGGTACCCGAGACGACGAACTGGGATTTCTTCAGCCGCTCAAAGCTGTGGCTGGGCATTTCGGCCTTCATGATCGTGCTTGCCCTGATCTCGTTCGGGGCGCGCGGGCTGAATTACGGCATCGACTTTCGCGGCGGTACGACCATCCGCACGCAAAGCGAACAGACGGTGGATGTGGGCGCGTATCGTGACGCGCTGGCCGCGCTGGAACTGGGCGACATCACCATATCCGAAGTGTTCGACCCCAATTTCGGGCCAGAGCAGAATGTGGCGATGATCCGCATTCAGGCCCAGGACGAGACGGATAGCGTTTCATCCGAAACCATTGTCGCCGCTGAAAACGCCTTGTCCGAGGTGACCCCGGATATCAGGTTCGTGTCGGTGGAATCGGTTGGCCCGAAAGTCTCTGGCGAGTTGATCCAGACCGCCGTGATTGCGGTCGTTCTCGCGATCTTTGCGGTGCTCGTCTATATCTGGCTCAGGTTCGAATGGCAGTTTGCGCTTGGGGCCGTGGTCGCGCTCGTGCATGACGTGGTGCTGACCATCGGCGTGTTCTCCGAGGTCGGCATCAAGTTCGATCTTGCGATCATCGCGGCGCTTCTGACCATTGTGGGCTATTCGTTGAACGATACGGTCGTGGTGTTCGACCGCGTTCGCGAAAACCTTCGAAAGTTCAAGAAGATGGAGCTTAAGGAAGTTCTGAATGTCTCGATCAACGAGACCCTGAGCCGGACCTTCATGACCTCGATCACCACGCTGATTGCGCTGATCGCGCTGTTTGTTCTGGGCGGCGACGTGATCCGTGGCTTTGTCTTTGCGATGATCTGGGGTGTTGTCGTGGGCACCTATTCGTCGATCTTCGTGGCCTCGACCTCCCTGCTTTGGTTGGGCGTCAAGCGCGATTGGACAAAGACGGATGGCAAGGCCGGAACGCAATTCGCGGATATTGATGCCTGACCTGTCGGCAAGGGCGCTGTAACGCGCGTCTGCCGTTGGCCATCTCTTTCGCGGGCGTTACGCTGGCGGTACCAAGCGGAAAGCCGCTGTGCGACTGAAGGAGAAGGACATGCGCCTGAACGAGATTGTCTTTACCGATGCCCAGCCCGTCGAGGGCTATGGGTCGGGCTATTTTCGGATCGGCGGCAAAGTCGTGGAAGGCCCGGTTATTCTAAGCGCGGGAGGTGTGCAAAGCTGGGGCGGCTATGACGACCGCGCGCCGCTTTTGGCGCTTGCCGAGGACATTGACGTGCTGTTCGTCGGCACAGGTGCCGAGATCCTGCATTTGCCGCGTGACTTGCGCGAAGAATTGGAGGCCGCGGGCATGGGGATCGAGGTGATGAACGCGCCCTCGGCCTGCCGGACGTATAATGTGCTGCTGTCCGAAGGTCGGCGCGTGGCACTGGCCGCGCTGCCGGTTTGAGCGTGCCGGTGGGGCCTTGCCGGGGCAGTAATCAACATCACCCGCGCGCATTTGATCTCTTTTGTCCGTGCGGGCAATGAATTAAGCCCGACACCATGACATTGCATGCCATAGATCTCAGCGTCTCGCGTGGCGGGGTTGCGGTGCTGGAAGGGTTGAATTTCAGCCTTTCACCCGGCACGGCGCTTGTGTTGCGCGGGCCGAACGGGTCCGGCAAGACAACGCTTTTGCGCACCGTCGCGGGCTTGCAGCCGCCCTTGGCCGGGCGGGTCGAGGGGGGTGGCGAAGAGATTGCCTATGCCGCCCATGCTGACGGGTTGAAGGCGATGCTGAGCGTGTCCGAAAACCTGTCTTTCTGGGCGTCGGTCTTTGGCACCGGTGACATCGTGGCGGCACTTCGCGCCTTCGATCTGGAGGCCCTGTCGGATCGGCTCGCCGGGACACTCTCGGCGGGGCAGAAACGTCGTTTGGGATTGGCGCGGCTCATGGTGACGGGGCGCGCGATCTGGGTGCTGGATGAACCAACAGTCTCATTGGACGCGGCGTCTGTCGAACTGTTCGCCGCAGCCGTGCGCACCCATCTGGGGCAGGGCGGATCGGCGCTGATCGCCACCCATATTGATCTGGGACTGGACACTGAACTGCTGGATGTCACGCCCTTTCGCGCCGTCTGGCGGGCCTCTGACCCGGACGAGGCGTTCCTGTGATCGCGTTGCTGACACGCGATCTGCGGCTTGGCGTGCGCGCGGGCGGCGGCTTTGGTCTTGGGCTTGCGTTCTTTCTGATCGTGACGGTGCTGGTGCCGTTCAGTATCGGGCCGGAAAGCGCCCTGCTGGCGCGGATCGCTCCCGGCATCCTGTGGCTGGGGGCGCTGCTGGCCTGCCTTCTGTCGCTGGATCGCATCCTTGCGCTGGACTGGGAGGATGGCAGTCTGGATCTGCTGGCGACCGCGCCCTTGCCGATGGAAGGGATCGTCAGCATCAAGGCGCTCGCGCATTGGATCACCACCGGCCTGCCGCTGGTGCTGGTGGCGCCTGCGCTTGGCGTGCTGCTGAACCTGCCGGGGCCGGGGTATTTGTGGGTGACGGCCTCGCTGTTGCTGGGCACGCCCGCATTATCGGTGATCGGCACCTTCGGGGCGGCGCTGACGGTGGGCATCAAACGCGGCGGGCTGCTTTTGTCGCTGTTGGTCCTGCCGCTATATGTGCCGACGCTGATCTTCGGGGCAGAGGTCGCGCGACGTGGCGCTGCCGGGCTGGAGGTCGTGACGCCGCTGACCATGCTTGCAGGGATCACTTTTGGCGTGATCGCGCTATTGCCATTTGCCTCTGCGGCAGTGTTGCGGATTAACCTGCGCTGAACCATCTGTTAGGACGGCGCGGAACTGATGTAGGAGGAGGCATGGCCTCTATCTGGGAATATGCGAACCCGGTGAAATTCATCCGGACCACCGACAGGCTGTTGCCCTGGCTGTCGGCTGCGGCGGTGGTGACGCTGCTTGTAGGGCTGGTCTGGGGGTTCTTCTTCACGCCGGACGATTACCGGCAGGGATCGACCGTCAAGATCATCTACCTGCATGTACCGGCCGCGCTGATGGCCATCAATGCCTGGCTGATGATGCTGGTGGCGTCACTGATCTGGATCGTGCGCCGCCACCATGTCAGCGCGCTTGGCGCCCGTGCCGCCGCCCCCGTGGGTGCGGTGATGACGGTGATCGCGCTGGTCACCGGCGCGCTTTGGGGCCAGCCGATGTGGGGGACGTGGTGGGAATGGGATCCGCGGCTGACCTCGTTCCTGATCTTGTTCCTGTTCTACCTTGGCTACATGGCGCTGTGGGCCGCGATCGAGGATGACGACACCGCCGCCGATCTGACCTCTATCCTATGTCTGGTGGGGTCGGTCTTTGCGATCCTCAGCCGCTATGCGGTGAATTTCTGGAATCAGGGTCTGCATCAGGGCGCGTCGGTGATGCGTGCGGGGGCGCTTGCGGGCGATACCGAGGAACGTGTCAGCAATGTATTTGCCGTGCCGCTTTTCGTGTCGATGGCAGGGTTCGCGCTGCTGTTCATCGCGCTGGTTTTCCTGCGCACACAGACCGAAATCAGGGCGCGCCGGACACGGGCCTTGATGGCGCGGGAGAGGATGGGGTGATGCCGGATCTGGGGAAATACGCGGATGTCGTACTGTCATCCTATGCAGTGTCGATCCTGCTGATCGTGGCCCTGGTCGGCGTCAGCTTCTGGCGCGCGCGCCGGGTCAAGGCAGAGCTGGACCGGGTTGAAACAAGGGGAACACGCCGTGGCTAAGATTTCACCACTGATGATTGCACCGCCGGCGATCTTTGCCGGGCTGGCCGCATTGTTCTACGTTGGCATGTTCCGCGACGATCCGCAGGGTTTGCCCTCCACCCGGATCGGACAGCCCGCACCGGCGATTACCGAGACTGCCCTGACCGGCTATCCCGCGCTCGAACCGGGGGCGCTAGCAACGGGCGAGGTGACGCTGGTGAATTTCTGGGCAAGCTGGTGTCCGCCGTGCCGCGCCGAACACCCCAAGCTGCTGGAACTGGAGGCACAGGGGATGCGGATCGTCGGAGTGAACTTCAAGGATCAGGCCGAGGACGCACAGAAATATCTGGCCGAGTCGGACAGCCCGTTCATAGCCGTTCCGTTTGATCCCAAGGGCCGCAGCGCGATTGATTGGGGCGTGACCGCGCCACCCGAGACATTCATCGTCGATGGCGATGGCACAGTGCTGTTTCGCTTTGCCGGACCGTTGGTCGGATCAGATTATGAGAACCGTTTCGCGCCCGAGCTGGAAAAAGCATTGGCTGACTGACGCTTGCCGTCCCGGCCCGAACCGGGCCGAGACGACGCGCATTTGCTATGAAATACCAAGAATAGCGGGACCCTTATCTCAGGGCGTGATCGCGCAATGTTCCGATGCGCTGAGCGAGGGGCAGGCCGGGGGCGACTTGGTGCTGGCCTGGGCACCGTAAACGACAAGAATGCTCAATGCGATGATCTGCGCGAATGTGATCGTGTTCTTCATGGTCTCTGCCTCTTTGCTTGCCCTTCAAATGGGGCATTACAGCAAATGACATAAGGGGAAATGTTCGGGCTGGCGCGTCACGAAGCCGTGTTTGGCGAAGACCCGCGCATAGCAGGGTTGCACAAAACGAAAAGGCGCGCCACCGAAGCGACGCGCCATTTTCTGCATTGAACCCCATCAGCTTGGGGTTGTGGGGCCTGACGGATCAGGATGCCGCGAGGTTGCGAAGCACATAATGCAAGACGCCGCCATGCTCGATATATTCAATCTCGATCGCGGTATCGATCCGGCATTTCAGCGTGATTTCTTTTTCGGTGCCGTCGGCATAGGTGATGGTGCAAGGCACATCCTGAAGCGGTTTGATCGTGTCCAGACCCGAGATTGAGACCGTCTCGTCACCCGTCAGCTTCAGCGATTTGCGGGTGTCGCCGTTGGTGAATTCCAGCGGGACGACGCCCATGCCCACCAGGTTGGACCGGTGGATACGCTCAAAGCTTTCGGCGATGACTGCCTTGACGCCCAGCAGGGCCGTGCCCTTGGCCGCCCAGTCACGGCTGGAGCCCGCACCGTATTGCTCGCCACCGAAGATCACCAGCGGCGTGCCGTTTTCCTGATAGGCCATCGCGGCGTCGAAGATGGCCGCCTGTTCGCCATCCGGGCCTTTGGTGTAGCCGCCTTCGACCCCGTCCAGCATCTCGTTCTTGATGCGGATGTTGGCGAATGTGCCGCGCATCATCACCTCATGGTTGCCGCGACGGCTGCCATAAGAGTTGAATTCGCGCGACGGCACCTGACGCTCTGTCAGGTAGCGGCCAGCGGGTGTGGTGTCCTTGAACGACCCGGCGGGGCTGATGTGGTCGGTGGTAACCATGTCGCCCAGCAGAGCCAGAACACGTGCACCTTCGATATTGCTGATGGTGCCCGGCTCCTTGCTCATGTTCTGGAAGTAGGGCGGGTTCTGGATATAGGTCGATGTGGACGGCCAATCATAGGTTTCCTGTTGCGGAACCTCGACGCCCTGCCATTTTTCGTCGCCTTTGAAGACGTCGGCATATTTCGACTGGAACGCCTCGCGCGTCACGGTCTGTTCGACCAGATCCGCGATTTCCTTTGTGGTCGGCCAGATGTCCTTGAGGTAGACGTCGTTGCCGTCCTTGTCCTTGCCAAGACTGTCTTTGGTGATGTCGACATTCATGTCACCCACCAGCGCATAGGCCACGACCAGGGGCGGCGATGCCAGATAGTTGGCACGCACATCCGGGCTGATCCGGCCTTCGAAGTTGCGGTTGCCCGAAAGGATCGACGTGCCGATCAGGTCATTATCGTTGATGCATTTCGAGATTTCCTCGGCCAGCGGACCGGAGTTGCCGATACAGGTGGTGCAGCCATAACCGACAAGGTTGAACCCGATCTTGTCGAGGTCTTTTTGCAGGTCCGCGGCCTCCAGATAGGCAGACACGACTTGCGATCCGGGGGCGAGGGATGTCTTGACCCATGGTTTGCGGGTCAGCCCAAGGGCCGCCGCCTTGCGTGCCACGAGGCCCGCGCCGATCATCACATAAGGGTTCGACGTGTTGGTGCAGGACGTGATCGAAGCGATCACGATAGAGCCGTCATGCAACTGGTAGTGGCTTTTCTCTGTCGGAACGAAACCCCGTTTGTGATGACCTTCATCCCCGGGGATGTCTGTGGGTTCCGGCGCGCCGCCTTCACCTTCCCAGCGGACTTCGGAACTCGCGCTGGTGTCTTTGCCTTCGCGGATGCCCTTGACGTAGTGGCCAAATGCGGTGGCCGCGGAATCCAGCGCGATGTAGTCCTGCGGACGCTTGGGACCGGAGATCGCAGGCACGATGGTGCCCATGTCCAGCTCCAGCGTGTCGGTATAGACGGGATCGTAATCCGCGCCGCGCCAGAAACCGTTTTCCTTGGCATAGGCCTCGACCAGCGCAACGCGGTCGTCTTCACGGCCGGTATTGCGCAGATAACGCAGGGTTTCTTCGTCGATCGGGAAGAAGCCGCAGGTGGCACCGTATTCCGGTGCCATGTTGGCGATAGTGGCACGATCCGCCAGTGGCAGATTGTTCAGACCGTCACCGTAGAATTCCACGAATTTGGAAACCACGCCCTTTTCACGCAGCATTTCCACGACTTTCAGAACCAGGTCGGTGCCGGTGGTGCCTTCGACCATGCGGCCGGTCAGTTTGAAACCCACGACTTCGGGGATCAGCATCGAGATCGGCTGACCCAGCATCGCGGCCTCAGCCTCGATCCCGCCAACGCCCCAGCCCAGAACGGCCGCGCCGTTGACCATGGTCGTGTGGCTGTCGGTGCCGACCAGCGTGTCGGGATAAGCGACGACATCGCCGTTCTGGTCCTTGTCGCTCCAGACGGTCTGGCTGAGATATTCCAGGTTCACCTGGTGGCAAATGCCGGTGCCCGGTGGCACAACGCGGAAATTGTTGAACGCGGTCTGGCCCCATTTGAGGAAAGTATAGCGCTCCATGTTGCGCTCATACTCTCGGTCCACGTTCATCTGGAAGGCGCGCGGGTTGCCGAATTCGTCAATCATGACCGAGTGGTCGATGACCAGATCGACCGGGTTCAGCGGGTTGATCTTCTGCGGGTCGCCACCGAGATGCTTGATGCCGTCACGCATGGCGGCAAGGTCAACCACGGCGGGGACGCCGGTGAAATCCTGCATCAGTACGCGGGCCGGACGATAGGCGATCTCGCGCGGGTTCTTGCCGCCTTTGGTCGCCCATTCGGCAAACGCCTTGATGTCGTCGACGGTGACGGTGTTGCCGTCCTCAAACCGCAGCATGTTTTCCAACACGACCTTCAGCGCGGCGGGCAGTTTCGAGAAATCCCCAAGCCCGGCTGCTTCGGCTGCGGGGATCGAGTAATAGGCGAAAGACTGGTCGCCGACAGACAACGTCTTGCGTGTCTTGGCTGTATCCTGACCGACTGTGATGGGCATTATTGGCTCCCTTGCGAAATGCGGGTGATAAGGGTGTTGCTGGCTGTTATCTGCCCTAACCTGACGTGCCAATCAAGGGGGGTGCGTCGTTATGTATACCATTGCACACCGAATTTGGGCCGCCAGATCCAGAAATTGCGACACCTGACACGGAACAGGGTGTCAATGCGTCCGCTTTCGTCGCTGAGGCGAGAGATTGGCGGTGCCAAAATGGTGGCGACTCGGTTCTTTGGGACAGCTCTCGGGTTATCGCAAATCCTTGATTGGCTATTTCAGCATGATCGTTTTAATGACGTTGGGATACTTCAAACGGAATAGAGTGACGCATGCGAAAGCTGGTTGGATGGATCGCCACAATCTGGATAGCGCTGGCTGGCGCTGCTGCGGCGCAGGACCATCCGGTGGTGGTAGAGCTTTTCACCTCGCAGGGTTGTTCCTCTTGCCCGCCTGCGGACCAACTGCTGGGTGAGCTTGCCCGGCGTGACGATGTGATCGCTCTGGCCCTGCATGTCGATTATTGGGACTATATCGGCTGGAAGGATGTCTTCGCCCAAGCCGGATTCACCAAGCGGCAAAAGGCCTATGCTGCGGCCGCCGGTCATCGCAGCATCTACACGCCGCAGATGGTCGTGCAAGGGACAGAGGATGTCGTCGGCAACCGCAGGATGGATGTGGCCGATCTGATCCGCAAACACGAATCGCAACGTCTGCCCGTGTTGGTGGAACTTGCCCGCAACGGTTCAGAACTGGTGATTTCGGCCCGCGCCCTGCGCTCTGCCGGTCCGGCAGACATTCATCTGGTGCGCTACGAGCCCGAAACTGTTGTTGCGATAAAGCGCGGCGAGAATGCCGGGCGGACGCTGACCTACCACAATGTCGTGACTGACTGGCGGGTTCTGGGACGCTGGGACGGACAGGGCACCTATAAGGCACGCCTGCCGATTTCGGGTCCACGTCCACTGGTCGTATTGGTTCAGCGCGCCGGTCACGGCCCGATCTTGGCGGCTGCACGTTTGCGCTGACGTTTTGGCTTCCACCGGCGGTGGATCCAGAACCACTGTTCGGGATGGGCCTCGATCCGGCGTTCCAGCGCTTGTGTCACTTGCCGCATCATCTCTACCGGGTCGCCATGTGGTACCGGCTCATCGAATTCGATGTGGAAATTTTGCCCGTCCGGTTGTCTTGTACCGAAGAACGGGATCAACAAGGCTCCGGTTTTTAGCGCGATATCGGCAGCCGAGGTGACCGTCGGGGCGGGCTTTCCCAAAAACGGCAATGGCGTGCCCGAACTGTCGTATATGTCGAACAGCAACACCCCCATGCCACCCTCACGGATATGGCGCATCAACCCCAGCGTACCGCGGCGGCCCTGTTCAAAGACGGGGCCGGACAGGGCATGCATATTGGCGGCGTAATGTGCGTTGAAATAGGCGTTGGACATGGGCCGGTACAACCCGCCGATTTCGAATCCGCGCGCAACAAGTGCTGCACGAGGTGCTTCGAAATTACCAAAATGTCCGGTGACAAAAACCACCGGGCGGCCTTCGGCGCGGGCCTGTTCTGCGGCGTCAACACCCGGCCCATGCACGGGCGTGTTGGCCATTCTGCGCAGCAAGCCTTTGACGTCGTAATTCTCGATCATCGTGCGCCCGGCATTGTCGGCCACGGCATCTGCGAGCCGCCTGCGTTCCGCTTCGGGCAGGTCCGGCCAGACATGGGCAAGGTTGGCCATGGCGCGGTCCCGGTATCCGGCAAGCGGCGCGACGATGCGGCTGATCAGCCGACCCATCAGCCAGAGCCGTGCACGCAGCGGCAAAAACAGCGCCAGCCGGATCATCGCCCGTAATGCGCGATCGGTCATCCAGTCGCCAAAGCTGCCCTTGGGGGGCGTCGAAGATGTCTTGTCTGGCACGTTTGTGGCGGCTTTCCTTGAAAGGACTGCCGAGACATAGGCCGAGGCAGGAACGATCACAAGCATCGGGCCATTTGTATCGCACCGTTACATTGCCAGTATCGGCTGAGTTCACTCTTCTTCGTCAGGCTGGACCAATGTGATCTCGCCGGCTTCGACCAAGGACAGTATACCGGCAACAACAGTGTTCATCGCCGCCTCGCCGTCCTTGCGTTTTGGCGTGCCGCGCTCTTCGATCTGTTCGCGAATCTGTTCCGACATGCGCTTGCCCAGATTTTCGAGCATGTGGTCGCGGGCCTCGTCCTGCCCGGTGGTCGCTGCAAAGGCCAGCGCGGTCACCATCGCGTCACCATCGGCGTCGCGCAGGATGCGCGGCACATCCAGCGCTGCGATCCGCGTCGGAATGTCAGAGAAGGTGAAGATCGCTTTGCGGACGGCTTGCGCAAAGACGCTGTCAGTCTCATCCAATCCGCTCAGCACATCGTCGCGGGTCAGCGATGGCGAGACGTTCAAAATCGCCCCGACCCGATTTTCCGGAGCCGCATTGAAGGCGCGTTCGGGCTTGTTATCAAGCTGGCTTGCAAGGCTCAGACCTATCCGGTCAACGGCATCCGGGGTGACAGCGCCGGTCTGCGACACTGCGTAGGCGATCAATCTGGCCTGGGCACCGGGCAGCTTGCCCAGCACCTCTGCCGCGCGGGTCACATCAATTTTTGACAGGGCAACGGCGGCAACCTCTGTGCTTTCAGCCTCGAGCATACGGCGCAATTCATCGGCTGATAGGCGGGCGATGCGCGCCCACGGATCGCCCGCCTGACGCACGCCCGCCTCTTTGCGAAGGCGTTGGGCGGTCTGGGCGCTGATCTTTCCGTCCAGCGCCGACAAGGCCCCCGCGATCCCTTTGGGAAAGCTAAGCCCAACACCGCCGAGTTCGTCGGCGAATTCGGTCAACACCTCGTTCAAAGTGTCGGTGTGCACATAGTGCATGTCGCCAAGCTGTTGGGTCAGCGTGGCCTGCAAGTCATCGGGCAGGGTGGTCAGGGCCACCTCTGCACCTTCATTCAGAATGAACTGCACCACGATCGCCGCCTTCTGGCGGCGGGTCAATACAGGGGTCATGCCGACCGGTGGGCGGGCGACAGGTGAAGCCAATGTGGCGATCTGTGTCTGGTTCGTCATCCGTTCAGGACCTCGTCCGGCTACATCCCGTATGGTCCCGACCTAACCCGAGTCAGGTGAACAAACCCTGAACGAGTGACGTTTGATCGCAGTTTATTCTTTTTGCCTCAGCCGGTCACTTGCTCGACACAGCTGCCCGATGCGCTGTCATAGACAGTGCCCTGAGCGCAGGACATCGCCTCGCTATGGCCCGAACAGGACGCCCAAGCGCCGACTGCGGGAATGATTGCCAGAGCCGTGGCGGCCAGAATTGTCTTGAGGTTCATTGCAATTCTCCATTTGGTCTGTGGAGACAAGATAACACAGCCTTGGCCTGCGACAAAACGCGAAGACACAGGTTCAATGAGATCGGCGTCAGCTTGCCGTCGCGCACCGGGATCTGGCTGGAAGCGCTGGAACGTTCGGGCGTCTGTCTGTCAGCAAAATAGCGACGCTTCAGGCAGGCATGAAAAGACTTCCCTCGCGACGTTGACAAAACGAAAATCCCCCACTGTCGGACAGTGAGGGATCGTAATTTACGGGTCTAGTCGCTTCAACCAAACACGCGTTTGAAGATCGTGTCGACATGTTTGGTGTGATAACCGAGGTCGAATTTCTCTTCGATTTCTTCTTTCGACAGGGCGGCTGTGACCTCGTCATCGGCCAGAAGTTCTGTCTTGAAATCGGCGCCCTTCTCCCAGACCTTCATCGCGTTGCGCTGGACAAGGCGATAGGAATCCTCGCGGCTGACACCGGCCTGCGTCAGCGCCAGCAACACGCGCTGCGACATCACCAGACCTTTGAATTTATTCATGTTGGCCAGCATGTTGTCGGGATAGATCACCAGCTTGTCGATCACCTGCGTCAGCCGGGCCAGCGCAAAATCCAGCGTGATGGTGGTGTCGGGGCCAATGTTGCGCTCGACAGAGCTGTGGCTGATGTCGCGCTCGTGCCAGAGGGCTACGTTTTCCATCGCGGGAACCACGGCCATGCGCACCAGACGCGCCAGACCGGTTAGATTCTCGGTCAGCACCGGGTTGCGTTTATGCGGCATCGCGGAAGAGCCTTTCTGACCGGCCGAGAAGAATTCTTCGGCTTCCAGCACCTCGGTCCGTTGCATGTGGCGAATCTCTGTCGCGACATTCTCGATAGAGCTGCCGACGACGCCGAGGGCTGCGAAGAACGCGGCGTGGCGGTCGCGCGGGATCACTTGCGTGCTGATCGGTTCGGGCTTCAGCCCCATCTTTGCGCAAACATGTTCTTCAACCGCGGGGTCGATATTGGCAAACGTGCCAACCGCGCCGGAAATCGCACCGGTGGCAATCTCGTCGCGGGCGGTGGCCAGACGGGTGCGGTTGCGGTCCATCTCGGCGTAGAAACGCGCGAAGGTCAGGCCCATGGTCGTGGGTTCGGCGTGGATGCCGTGGCTGCGGCCGATGCGGACGGTGTCCTTGTGTTCCAGCGCGCGGCGTTTGAGCGCCTCCAGCAGTTTGTCCATATCGGCCAGCAGGATATCCGCCGCACGGACCAGTTGCACGTTGAAGGTGGTGTCCAGCACATCCGAAGAGGTCATGCCCTGATGCACGAACCGCGCTTCGTCATTGCCGATGATCTCTGCCAGATGGGTCAGAAAGGCGATCACGTCATGTTTGGTCACGGCTTCGATCTCGTCAATCCGGGCGACGTCGAATTCCACGTCCTTGGCTTTCCAGACCGCTTCGGCATTTGCCTTGGGGATCACGCCCAGTTCGGCCTGCGCATCGCAGGCATGGGCCTCGATCTCGTACCAGATGCGGAACTTGGTCTCGGGCGACCAGATTGCGACCATGTCGGGGCGGGAATAGCGGGGGATCATCGGCGGGCCTTCCAAGCTGCAAACGGGATTGCGCGGGGTTTAGACCCAAGCGGCCTTGCCCACAAGGCAGTAGCGCCCCGACCAGCGTGCCATGGCAGCTGGTCGGGGCCGAAACGGTTCCTGACGTCAACCGGCGCGGCGCGTCAGACCAGTTCCGTCAGCACCTTCGCGCCGCGTTCCAAGCTGCGATGGACAGGGCATTTATCCGCGATCTCCAGCAGTTTGGCGCATTGCTCTTGTGACAGCTCACCTTCAAGCGTGATCCGGCGGCGGAACGTGTCGATCTTGTCAGTACTTCCAGAGGACGCATCCTGCGCGTGGACCTTGTCGTGGCGAACATCCACCGAGACGTGATCCAGCGGCCAGCCCTTGCGGCGCGCATACATGCGGATCGTCATCGAGGTGCAGGCACCCAAACCGGCAGCCAGGAACCCGTAGGGCGACATGCCACGATTGCTGCCGCCATAAGCCTCAGGCTCGTCGGCCAACATGTGATGATCAGGGCCGTTTTGTACGTCTTGCAGGAAGCCGTCCGGATCAGCCTCTGCCACGCGGACCACGCCTTCGGGCGCGCCGGGGGGCGGTGCGGGCGCTGGCAAATCAAGGTAGCGTCCGGCCCAGGCGGCAATCACCTGTGCTGCATATTCTGCATCGCTTGCGCGGCTGACCAGATGGTCGGCATCGTCCAGCGTGACAAAGCTTTTCGGGTGTTTCGCGGTGGTAAAGATGCGTGTCGCATTGGAAATATCCACAACGCTGTCGCGCGGCGCGTGCATCACCAGCAGCGCGCGTTTTAGGCCGGAAATGGCGTTTTCAAGCTTTTCCGACGTGACGTCCTGTACGAAATCCTGCGAGATCGTGAAGGTCTGCCCGCCCAGATCAACCTCTGCACGGCCAGTCTCGGCAATCTTGTCCAGTGCGTCGGAAAAGTTATGCGTCACATGGGCGGGATCGAAGGGGGCTGCGATGGTGACGACAGCGCGCACGCTGTCGATGCTGCCCGCCGCGCGCAGCACAGCCGCGCCGCCCAGTGAGTGACCGATCATAAGCGACGGTGCCATGCCGCGCGCGCCAAGATAGGCGGCGGCGTTGTGCAGATCATGCACATTTGACGAGAAAGACGTATTGGCAAACTCACCGCCTGAATGTCCAAGCCCGGTGAAATCGAACCGCAGAACGGCGATCCCCATTATCGCAAGCCGACCCGCGATCCTACGCGCGGCGGCGATATCCTTGGAACAAGTGAAACAATGCGCAAACAGCGCCGTGGCCAGATGCGGCCCCTCCGGCAGGTCGAGCCGCGCGGCGAGCGAGGCACCCGCGTGGCCGTCAAAAGTGATACGTTCGGTGGCCATGGCGGCTCCTTTCTGATGTGATTGAAAGGGTAAGCAGACATGCGCCTGCCCGCCAGAGATGTGTCATGGCTGTCACGTCAAGGTGACGGCCGGTGTTGTTTGGTGTTCAGCAGAAATCGGACCTTGCGGGCGGAGTGGCCAATTTCGCATAACCGTCCGCACGCCCGATGCTGGTCAGTCTTGTCGCGTTGCAACGCGCCCGCTGCCTGTTGCAACCATCAAGAGCGGGCGCATCTTCATCTAAAGCCTTACATTTTCCATTTAGGCCATTGATAGGTCAATGTTAAAGGTGATCTTTAACTTATCCTCCGATCCGTTGGGCCGCGTAGACAATCGCGCGTTGATAGTTACCACTGTCATTCCAGGCAGACAGCGCCTGAAAGTTGCGTGTGCCTTCGCCATAAGGTTGACCGGGCTGCCAGCCGTTCTGGCGCAGCATATTGGCGGCAGAGGCCAGCGCGTCGACCGCGCTATACGGATCGGCCTTGCCATCGCCGTTGGCGTCAACACCGTAGCGCAGCCAGTTCTCGGCCAGAAACTGCATATGCCCCAATTCGCCCGACGGGCCACCCTGCGTACTGGTCGAGATCACACCGCGATCCACCAATTTCAACGCCGCGATCGCGCTGCCTTCAAAGCGCGGATGCCGTCGGCAATAGGAGGCCAGCGTGACCGCCCCGTCGACGATGGGCGTCTTGCCAAGATAGCCGCCCCAGCTTGTTTCCAGTCCCCAGATTGTCACCAGAAGGTCGGCCGGTACACCGTAAGTGCGTTCGATCGATGAGAACGTGTTGGGATTCTTGCTTTTCTTCGAGCGCGCCATGTTGATGAAACTTTGCGCAGAGCTGCCCGAACGCTTGGCGAGAAACGCCGCCGGATCGCCGTATGAGACGCCGCTTTGGCTGGACGGGTTGGATTCGAACCGCCATGTCAGGCTGGACAGGGATGCGCTGCCAAGCGCCTGAAGGCCGCTCTGGCCCACGCCATTGGACGCGGCCTGTTGGCTGAGACCTTGCTTATAGGCACCAAAACTGCCCTTGTTCGTGATGCAATTCGCCGCCAATGCCGGAGAGGCAGTCAGCAGCGACAGGAAAAGAGCGGTGAAAATCGGACGCATTGCGGTCTCCGGAATAGGTAACTGATCCAGACGACCCTACCCGCAGAGATGCTCTGGGCCAAGAGGGAAGGCAAATGCGGTTTTTCGGTGCGGTAACGCGCGCAAGAGCGCGTCAAAGCGATGTTCTTTTCGAAGGCAGAAAAGAAAAGGGCGTCCGTGAAGACGCCCAGTTCCGATAGCTGTTCAAGCTGGAAGTCAGCAGCTGTAATACATTCCGAACTCGACCGGGTGCGGTGTTTGTTCGTAAAGTTCGACCTCTTCCATCTTCAGTTTGATATAGCCGTCGATCTGGTCTTTCGTGAACACGTCACCTGCCAGAAGGAAGCCGTGATCTGACTTGAGCGCCTCCAACGCTTCGCGCAGCGAGCCGCAGACCGTGGGGATGCCTTCCAGCTCTTCCGGCGGCAGATCGTACAGGTTCTTGTCCATGGCTTCGCCCGGATCAATCTTGTTCTTGATGCCATCGAGACCGGCCATCAGCAGGGCAGCAAAGCACAGATAGGGGTTCGCTGCGGGATCGGGAAAGCGTGCCTCGACGCGTTTTGCCTTGGGCGATTCGGTCCACGGAATACGAACGCAGCCGGACCGGTTGCTGGCCGAATAGGCGCGCAGCACAGGAGCCTCGAAGCCGGGGATCAGCCGCTTGTAGCTGTTTGTCGCCGGGTTGGTGAAGGCGTTGAGCGTCTTGGCATGCTTCAGGATGCCACCGATGAAATACAGCGCTTCCTGGCTGAGATCGGCATATTTGTCGCCCGCGAACAACGGTTTGCCGTCTTTCCAGATCGACATGTTCACATGCATGCCGGTGCCGTTGTCGCCGTAGATCGGCTTGGGCATGAAGGTCGCGGTCTTGCCGTAAGCCTGCGCCACGTTGTGAATGACGTATTTGTATTTCTGCAACTCGTCGGCCTGCTTTGTCAGCGTGCCGAAGATCAGGCCCAACTCGTGCTGACAGGACGCAACCTCGTGGTGGTGCTTGTCGACCTTCATGCCGAGCCGCTTCATGGTGGTCAGCATTTCGGCGCGGATGTCCTGCCCGTCATCGATCGGATTGACCGGGAAGTAGCCGCCCTTCAGGCCGGGGCGGTGCCCGGTGTTGCCCATCTCATATTGTGTGTCGCTGTTCCAGGACGCATCCATCGCATCAACTTCGTAGGATACCTTGTTGATAGAGTTCGAAAAGCGAACATCATCGAACAGAAAAAATTCGGCTTCCGGACCCCAGTAGGACACGTCGCCGATGCCCGAGGATTTCAAGTAAGCCTCTGCCTTTTCCGCGGTGCCGCGCGGGTCACGTTCGTAGCTTTCGCCGGTATCCGGCTCGACGACAGAGCAATGGATGCAAAGCGTCTTTTCCGCGTAGAACGGATCGATATAGGCGCTTTCGGTGTCGGGCATCAGCTTCATGTCCGAGGCTTCGATCGATTTCCAGCCGCCAATCGAGGAGCCATCGAACATGAAGCCCTCTTCCAGGAAATCTTCGTCGACCAGATCCGAGACCACCGTGACGTGCTGCAACTTGCCGCGCGGGTCGGTGAAGCGAATATCGACATAGGCGATATCCTCGTCCTTGATGGTTTTCAGAATTGCGTCATTGCTCATCTTTGGTTGTCCTCTTCTCATCGCGTCCCGGCCGGTGGCCGTGAGCTTTCAACTGGAATTGAATTCGGGTGGGAGTGTTGAAGCATCGAGGCCCCGGATCAGGTCCGGGGCAGGCTCAGAGTGCGTCTGAGCCGGTCTCTCCGGTTCGGATGCGGATCGCCTGTTCGACCGGGCTGACGAAAATCTTGCCGTCGCCGATCTTGTCGGTCTTGGCCGCGTCGATGATAGCCGCGATGGCATCATCGACCAGATCATCGTCCAGCACGACCTCGATCTTCACCTTGGGCAGGAAATCGACGACATATTCCGCGCCTCGGTAGAGTTCAGTATGGCCCTTCTGGCGTCCGAAACCTTTGACTTCGATGACGCTCAATCCCTGTATGCCGGCATCTTGCAGGGCTTCTTTCACCTCATCAAGCTTGAATGGCTTGATAATCGCCTCGATCTTCTTCATCTGAAATCTCCGTCGCAACAGGTGTCGCTAGGGATTGATCATGTGGGGCACCATGGCTCAATCGGATTCGGGTGCTATGGCTGTTTCGACGCCAGTTGTCAGAATTAAATGCACATAATTTGTGCGATCTGACTTAATAATACGCGATCAGAAAACTCTGTATGCGAATCCGCGCGGTTGTCCTCTTGTAAGCTATGTCCTGAAGGGCGGATAAGAGGTCGAGCTTTTACACCAGTGACAGGACAGTTGTGCATGACCGAGCTTCTGACTGCCGCGCAGATGCGCGCCATTGAACAGGCCGCGATAGACAGCGGCGAGGTTAGCGGACTGGAATTGATGGAGCGGGCAGGGCGGGGCGTCGTCGAGGCGATTTTCGAGGAATGGCCGGCGTTTGCGCGAGATGCGATGCCGGAGCGGGGGCCAGCCCCCGCACCCCGGGAGTATTTGGTCCAAGAAGAAGAGACAAGTATTCTGCGGGCCGTGGTGCTGTGCGGGCCGGGGAACAATGGGGGGGACGGGTTTGTCGTGGCGCGGTTGCTGCAGGAACAGGGCTGGAAGGTGCAGGTTTTCCTCCATGGTGATCCGTCGCAACTGCCGCCTGACGCGAAAGTGAATTATGAACGGTGGTGCGCGCTGGGGACGACCTATTCATTTTTGCAATACGAAGAAAAGTTTTGGAATTGCGACCTGCTGGTGGATGCACTGTTCGGAACAGGGCTTAAGCGCGCGCTTCGAGAATTTGATGGCCTATTCTCAAAAATGGAAAATATGGTGGGGTGCCGTCCCATTAAGGTTGGGCATGAAATTGGTCGGGCGGCCATCGTCGCCATCGACCTTCCAACTGGTATTTGCGCTGATAGTGGCCGGATCTTCGCGATTTCAGACTCTCGCCATGGGGTCTCAGCCAGCGCGCATCTTACAGTGACCTTTCATAGCATGAAATTGGGGCACGTCTTGGCCGATGGACCAGATCATTGTGGCAAAGTCGTCGTCAAAACTCTGGGGATTGAGGCATTTGCCTCCCGGTGGTTGCGTGAGGGGCCGGACAGGCAGCGGGAAGTGTGGCTTGAGCAGGTCACGCTTGCCAAAGATTCGATCTGTCTCGCAAAAGAAGATTATCAGCACAAATACTCTCATGGCCACGCCCTGATCTTGTCCGGTGGTGCCGGGCGCACGGGGGCGGCGCGGCTTGCAGCGCGGGGCGCGTTGCGGATCGGGGCGGGGCTGGTGACTTTGGGGGTGCCGGGCTCAGCGCAGATGGAGGTGGCCTGTCAGATCACCGCGATGATGCTGAAGCGTGTTGAGGATGGCGACGGGGTGGCTTCGGCGCTGGAAGACGGGCGCATCAATGCGCTGTGTCTGGGGCCGGGGCTGGGACTGGATGAGCGCGCGACGGGGTTGGTCGCCGCAGCGCTACGCGCCCCGGCCCCCGAGCCGGGGCCTTCTGTTTCGCGAGGCCCCGGGCCAAGCCCAGGGCGGGCAGTGCTGCTGGATGCCGACGCGCTGAGCCTGCTTGCGCGCGACCCGGATCTGTTTGCGTTGCTGCATGATCAGTGCGTACTGACGCCACATGCGGGCGAATTCAAGCGGCTGTTTCCAGACATCGCTGAGAAATTGAACGCAGCCGCAACGAAAGGTCCGGCCTATTCCAAGGTTGATGCCACACGTGCGGCGGCCAAACGGGCGGGATGCGTGGTGCTGTTCAAGGGGGCGGAGACGGTGATCGCTGATCCTTCCGGGGCTTGCACGATAAACTTGGCCAAATATGATCGTGCCGCACCTTGGCTCGCGACGGCCGGGTCGGGGGACGTGTTGGCGGGGTTCATCGCCGGATTGCTGGCGCGCGGCTATTGTCCGATGGACGCTGCTGCAAGTGCCGCCTGGCTGCATGTGGAATGCGCGCGCAGCTTTGGGCCGGGCTTGATTGCTGAAGACCTGCCGGAGGTTCTGCCCCAGGTTCTGAGTCGTGTCCTGGGTTCTTGACATCCACTCTGTTTCGGCCGCGTACCGCCGGTGCCGGAATAACCCTGCAGCCCTGTCTGTTTCAGGCGAATTTTCCGCTCGCATCCGGCTTGCGGGTTTGCTAGACAGCGCCGGACTTGGGCGGCCCGTTGGGCTGCCTCTTGGGTTTTTGCGGGTGTGGCGAAATTGGTAGACGCACCAGATTTAGGTTCTGGCGCCGCAAGGCGTGGGGGTTCAAGTCCCTCCACCCGCACCAGAGGATGAGAAAAAGGACACGTAAATGCAGGTCACCGAGACTCTGAACGAAGGGTTGAAGCGCGGATACGCGATCACCGTCAGCGCTGATGAGCTTAGCGCGAAGGTCAACGAAAAGCTGGCCGAGGCGCAGCCCGAGGTCGAGATGAAGGGCTTTCGCAAAGGTAAGGTTCCGATGCCGCTGCTGAAAAAGCAGTTCGGCCAGCGTTTGCTGGGCGAGGCGATGCAGGAAACCATCGACGGCGCGATGAACCAGCATTTCGAAGACAGCGGCGACCGTCCTGCCGCCCAGCCAGAGGTCAAGATGACCAATGAGGACTGGAAAGAAGGCGACGATGTCAATGTCGAGATGAGCTATGAGGCGCTGCCGACCATCCCCGAGGTCGACCTGAGCGTCATCAAGCTGGAAAAGCTGGTGGCCAAGGCGGATGACGCATCGGTGACCGAGGCGCTGGAAAATCTGGCCGAGACCGCGCAGAATTTCGAGGACCGTGAAGAGGGTGCCGCAGCCGAGGATGGCGACCAGATCGTGATCGATTTCGTCGGCAAGGTGGATGGCGAAGCGTTCGAGGGCGGCTCTGCCGAGGATTATCCGCTGACGCTGGGATCGAACAGCTTCATCCCCGGTTTCGAAGAGCAACTGGTCGGCGTGAAAGCTGGCGACGAGAAGGCCGTCGAAGTTTCGTTCCCCGAGGATTATCAGGCCGAGCATCTGGCGGGCAAGGCGGCGATCTTCGATTGCACCGTCAAGTCCGTGAAGGCACCTCAGGCTGCGGTAATCGACGACGAGCTTGCCAAGCGTTTTGGTGCCGATGATCTGGCCGCGCTGAAAACCCAGATCGCCGAGCGTCTTGAGGCTGAATATGCGGGCGCTGCGCGCGCGGTGATGAAGCGCGGCCTGCTGGATCAGCTGGACAATGTCGTCAGCTTCGAACTGCCGCCGTCGCTGGTGGATGCCGAAGCCAAACAGATCGCGCATCAGCTGTGGCACGAGGAAAACCCCGAAGTCGAAGGGCATGATCACGATCCGGTAGAGCCCACCGAAGAGCACAATAAGCTGGCCGAGCGCCGCGTGCGTCTGGGGCTTCTTCTGGCGGAACTGGGCCAGAAGGCCGAGATTCAGGTTACCGATGCCGAGATGACGCAAGCAATCATGAACCAGGCGCGGCAGTATCCGGGCCAGGAACGTCAGTTCTTTGAGTTCATCCAGCAGAACCAGCAGATGCAACAGCAGATGCGCGCGCCGATCTTCGAGGACAAGGTCGTCGACCACATCGTTGAACAGGCCGATGTGACCGAGAAAGAAATCTCGAAAGATGAGCTGCAAAAGGCCGTCGAGGCGCTTGAAGAAGACGAATAAGCCCCGCTACTTACGGAGTTTCATAAAACCGCGCCTCTCGCAGGCGCGGTTTTTTTGTTGGCCTAGGGGAAGGCCAGGTCGCGGCACAAAAAAAGACCGCGCGGGGTGGGCCCGCGCGGTCTGAACGCCCCGAATTGGGGGCATTGCTGTCGGCTTAGTCTTCGGTGGACTCGGCCTCGGCTGCGGCGTTGACCACATCGCGGGGCGCGTCGTCGTCCTCGGCTGCAGAGCCGATATCGTCGAACAACTCGGCGATCTCGAAATCTGCGGCGGCCTCTTCTTCGGCGGCCAGTTCCTGGATCGACTTGCCGGACGCCTGAAGCTGCGCCTCTTCGGGCGAACGGGCGACGTTCAGCGTGATCGTCACCATGACCTCGGGGTGAAGGTTCACCTCAAGTTCGTGCAGACCCAATACCTTGATTGGCTCGCGGATGATGATCTGCTTGCGGTCCAGCGAGAAGCCAGCCTCGGTCGCGGTGTCCGCGGCGTCACGCGTGGTGACAGAGCCGTAGAGGTTGCCGCCGTCAGACGCTTGGCGAATCACGACAAACTGTTCGCCGTCAAGCTTTGCTCCCAGCGATTCGGCTTCCTTGCGGCTGTCGAGGTTGCGGGCTTCGAGATGCGCTTTTTGTGCTTCGAATGCCTTGATGTTGTCTTCCGACGCGGTCAGGGCTTTCTTCTGCAACAGCAGGTAGTTGCGGGCGTAGCCGGGCTTGACGTCAACGACGTCGCCCATCTGGCCGAGTTTCGCAACGCGTTCGAGAAGGATGACTTGCATGGTGCTTACTCCTTACTTCACTGCGTAGGGCAGCAGGGCGAGGAAACGGGCGCGTTTGATCGCACGGGCCAGTTCACGCTGCTTCTTGGCCGAGACGGCGGTGATGCGGCTGGGTACGATCTTGCCACGCTCAGAGATGTAGCGTTGCAGAAGACGTGTGTCCTTGTAGTCGATCGCAGGTGCGTTGTCGCCCGAGAAGGGGCAGACTTTACGACGGCGGAAAAATGGTTTTGTTGCCATGGTTTAGCGTCCTTTTCTCAGGTGATCAACGGCGCTCGCGGCGGTTGTCCCGCTCGTCGCGCTTCTGCATCTGGACCGAGGGTCCTTCGGCGTGCTCGTCGACCTTGATGGTCAGGACGCGCATCACATCGTCATGCAGACGCATCAGGCGTTCCATTTCCTGCACGGCCTCGGAAGGGGCATCGGTGCGCAGGAAGGCATAGTGGCCCTTGCGGTTCTTGTTGATCTTGTACGCCATGGTCTTGACGCCCCAATACTCGTGTTCCACGAGCTTGCCGCCGTTGTCGGCGAGGACGGTGCCGAAATGTTCAACAAGGCCTTCGGCCTGCGTGTTGGACAAGTCCTGACGCGAAATGAATACATGCTCATACAGTGGCATGCGGTCTCCGTTCATATTGCGGCGCATTTCAAAGGACAGGTCTGTGATCCTTCCGCCCCTGCCCACGAGAGTCTGCGCGGTTTGTCTGTACTTGCGAAAGGAGCGCTCCGTATACACGGAAATGTCCAGGGTGCAAGTCTGCCAGCGGAGGTGTCAACTGCGTTGCGCGAAAGCTGCTGTGACGGTACATCAGGAGCAACCGCCCCGACAGAAAGGGGCCGCACATAACAAGGGGGCATCAGATGAGCCGCGCATTCGTATTTCCCGGGCAGGGTGTCCAGACCATCGGCATGGGGCAGGCGCTTGCCCAGGCCTATCCGCAGGCGCAGGCCGTGTTTGACGAGGTGGACGACGCGCTTGGCGAAAAGCTGAGTACACTGATCTGGGAAGGCGAGGCGGATGCGCTGACGCTGACACAGAACGCGCAGCCCGCACTGATGGCGACATCGCTTGCCGCGATGCGGGCGTTGGAGGCAGAAGGCGTGGCGGTGGATGCGGCCGCTTATGTGGCGGGCCATTCGCTGGGCGAATATTCCGCACTGGCGGCAACCGGTGCGATCAGCATTGCCGACACCGCGCGGCTTTTGCGGATTCGCGGCAAAGCCATGCAAGAGGCCGTGCCTGTCGGTGCCGGGGCCATGGCCGCTTTGCTGGGGCTGGATTTCGAGACCGCCCGTACCGTCGCGCAAGAGGCTGCACAGGGCGAGGTTTGCGAGGCTGCGAATGACAATGACCCGGCGCAGGTGGTCGTGTCCGGGCACAAGGCGGCCGTGGAACGCGCCGTCGAGATCGCCAAGGAAAAAGGGGCGCGGCGCGCTGTTTTGCTTCCTGTAAGCGCGCCTTTCCATTGTCAGTTGATGGAGCCTGCCGCCCGCGCGATGGCAGAGGCTTTGGAGGATGTCGAAATCTCCAACCCGTCCGTGCGGCTGGTGGCGAATGTGCTGGCGCATGATGTGGCCAATCCCGAGACCATCCGCTCCTTGCTGGTGCAGCAGGTCACCGGATCGGTGCGGTGGCGCGAAAGCGTGGGGTTCATGGCGGCGCAGGGCGTCACCGAGATCTGGGAGATCGGCGCGGGCAAGGCGCTGTCGGGCATGATCCGACGGATCGACAAAACCATCGCGACGCGCAATATCGGCACGCCCGACGAGGTCAAGGCGGCAGCAGAAAGCCTGAGCTGAAGAATGTCGCACAGGCCCGCTTCGGCGGGTCACAAGAGAATCGTGAAGCGGGATTTGCCGGTGAAGATTAGCGCTGGCAGGTACAGAGTGCGACGCAAACAACCTGGGTCTCTGGCTGCGGGGCAAGGTGTTACCGGGCGGGGTGAGATCACGATTTGCTCGTCTTGATTATGAGGCCATGCAATGCGATACGCCTCAAATATGGAACATCGCGGCACAGTCGGCAAAACAGCTGACCCGCCGCAAACGGGGGACAGGTATGTTCGATCTGACTGGAAAAACCGCGCTGATCACCGGCGCTTCGGGGGGCATCGGCGGCGAGATTGCACGCGTGTTGCACGGCGCGGGTGCCACGGTAGGGCTGAGTGGCACGCGGACCGAACCGCTTGAGGCTCTGGCCGCCGAACTTGGCGAGCGTGCGCATGTCCTGCCGTGCAACCTTTCGGATTTCGCAGCCGTTGATGCCCTTCCCAAGCAGGCAATCGAGGCGATGGGCAGTCTGGATATTCTGGTCAACAACGCCGGTATCACCCGCGACAACCTGTTCATGCGGATGTCGGATGATGAATGGCAATCGGTGATCGACGTGAACCTGACCGCGACATTCAAGCTGTGTAAAGGTGTACTGCGCGGCATGATGAAGGCGCGCTGGGGCCGGATCGTGAATATCTCGTCCGTTGTCGGGGCAACCGGTAATCCCGGTCAGGGCAACTATGCCGCCGCCAAGGCGGGTGTGATCGGCATGTCGAAGTCGCTGGCCTATGAGGTCGCAAGCCGTGGCATCACCGTCAATGCCGTGGCACCGGGTTTCATCGCCACCGCGATGACAGACAAGCTGAACGACGATCAGAAATCTGCGATCATGGGCCAGATACCCGCAGGCCGCATGGGTGATCCGGCCGAAATTGCCGCTGCGGTTCTGTATCTTGCCGCGCCAGAGGCCGGGTATGTCACCGGAACCACCTTGCACGTCAATGGCGGCATGGCCATGTTGTGATAAGCGTCTTTGGCACCGGTGCGAAAGCGTTTGCCAACGCTGCACCATGTGCTATAGGCGCAGAAGTTTCGGGCAGAAGGGGGTAACTCTTTCGAATCCGACCCGCATCGCGGGGAGTTGAGCCGCCCGCAAGGGCACTTGAAAACCCCGCAGGGGCGAGGGATAATCCGGGCGAATGTCCCGACAATACCGTGAGGAAGACAATATGAGCGACGTCGCAAATCGCGTTAAAAAGATTGTGGTAGAGCACCTGGGTGTCGAAGAAAGCAAGGTCGTCGACAATGCCTCGTTCATCGACGATCTGGGCGCAGACAGCCTTGATACCGTGGAACTGGTCATGGCTTTCGAAGAGGAATTCGGCATCGAAATTCCTGACGACGCCGCTGAAACCATTCAGACCTTCGGCGACGCGGTTGGATTCATCTCCAACGCCAACGCCTGAGCCCCAGCAGTCATAGAGACAGCGTAAACGGCCTCCGTCATGGGGGCCGTTTTCGTTTGTGGGGTACCACGCTCACCTGCGGAGCCGTGTTTGGTCCCATTCTGACAGGCGATAGAGGCACAAATTGGGGCGATGCTTGCGGGCTGTTTCGGGCGCAAGATCATGCCGGGCTGTGCGGAACTTTGTCAAAGTGATAATCGACGGTCTTGCCCCCTTGCCCGCATGCAGGGTAAGAGCGGCAGGAACGAAATTGATGGAAGGACAACCGAATGCGCCGTGTTGTTGTCACAGGACTTGGCCTTGTCACCCCCTTGGCCAGCGGGGTCGAGGAAAGCTGGAGACGCATTCTGGATGGGCAATCGGGTGCGGGGAAGATCTCGCGGTTCGATGCCAGCCATCTGGCAACTGACTATGCCTGCGAAGTGCCGCATGGTGATGGAACCGACGGTACGTTCAATCCAGATGACTGGATGGCACCAAAAGACCAGCGCAAGGTCGATACGTTCATCCTTTACGGTATTGCCGCAGCGGCGCAGGCTGTCGAAGATGCAGGCTGGACCCCGGATGATCGGGCAGAGCTGGAACGGACCGGCGTTCTGATCGGATCCGGTATTGGCGGGCTGAACTCCATCGCCGAGACAGCGTTGGTTCTGCGGGATCGCGGACCGCGGCGCGTGTCGCCGTTCTTTGTTCCGGGCGCGCTGATCAATCTGATCTCGGGTCAGGTCAGCATTCGCTACGGATTCCGCGGACCGAACCATTCGGTTGTGACGGCCTGTTCGACTGGCGCGCATGCCATCGGCGATGCAGCCAGGCTGATCCGCGACGACGATGCCGATGTGATGATCGCCGGCGGGGCCGAGGCGTCGATCTCGGAGATCGGCATCGCCGGCTTCAACGCCTGCAAGGCGCTGTCCACCAAGCGCAGCGATGATCCCACAAAGGCAAGCCGCCCCTATGATGTCGATAGTGACGGGTTTGTCATGGGCGAAGGCTCCGGCATCGTGGTGCTGGAAGAATACGAACACGCCAAGGCGCGCGGTGCCAAGATCTATGCCGAGGTGATCGGTTACGGTCTGTCGGGCGACGCCTATCACATCACCGCGCCGTCAGAGGATGGCGACGGCGCGGAACGCTGTATGCGCATGGCGCTGAAAAAGGCCGGGCTGCAACCGTCCGATATTGATTATATCAACGCGCATGGCACCAGTACGATGGCTGACAAGATCGAACTGGGCGCGGTAGAGCGCATGATGGGCGATGCCGCAGACAAGGTCACCATGTCCTCGACCAAGTCGATGACCGGGCACCTGCTGGGTGCTGCTGGCGCGATCGAGGCGATCTTCTCGATTCTCGCAATCCGTGATCAGGTGGCACCACCGACGATCAACCTCGACAATCCGGCGGTGGAAACGAAGGTGGACCTTGCCCCCAACGCCAAGCGCGAGCGCAAGATCAATGTGGCCCTGTCCAACAGCTTCGGCTTTGGCGGCACCAATGCCAGCGTGATCTTCAGAAAGGTCGATTGATGTGGCGCCATATCGCGTCTAACGCGCTGACGTTCCTCGCCGTCTTGCTGTTCCTGGCCGGGGGCGTGGTCATATGGGGCCGGTCGCAATACCTGTCCGAAGGACCGCTGGAGCAGGCAATCTGCGTGCAGGTCGAACGTGGGACCAACCTGCGCGCTGTGTCGCGCAATCTGGAAGGTCAGGGGGCCGTCACAAGCGGGGCGATCCTGCGGATCGGCGCGGATTACATGGACAAGGCGCAAGACCTGAAAGCGGGCAGTTTTCTGGTGCCGGAAGGCGCGTCGATGGCAGAAATTGTCGATATCGTGACCCGTGGCGGTGCCAGCACCTGCGGGACAGAGATTGTTTACCGCATCGGCGTGACTGCGGCGGAAATCCAGGTGCGCGAGCTTGATCCCGCCAGCGGCCGCTATGCCGAACGGGCAAAGTTTGCGCCTGGCGATGCAGAGACCAATCCGGTTTACGCCGAGATGCGTGCAAAGGACGACACCCGCTACCGCGTCGCGCTGGCTGAAGGTGTCACCAGCTGGCAGGTGGTGCAGGAATTGGCGTCTCTGGACCTGCTGGAGGGCGAGGCGGAGGTTCCGGCAGAGGGCAGTCTTGCCCCCGACAGCTATGAGGTTCAGCCCGGCGATACGCTGGACTCGGTGATCGCCCGGATGCAGGGCGCACAGGAGGCAATCCTTGCCGATGCATGGGAGAACCGCGCCGATGATCTGCCGCTTGAAACGCCGGAAGAGGCACTGATCCTTGCGTCAATCATCGAGAAAGAGACCGGCAATGCCGAAGAGCGCGGACAGGTTGCCTCGGTCTTTACCAACCGGCTGCGCGCCGACATGCCCCTGCAAACCGATCCGACGGTCATCTATGGCGTGACCGAAGGCAAAGGTGTGCTGGGGCGCGGGTTGCGCCGGTCGGAGCTGGACCGCGAGACGCCGTGGAACACCTATGTCATCAAGGGTCTGCCGCCGACACCGATCGCAAATCCGGGGCGTGCCAGCATCGTGGCGGCACTCAACCCGGCTGATACGGATTTCATCTATTTTGTCGCGCGGACGCTCGATCCGGCGGATGGCCACAACTTCGCTGTCACGCTGGACGAACATAATCGCAATGTGGCGGCTTACCGTGCGCTGGAAGCGCAGCGCAATCAGTAGCGCCACCGCGCGGTATGGTTTCGAAAAAGTTAATCACTTGATTTAGAAGGCGGCGCTATCCTTAGGGTTGGTGCCGCCTTTTTCGTTTGTCTGAAAAATCGCTAAAAGTGATGGTTTTCGCGTTGCGCTTAGGTTGCGCAGTAGCAGTTATTAACATTAATTTACAATTACTTACGGAATCGTGTGGGCGTGTTCAGGCTTGACTCTGCGAACGGTCTCCCGTATAGGTTGTGGCATGCTGGAACAGTTGGGCGAACGGCCCCGGGGGGTGACCCCGGTGGCCGTTTTTTCATGCGGTTCGGGCGGAGGATCACTCTAGCGAGAGGTCATCGAGCACATGACACTTATTACCCCGGAAGAAGGGTTTGCCGAACTGGAAAACGTGGCCCGCGAGGTCCGCGAAGAACTTCGGGAAGCACGAAAAGATTTGCAGGACCTGAGACAACGGGTTCGCACCGGGGAAGTCGGAACGGAAACAGAGGGCCTGAAGATACTCGCATACGTGCGATCCATGTTGAAGGCTGCCAGCGAAACGGAGGCGCAACTTGCCAAAGCACAACGAGACAGAGCCGGAATTGTCCGGGATTACGCGATTGATTTCGACGCCGCACGATCTGAGATCGGGTGCCGCCTGGATCGCTTGCGCAGATGTTGCCGTGAGGAATGAGTTCCTGAACGATATGACCGAGGGAGAGCTTCTGGCTCTCCCTTACATTTTCGAGTTCTGGGCGCTGGACCATCAACTGCCCCCGGTGGGGGATTGGCGGTCCTGGGTCATTCTGGGTGGGCGCGGCGCGGGCAAGACCCGCGCCGGGTCCGAATGGGTCCGGTCCATGGTAGAGGGGTCGCGTCCGCGCGATCCCGGCCGGGCCAAGCGCGTGGCGCTGGTGGGCGAGACTTTGGATCAGGTGCGCGAGGTGATGGTGTTTGGTGAAAGCGGCATTCTGGCTTGTTCGCCCCCAGACCGGCGCCCTGAATGGCACGGCGGCCGGCGCACGCTGATCTGGCCAAACGGGGCTGAAGCGATGGCCTTTTCCGCGCATGAGCCGGAGTCGTTGCGCGGGCCGCAATTCGATGCCGCCTGGGTGGATGAGTTGGCGAAGTGGAAGCGGGCTCAGGACACTTGGGACATGCTGCAATTCGGTTTGCGGCTGGGGGAGTGTCCGCAGCAATGCGTGACGACGACGCCGCGCAATGTGGGCGTGCTGAAGCAGTTGTTGAAATTGGACTCTACCGTTGTCAGCCACGCGCCGACCGAGGCGAACCGCGCCAATCTTGCCGACAGTTTTCTGGCCGAGGTGCGCGCGCGCTATGCCGGGACGCGGTTGGGGCGGCAGGAACTGGACGGCGTGTTGATGGAAGACGAGGAGGGCGCGCTCTGGACACATTCCTTGCTGGACGAGGTCCGGATCGACAAGGCCGGCGCATTTGACCGGGTGCTGGTCGCGGTCGATCCGCCGGTCAGCGGCCATGCGGGGTCTGACGAATGCGGGATCGTGGTGATTGGTGTCACCATGCAGGGGCCGGTGCAGGATTGGCGCGCCGTGGTGCTGGAAGATGCCAGCGTCCGCGCGGCCAGTCCGATGACGTGGGCGCGCGCGGCAATCACCTGCATGGAGCATTGGGGGGCTGATCGTCTGGTGGCCGAGGTCAACCAGGGCGGCGATATGGTCGAACAGGTCATCCGGCAGGTCGATCCGCTGGTGCCGGTGACCAAGGTGCATGCCGCCAAGGGCAAGATCGCACGGGCCGAGCCTGTCGCGGCTTTGTATGAGCAGGGGCGCGTCAGCCACTTGCGCGGCCTTGGCGAACTTGAGGATCAGATGTGCCGCATGACCTTTCAGGGCTATCAAGGCAAAGGATCGCCGGACCGCGTGGATGCGCTGGTCTGGGCGTTGACAGAGGGCATGATCCAACCGGCGGCGGGCTGGCGCAAGCCGCAGTTGCGCGCGCTTTAGGGGGTGCGAACGCATTGGTTAAGCGACCTTAACCATTAAACCCTAGGTTGGTTTCAACGGCGGCGGGCAACCTCGTCAGACTGACAGCAAGACGGACAGACAGCCAGAGTGGCAGGCAGGCAGGACGGGCGCGCGAAACAGCGTGATCCGAGGGATCGCGGCTTGTCTGCACGGCACAGGTGAAACGAGGAGCATCACACGATGGTATTTGATTTCATGCGCAAGAGCCAGGCAGTACCGGCCCCGGTGAAAGCGCCTGCGGCCCCCGAGGCCAAGGCGAGCGCGGTGGGTCGGGTGATCGCCATGCAGGGCAATGGCCGGGTGGCCTGGAGCCCGCGCGACACGGTGTCATTGACGCGCACAGGCTTTGCCGGCAACCCGGTCGGGTTCCGCGCGGTGAAGCTGATTGCCGAGGCCGCGGCGGCGTTGCCGCTGGTGCTTCAGGACGCGGAACGGCGCTATGACAGCCACCCGGTGCTGGCACTGCTTTCTGCACCGAACCCTGCCCAAAGGCGGGCGGAATTGCTGGAGGCGCTTTATGGCCAGATCCTGCTGTCGGGCAATGGCTATGTCGAGGCCGTGCAAACCGATCTGGGCGAGCTGGCGGAACTGCATGTCCTGCGGTCCGACCGGCTGTCGGTGATCCCCGGCCCGGATGGCTGGCCTGTGGGGTATGAATACGCGGTTGGCGGTCGCAAGCACCGGTTTGATGCCACGGGACCGGTTTCCCCCATCTGCCATATCAAGAGCTTTCATCCGCAGGACGACCATTACGGGCTAAGCCCGATGCAGGCGGCCGCCATGGCGCTGGATGTGCATAACAGTGCCTCGCGCTGGTCCAAGGCGCTGCTGGATAATGCCGCGCGGCCTTCGGGAGCGATTGTCTACAAGGGTGCCGAGGGGCAGGGAAGTCTCGCGCCCGATCAATATGACCGGCTGGTGAGCGAGATGGAAAGCTATCACCAGGGCGCGCGCAATGCCGGGCGGCCGATGCTGCTGGAAGGCGGGCTGGACTGGAAGCCGATGGGGTTCAGCCCCTCGGATATGGAATTCCAGAAGACCAAGGAAAGTGCTGCGCGGGAGATTGCGTTGGCCTTCGGGGTGCCGCCGATGCTGATGGGGATACCGGGCGATGCGACCTATGCCAATTACCAAGAGGCCAACCGCGCCTTCTACCGGCTGACGGTGCTGCCGCTGGCGATGCGGGTGGCCGGGGCGCTGAGCGGATGGCTGGGCGGACATATCGGCGAGACGTTTGATCTCAAGCCCGACCTGGATCAGGTGCCCGCGCTGAGTGCCGAACGCGACGCGCAATGGGTCCGTGTCACAGGTGCCGAGTTCCTGACCGTCGCCGAAAAGCGCGCCATGTTGGGCCTGCCTGCACTGACGGAGGACGAGGCCAATGGCTGATGGCCGAGGCCTGCCTTTCGACTGTGCGCCCTCGTTGAAACTGGAAGCGCATGAACGCATGGCGCGTATGCAGTTCGAAGCCGTGAACCGACGGATCGACAAGATCGAAGTGCTGATGGAACGGCTAGAGCGACGATTGTGGCTGGCGGTCTACGGCGTGGTGGGCGTGATCCTCGCGCAAGCGGTCCAGGGCCTTCTGGCGGCGGCGCCGTGATCCGGGATTTCGAGATGATGGAAGGACAAGACATGCAGACGGATTATGGGCTGGAGCAGAAATTCTGCCGTTTCGAGACAGAAGTCTCGGTGACTGATGGCAGCCGGATCGAGGGCTATGCCTCCTTGTTCGGGGCCTGCGATCAGGGCGGTGACGTGGTTGAGGCCGGCGCTTACAAAGCATCGCTCAAGCGGATGGCCCAGGAACGCCGCGCGGTAAAGATGCTGTGGCAGCACGATCCGGCGACGCCCATCGGGATCTGGGACGAGGTGCGCGAGGACGGTCGCGGGCTGTTCGTCAAGGGGCGTCTGCTGGACAGCACCCAGAAGGGCCGTGAAGCGGCGGCGCTGATCGCGGCGGGGGCCATTGACGGGCTGTCGATTGGCTACCGCACGCTGAAGGCCACGAAGAATGACAGGGGCCAGCGGCTTCTGAGGGAACTGGAGCTTTGGGAAGTCTCGCTTGTGACCTTCCCGATGCTGCCCAGTGCGCGGGTGGCGGCCAAGGGCGATGCCCCGGCCGAGGCCATGCTGCGCGAGTTGGCGCAGGCGCTGGAAGGCGCGCGTCGGAACCTGGCGCGCGACTGACGCGTCAAGCCATCACGGGACCAATGCCATGAGCAAGACCGAGACGACCTCTCGGACCGGGGAAGATCTGTCTCCGGTCACCCAGGTGAAATCCGCAATCGCGGGTTTTGTCGGGGATTTCAAAAGTTTTCAGGACGATATGTCCGCACGGCTTCAACAACAGGAAGAGCGACTGACCATGCTTGATCGTAAATCACACACTGCCTACCGCCCCGCATTGGCCACTTCGGCCGAGGTCGAGGTGCCGCACCAGAAGGCGTTCAACGCCTATCTGCGCTCTGGCGACGATGACGGCCTTCGCGGTCTGGAATTCGAGGGTAAGGCGATGTCCACCGCCGTAAATGGCGATGGCGGCTATCTGGTCGATCCCGTGACCTCCGCATCGGTCAATTCGGTGCTGGCAACCACGGCATCTATCCGGGCGATCGCCAATGTCGTCAATGTCGAGGCGACGTCCTATGACGTGCTGATCGACACCACCGAAATGGGGGCTGGCTGGGCGTCCGAGACCGGATCTTCGACTGAAACTAGTACGCCGATCGTTGACCGTATCGCCATTCCGCTACACGAGTTGTCGGCTTTGCCGAAAGCCTCGCAGCGTCTTTTGGATGATGCCGCGTTCGACATCGAAGGCTGGCTGGCCGGCCGGATCGCCGACAAGTTCGCGCGTGCCGAGGCTGCCGCCTTCATCAACGGGGACGGCAATGACAAACCCACCGGTTTTCTGAGCCACCCCGCTGTCGATAATGACGTCTGGAGCTGGGGCAATATCGGCTATGTGCCGACCGGCGCTGACGGTGGGTTTGCAGGCGCTGACGCGCTGATTGACCTGGTCTACTCTCTGGGGGCGGAATACCGCGCCAATGCGACCTTCGTGATGAACTCCAAGACCGCCGGTCTGGTGCGCAAGCTCAAGGACGCGGATGGTCGTTTCCTGTGGTCGGACGGTCTGGCGGCGGCAGAGTCCGCGCGTCTGTTGGGCTATCGCGTGCTGATTGCCGAGGACATGCCCGATGTTGCGCCGGGTGCCGATGCGATTGCATTTGGCGATTTCGGCACGGGCTACACGGTTGCTGAACGCCCCGATCTGCGTGTGCTGCGCGATCCGTTCTCGGCCAAGCCACATGTGCTGTTCTACGCCACCAAGCGTGTCGGCGGCGATGTCAGCGATTTTGCCGCGATCAAGCTTCTGCGTTTCGCCGTCTCGTAAGGCGCGGCGGATGGGTGGCGGGAAACCCCGCTGCCCTGGCGCGCGCCGGTTTGGACTTGCGTTGTCCAGCTGCTCCCCTCCGTCCGAGCAACGTGAGTGGCGCGCGCCTTTTTTGCCGGAAAAGCTCCCGCGGAGGGGCAGGATGTTTGGAGACGATCCATGATGTTGATCGAAGAAACCACAGTGCCGCAGGCGGTGCTTCCGATTGCCGGATTGCGAAGCCACCTGCGGCTGGGATCGGGCTTTGCCGAGGATAGCTTGCAGGACGGATTGCTGGAAGGTTTTCTGCGCGCGGCGCTTGCGGGCATTGAGGCGCGCACCGGGAAGGCGCTGATCGCGCGTGATTTCACCTGGACGGTGGAGCGTTGGAACGGTGCCGGGCAGGGCTTGCCGATTGCCCCGGTCAGCGCGATTTCGCAACTGTCCATGGTTGGGCGCGATGGCCTGCCGACAGTGGTTGAACCGTGCAAGTATCGTCTGGTGCAGGATGCCGTTCGTCCGGTTCTGGCACCGATGGGCACCTGCCTGCCGACGATTCCGCATGGCGGTCATGCAGAACTGAAACTGACCGCCGGAATGTCGCCGGACTGGGGCAATCTGCCCGCTGATCTGGCGCAGGCGGTGATGTTGCTGGCCGCGCATTATTATGAATACCGCGACGAGACCTCGCTGGGCCGTGGCTGCATGCCTTTCGGCGTGACCAGCCTGATCGAACGCTACCGGCCGCTGCGGATCGGCCTGGGGGCAGAACAATGAGTACCGTCGAGCTGAGCCGCCCGCTGGTGCTGGAGGCACCGCTGGTCACGGCCGATGGGGCAGGAGGCTACGACGAGGGCTGGAACGCACTTGGCACGCTTTGGGCAGAGGTCAAGCCGCGCAGCGGGCGCGAAGTGTCCGGACCTGCATCCTCGGCCTCGGTCATGGGGTTCAAGATAACGGTGCGCGGCGCCCCGGTGGGCAGTGCGATGCGCCCACAGGCAGGACAGCGGTTCCGTGAAGGCACCAGGCATTACCGGATCGAAGCCGTGAGCGAACGCGACCCGCGTGGCCGGTTCCTGATCTGCTTTGCCGAAGAGGAGGTCGCGGCATGAGCTATGCGCTTTCTGCACCGCTTCAGTCGGCCGTTTATGCGTGCTTGCTGGCAGATGCCAGGGTGCAGGCCACCGTCGGTGCGCATGTCTACGATGCGCTGCCATCTGGCCGGGTGCCGGATCTTTACGTCACGCTGGGGGCCGAGGTGGTCCGCGACAAATCCGACGCCACGGGCGCCGGGGCAGAGCATGACCTGACGATCACCGTCGTCACAGGTGCTTCCGGGTTCCAGCAGGCCAAGGAAGCCGCCGCTGCGATCAGTGACGCGCTGGAAGATCCCGCGCTGACACTTAGCCGCGGACGATTGGTGGGGATGCGGTTTCTCAAGGCGCAGGCAGCGCGTGTGGGAACCGGAACCATCCGCCGCATCGACCTGAAATTCCGCGCCCGCGTGGAAGACAACTGAACACTATCAACGGAGTAAATGCCATGGGTGCCCAGAACGGCAAGGACATGCTGATCAAGGTGGATCTGACCGGTGTCGGCCAGTTCCAGACGCTGGCGGGGCTGCGTGCCACGCGGGTAAGTTTCAACGCAGAGACGGTCGATGTGACCTCTTTGGAAAGCTCGGGCGGCTGGCGCGAACTGCTGGGCGGCGCGGGTGTGCGTTCGGCCTCGCTTTCAGGGTCGGGCGTCTTCCGCGATGACACGACGGACGAGCGCGCGCGTCAGATCTTTTTTGACGGCGAGACGCCTGATTTTCAGGTCATCATTCCGGATTTCGGGGTGGTCGAGGGCCCGTTCCAGGTGACGGCGATCGAATATGCCGGTTCGCATAACGGCGAAGCGACCTACGAGCTGTCCATGGCCTCCGCCGGTCAGCTGACCTTTACGGCGCTTTAAGGCCATGACCAATCCGTACAGAGGGGAAGTCGCGCTGGAGATCGACGGGGTGCAGCACCAGTTGCGCCTGACTCTGGGCGCATTGGCAGAGTTGGAAGCCGGGTTGGACAGCGGATCGCTTATGGATCTGGTGGCCCGTTTCGAAGGCGGCAAGGTCAGCAGCCGCGATGTGCTGGCCTTGATCGTCGCGGGGCTTCGTGGCGGCGGCTGGCAGGGCCGCGCGGGCGATCTTCTGGCGGCCGAAATCAGCGGCGGTCCGATGGCGGCGGCACGGGCGGCGGCAGAGCTTTTGACCCGCGCCTTCCTGCCACCGGAGGAGATCGCAACGTGACCGCGCTGGACTGGCCGGCGCTGATGCGGGCCGGCTTGCAGGGGCTGGGTCTGCGCCCGGCGGAGTTCTGGGCACTGACACCTGCCGAATTGCGGGTGATGCTGGGCGAACGCTCCGGCGCGGCGTCCCTGGGGCGCGATGGGTTGGAGGCGCTGATCCGCGCCTATCCCGACAGTCAGGAAAGGGCAGAAGATGTCTGACAGAGACGCAGTGGAAACGTTGGAAAATCAGGTGGATGCGCTGGAAAATTCTCTGGCGTCCGCGACCGGCATGGCGGCCGGGTTCGATGCGGAAATGCGCCGCATCCACCAGACCTTCAGTGCCACCGGCAAGGGGGTCGCTGCGCTGGAAACGTCGCTGAGCCGGGGTTTGAAGGGCGCAATCGACGGGGTTGTGTTCGACGGGATGAAGCTGTCGGACGCGCTGGAGCGGGTCGCCAACTCCATGATCGGCACTGCATATAACGCGGCTGTCAAGCCGGTGACGGATCACGTTGGCAGCCTGATCGCGGGCGGAGTGTCGGGAATTTTCGGCGGCGCATCGCCTTTTGCTGACGGCGCGGCCTTCGGGCAGGGCCGGGTGATGCCTTTCGCCAAGGGCGGCGTTGTCACCGGGCCGACGAATTTCCCGATGCGCGGCGGCACCGGGCTGATGGGCGAGGCCGGGCCGGAGGCGATCATGCCGCTGACACGCGGTGCCGATGGCAAGCTGGGCGTGCAGGCACAGGGTGGGGCCGGCGCGACTACGGTGGTGATGAACATCACCACGCCGGATGTCGATGGGTTCCGCCGCAGTCAGGCGCAGGTCGCCGCCCAGATGAGCCGCGCGTTAAGCCGCGGTCAACGCAACCGCTGAGGAGGATGTGATGTCATTTCACGAAGTCAGATTTCCCGCCAGCCTGAGCTTTGGTTCGGTTGGCGGTCCCGAACGGCGCACCGATGTGGTGACGCTGGCAAACGGGTTCGAGGAACGCAACACGCCCTGGGCACATTCCCGCAGGCGGTATGACGCGGGTTTGGGATTGCGGTCGCTGGACGATATCGGCGAGCTTATCGCCTTTTTCGAGGCCCGTCAGGGGCAGCTGTTCGGTTTTCGCTGGAAGGACTGGGCGGATTACAAAAGCTGCCGCGCGTCGCGGACTGTCCGGTTCGACGATCAGGCGATCGCGCGCGGTGACGGCGCGACGGTGACGTTCCAACTGATCAAGCGCTACTGGTCGGGGGAAAGCCACTATGACCGTCCCGTGACCAAGCCGGTTCAGGGGTCTGTGCGTGCGGGCGTACAGGGCGACGAACTGCTTCACGGTGTGCATTACGAGGTCGATCACGAGACGGGCCTCATCACTTTTGCAGAGCCGCCGCTGGCGGAGGGCGAGGTGACGGCCGGATTTGAATTCGACGTGCCGGTGCGGTTCGACACGGACAGTATCCGCACAAGCGTCGCCAGTTTCCATGCAGGCGAGGTGCCCGACGTGCCAGTGGTGGAGGTGCGGGTCTGATGACGTTTCATGAGGGGCTGAAGACGCATCTGCAAACCGGCTGCACTACCGTTGCACGCGCCTGGAGCGTGACGCGGCGCGATGGCGTCCAGATGGGCTTTACCGACCACGATTGCGATCTGGTCTTTAACGGCATGATCCATCGTGCGGATGCCGGCCTGACGGCGCGGGCGCTGCAACAAAGTACGGGCCTGTCGGTGGACAATAGCGAAGCGATGGGCGCGCTGTCTTCGTCGGCGATTTCAGAGGCGGATATTGCCTCGGGGCGGTTCGACGGCGCGCAAGTGTCTTCCTGGCTGGTGAATTGGGCAAACCCGGACGAACGGCAATTGCTGTTTCGTGGCTCTCTGGGCGAGATCCGACGATCCGGCGGCGCGTTTGAGGCGGAACTGCGCGGGCTGAGCGAGGCGCTGAACCGTCCGTTGGGGCGCGTGTTCCAGAAACCGTGCTCGGCGGTTTTGGGCGATGGCGCATGTGGTTTCGACACGTCGACACCGGGCTATTCGGTCGAGGCGCATCTGATGGACGTTGAAGCGCGGCGGATCTTTCGGTTCGGCGATACGGGCAGCTTTGATGCCGGGTGGTTTCAACGTGGACGTTTTGAGGTGCTGTCAGGGGCGGCAAAGGGGCTCAAGGGCGCAGTGAAGCGCGACCGGTCCGAAGGCGATCTGCGCATCGTCGAACTGTGGGAGCCGTTGCGGGCAGACATTGCCTCCGGCGACAAGATCCGCGTGATCGCGGGCTGTGACAAGCGCTTTGAAACCTGCCGGTTGAAATTCGCCAATCAACTGAACTTTCAGGGTTTCCCCGACATTCCGGAAGAGGATTGGGTAATGGTGCATCCATCGGTCGCCACGGCGCAATCCGGCGGGAGCCGACGGTGATGGCGGCGGGTTTGCAGGTGGTGAACGCGGCGCGCGATTGGTTGGGGACGCCTTACCGGCATCAGGCCTCAACGCGGGGCGCAGGAACGGATTGCCTGGGTCTTTTGCGCGGTGTCTGGCGCGAGGTCATCGGGCCAGAGTCTGTAATCATTCCGGCCTACACGTTCGACTGGTCGGAGCCGCAGGGCGAGGAACGCCTGTGGGCCGCTGCCCTTGCGCATCTTTCGCCCGCCGGGCCCGATATGAAGCCGGGCGATGTGTTGCTGTTCCGAATGCGGAACGGGGCGGTCGCGAAGCATCTTGGCATCCTGTCGGACGCAGGAACTCTGCCCGCCTTCGTTCACGCATATACGGGGCATGGGGTGGTCGAAAGCCCGCTCAGCGCCCCCTGGAGACGCCGCATCGTGGCGCGTTTCCGTTTTCCTCTGGAGGGATAATCTCATGGCGACGATTCTGCTGTCGGCCGCGGGTGCGGCGCTTGGAAGCTCTGTCGGCGGGAGCCTGCTGGGCCTGTCGATGACGACCGTGGGCCGGTTTGCCGGGGCGACGCTGGGTCGGGCCATCGACCAACGCCTGATGGGGCAGGGATCGGAGACGGTCGAAACCGGCCGCATCGACCGGTTTCGTCTGACAGGTGCCGGCGAAGGTGCCCCGATTGCGCAGGTCTACGGGCGTATGCGGATCGGTGGGCACCTGATCTGGGCGACGGAATTTCAGGAGCACGTCACCACCAGCGGTGGGGGCGGCGGTGGCGGCAAGGGCGCGCCACGTCAGCCCAAGACAAAGTCGTTCAGCTATTCCGTCAGCATTGCGATGGCGCTTTGCGAAGGCGAAATCACCGGAGTGCACCGGGTCTGGGCCGATGGTGCCGAAGTGCCTCTGGGCGATGTGTCGATGCGCGTCTATCCGGGCAGCCGCGACCAGTTGCCCGACCCGGCAATTGCGGCAGTCGAGGGGGCGGGCAGTGTGCCGGCCTATCGTGGCACCGCCTATGTGGTGTTAGAGGATCTGGCATTGGAACGGTTCGGCAATCGTATCCCGCAGTTCAGCTTTGAGGTCACGCGCCCCGATCAGGACAAGGACGATCCCGCCAGCGTGGCGCATGGGATCAGCGGCGTCGCACTGATGCCAGGAACCGGCGAATACGCGCTGGCCACTGTGCCTGTGCATTTCAAATATGGCGGCGGCAAGGCCGCGATTGCCAATATCAACACTGCCGCTGAACAGCCCGACCTTCTGCAATCGCTGGACATGCTGGAGGCGGAACTCCCCAACGCCCGCTCCGTGTCGCTGGTCGTCAGCTGGTTTGGCAACGATCTGCGCTGCGGGGCCTGTAGCTTACGCCCACGCGTGGAGCAGGACGAGTTTGACGCCGGTACGATGCCCTGGAGGGTTGCGGGACAGACGCGCGCGACCGCGGGCATCGTGCCGGAGGTGGAGGGGCGACCGGTATATGGTGGCACCCCATGTGACACTTCTGTTGTGCAGGCCATACGCGAGATGAACGAGCGCGGGCAGGACGTGATGTTCTATCCGTTTATCCTGATGGATCAGCAGGCTGGAAACACCGTGCCGGATCCGTGGACGGGTGCGGAAGGACAGCCGCCGTTGCCGTGGCGCGGACGGATCACCCTGTCGGCGGCCCCCGGTCAGGACGGATCGCCCGATGGAACAGCCGCCGCCGATGCGCAGGTCGCGCAGTTTTTCGGGACGGCCAGTGCCGCCGACTTCGCGGTGGGGAATGGAAAGGTCGGCTATTCCGGTCCCGCTGAATGGGGATTTCGGCGCTTCATCCTGCATTATGCGGCGCTGTGCGCGGCGGCGGGCGGTGTGTCGTCATTCTGCATCGGCTCGGAAATGCGGGGGCTGACGACGATCCGTGGCAGTTCCGGCTATCCGGCGGTTGCGGAGTTGCAGACACTGGCGGCAGAGGTGCGCACGCTTCTGGGGCCGGATTGCAAGATTGGCTACGCGGCTGACTGGTCGGAGTATTTCGGTCATCACCCGCAGGACGGCACGGGCGATCTGCGCTTTCATCTTGATCCGCTTTGGGCGGATGACAATATCGACTTCATCGGGATCGACAATTACATGCCTTTGTCGGACTGGCGCGACGGGCATGATCACGCCGACGCAGCGTGGGAGTCGATCCACAATCAGGATTATCTCGCATCGAATATCGAGGGCGGCGAAGGCTACGACTGGTATTACCCGTCCGATGAGGCGCGCGCAGCGCAGCGCCGTGTACCGATCACCGACGAGGCCCATGACGAGCCCTGGGTCTGGCGGTACAAGGACATCCGGAACTGGTGGTCGAACCCGCATCACGAACGGATTGCGGGCGAACGGCAGGCGCAGCCGACGGCCTGGGTGCCGGGGTCGAAACCGATCTGGTTCACCGAATATGGCTGCGCGGCCATCGACAAGGGCAGCAACCAGCCCAACAAGTTTCTGGATCCCAAAAGCTCGGAATCCGCATTGCCGCATTATTCGGACGGTCGGCGGGACGAGCTGATCCAGCACCAGTATCTGCGCGCGATGCAGGCATACTGGCGCGATCCGGCACATAACCCCGTGTCCGAGATTTACGACGGTCCGATGATCGACATGGACCGGGCGTTTGTCTGGGCCTGGGACGCGCGGCCCTATCCGTGGTTTCCTGCCAATCGGGCCTTGTGGTCGGATGGGGCCAACTACCTGCGCGGGCATTGGCTGAACGGGCGATCCTCGGGGCGCACCCTGGCCTCTGTCGTGGCCGAGATCTGCGAACGGGCAGGGTTGCGGGACTACGATGTAAGCGGGCTGCACGGGTTCGTGCGTGGCTATGTCGTGCCGGATGTCGCGGCGGCGCGCGGCGCGTTGCAACCGTTGATGCTGGCCTACGGGTTTGACGCGGTAGAGCGGAACGGCCTGCTGAGCTTTGTGATGCGGGCGCAAAGCAAGCCTTTGTCGCTGGATAGCGAAGCACTTGCCGAAAACGCGGAATTCGAGGGCACGGTAGAGCAGACCCGCGCAGCAGATGTAGAAATGTCGGGACGAGTCCGGGTGCGCTTTCTACAGGCGGATGGCGATTATGACACCGTGGCCGAAGAAACCGTATTGCCCGACGACACCACGCATTCAGTGGCTGAAACAGAGCTTGCCCTGTCGATGACCCGTGCCGAGGGTCGCCAGACCGCCGAGCGTTGGCTGTCCGAGGCGCGGCTGTCGCGGGACGCGGTGCGCTTTGCCTTGCCGCCTTCGCGGATGGATCTTGGCGCTGGCGATGTGGTGGCGCTGAACGAGGATGGCGCGGTGTACCGCGTCGACCGGATCGAACATGGCAATGGTCAACTGATCGAGGCCGTCCGGGTTGATCCCGATGTCTACCTGCCGTCCGAATTCCCTGATGATCAGGTCAGCTTGCGCCCCTTTGCCGCGCCGGTGCCGGTACTGCCGTTGTTTCTGGATCTGCCGCTGCTGACCGGCGATGAGGTCGTCCATGCACCGCATCTGGCGCTGGCGGCGGATCCCTGGCCCGGAACGGTTGCCGTCTATGATGCTGTCAGTGACGAGGATTACGGGCTTAACCAGATCATCGCGGCACGGTCCAAGGTTGGCCTGACAGAAACACCGTTATTTGCAGCACCCGCTGGCCGCATTGACCGGGGCGGCGACCTTCAGATCAAGCTGACCTCCGGTGCCTTGCAAAGCGTCAGCGATGGCGCGTTGCTGTCCGGCGCGAACATGGCCGCGATCGGGGATGGCACACCGGGCGGATGGGAGGTGTTCCAGTTCCGCGATGCCGAACTGGTGGACAAGGACACCTGGCTGTTGTCGCACAGGTTACGCGGGCAGGCGGGTACTGACGGGACGCAGCCCGCTGTCTGGCCCGCCGGGTCCTGGGTGGTGATGCTGGATGGCAGACCGCAGCAGATAGAGCTGGCGACAGCGACACGCGGGCTGGCGCGGCACTACCGGATCGGACCGGCGAAACGCGGCTATGACGATCCCAGCTATGTCCACGAGGTGCATGCGTTTGATGGCATCGGGCTGCGACCCTACCGCCCTGCACATCTGCGGCTTGAGGCGTCAGACGGGGGGGTGGATGTCAGTTGGATTCGGCGAACCAGAACCGAAGGCGACATATGGGAAACCCCGGAAGTGCCGATCGGCGAAGAACGTGAAGCCTATCTGTTGCGGGTGCTGAACGGTGAAACGGTGCTTCGCGAACATACGCTGGAAACAACTGCTTGGCATTATAGCGCCGCAGCGCGGGCTCAGGACGGCCCGGATGTGACGGTGCAGGTCGCACAACTTTCGGCACGTTTCGGGCCCGGACCATTCGCGAAGGTAACGATTACAGGCTGAACGTTGACCCTGCGCGGTGGGATCGAAACGCGCAGGGTATTTTCTGGTGGATGTACCGTCTAACCGGAGGCACATCCGATACAGCGGGTGGCGGTTAGATCGACCTCCAGCCGCTTTTCGGCAATTTTTTCGCCGCAGTCGTCGCACCAGCCATATTCGTCCTGGTCCAACCGTAGCAAAGCCTGGCGCAAACGTTGGGCTTCGGCGTCACGACGCACTTGGCCGGCGCGGGCCATCGCCTGCATCTGCAAAGCATCCATGCGGCTGAGACGACCGACGGCCTGTTGGTCCAACTCTACCACAGCTTGAGCGTCCTGAGCCAATGCGTCGTCTGTGGTCAAGGCGGCCAGCCGATCCTTGAGCAATTCACGAAATTTGTCATTTCGGCCCATGATCTCATCTATCACAGGTTTGCAATTGGCGTCAGGCACCTATTTGGTGTATCCAAGTACGGCCCAAGGAGGAATTGTCATGCCAACGACCCGCGCGAAGCTCGCCGAACTCGATCCGGTCTGGAGCCAGATCATCGAAGAGGGTCACGTTGCGATCGGTCAAGAGCCGCTTTTGGGCGGCTTGATCCATTCGAGCGTGCTGCATCACGGCACGATCGAGGCCGCACTGGCCTATCGGACGTCCCTGAAGCTGGCCTCGGGCGAGATGTCCGAGCAGATGCTGCGTGAGATCTGCGATGAGGCCTATTCCGAAGATCCTGAACTGGCAGCGGCGGCGCGGGCCGATATCGTGGCGGTCTATGATCGCGACCCGGCATGCCACCGTTTCCTGCAACCATTGTTGTTTTTCAAGGGCTTCCAAGCCCTGCAAAGCTACCGCGTTGCCAATTGGCTTTGGCGCGTAGGTCGGCGGGACCTGTCCTACTTCTTCCAGATGCGCTGTTCCGAAGCCTTTGGCGTGGACATCCATCCGGCGGCGCGGATCGGGCGCGGCATCATGATCGACCACGCGCATTCCATCGTCATCGGTGAGACGGCGGTGGTGGGCGACAATGTCTCGATGTTGCATTCGGTGACTTTGGGCGGAACCGGTAAGGAAGAGGAAGATCGGCACCCGAAGATTGGCGATGGCGTGCTGATTGGTGCCGGGGCAAAGGTGCTGGGCAATATTCATATCGGTCATTGCTCGCGGATTGCGGCTGGGTCTGTCGTTCTGGATGCGATTCCGGCCTGCAAAACTGTGGCCGGGGTGCCTGCACGGATTGTGGGCGAGGCGGGATGCGACCAGCCGTCGATGACGATGGACCAGATCCTGCGTTCGGGCGCGTAACGCCGGGATTTGTGGCGGAAATGAACGCGGATACGATGACGCGTCGACTGCTTTTTGCGGGCTGAGAACACTTACAGCACTTGTCCGAAAGGCGTGAGACTCGCTGTCATCGCGGTCTATGCAGGTCGGACACGCGCCATCAAGTGCGGGGCTGTGCGTTTGTGCAAGTTGACAGCATGCTGGTCTGATAAGATCAGGCCAGCATGGCCATCGGGTTTTCCAGATTATCCTTGATCTCTGCCAACAATTCGGCGCCAAGCGCGCCGTCGATGACCCGGTGATCGACGCTGAGCGTCACGGACATGACCGTGGCTGTGGTCAGATCGCCATCCGGCCCGACGACAGGTTTCTTTATGCCCGCACCAACGGCAAGGATCGCGCCGTGGGGCGGGTTGATCACGGCATCGAAATTCTCGACGCCGAACATCCCCAAGTTGGAAATGGCAAAGCTGCCGCCTTGATATTCATGCGGGGCAAGTTTGCGGTCCCGCGCACGGGTGGCGAGATCTTTCATCTCGGCCGACAGGGTGGTGAGGGTTTTCTGTTCGGCGTCCTTGAGAACGGGTGTGAACAGACCGCCCTCGATCGCCACGGCGACGGCCACGTCCGAGGGGGTCAATTGCAGAATGCGGTTCCCGGCCCAGACCGCATTGGCAGCGGGCACCTGTTGCAGGGCCAGCGCACAGGCCTTGATGATGAAGTCATTGACGCTGAGTTTGGTGCCGCGCGTGTGGAGTTGCGCATTCAGCTCGGCGCGGAACTTCAGCAAGGCATCCAGCTGAATATCGCGGCGCAGGTAGAAATGCGGGATCTGCTGTTTGGCTTCAGTCAATCGCGCGGCAATTGTCTTGCGCATCCCGTCGAGCGGAACTTCCTTATGGGGGCGATCTGCATAAATCGCTGCGATCTGATCGTCAGACGCAGGCGCGATGGGAGCGGGAGACGCTGCACGATCTTGCGACGCCGTCGCGTGTTCCTGGGGGCGCGCGCCTTCAACATCGGCACGGACAATTCGCCCATGTGGGCCAGAGCCTTTGATCTGCGCAAGATCCAGGTCTTTCTGGGCCGCGATGCGGCGTGCCAATGGCGAAGCGAAAATTCGGTCGCCAGTGTCGGATTTCGAGGCGGCGGGCGCGCGGGGCCCCGGCTCGAAGGCCGGGGCGGGTTTTGAGTCTATCTTGGTGTTGTGCGGGGTCGGTTGTTCGGTTTTGGCCGGGATGTCCTTTTGGCTTTCGCCCTCTTCGAGCAGCACCGCGATGGGGGTGTTCACTTTGATGCCTACAGTGCCTTCCGAGATGAGGATCTGGCCGATCGTGCCTTCATCGACGGCCTCGAATTCCATCGTTGCCTTGTCGGTTTCTATCTCTGCGAGGATGTCGCCGGACGACACGGTGTCGCCTTCCTTGACGAGCCATTTCGCGAGCGTGCCTTCTTCCATCGTCGGGCTGAGGGCGGGCATCAGGATTTCTAAAGGCATCGGTCAGGTCCTCTTTGACGGCGCGTCGGCTGCGGGCGTCGGCGCGTGGGGACCAGCCCCCACACCCCCGGAGTATTTTTGCCAAGAAGAAGCAGGGGCGTCTTCGCTTAGTGTCAGAATGTCGTGTGGGCGTTTTGGAGTTTCGCCGCGTGTCAGGGCCGCGACGGCGCGTATCAGCTGGGGTCTGTGGGCGGCGATCCATTCATAGGCTTCCTGGTGGGAAGCGCGGTCGCCCGGGCGCACGCCCTGCATCAGACATTCGGGCACCAGCGCGCGCACTGGCGTCCCCGCCACCGTCGTCACGATCCGGTAGGCATCGTTTGCGATGTCACGGCCCTGGACTTCAACGCGGGTCATCGTCTGACCGCGATCGAAGTGGCCGGGAAGGGCATTGGCGGCATCACCGATACGTCACTTTCCGCACGGCTTCCATCACCTCTTGGGTGGTGACCAGCGCGTGCTTTTCGAGGTTGGCGGCATAGGGCATGGGCACGTCCTTGCCGGTACAGTTGATTACGGGCGCGTCGAGCCAATCGAACGCTTCTTGCATCAGGATGGCCGAGATGTGGTTGCCGATCGCGCCCTTGGGAAAGCCTTCCTCGACCGTGACGCAGCGGTTGGTTTTCTGTACCGATGCAATGACGGTTGCCGTGTCCAACGGGCGCAGGGTGCGCAGGTCGATGACTTCGGCGCTGACCCCGTCTTCGGCAAGCTTTTCAGCGGCTTCCAGCGCGTAGGTCATCCCGATTCCGAAGCTGACGATGGTCACATCCGTGCCCTCCCGCCAGATCCGCGCCTTGCCGAACGGCACGGTGAAATCGTCGAGTTTCGGCACATCGAAGCTGCGCCCATAGAGGATTTCGTTTTCCAGAAAGATCACCGGGTTCGGATCGCGGATGGCGGTTTTCAGCAGTCCTTTGGCGTCCGAGGCGGAATAGGGCATCGCGACCTTCAGGCCCGGAATATGCGAAAACCAAGCGGCGAAATCCTGACTGTGCTGGGCCCCGACGCGTGCAGCGGCACCGTTGGGGCCGCGAAATACCATCGGCGCACCCATCTGACCGCCGGACATATATAGGGTCTTGGCGGCAGAATTTACAATCTGATCCATGGCTTGCATGGCGAAGTTAAACGTCATGTATTCGACGATCGGCTTTAATCCACCAAAGGCGGCCCCCACGGCGATGCCGGTAAATCCGTGTTCGGTGATCGGTGTGTCGATGACCCGTTTGGATCCGAATTCGTCCAGCAAGCCCTGGCTGATCTTGTAGGCGCCTTGATACTCGGCCACCTCTTCGCCCATCAAAAACACGTCACCATCGCGGCGCATCTCTTCGGCCATCGCATCCCGCAGCGCCTCGCGGACGGTCTGCTGGTGTGTCTCCGTGCCTTCGGGCCAGTCGGGCGAGCGGTCGGGTTCCGGATGGGTGCGCGCCGCCGCGGGTGCGCTTTCGGAGGTCAGCGTTTTGTCGGCAGGGGCCGGTTGCTGGCTTTGCGCGGATTCAACCGTGGCAGAGGCGACGTCTTCGCCGTCGTCAAGAAGTAATCCGATGGGGGTATTTACTTTGACGCCCTCGGTGCCGGCCGGGATCAGGATGCGCCCAAGAATGCCCTCATCCACGGCCTCGAATTCCATCGTGGCCTTGTCGGTTTCGATCTCGGCAAGGATGTCGCCCGAAGAGACGGTATCGCCTTCCTTGACCAGCCATTTGGCGAGCGTGCCTTCTTCCATCGTCGGCGACAGAGCGGGCATCAGAATTTCTGTGGCCATGTCCTAACTCTCCGTTTCAGCGGGCGTGACAAATCCCACGACATTGCCTTGACCATCCTCGACATAGGCCGCGCGGCCGACGCCGGGATAATCGGTCGGGGGCAACGCTTCGGCGCCGCCATGTTCAAGCGCCCAGGCGTAGCGTTCATCGACATCCGCCACCTCGAAGGTCAAGGTGCAGCCGCGAATGGGGCCGTTTGGTGCCGGTGTGGCATCCATCCGCTTCATCAAGCCGCCGGTCAGGCTGTCACCCAGATCCTTGCCGTCTATCAGGTGGTAATCGACCTCCTCGCCACCCGGCATGGGGGTGAATTCCCAGCCGAAAAGGCCGGTATAGAAGGCGCGGGCGCGGGCAGGATCCTCGGCGTGGATCTCGAAATGTGGCATCAGTCGGCCTCCGCGTATATATCTGTCCAAAGCTCTTCAAGCGCGGGTTCGGGGCTATCCTTGGCGAATTCCGCGCTGGCATTGACCACCGCCTTGATCTCTTTGTCGATCGCCTTGAGATCGTCTTCGGTGGCGTGTTTGCCTTCAAGCAGCATGATGCGGACATGTTCGATCGGGTCGCGTTCCTCGCGCATTTTCTGCACCTCCTCGCGGGTGCGATATTTGGCGGGGTCGGACATCGAATGGCCACGGTAGCGATAGGTTTTGATTTCCAGAATATAGGGACCCTTGCCCGCGCGACAGTGACCGACTGCGGTTTCGCCAGCCGCCTTGACGGCCAGAACATCCATGCCGTCCACCACCTCGCCGGGGATGCCGAACGCTTCGCCTCGTGTGTGAAGATCCGGCGTGGAGGTAGAGCGTTGCTGCGCGGTGCCCATGGCGTATTGGTTGTTTTCAATGACAAAAACCACCGGAAGCTTCCAAAGCGCCGCCATGTTGAATGTCTCGTAGACCTGCCCCTGATTGGCGGCACCGTCACCGAAATAGGTAAAGGTTACGCGGCCGTTGTCGCGGTACTTGTCCGCAAAGGCGAGGCCTGCGCCGATCGGTACCTGCGCCCCGACAATTCCGTGACCGCCGTAGAAATGTTTCTCTTTGGAGAACATATGCATCGAGCCGCCCTTGCCCTTGGAGTATCCTCCTTCGCGGCCGGTCAGTTCTGCCATGACGCCATTGGGATCCATGCCGCAGGCCAGCATGTGGCCGTGGTCGCGATAAGAGGTGATGCGCTTGTCGCCGTCTTCTGCCGCGGCCTCCAGCCCGACGACAACAGCTTCCTGGCCGATATAAAGGTGACAGAAGCCGCCGATCAGGCCCATTCCGTAAAGCTGACCGGCTTTTTCCTCGAATCGGCGGATCAAAAGCATGTCGCGGTAATAGCGCGTCAACTCTTCGGCAGAGACGTTGGGCTTGGTCGCGGATTTCCGGGCTGCCATCTGTGAGGCCCTCCATTGGCTGGATAGTTTAGCCTTGAACTTGTGATCAGCGTAGAAGGGGAAGGCTTGCCTGGCAAGTCCGGTCCGACGCAAAAGACACCTGCGTGACAGCGTGAATCACACGCCTGCTTTGGGCGGGCTGAGAGTTAGCGGACCACGATCTCGTCGGCGCGGATCAGGCCCAGCACATCGCGGGCCTGTTCGTCGAGCAGATCCAGATCCAGATAGTCGTCGGACAGGCGGCGCGACAGGTTTTGCATGCGCGTCACCTCGGCATCCAACTGGGCCAACTCCTCGGCGAGGTGTTGCGCCTCGATCCTGATCTCGGCGCGTCTGAACAGGCCGAAATCGCCTTGGACTGCGGCAAAGGTGAAGTAGATGCCAAGACTGAAGGCCACGGCGAAAAATATTACGACGCCGAAGGCGGGCCGGTTTCGAAGGATGCTCATGTTCTGCCTCACTGCGCCTCTTGGGGCGCTTTCGGAAACTATGGCACAGACGAATCACGCTGGGAATCATTCCGGAAAAGGAGAATTTCGAAAAAAAATCCCCGTGATCCTTGAGCAACAATCAGGGGTGGCCCTGCGCAGACCGGTTTTGTCCGAAATGGCGCGCAGGGCCAAAAGTTCAGTCGCGACCTTTGTAGATGTCGACCAGTTTGCCAAGCATGTCCAAGGCATCCTCACGCGAACGCTGGAAGCTGTTGCGCCCGATGATCGACCCGTTGCCGCCGCCGTCACGGATGGCGCGCGCGTCGTCATAAACACTGTCGGCCCCTTTCTTGGCCCCGCCCGAGAACACCATGATCCGGCGGCCCGCAAAGGCCGAATCGACACAGTGGCGCACGCGCGCGGCCTGGCTGGCGATGTCGATGCCTTCGGATTCGTAGACTTTCTTGGCCTCGGGCAGGGACAGGTGATCGGTTGAAAGCTTGATCTTGATGATATGTGCGCCCAGCAGGGCCGCAATCTGGGCGGCATAGGCGGCGATGTCGATGGCGGTTTCGCCGTCCTTGTCCAGCATCTCACCACGCGGATAGGACCAGATCACGGTGGCCACGCCCTTGGCGGCGGCTTCGCGGCGCATCTCTGCGATTTCCTCGAACATGCCAAGACCAGCGGAGGAACCGGGATAGATGGTAAAGCCGATACAGCCGGCGCCGATACGCAGCGCGTCATCGACGCTTGCGGTGATAGCTTGCGTCTTGGGCTGCTCGGACGGCATCAGGGAATTGGCGCTGTTGACCTTGAGGATCGTCGGGATCTGGCCTGCAAATGTGTCGGCCCCCGCTTCGAGCATCCCCAGCGGCGCGGCATAGGCGTTCATCCCGGCCTCGATCGCCAGCTTGTAATGATAATGCGGGTCGTAGGCCGGGGCGTTGGGGGCAAAGCTGCGTGCGGGGCCGTGTTCGAAGCCCTGATCGACGGGCAGGATGATCATCTTGCCAGTGCCGCCCAGTTTGCCTGTCATCAGCATCCGGTTCAGGTTGGCCTTCACGCCGGGCGTTTCGCCTTCGTAATTGGACAGAATTTTTTGAACGGTACGGGTGGATTTCATGGCTTGAACGCCCTTTCGCAGCAGCGGTTGACTTTATGTGTTCCGAATATGGGCAGGACATATCGCTTGCAACGCTGTTGGCGCTAACAGTGACAGTGTTTGCGCCAACAGCGTGAACTCATGGCGGTTCAACGCCGGGTTTGTGCCCTTGAAACGGGAAAAGGCCGGGCTGCCCCGACCTTTTGCGCCATGCGCAAAAGGGTTGCGCACTGCCGGTCAGCCAAGCGCCGCGACGCCCGGCAATGTCTTGCCTTCCATCCATTCCAGAAAAGCACCGCCTGCGGTGGAGATATAGGTGAAGTCATCCGCAGCGCCGGCCTTGTTCAGCGCCGCCACAGTGTCGCCGCCGCCCGCAACAGAGATCAATGCGCCATCCCGGCTAAGCTGCGCGGCCTTGGCGGCGGCGGCGTTGGTGGCGGCATCGAATGGCTCGATCTCGAACGCGCCAAGCGGGCCGTTCCAGATCAGCGTCTTTGCACCTTCGAAAACCTGGGCAATGCGCGACACCGTGTCGGGGCCGGCATCAAGGATCATCGCGTCCGCGGGGCAATCGGTGGCTGGCACGGTTTCATTCGCGGCACCGGCCTTGAACTCGCGCGCCACAACAACATCCGAGGGCAGGATGATCTCGCAGCCCGCGGCCTTTGCCTTGCCAATAATTTCCAGCGCGGTGTCTGCCATTTCGTGTTCGCACAGCGACTTGCCCACATCCACGCCCTGTGCGGCGAGGAACGTGTTGGCCATGCCGCCGCCGATCACCAGATAGTCGACGCGTGCCACCAGATTGCCCAGCAGGTCGAGCTTTGTTGACACTTTCGCCCCGCCAACGACCGCGACCACTGGGCGCTTCGGTTCGCCCAAAGCGGCCTCCAGCGCACTGAGTTCCGCCTGCATCAGACGACCGGCACATGAGGGCAGCAACCGCGCCAAGCCTTCGGTCGAGGCATGGGCACGGTGGGCGGCGGAAAACGCATCGTTACAGTAAATATCGCCCAGTTGGGCCATGTCGGCGGCCAGTTCCGCGTCGTTTTTCTCTTCGCCCGGATGATACCGCGTGTTTTCGCACAGTAGGACCTGACCGGGTTGCAGCGCTGTCACCGAAGCCTCGGCCGCAGGTCCCACGCAATCGGCAACAAAGACCACATCCGCGCCAAACGCCTGTTCCAACGCGGGCACCAGCGGTTGCAGGCTCATCTCCGGCACGCGCTTGCCTTTGGGCCGCCCGAAATGTGCGAGCAAGACCGGTTTGCCACCCGCATCCAGAATGTCGCGCACGGTGGGGGCAATTCGCTGGATGCGGGTGGCGTCGGTGACGCGGCCATCCTCGACCGGTACGTTGATATCGACACGCACCAGCACACGTTTGCCGCTAATGTCCATCTGATCGAGCGTTTTCCAGGCCATGGGGCGTTCCTTTTCTGCCTTTTGTTGCGGTTGTTCTGACCAACCCGGACAGCCAGGTCAATGCGCACGCTTGGCAATTGGCCATTGCAAGCTTAGGTATCACGCCAAACGCAGCGAAGGAGCCGGACAATGGCAGAGATCAAAGACCCCGAAAACACCATCCTGATCGAATTGAAGGGTGGCACCGTCACAATCGAACTGTTGCCCGATGTGGCCCCGAAACATGCAGAGCGCATGAAGGAACTGGCCCGCGCCGGTGCCTATGACAACGTTGCTTTCCACCGTGTCATCGACGGATTCATGGCGCAGACCGGCGATGTCGAGCATGCCAACATGGAAAAAGACTACAATCCGGGCCGTGCCGGCACAGGTGGTTCGGACCTGCCGGACCTGCCTGCCGAATTCTCCAAGCTGCCGCATGACCGGGGCACTTTGGGCGCGGCGCGCAGCCAGAACCCGAACTCGGCCAATTCGCAATTCTTCATCAACTTCAAGGATAACAGCTTTCTGAACGGTCAATACACCGTTTATGGCCGTGTGATCAGCGGTATGGAGCATGTTGATGATATTGCAAAGGGTGAGCCGCCAGCAAACCCGGACCGGATGATCTCTGTCAAGGTGGCCGCAGATGCGTAAGCTTGCACTGGCGCTGATGCTGGCAGGCTCGCCAGCTGTGGCCACGGAAATGACAATCGAGGTTGCGGGCGGCACCAGCGGCACCATCACCATCGACCTGTTCGAGGATGTGGCGCCGAAACATGTCGACCGCATTACCACGCTGGCAGAGCAGGGTGCCTATGACGGCATCGTGTTTCACCGCGTGATCGACGGTTTCATGGCGCAGACCGGCGACGTGGAATTTGGCAAGCTTGGTGGCGATATGGGAATGGCGGGGCGCGGCGGGTCTGACCTGCCGGATCTGCCCGCCGAATTTTCTGACCGTCCGTTCGAACGCGGCGTTGTCGGCATGGCGCGGTCGCAATCGCCTAACAGTGCGAATTCGCAATTCTTCATCATGTTCGCGCCGGGCGATTTTCTGAACGGCCAGTACACGGTTGTCGGCAAAGTCACCGATGGCATGGATGTGGTTGATGCGATCAAGCGCGGTGAGGGTCCGAACGGTGCCGTGATCGGAGAGCCTGACCGTATGGCAAAGGTCACTGTGTCGCGGTGACACGTTCGGCGCATGCCTGACGCAAATGTGGATGAAAGGCCGCGCCGGGGTGAACCGGGCGCGGCTTTTTGCTGTGCGTAACGTTGGAAACAGGGGCGTTCAGGGTTCCGGCATATCGGTCAGCAAGCTTCTGACACCTATCCGATACGGGCTCCTGCATGGCAGGTCTGGCCGAATGATGACTCCCTGCTGTTGCGCCCGGCATCGCGCTGATGAAATCGTCGCACCCAGGGGCGCGTATTCCAGCATCAGCATCACGCGGCCATCCGTGCTGGCAGGCGACGCGCAAACGGCGCAAGCCCCGGCAGGTGGAGCCATGTGCCGCCCAGATGCTTGGCGTTGGCACCTGTCCCCAACTTGAACCGCGCAATCCCCGGCGCATCCTGCGTGTTGACTGTCCCAAGGTCCAGAAGATCGTGGCCGTTCTTTGCCAACCAGGTCATCGCCCGCCACATCAGCAGATTGTGGGCATTGCATTTTCGTCCCTCGGGCAGCGTGTGCCCGATGTGATAGGTTGCCATGCGTCCATGCCGCAGAATCAGAACCGCCGCGACAGGTTCATTCTTCTGGCAGGCCGTGAACACGCGGGCGCTGCGGGGATTGGAGCGGGCAAAGGCAGTGGTGAAGGCGGGCGGCAGGCCGGAATAGCCGCGTCGGCGCTGTTGCATCTTATCTGCCGCCAGAAGCCAATCCGCAGGGTCGCCGTCAAAATTCTGGCTGCGAACGCTCAGCGGGCCGTTCTCGGCGCGTACCAATCGGTTGCGCCATTTTTGCGTCAGACGGCTGCGCATCTCGTCGGGGGTCGACAAGGCAAGCATCGCAACCGTGGCCCCGGTTATCAACGGCCAGAAACCATCGTTCCGCAGCGCATCGAATGCCATTCCGTCGGCATTCAAAAGCAAAGGCCCGGCACGGTTGTCGCGCCGCCACCGCACCAACCAGTCGAGCGCAGCGTCTGCATGGGCGTTCTTCCAGACAGGGCCGCGCGTGACCATGCGGACGTCGCCCAGCAGCGGTAACCGCCGGGTTTGGGTCAGGCACCACCCGATTGGCGCACCGTCTTTGCGGATTGCCAGACTTTCGGCGCGCAGACCAAGTAGATCCAGCGCGCGGGCATAATGCAGGGATTGCTGCAAGGGCAGGGCCAGGCTGGCAGGAAAATCAGTCTCCATGGCTCCAGTTAAGACGCTGGAAACCTAATTCGGCGTTAATCGCGCCATGACGATTCAAACCGTTCGCGGCATCAAAGCCCCGCGCCCCAGGCCGACGCTTGCCGCAGCTTTCCTTGTCGCGTTGGTTCTGTCGCTACCTGCCGCGATCGTCGCGATTGTGGAGTATACGGTGTAGTGCTGAAGATTATCGCGATCTATTCAATGGCGGACTGCGCGCGTTTACCCGCGCGCAGTGGCAAGGCCTTGTCGCGCTCAATCCGCGATACGGATCAAGGCGTGCCGTTTCTTGCCTGCCGACAGTTTCACCGGAGAGGACAGAGCGGCCGCATCCAGCATCAGACCGGCATCAGATAGCGGAGCGTCGTCAATCCGAGCACCGTTCTCGGCGATCAGGCGTTTGGCCTCTTTGCCGGAATTTGCAAGACCCGCCCGGACGATCAGTTGCACGATGGAAATACCTTCTCCGATTTCCTCGGCCGACAGCGCCAGCGTTGGCAGATCATCGCCCACGCCGCCCTTTTCAAAAACTTCGCGCGCGGTATCCGCTGCCGCAGCGGCGGCCTGGGTTCCGTGGCACATCGTCGTGACGGCATTGGCGAGCACAATCTTGGCCTCGTTTATTTCGGACCCTGCCAGCGCACCGAGCCGTTCGCATTCGTCCAGCGGCATTTCTGTATAGAGTTTGAGGAACCGGCCCACATCGGCATCGGTGGTGTTGCGCCAGAATTGCCAGAACTCATAAGGTGCCAGCATATCGGCATTCAGCCACATGGCGCCGCCCGCCGACTTGCCCATCTTCTTGCCATCCGAGGTGGTCAGCAAAGGCGAGGTCAGCCCGTAGATCTCGTGGTCCAGCACCCGGCGCGTCAGGTCGATGCCGTTGACGATATTGCCCCATTGATCGCTGCCGCCCATCTGCAACAGGCAACCGTAGCGCCGGTTCAGCTCAAGATAATCATAGGCTTGCAGGATCATGTAGTTGAATTCGAGGAACGACAGCGATTGCTCGCGGTCCAGCCGCGATTTCACGGATTCGAATGACAGCATCCGGTTGACGCTGAAATGCCGCCCGATGTCGCGCAGGAAATCGAGGTAGTTCAACCCGTCCAGCCATTCGGCATTGTTGAGCATCAAGGCATCGGTCGGACCCTCGCCATAGGTCAGGTATTTGGCGAACACCTGTTTCATCCCGGCGATATTGTCGTCGATCTGCGCAGGCGTCAGCAGGGGACGTTCATCGGCGCGAAAAGACGGATCGCCCACCTTGGTGGTGCCGCCGCCCATCAGGGTGATCGGCTTGTGGCCGGTCTTTTGCAGCCAGCGCAACATCATGATGTTGAGAAGATGACCCACATGCAGCGATTTCGCCGTGGCGTCATAGCCGATATAGGTCGGCACCACGCCCGCATTCAGCGCCTCGTCCAGCCCCTGATAATCGGTGCAATCGGCCAGAAAGCCGCGCTTCATCATGACATTCATGAAGTCCGATTTGGGGTGGTAGGTCATGGTTTGTCCATTCATTGGCCAGAGTATACGGTGGCTTCGTTTAGCCTACCGTCGGGCCGGGCTTCAAGGCGCAAAGAACAACCCGGACCGAACCCGGGTTTTGATGGCGCGTTTCTCAAAATGTACTGCCGGGTCAGGCAGTCCTTTTTTGCGCCTGTGGTGCAGATAAGCCATGCACCCAGAGCAGTCAGCAGCGGCAGGCACCGCGAGGGCAAGACGCCTTCAAAGTCTGCTCTAATGGGCTAACCAGCCACCGTTTGTTCGGCGTGTCGAGAATTATAAGCTCATGGCCGTTTGTCGGGATTTGCCCAGAAAGTCCTCGCCTTTCGCAGCGAGGAATGTCTTCAGGACGTGATATCCAATACTTGAAAAATTATCGACGCCATTCAGCAGACACGCGTTCTTTGCCAATGAGAAGGACGAGGCTATAGCGTGTGCCGAAATGTCAGACAACGGCTTTTCGTAGCAGAATTTTATCGAAACATTTGGTATGATGTTACGAAACATTTTGTTTTCATTGCGTATGCGCAGTGGTTCCATCGCATCCGTCGGGTGTGCTCTTTATCCCGGTGGCATATGCCGGCTGCACAAAAGACGAAACATCAGGCGCTGCTCGACTCAGATGCGCACAGCCATGTACCTTTGGCGAATTTCCGGTGCATGCATTGAACAGCAGCGTGTTTCGCCCCAAAAGGGTTTCAAACGGGGCGGTTTGGGATGGCGACAATGGATACGAACGGCAGCGTTCTGGCGCTGGGATCAATGTCCGGCACCTCTTTGGACGGGGTGGATGCTGCGATGCTGCGCACTGATGGCGTAAAGATCGAAGCCTTTGGTGACACCAAATATCGGCGGTATTCCGGCGGCGAACAGGCCACGCTTCGGGCGGCGCTGGGGCGCTGGCCCGACGAGGACCTTGGGCAGGCTCCGGATGTTTCCCTGTCGGCGCATGTTGAATTGTTGTTAACGTTTCAGGGGGCCGAACTTGTGGGATTTCACGGTCAGACGCTGGCGCATGATCCGCAGGGGCGGGGCACCCATCAGATGGGGGACGGCGCGGCATTGGCGCAGGCCTTGGGCGTCCCGGTGGTCTGGGATTTTCGCAGCGACGACGTGGCGAAAGGCGGCGAAGGCGCGCCGCTGGCACCGTTCTTTCATTTCGCTTGCGCGGCGTGGATCGGGACCACAGTTCCCTTGTGTTTTCTCAACCTTGGGGGGGTCGGCAACCTGACATGGATAGACCCCAACAAACCTGCGCCGGAGGTCGATGGCGCGTTGCTGGCTTTCGATACGGGGCCCGCCAATGCGCCGATCAACGACTTGATGATGCAGCGCCGCGGGCTGGAGTGTGACCGCGACGGCGCGCTGGCCGCGTGCGGAACGGTTCTGGACAGTGCGGTGACGAAGTTTCTGGACCATCCTTTTTTCCGCCGCAGCCCACCTAAATCACTGGACCGGGATGACTTTGCGACAGCGCTGGACCTTGTGCGAGGGCTGTCTGACGCCGATGCGGCCGCGACATTGACCGCGATGACGGCCGCGTCGGTGAAGCGCGGAATGGCGCAATGTCCAATTCCGCCGGACCGCGTGTTGGTGACGGGCGGTGGGCGGCGCAATCCCGTGATGATGCGGATGCTTCAGGATGCGCTGTCATGCCCGGTAATCGCTGTCGAAAGCGTCGGGCTTGACGGCGATATGCTGGAGGCACAGGCCTTTGCCCACCTCGCGGTGCGGGTGGCGCGCGGCTTGCCCACCTCTGCGCCGTCCACAACGGGCGTGCGCGTGCCGGTAAGCGGCGGAGTGATCAGCACGCCCTGACCGTTTCCCGAAGCGGTTCCTTAGATCCGGCTTTCGGTGGCCGCGAGTTTGCCGGATAGCCGGGGCGGCGCTTCGACAATGACTGAACCTGCTACAATCGTAGAATCGGCACAAAGAAGCGATTACCGTAAAATTCAGCACGAGACGGATCGCGACCAGCGAGAAAAATCCACGAATTCATTCGTCTGCACGGCCAGTTTCCTCATTATGCTGGTAAACTGTTGAGACGGATCAAACCCGTGTTAGACTCTTGAAGAAAGATGCGATAGCTAATCCTCGTTAGCGCTAACGCAGTGATGCGCAAAAGCGTATTGCGTCCAGAAAATCGGAGTCCGAGACCAGATGGTATCCCGCGTCATTCCTGTCGACCCGTTCGATCTTGTTATTTTCGGCGGCACGGGCGACCTTGCCCGCCGCAAGATTCTTCCCGGTCTGTTTCGGCGCTTTTGTGCCGGGCAGATGCCCGAAGAGGCCCGCATCATCGGCGCTGCACGGTCCGATATGGATGATGCGGCTTATCGCAAATTGATTGCCGACGCGATCAAGGAGTTCGGCAACGGATTCACATTCGAAGCCGCCACACTTAACGCGTTTCTTGAACGGATCGGCTATGTCGCCGTTGATGCGACAGGAACGGATGGCTGGGCGGAGCTGGCTGGCCGGATGCGGGACGGGACAGTTCGGGCGTTCTATTTTTCGGTCGGTCCATCGCTGTTCGGCGATCTGGCGGAACGGCTGCACACGCATGGTCTGGCGACCGATCAATCGCGCATCGTCGTCGAAAAACCGTTTGGCCGTGATCTGCAAAGCGCGCGTGCGCTGAACGCCACGCTGGCCGAGCATTTCCGCGAGGATCAGATCTACCGGATCGACCACTATCTGGGCAAGGAAACCGTCCAGAACCTGATGGCGGTGCGTTTTGGCAACGTGTTGTTCGAACCGCTGTGGAACGCGCAATATGTCGATCATATCCAGATCACGGTGGCCGAAACCGTCGGTGTCGGCGGGCGCGGCGGGTATTACGACAAATCCGGCGCGATGCGGGACATGGTGCAGAATCACCTGATGCAGCTTTTGTGCCTGATCGCGATGGAGCCGCCCTCGAAATTCGAGCCCGACGAGGTGCGCGACGAAAAGCTGAAGGTGATCCGCGCGCTGGAGCCGATCGAGCCGCACCATATCGTGCGCGGGCAATACAGCGCCGGAGGCGATCAGCCCAGCTATCGCGACCATGCCGAAAATCCACGTTCCAATACCGAAAGTTTCATCGCGCTCAGGGCGCATATCTCGAACTGGCGGTGGGCGGGGACGCCGTTTTACCTGCGCACCGGCAAACGGCTCAAGGCGCGTACATCCGAGATTGCCGTGGTGTTCAAGGATGCGCCGCATTCGATCTTCGGCGTCGATGCCGGACGGCACCGCAATGTGCTGGCGATCCGGTTGCAGCCGAACGAGGGTATGACGCTGGACGTCACCATCAAGGAACCGGGACCGGGCGGCATGCGTCTGATTGACGTGCCGTTGGACATGACCTTTGCCGATGCGCTTGGCGACGAGGCCGAAGAGGTGACGGACGCCTATGAGCGGTTGATCATGGACGTGATCCGGGGCAACCAGACGCTGTTCATGCGCGGGGATGAGGTAGAGGCCGCATGGGCTTGGACCGATCCGCTGATCGAGGGCTGGAAGCAGCGCGGCGATGTGCCGAAACCCTATGATCCCGGCACGGCCGGCCCCGACGATTCGATGATGCTGATGCATCGTGACGGACGCCGCTGGAGGGAGTTGAAGACGTGAACCTGATTGAATATGCAGACCGTGAAATGCTGGCGATTGACCTGGCAGACAAGCTGGCATCGGAACTGCGCGCGTCGCTTGACAGCCATGACCGTGTGACGCTTGCGGTGCCGGGTGGCACCTCGCCGGGGCCGGTCTTTGATGCGCTTTGTGGTGTGCGGCTGGATTGGGGTCGCGTCGATGTGATGCTGACCGATGAACGCTGGGTGCCGACAGATCACGAACGATCCAACACGCGGCTTTTACGGCAGCGCTTGTTGACCGACCGCGCGTCCGATGCGCGTCTGGTGCCGCTTTATGCGGATGCGCGCCAGCCCGAGGATGTACTGGCCGAGATCGAACTGGAGATCAAACCGCGCCTGCCGCTGAATGTCGTGTTGCTGGGCATGGGCGCGGATATGCATACCGCGTCGATCTTTCCCGGCGCGGATTTGCTGGCAGAGGCGCTGGCATCCGATGCGCCCGTCTTGTTGCCGATGCGCGCACCCGGCGCGCCGGAACCGCGGATTACCATCACGGCGCATGTGTTGAACGGGGCGCTGGCCAAACACCTGCTGATTTTCGGGTCTGAGAAGCGCGACGCGCTGGAAAAGGCCCGCACCCTTTCGCCGGAAGAGGCGCCGGTCGCGGCTGTGCTCGACGGCATGACAGTCCACTGGGCGGAGTAAGCTGCAATGATTTGGGATGATCTGAAAGCCGCGGCCGATGCCGTTGAAGGCCGACATATGCTGGCATTGTTCGAGGACGAGACCCGCGCCGACGCCTTCAGTCTGGACGCTTTGGGGATGCGGTTCGACTATTCGAAAACCAACATTGATGTCGCGGCCCGCGCGATGCTGATCGAGATCGCCCGCGAGGCGCGTGTCGAGGCCAAGCGCGAGGAGATGTTCAGCGGGGCCGCGATCAACAATACCGAGGACCGCGCCGTGCTGCACACCGCGCTGCGCAATCTGGATGGCGGTCCGGTCATGGTGGACGGTGTCGATGTGATGCCCGGCGTGCTGGACGGGCTGGACCGGATGCAGAGTTTTGCCGAGGCAGTGCGCAGTGGCGCATTTCCCGGGCAGGGCGGCAAGATCACCGATGTGGTCAATATCGGTATCGGCGGATCGGATCTTGGCCCCGCAATGGGCACATTGGCGCTGGCACCCTACCATGACGGGCCGCGCTGCCATTTCGTGTCGAACGTGGACGGCGCGCATATCGCCGATACGCTGCGCGGTCTGGACCCGGCAACGACGCTGGTGATCGTCGCCTCCAAGACCTTTACCACCATCGAGACGATGACCAATGCCCGCACCGCCAAGGCGTGGATGTCCGAGACCGTCAGCGACCCGGCCGCGCAGTTTGCCGCCGTGTCCACCTCGCTTGAAAAGACCGGCGATTTCGGCATTGCGTCGAACCGGGTCTTCGGGTTCGAGGATTGGGTCGGCGGTCGCTATTCGATGTGGGGACCGATTGGTCTGTCGCTGATGATTGCGGTCGGCGGTGAGGCTTTCCGCGCCTTCCTGCGCGGCGCGCAGTCGATGGATCTGCATTTCAGATCCGCCAGTCTCGAAGAGAACATGCCGGTGCTGCTGGCGCTGGTGGGGATCTGGCACAATCAGGGCTGCGGCTATGCCACCCGCGCGGTGCTGCCCTATGACCAGCGGCTGTCGCGTCTGCCCGCCTATCTGCAACAGCTGGAAATGGAGAGCAACGGCAAGCGTGTCGCGATGGACGGCTCTACGCTGGATGTCGATTCCGGCCCCGTTGTCTGGGGCGAACCGGGCACCAACGGCCAGCACGCGTTCTATCAGCTGATCCATCAGGGCACGCGGGTGATTCCATGCGAATTCATGGTCGCTGCCGAAGGGCACGAGCCGGATCTGGCGCATCACCACACGCTGCTGATCGCCAATTGCCTGGCGCAGTCAGAGGCGCTTCTGCGCGGCCGTTCACTGGATGAGGCGCGCAAGATGATGGCCGACAAGGGCTTCACCGGGGACGAGCTGGAACGTCAGGCCCGCCACCGGGTCTTCCCCGGCAACCGTCCGTCAACGACTCTGGTCTATCCGCAACTGACCCCGGAAGTGCTGGGTCAGATCGTGGCGCTTTATGAACACCGGGTGTTTGTCGAAGGTGTGATCCTCGGCATCAACTCCTTCGACCAATGGGGTGTCGAGCTGGGCAAGGAACTGGCCACTTCGCTGGGTCCGGTCGTGGCCGGTGAGGCCAGCGCCGAGGGCAAAGACGGCTCTACCCGCGCATTGGTGGACTACGTTTTGAAGCATCGCGGTTAGGACTGACGCTGCGCCAGCCTGAGACCCGTCAAACGTAACAACGCGACAGGCGCTGACCTGTCGCGTTGATCTATCGTTGAAATCGCTGGCGTGGGGCGGCGACCGTGGAACTGCGGTGCCGGATCACTCACGGGTTAGCCGACGCTTTGCGCGCAGCGGCGCTTTGCGGTTCCCGCGCGGCATGTCGCGACAGGCTTAGAACCAGCTTTGCACATTGCGCGCACCGGTAGAGATGTCCTGACCGACGCCATCGACCGTCGCGCAAGCCGTCAGGGCTGCGAGGGACAGAAGCGCCAAGGCAGCAGTTATTTTCGTTCGTGTCATATCAATTCTCTTCATACCACCAGACATCCGGATTCCAGCCGATCCAGTCGCCATACATCGGGATGTTTTCGGGGAATTTCAACTCTTTCACATGGGCGATGCGGCTGATGTTCCATTGATAGATCGGGATCACATAGCGCCCCGTGGTCAACACGCGGTCCAGCGCCTTGGCTGCGGCCAGAAAATCCTCGCGGCTTTCCGAGGTCAGCAGCCGGTCGATCATCGCGTCGGCTGCGGCTGATTTCATCCCCATCAGGTTGCGCCCGCCCGGTGCGTCCGCCTCTTCGGACCCCCAGTAAAGACGCTGTTCGTTGCCGGGGCTGAGCGACAGGCCACGGCGCATATAGGTCATGTCGAAATCATAGCTGTTGGTGCGCTCGTTATACTGGGCGCTGTCAACAACCGTGATCCGGGGCGTGATCCCAAGACGCTTCAGAGAGCGGGCAAAAATGTCGATGATGGCCTGTTCCTCGCCACCCGCCTGTTGCAGCAGGATGTCGAAGGTGAAGGGCGCGCCATCGGCATTCTTCATCGTCCCGTCCTGCACGGTCCAGCCGGCCTTTGCCAGAAGATCCATGGCGCGGGCGATATTGCGGCGGTTCCGCTCTGATCCGTCACCTTCGGGCAGAGTGTAGCCTTCGATCGCGCCGGGCAGCAATTCGTCCGCAAAAGGTTGCAGAAACTCCTTTACGCGGCCTGTGGCGGGGCCGTGATCCATCGCCAGAACCGAGTTGGAAAAATAGGAGGAGATGCGCGGCTGCTGCGAGCCGGTCATCGTCTCGTTGACATATTCAAAGTTGAACGCATGCAGCATGGCATCGCGGACGCGCCAATCCGCGAAAATCTTGCTGCGGGTGTTCATCACAAACCCGGTGATGCCCGAGGGGCGCTGATGGGGGATGACGGATTTGACCACATCGCCCTGGGTGACGGCGGGGAAATCGTATTGGGTGTCCCACTTTTCGACATTGAATTCGCGCATCGCCGTCAACTGGCCCGCCTTGAACGCCTCGAACATCACAGAGCCGTCGCCGTAGAACTCCATGCGGATTTCATCCACATTGGCCTGTCCTGCCATGAAGGGCAGGTCGCGGCCCCAATAGTCCGGGTTGCGGCGCAGAGACACGAAACGGCCTGCCTCGAAATCGTCGATCACATAAGGCGCCGTGGCGATCGGAATCGTATCCAGCCCGGATTCACCGAACACCTTGCCGTCCCATTGGGCCTTTTTCAGGATCGGCCGCATGCCGATCAGCAAAGCCAGCTCGCGGTTCGGCTCAGAAAAGGTAAAGCGCACGCTGCGGGGGCCGGTCTGTTCCATGCGGGCCACCTGGTTCCAGGTTCCGTGATAGCGTGGATGACCTTCGGTGCCCAAAGTTTCGTAGGACCACATGACATCCTCGACCGTGACGGGCGCGCCATCGGAAAATGCGGCCTCGGGGCGCAGGGTGAATTCCGCCCATTCGCGATTCGGCCCGACCTCTATCGATTCGGCCAAAAGCCCGTAAAGCGTGAAGGGTTCGTCCCAGCTTCGGCCCATCAGGCTTTCATAAGAAAGGTAGCGCAATTGCCACGGCGTCGTGCCCTTCAGGATGTGGGGATTGAGGCTGTCGAAACCGCCGGTTTCGCCGGTGACGATGCGCCCGCCCTTGGGCGCGTTCGGGTTTGCGTAGGGCAGGGACACAAAATCAGGTGGAAGCGCGGGGTCGCCATACATAGCTATGCCATGTTGCGGCTCTGCCACGGTTGATGTCGCGGCGAAGCAAAGGGCAATTGCCAGCCCCTGACGTCGCAGAGATTGGAAAAAATCTGGTCCCATACTGGCAACATTCCTCGACTGCTCTTGTTTTATGGAACCGGACCGTAACGATGGATTCACGCCTTTTCAAACTTTTAGCTTGGATGGCGGCGCAGGATTGCTTATAAAGGGGCCACTGCTCGATAGGTTTCTTGCCTGTATGAAACCTGCCTCAATAACTTAACGCCCGCTTCGTGCGGGCGTTTTTTTTGGCAGAGTTTTGGCCCCACACTTAAACCGTGCGACGGCAGATAATGGACAAGAATACGGTGTTGCAGCCCTATATAACAGCATGACGCGGGCCTGACGGGCAAAGCGGGATAGGTTGCCGGCGAGGGCATTCGCGATGGATGGCTTATATTGCGACCCGACGGCACAGATGCGGGAACGTGCAGCGCTGGCGGCGTGATTCTGTCGCAAAAACGCGGGGCACGAATCGAGCTGCCCAGTGGCGTCGGTCATCATCACGCGCATCCGCGATTCGGCTGGCGTTTTACGAAATGGCCCGGATTGGCACCGATGACGAGGCCGACGTTGCCGCGGCACTGATAGTTTGCTGTCCGAGGTGATTGGCTTCGTCGGCGCGTTGTCGGAGGGGCAAGGTGCAGATCATAGATAATCGAGCTAACCCCCATTTCCGCGCGACAATACGCATATCCTCGCGCAGGTTCTGCGCCAATGCGCGGCGCGGCGAACTGCCAATCGACCAAGTTATCGTGAAAAACCGATTTTCCCCTGTTTCTCGCGACTGTAGGGGCTAGGATGCTGCATGACAGCATAGCGATGCATTCACGCAACGACGGAGACTATCACATGAGCTTGAAGGGCAAGACCGCCATCATCACCGGATCGAATTCAGGCATCGGGTTGGGCGTCGCACATGAACTGGCGCGTGCCGGCGCGGATGTCGTGTTGAACTCTTTCACCGACCGGGCAGAAGATCACAAGCTGGCCGAGGATCTGGCCGCGGAACATAGCGTCAAGGCGCGCTACATCCAGGCGGATATGTCCAAGGGCGATGAGTGCCGCAAGCTGATCGAAACCGCAGGCGCTTGTGACATACTGGTGAATAATGCCGGCATTCAGCATGTCGCGCCGATTGATGAATTTCCGGTCGAAAAATGGGACGCGATCATCGCCATCAACATGAGCTCGGCCTTTCACACCACCGCCGCGGCCCTGCCGCTGATGCGCAAGGCGGGCTGGGGTCGCGTGATCAACATCGCCAGCGCCCACGGGTTGACGGCCTCGCCGTTCAAATCGGCCTATGTGACCGCCAAGCACGGGATTGTCGGGATGACCAAGACCGTGGCGCTGGAAACCGCACGCGAGCAGATCACCTGCAACGCGATCTGTCCGGGCTATGTGCTGACACCGCTGGTCGAAGCGCAGATTCCTGACACCGCCAAGAAATACGACATGAGCGAGGACGAGGTGAAACAGAAGGTGATCCTTGAACGCCAGCCCTCGAAAGAGTTCGCGACCGTCGAACAGATCGGCGGCACCGCGGTGTTTTTATGTTCCTCCGCGGCAGAGCAGATCACCGGCACGACAATCAGCGTGGATGGCGGCTGGACGGCGCTTTGACCGGCGAGAACCGCTTTCGCGGTCAGGATCTGTCCGGCGCTGTTTGTGGCGATGCGACCATGTCGGGCGGCCCAAGTGACGGCATCGGCGTGACCCCCAAGACATACATCCGAACCTCTCTGAAGGGCGTGCAAGGCCTATGGCAAAACCCATGAAGAAACGGATCAATCTGGCGCTTCAGGGGGGTGGGGCACATGGAGCCTATACTTGGGGTGTACTTGACCGCCTGCTGGAAGAGCCAGATCTGGAAATCGCCGGAATTTCCGGCACATCGGCCGGGGCGCTGAACGGTGCCGCGCTGAAGGCTGGAATGCGGCAGGGCGGGCGTGAACAGGCGCGCGACAATCTGGACTGGCTCTGGGGACAGATCGGTGCCGTGAAAGACCTGCATGTGCCCGCCTGGATGGGCATGGCGATACCGGAGGCGCGGATGATTTCCGGCGCGTTGGAGTGGTCCTTGCCCTACATGATGGCAGATTCGTTCAGCCGCATGGTGTCGCCCTATGTCTGGGGGCCGTTCTATCGCAACCCGCTGGAATCGATTGTCAGTCAGTTTCATTATGATGATGTCTGCGGGCCGGGGGGGCCGGATCTGTTCATCTGCGCCACCAATGTCCGTGATGGAAAGGTGCGCGTCTTTTCGGGCGACAGCATCAATGCAGATGTCGTCATGGCCTCGGCCTGCTTGCCGACCCTTTTTCAGGCCGTCACCCTGCGCGATCCGCGTTCCGGCAAGATGGAGCCGTTCTGGGATGGTGGATATACCGGCAACCCGGCGCTGTTCCCGCTTTTTGCCAAATCGCTTCCCGATGATCTTGTGATCATCAATATCAACCCGATCATCCGCGAAAAACTGCCCACCACGCCGCCGGAGATCCAGAACCGCATCAACGAGATCAGCTTCAACTCGTCACTGCTGCGAGAGTTGCGGGCGATCAATTTTGTGCAGCGTCTGATGACGGATGGATCGGTGACGGAGGGGGCGATGAAGAGCGTCCTGGTCCACATGATCTCGGACGATGCGCTGATGAATGACCTGTCGGTGGCCACCAAGACGATTGCGATCCCGTCTGTTCTGAGCGCGTTGAAAGCGGCGGGCCGGACTGCGGCGGGCACGTTTCTGGAAACACATTGGGATGACCTGAATGTGCGTCAGACAGCCGATCTGAAAGACATGTTCGACTGAGCGATTAGCGCGAACCGTAACAATCGACATGAGCGCGAGAAAGGCCCCCGCTCAGGCGCTGAGGCGGTTCTTTTCTTGCGCCCGCAATTTCGCCTTGGCCAGCTCTGCCGGTGCCTTTTCGTGCGGATAGACCAGCCCCGCCGAAATCACCAGCTTGGCGGCGTCCTCAACGGTCATGTCCAGCTCGACCACATCCTCGCGCGGGAAAAACAGTAGAAAGCCCGAGGTCGGGTTCGGCGTTGTCGGAACAAAGACGCTGAGCAGATCACCGGCCACTTCGGGCCGGGCCGCAACCTCGCCCTTGGCTTGGGTCGAGACAAAACCTATCGCCCAGATGCCCTTGCGCGGATATTGGATCAGGCAAGCTTTCTCAAAGCTGCGGTCACTTTGCGCAAAGACCGTCTCGGCGATCTGTTTCACACCGGAATAGATCGAACGGACGATCGGCACGCCTTCCAGCAGATTTTCGGCAAAGCGCAGGATGGACCGGCCGATCAGGCCTTTGGCGACCCAGCCCACAGTGATTGTGAACAGCAAAAAGATGATGACGCCGACACCGCGCAGGTTGATGCCGATGTATTTTTCCGGCTGGAACGTATAGGGTACCAACGGCAGCACCACCCCATCGACCCAGCCGATCAACGTCCAGATGAACCAGATCGTCAGGCCCACCGGAGCAATCACCACAAGACCGGTCAGAAAGCTGGAGCGCAGACTGGTAAACAGGCCGGGGCGTCGCGGGTCTTTGTCGAAAGGGCTGGTCATGGATCTATCCGCAGGGGTCGGTCGTCTCAAACTAGGTGGTCAGCGGGGGCGCTACAATGGGCGCGACCGTTTAAGACGGCGCATTCTCCGGTCGTTTGCTCATTTCTTGCGCAATCTTCGCCGCCAGACGGGCATTGTTGAGGACAAGTGCGATATTTGCGTCCAGCGAGCGGCCTTTCGTCAATTCGAAAATGCGTTGCAACAGATAGGGCGTGACCGCCTTGCCGATGATCCCGTGCTGCTTGGCGTCGGCCATGGCTTGCGCGATCACGGGCTGGATTTCAGACCGGGGGATTTCAGCCTCGACCGGGATCGGGTTGGCGATCAGCTGGCCGCCGGGCAGTCCAAGCGCGCGCCGTGCCATATGTGCTGCGGCAATGTCCGCAGGATCGTCGATGCGCAGCGGCGCGCGCAGGCCGGAATTGCGCGACCAGAAGGCCGGAAACGCATCCTGCCCGACGGCTATGACCGGCACGCCGCGGGTTTCTAGCACTTCCAGCGTCTTGGCAAGATCAAGGATGGCCTTTGCGCCCGCACAGACCACGCTGACCGGCGTCAGCGCCAGTTCCGCCAGATCGGCGGAGACGTCAAAGCTCATCTCGGCACCCTGATGCACGCCGCCGATGCCGCCGGTGGCGAACACCTCGATCCCGGCCTTCGCGGCACCGATCATCGTGGCGGCGACGGTTGTCGCCCCCGTGCCGCCCTGCGACATACAAACCGCCATATCGGCCCGGCTCAGCTTGGCCACCCCCTTGGCCTGCGACAGCTGTTCCAGCTGCGGATCTGTCAGCCCGACATGCAGCGTCCCGTTCAGAACCGCGATCGTGGCAGGCTCTGCCCCGTTGTCGCGCAATTCCTTTTCAACCTGGCGTGCGGTTTCAAGGTTCTGCGGATAAGGCATCCCATGGGTGATGATGGTGCTTTCCAGCGCCACAACGGGACGACCTTCGGCCAGTGCCTTTTCGACGACGGGGGACAGAGTAAGCGAAGCGGTCATAGCGGTGTTTCTCCTGAGACGTAATCGGCGGCCACCTGCAAGGCAGAGGTCAATGCCTCCTGCCTGTCGGTTCCGCGCTGTTCTGCGGCCATATGCGCGGCCATGAAAGTATCGCCCGCACCGGTGACACGGGTCACCAGCACTTCGGGCGGCATCTGTTGGATCACCCCGTCGGGCGAGGCATCCGAGGCGGGGCTGCCGCCATCGGTGACAAGCGCGCGCGCGGCACCGAGTTTCACCAGCGCAGCGGCAGCGGCGGCGCTGTCGTCAAAGCTTTGATGACACAGCAGCCCGGCCTCTTCGAGATTGACATAGAGCATGCCGCGGCGTTGCAGCAGGAAAGAGCGCAAGCGTTCCGCCTTGCCCGGTGAGGCGGGGGCGATGCGCAGGTCGGCGCGGGCAAAGGCCGGATCCTTGGCGATCTCTTCCAGCAACGTGGTTGTCAGGTTGCCATCCAGCGCGACGGTCCCGGTATATGGCGCGTCGGCGCTGCCCAAGGTGCCGTCACGCAAGGGGGCCAGTATGCGCGCGCCCGCCGCTTCCAGCGAATGCGCGTCTGCAATTGCAGCGATCAGACCATTGGCACCTTCGACCGCCATGTAGACATCTGTCGGCAGATCTTCTGACCGGTAGATATGGTCCATCACCAATCCGCGCGACGTGCAAGCGGCCACCAACTCGTCGCCCTCCGCATCGCGCCCCACAGCTGACAGCAGCACCGGGCGCATCTCGAATTGTGCCAGCGTCATCGCGATATTCAGCGCAACACCGCCGGGCAGCCGCGTAATCCGTCCCGGCACATCCGATCCCTGACGCATATGGCTGGCGGCGCGGCCGATTACGTCCCATAAGGCGGAACCGATGCAAAGGATGGTATGGGGCGCGTGCGAAGTCATGAATATCTTTTGAACGGTTCACGGCGGCGACGCAACAGGACTCCGCCGTGTTGAAGTTTCTACTTGATTGACGATCCACCTGAAATACTTTGCAAAGACAAGTTCTTCGGAGGGCGCATGCCACATTTGTTACTCGTTCGTCTGCTGACAGGCGTCTTCTTGCTGATTTCCGCGTCCACCGTCTGGGCACATGAGGTGCGCCCAGCCATTGGCGACCTGACCACCGCCGACGGCAGGCTTGAATTGGCATTGTCATTGAATGCCGAAGCGCTTGTCGCCGGGGTCGACCTTGACGGTGTGACTGACACGGACGAGACGGACAGTTCCGACCGCGTCGATGCGCTGCGCGCGCTGTCGCCGGAGGAGATGGCCGAACGCCTGCGCGCAGCGCTTGCCGATGTCGTGACAGCACTCGACTTGCGGGCCGGTGACGCGGCGCTGACTGCCCAGATCGACAGCATTGACGTGGCACCGGTGGGAAATACAGATCTGCCGCGTGACACGACGATTGTGCTCAGCGCCGATCTGCCGCCTGCCGTCGATACGGTCCAGATGTCCTGGCCCGCAGAATACGGCACGCTGGTGCTGCGCCAGCAGGGGGTCGAGGATCCCTATACCGAATACTTGTCGGGCGGGCAGGGCAGTGGGCCCATATCGGTCTCGGGCGGCGATCAGCGCGGGGCGCTTGCGACCTTTGCCGCCTATGTGCCGGTGGGGTTCGACCATATTCTGCCGCTTGGTCTCGACCATATCCTGTTCGTGCTGGGGTTGTTCTTTCTTTCGCCGCGCATCCAGCCACTGTTGTGGCAGATTTCGGCCTTCACGCTCGCCCATACCGTGACGCTGGCGCTTGGGGCGACCGGGGTGGTCAGCGTGTCACCCGCCATTGTCGAACCGCTGATCGCAGCATCCATCGCCTATGTCGCCTTCGAGAATATCCGCTCGCCCGTGATGAGCCGCTGGCGTCCGCTGGTGATCTTCGGGTTCGGGCTGCTGCACGGGTTGGGCTTTGCCTCTGTTCTGGGAGAGTTCGGATTGCCGCAGGACCGGTTCCTTTCCGCGCTGATTGGCTTCAATATCGGTGTGGAACTGGGTCAGTTGACCGTGATCGCCGCGATGCTGGCGCTGGTCTGGGTGGCGCTGCGTGTCGATGAGGGGCGGGCAAAGGTCGAGGCAGGGCAAACCGTCTATGGCGTGCTGATTGTGCTGTTCCTGGGTGCCGGTTTTTTGGTGGATCGCGGCGCGATGGCGGCAGTGCTGGAGGTCGATCCGATCGTCTTTCTTGCCCCGCTTGCCGTGCTGTCGGCGCTGTGTCTGGCATCGGTCACGCTGGTCGATGAACTTGCAGCCTATCGCCGGTTCGTCGAGGTTCCCGCCTCTGCCGTGATCGGTCTGGTCGGCGTCTATTGGGTGATCGAACGGGTTTTCCTTTAGCCGTGGCCTGATAACGCTGGTGAAGATGCGGTAACCTGCGCATCCTTCTGCGCTCCTGCACCACGGGGATTGCGACGACGCGCGCGTGTTGAACCTGTTTGCAATGCATCGGGGCTTGCGCGCGGCTCTGATGCGGTCTATACGCGCGCCACTCAATCCGCAGGTATGGGCGGGCTGATGGGGGAGACATCCTCATCCGTCCACCGGTTGGCGCATTCCGCGCTGCACCCCGTACCAAGGCGAAAACCGGAAAGGATAAAGACATGGCTCTTCCAGAGTTCACCATGCGCCAACTGCTTGAAGCAGGCGTACATTTTGGCCACCAGACGCAGCGCTGGAACCCCCGTATGGGCGAGTTCATCTACGGTGCGCGCAACGGCATCCACATCATGGACCTGACACAGACCGTTCCGATGCTGGACCAGGCGCTGAACGTGATCCGCGAAACCGTTGCCAAGAATGGCCGCGTGCTGTTTGTAGGCACCAAGCGTCAGGCCGCGACCCCCGTTGCCGAAGCCGCTGAAAAATGCGCCCAGTATTACATGAACCACCGCTGGCTGGGTGGTACGCTGACCAACTGGCAGACCGTGTCAAAGTCGATCAATCGTCTCAAGCAGATTGACGAGCAGATGGAAAACGGTGCCGAGGGCCTGACCAAGAAAGAGCGTCTGGGCATGGAGCGCGAGCAGACCAAACTGCAAGCCTCGCTTGGCGGTATTCGTGAAATGGGCGGCCTGCCGGATCTGCTGTTCGTCATCGACGTCAAGAAAGAGCAACTGGCAATTGCCGAAGCCAACAAGCTGGGCATCCCGATTGTGGCCGTGGTTGACACCAACTGCTCGCCCGATGGCATCGACTACATCATTCCGGGCAACGACGACGCGGCCCGTGCGATCAACCTGTATTGCGATCTGGCCAGCCGTGCCGCGCTCGACGGCATGCAGGCTCAGCTGGGCGCTGCCGGCGTCGATCTGGGTGCGCTTGAAGAAGCCCCTGTCGAAGAAGCCATCGCCGAAGACGCACCTGCCGAGGCGTAAGCCCGACAGCGATGTCGTGAGAACGACATGATAGCTTGATACTGGGGCGCGGCCACTGCCGCCCCCGACCACCAAGAACATGAGGAGAGCCGAAATGGCGATCACAGCATCCCAGGTGAAAGAACTGCGCGAAATGACCGGCGCAGGCATGATGGACGCCAAGAAGGCGTTGACCGAGAATGACGGCGATATGGAAGCCGCAATCGACTGGCTGCGCACCAAAGGTCTGGCGAAAGCGGCCAAGAAATCCGGTCGTACGGCTGCCGAAGGTCTTGTCGCGGTCAAGGTCGAAGGCAACAAGGGCGTCGCCGTAGAAGTTAACTCCGAGACCGATTTTGTCGGTAAGAACGCTGAATTCCAGTCGATGGTCGCTGCGATTGCCGAAGCGGCGGTCAATGTGACAACGGTCGAGGAACTGGCCGATGCGGATCTGGGTGGCAAGACCGTCGCCGAGACCCTGACCGCCAAGATCGCCACGATTGGCGAGAACATGGCCCTGCGCCGGATGGCCTCAATCGAGGGTGACACGGTTGTGTCCTATGTCCACAACGCAGTCGCTGACGGCATGGGCAAGATCGGTGTGCTGGTTGCGCTGAAAGGTGACAATGCCGCATTCGGACGGCAGGTTGCGATGCATATCGCGGCGGCATCGCCGCAGGCGCTGAACGCTGACTCGCTTGATCCGGCCGTGGTCGAGAAAGAGCGTCAGGTCCAGATCGATATCGCGCGCGAGTCGGGCAAGCCGGAGCAGGTGATCGAAAAGATGATCGTTGGCCGGATGAAAAAATTCCTCGGCGAAGTCACCCTTCTAGGCCAGGCTTTCGTGGTCAACCCCGATCTGACGGTTGAAGACGCCGCCAAGGAAGCCGGTGTCGAGATTGTCGGCTATGTCCGTCTTGAAGTCGGTGAAGGCATCGAGAAGAAAGAAGAAGATTTCGCCGCAGAAGTGGCCAAGGCTGCTCAGGGCTGAACCATGTGGCGGTCGCTTTCGGGCGGTCGATGGACTTTCGAACGGTGCCGCGGCGAAAGCCGCGGCACCGTTTCTTTTTCGATCCGTCCCAATGCGGGGAGCAAGCAGGGAGGGCCGATAAAAGGCGACCAAACCACACACAAAAACGAACCAACTAAAACGGTACAGTCCGCACCGGCAGGAATTGCCGGTTAGGGACGGCAGGGCCTAGTAATCGCTAGGGTGCCGTCCCCTGTTCCTTTGGCTAAAGCCACCACTCACGGAACATCTTCAGCATGCCTCTTAACCCTAGGTCACGAAAGTAAGGTATTCCGGACCTTTCGGAGAAAACTCTCAGGTCGTCGAATAACCATCTAATTTTAATGCCATTTTAGGATTGGACATCCAGAACGAACATCTGATTCTGGAAAGAAGCTTTGAGCACGGCCTGCGCCGTTGTCTCAACGCTCAGCGCGACGCGGGCAAGCCGCAGATGCTTTTCCACCGTCGCTGTTGTCAGCCCCATCAGGATTGCAATGTCCTGCATCGTTTTGCCGTCACCCACCCATTCCAAGGCTTCGCGCTGGCGCGGTGTCAGTGTCCGGTTCGGGGCGAAATAGGGCAGGGTAAGAATTTTCAGATGCGCGAGATTGTTCATCAGGATGATGTCATCGCTATGACGCACCCAAATATCGTCGACCTCGTCTTGCGTCAGGCCCTTACGGGCGGTCAGGGCGATGGCACCTTTGGAGCGCGCCGAAACCGATTTGAAGCTGAGCGTATAGCCGGCCGTCACGCCTTGGGACAGGTTGAAATCGACCACGCGACGTTCGGCCTTGCTGAGCGCATCGGCGCGCGCCATGTCGGCGATCACCCGCCAACTGCAATCGCCTTCGTTCTCCAGCGCCCAGTTGACCATCGGCGCGTGATGATACAGCCCCCGGCCTATAAACCCATCCGTATAGGCCGTGCTGTGATTGGTCAGCAGAAGAAAGTCATTGGGATCCCCAAGCGAGCTGGCGCTGCGGAACCGGGTGAACCCGTACATGATCCGGTCAAATCCGAAGCTGGCCATGCGTTCGGTATGCATCGCCCAAAGCTCTTCGATGCTGGGCGTATTGGTCATCTCGATCAGATATGTCTTGTCGCCAGCGTTCATGTCTGCCTCTTGTCATTCAGGCTTAGCCCATACGGCCAGACGCGCAACGGTCGCAATGTCTGGCATTCCCCGGAGCCGGAACCATTTCTGACATCGGCACCCAGGCAGGCGCGTTCACTCTTTATAGATGAAACAGCCACCCTTGGTGTATAGGCGTAAGGGTGACAGTTGCAAGTTTTGCTGTCCAGTCTGAAATTGACCAGCCGGTCAAAATGCAACCTTCGCATTTTTCTAACGTTTCAAATCGCTTCGGATAAAGCGCCAAAGCAGCCAGGCCAAAACCGCGAAGGCCAGAAATCCGGTAATGTCGCCAAGCACTTCGGAGATCTGCGAGACGTAGCTGCCGAACACATATCCCAACCCGAGATAAAGCGTCACCCACACCACCTCGCCTGCAATATCGAAAGGCGTGAAGCGTTGCAGAGGCATTGTCACCACGCCTGCCATATAGTTGACGCCCGGCCCCAGCGGAGCCAGCAGCCAACGGGTCAGGAACACCGCCATGCCGCCGCGCGTCTCCAGCATGTGGCGGGCGCGGTCCATCAGCGGGATGCGCCACTGCGCGAGGCGCGGGCCGCCCCAACGTCCAACGGCGTAGCCCGCATGATCAAAGAAGATCGCCGCGACAAGGCTGGTCACATAGACCTGCGTGCCGTTAAAATCGCCGGCGGCGATCAAAGACCCGCTGATAAGCAGCGTCAGTGAGGCCGGCGCAGGTGCCCCCAGGCACCCAAGTCCGATGATCAGCACAAGCACCGGAAGGCCGTAAACCGGTAACCATTCCAATGCGACTTCTGTCATTCAGTTGCCGCTTTTTGTCGGGCGATGACATCCATGACGCGAAGCGCATAGGTCTCGAAGTCGATGTCCTGTTGACGCGCCAGATGACCCAGGCTGGTCTTGCGATCACGGCCAGGCCCAAGCGCCAGCGCCTCGTGCAGCTTTCGCGGGTCCAGAACCCATGACCGCGCGACATATCCGACCGTCATCCAGGGTTCCAACTGTTGTTCATGGTGTTTCGGGTCGTTCCAGTACACCATGTCCAATCCGACACGCACGCCAAAGAACAGCGCGGCCACGAGCGACAGCCCCAGCAACCAACGGGCCGCGCGCCGGTTGCGTTCACGATGTTTGGCGTTCCGGCTCACTTTCTGGTCTCCGTATGGTGTCGTCTGGGCGGGTATAGTGTGACGCATCCTGGCGCGGGGAACAATGCGGAGGGCCGCGCAGGCGGTTTCGCAAAGCGTTGTCGGCAGGTTTTTCGCCCGCAGGCCGGTTTTGGCTTGATGTATCTGACCGTCCTGCCGAGATTGGGCATCGCAGATCACTGAAGGCGGCAGTCAAGCCGCGTTGCGAACAGGAGCGAGCATGCCAAGCGATAACCCGACATGAAATTCTTTGATCTTCGCATTCCGTTCTTTCTGCCGCTCTGGCGGCGCGTCGTTACCGTCGTCTTGACGGGTGGTTGGGCGGCTTTCGAACTGGCGAATGGAAATCCTGGATGGGCTGCGATTTTCGGCGCTGCGAGCGCGTTTTGTGCCTATGAGTTTTTCATCGTTTTCGATCCCGAGAATTTCAAGGGCGACAAGGATACCTGACCGGACTTGCGCTTGGCCCGCGCACCGCGCACTTTGAGGACAAATTGCAGCGGCCGTGCAATCCGGCGCCGCGCCACTGAAAAGAGAGGGCTTTCACATGATCATCGACAATAACCGCATCGCCGTGGTGACTGGCGGCGCGTCAGGGCTTGGCGCCGCAACGGCGCGGGCTTTGGCAACTGCGGGTGCGACCGTTGTTTTGTTCGACATGAACACGACGTCCGGACCCGAGATGGCAAAGGAACTCGACGGAGGCTTTTACAAGGTCGATGTCAGTGACGCCGACAGCGTGCGCGCAGCGCTTGATGAAGTGGCAAGGGTTTACGGCAGGCTAGATATTCTGGTAAATTGTGCCGGCATCGGCCCGGCGGCCAAAACCGTGGGGCGCGACGGCGCGCATGATCCGGCGATGTTCTCCAAGACCATTCAGGTCAACCTCATAGGAAGCTTCAACTGCGCCAGCCAAGCTGCTGCGATAATGTCGAAAAATGACCCCGGACCTGGGGATGGAAGCCGCGGCGTGATCATCAACACGGCGTCGGTCGCAGCTTATGAGGGACAAGTCGGACAAATTGCCTATGCAGCTTCCAAGGGTGGCATTGTCAGCATGACGCTGCCCATGGCGCGCGATCTGGCCAGCCTTGGAATACGGGTTTGCAGCATCGCGCCGGGACTTTTCCTGACACCGATGTTGCAGGGTTTGCCTGACGATGTGCAGGACAGCCTTGGACAACAGGTGCCGTTCCCGTCGCGGTTGGGCGATCCTGCGGAATACGCGGCCCTTGCGCTGCATATCATCGAAAACCAGATGCTGAACGGTGAGGTCATCCGACTTGACGGGGCGATCCGCATGGCCCCGCGCTAAGGCATTTCTGACGTCGCAGGTGAGGTCGGGTTGCGCTGGAGGCCGTCACCATGCAACCAGACTGCGCTGAAGCGGCGGTTCGATGATTTGGACAGAGCCTGTCGATCGTTCCGGTCGTCTACGGTGACACTTGCGTCGTGTCCGGGATGCGGGCAGGGGGTTGCATTCAGGATGCCGGAGAACAGGGTCTAAATGTCCGCACAGCTCTCGAATAAATGGGTCGCGCTTACGCTGGCCGGATTGGCCGTCGTCCTGTCGCTGACAACGTGGTTTTCAGCGACAGCGGTTCTGCCGGACTTGCAGATCGTGTTGGGGCTTGATGCGTCAGGGGCGGCCTGGCTGACAAATGCGGTGCAGGCTGGTTTTGTTCTGGGGGCGTTGGTTTCCAGCGTTCTGGCACTGTCGGATGTCTTGCCGCTGACCCGGCTGATGGCGGTGGCAAGCCTTGCGGCGGCGGCGTTCAATGCGGTGGCGCTGCTGGATCCGGGGGCCGGTTGGGTGATTGCCGCGCGGTTTGCAACGGGCGCGTCACTTGCGCTGGTCTACCCCCCTTCGCTGAAATTCATCGCGACGTGGTTCCGCAAGGGGCGGGGATTTGCGATGGGGGTCATGGTTGGCGCGCTGACGCTTGGATCTGCACTGCCGCATCTGGTGCGCGGGGTCGGCGTGGGGTTCGATTGGCAGGCGGTGCTTGTTGTCAGCTCTTTGGCGAGCCTTGTTGCGGCGGCAATCTTCGGACTTGTACTGCGCGAAGGGCCGGACCCGTTTGTCCGGGCCGCTGTCGATCTGCGCCAGATTGGCAAGGTCATTCGCGACCGGCCGGTGATGCTGGCCAATGCGGGCTATTTCGGCCACACGTGGGAGGTGTACGCAATGTGGGCGTGGATACTGGTCTATATCGGTGCCGCGCAAGAGGCTGGGCTGGCTGTGACCAATGCCTCGATCCTTGCCTTCGCGGCGATTGCGTTCGGCGCACCGGGCAGCGTGCTGGGCGGGTTGGTCGCCGACCGGATTGGGCGATGCAAGACAACGGCGATTGCATTGGGGCTTTCGGGCGTTTCCGCTGTGTTGATCGGGGTCAGCTTTGACGGACCGGTCTGGATCTTTACCGTGGTTGCATTGTTCTGGGGCATGACCGTGGCGGCCGACTCTGCTCAGTTCTCGGCCGCAGTGACCGAGTTGGCGGATCAAAACCATGTCGGTGCGGCGCTGGCATTCCAGATGGGCGTGGGATTTGCGATCACCATCGTGACGATCTGGATGATGCCGCTGATCGCCGAGGCGCTTGGGTCGTGGCGATGGAGCTTTCTCGTGCTGGTGCCTGGGCCTGTGCTGGGAAGTTGGGCGATGCTGACATTGCGACGCATGCCCGAAGCTGCGAAGATCGCGGGCGGGCGGCGGTAACGTCCTGATCCTGCGCGGCATCGAGTGGTTCTGAACGGGGGCCTACGTCCCGCGAAATATCCGCGATGCACCGATCATCTTTTCGAGCGCGGCAATCCGGTCGGTGCTGGATGATCGTGCCTGTATGCCCGCCACCAGCGCCTCGATCAGAAAGTTGATCGCAAGGGTCGAATCCCAGCTCGAGGGCGCTTCGACCATGCTGCGAAAACAATGGCTGGCATGCGCCTCGATGGGTGAGCCCCATTGATCGGTGAACAGAACGATATTGCCGCCCTGTTCAACGACCAGTTTTGCCAGCCGCTCCAACTGTTTCTCGTAGCGGCGGATGTCGAACACCACGAGTGTCGCGGAGGCGTCAATATCCAGCAGCGATTGTGGCCAGACACTGGGCGAGGCGTCAAGCAGCGACACGCCCGGCCGGATGATCTGCAAATGGTTGTAGAAATAGATCGCATTGGACCGGGTGATTCGCCCACCCATCAGATAGATGTGGCGTTTCGGGTCGGACAGGAGATTGGTCGCCTCTTCGAATTCCTGAACATCCAGACGGTCTATCGTGGCGTTGATGTTGCGCGACACGGCCAGCGCAAAGCGGCTGATGATGTGATCGCTGTGGGCCTCCATTGCCGAGGTTTCCAGCTTTGCCAAGGGCTGCTTCACGCGGGCCGCAACCTCTTCGCGTATGGTGTTCTGGAAGTCGGAGAACCCGTCGAAGCCAAGTTTGCGGGCCAGCCGCACCACCGTCGCGGTCGACACTTGCGCAAGCTCGGCAAGCTTGGTGATGGATTGCAACCCGGCAACCAGTGAATCGTCCAGCAGCGTCGCGGCCAGTCTGCGTTCAGCCGCGGTCAGGTCGGGTTGCTGGGTCTTCAACATGTCCCAGATCAGCGCCTTGCCATCGGGCGATGCTGTCGGTTCCGTCATTTCCACACCTCCGGTCTGCACAGAAATAGAAACGATCTTGACATCATGTGCGACTCTGTAGTGATCTTTACACATTGAATTCAGGGGAACAAGAAATGGATGCGCAGGGTCGGGCTCCGTTTGTGATATCGGGCGAGGGCGGGACTGCGCCGGTTGTCCTGATTTGCGAACACGCCTCTGCGTATATTCCGCCTGAACTGGATGGTCTGGGGCTAAGCGGTGAGGCGCAGAGATCGCATATCGCCTGGGATATCGGCGCGCTGGACATGGCCACGCGATTAAGCGCGCGGATGGGCGCGCCGCTGATTTCCGGCCAGATTTCGCGTCTTGTCTATGATTGTAACCGGCCGTTCGAAGCATCAGACAGCATTCCCGAACAAAGCGAGGTTTACGCAGTTCCGGGCAATCGGGGGCTGAGTGCGGCGGATCGGAAGGCGCGTTTTGATTCGATCCATACGCCGTTTCACAACGCGGTCAGCGCGGTGATCGACCGGCAGTCCGCTCTGACGGGCGGGCAGGTGGCTGTTATCACCTTGCACAGCTTTACCCCGATCTATCACGGCAACAAGCGCGCGTTGGAGCTTGGCTTTCTCTATCACGAAAGCGGCGACCTTGCACAGGCGGCGACGGCAATCGAAGCGGAGCGAGGCCTGATGAAAGCGGCGGTGAATGCACCCTATTCAGCCAGTGACGGCGTGACGTACAGCTTGCACAAGCATGGCGAGGCGCGGGGTTTGCAGTCTGTCATGGTCGAGGTCCGAAATGATCTGATCGACACATATCCAAAGGCACAAAGCATGGCTGATCACCTTGCGCAGACCCTTGCCGCGGCCATGGCGCAGGTCACGCAGCGGGGTGCCGCATGACGTTTTTCAAACGGTATATCGCGCTGGTCGACGCCATGAACCGCGCCATCGGACGCGTGACGATGTACGGCATTTTTGCGCTGATGGGCGTTTTGCTGTGGTCGTCGATCTCCAAGACCTTTTTCAACCCGTCGCTGTGGACGCTGGAAATGGCGCAGTTCATGATGGTGGGGTATTACATCCTTGGCGGGCCGTATTCGATACAGATGGGATCGAATGTGCGCATGGATTTGCTCTACGGCGAATGGTCCACGCGGCGGAAGGCGGCGGTGGACTCTGTGACCGTCTGTTTCCTGATCTTCTATCTTGTCGTCCTGCTCTGGGGCGGGATCGACAGCACGGCCTACAGCTTCAAATACGGCGGCGAGCGCAGCCCGACGGCGTGGCGGCCTTATCTGTGGCCCATCAAGATCGTCATGTGCGTGGGCATCGTGTTGATGCTGCTTCAGGCGGTGTCCGAGCTTTTCAAGGACATCCTGCGCCTGCGCGGAGAAGAGGTCGCCGATGTCGTATGAGATGATCGCGATCTTCATGTTTGCCACGATGATGGCGATGTTGCTGACCGGGCAGCGGGTGTTCGGTGCCATCGGCTTCGTCGCGGTGATCGCGGCACTGGTTCTTTGGGGCGACCGGGGCGGCTATGACATCGCGTTTTCCAGCGCGATGAAGCTGATGAAATGGTATCCTCTGCTGACCCTGCCGATGTTCATCTTCATGGGCTATGTCTTATCGGAATCGAAGATCGCCGATGACCTTTACAAGATGTTTCATGTCTGGATGGGCGGCTTGCGTGGCGGGTTGGCGATTGGCACGATCGGGCTAATGGTGCTGATCTCGGCGATGAACGGGCTGTCGGTTGCGGGCATGGCCATTGGCGCCACGATTGCGCTGCCGGAATTGCTGAAACGCAACTATGACAAGCGGATGGTGACGGGGGTCATTCAGGCCGGATCGTCTCTGGGCATCCTCGTGCCGCCCTCGGTCGTGCTGGTGCTGTATGCGATGATCGCCCGGCAACCGGTGGGCCAGCTATGGCTGGCGGGGGTGATCCCCGGTCTGATGATGGCCGCGATGTTCATCATCTACATCGTGATCCGCTGCTGGTGGAACCCATCTTTGGGGCCTGCCTTGCCGCCGGAAGAACGTGCCATGCCCCTGGGCGAAAAGCTGAAACTGCTGCGCGCGGGTCTGCTGCCGCTTGGCATCTTCGCCGCGATGATGGTGCCCTTTGTCAACGGCTGGACCTCGCTGGTCGAAAGCTCTGCTATCGGGGCGATGACGGCTTTTGTTGCCGCAGTCCTGAAGGGCCGGATGACGCGCGAAGTGTTCGAAACCTCGGTGCGTCAGACGCTGGGGATCTCGTGCATGTTCATGTGGATCATCCTCGCCGCCATGGCCTTTGGCGCGGTGTTCGACGGGTTGGGCGCGGTCAAGGCCATCGATACGCTGTTCACCGAACGGTTGGGGCTGGACCCGTGGATCATCCTGATCCTGATGCAGCTCAGCTTTATCCTGATGGGCACGTTTCTGGACGACACGGCCATGCTGGTTATCGTCGCGCCGCTTTATGTGCCACTGGTCAAGGCGCTGGGGTTCGATCTGGTCTGGTATGGCGTGCTGTATACGATCACCTGCCAGATCGCCTATATGACGCCGCCTTTCGGGTATAATCTGTTCCTGATGCGGGCGATGGCCCCGCCGGAAATCACGCTGAAGGATATCTACGGATCCATCCTGCCTTTTGTTCTGGTCATGGTGTTCGCACTGGCCGTTGTCATGGCCTTTCCGCAGATCGCCCTTTGGCTACCCGGATATGTTTATGGAAATTAACCCCAAGAACTCCGCCAACGGAGCGTCAATTTCAAATCCAACAAGGAGAGTTCGATGACTTCACGACGCAAGTTTCTGAGCACGGCGGCGCTTGGCGGCGCTGCATCGCTGGCGGCCCCTGCCATCGTCAAGGCACAGGCCCCGATCAAGTGGCGGTTCCAAACCTATGCGGGCGCCGCCCTTGGCGAATTCGTCACCAAACCGGTAATCGACTACATCAACGAGGCCGCGAATGGCGAAATGGAGATCGAGCTGTTCTATGCCGACCAGATCGTGCCGACGGGCGAGCTGTTTCAGGCGCTCCAGCGCGGCACCATCGACGGTGTGCATTCGGACGACGATTCCATGGCCTCGCCCACGCCCCTGCAAGTGTTCGGCGGATACTTCCCGCTGGCCACAAAACATTCGTTGGATGTGCCGGTGCTGTTCGACCAATACGGGCTGGCCGATATCTGGCGGTCCGAATATGAAAAGGTCGGCGTTGCGTGGCTGTCGGCGGCCGGGCAGGATCCGTGCAACTTCAACACCAAGAAAGAGATCACCTCGCTGGCCGATCTGGACGGGCTGAAGCTGTATACCTTCCCGACGGCGGGGCGCTTTCTGTCGCAATTCGGCGTTGTGCCGGTGTCCATCCCCTATGAGGACGCCGAAGTGGCGGTGCAGACGGGCGAGCTGGACGGCATGGCGTGGTCTGGCATCACCGAGGATTACACCGTCGGCTGGGCGAATGTGACCGACTATTTCCTGACCAACAACATCTCGGGCGCGTGGATCGGGTCGTTCTTTGTCAATCAGGGGCAATGGGCGGACCTGCCCGAACACCTCAAGGCCATCGTCATGGCGGGCATCGAGGCAGGCCACACCTATCGCAACCAGTGGTATTGGGGCGGCGAGGCACGTCTTCGCGCGCAGGGCGACCAGCTTCAACTGCGCTCCATCCCGCAGGAGGAATGGAAGGTTGTCGAGGATGCAGCCGTCAAGTTCTGGGACGAGATCGCCGAGGAAGGCGAGGTGCACGCCAAGATCGTGCAGATTTTCCGCGACTATAACGAAGTGATCAGCAAGGCTGGTCCTCCCTACACGTTCGGCTAAGACCACCGGGGGCGCGCTTTGCGGCGCGCCCCGCTTCTGGATTGCAAGGATCGGAGATTGCCCATGTCTGGCATATTGCCCTTTGATGACCTCAAGGCGCAGGTCGCAGAAGGCCGGATTGATACGGTACTGGTGTGCATCGTGGACATGCAGGGCCGCCTGATGGGCAAGCGGTTTCATGCGGGCCACTTTGTCGCCAGCGCCTGGGAAGAAACGCATTGCTGCAACTACCTGCTGGCCACCGATCTGGAGATGGCCACACCCGAAGGCTATGCCGCGACAAGCTGGGAAACCGGCTATGGCGACTATGTGATGAAGCCGGACCTGACGACTTTGCGGCCGGTGCCGTGGTTGGAGGGCACCGTTCTGGTGCTGTGCGATGTGCTGAATCACCATACCCATCAGCCGGTTCCACATTCGCCGCGCGCCATGCTGAAAAGCCAGATCGCCCGGCTGGAGGCGATGGGGTTTGACGCCATGATGGCCACGGAGTTGGAGTTCTTTCTGTTCGAGAAGAGCTTTGACGAGATCCGCAAAGGGGGCTTTCAGGATCTCACGCCGATCAGCGGCTATAACGAGGATTACCACATCTTCCAGACCACCAAGGAAGAGCATGTGATGCGCCCCGTGCGCAACCACCTGTGGGAAGCCGGTATTCCCGTCGAGAATTCCAAAGGCGAAGCAGAGGCCGGTCAGGAAGAGCTGAACATCAAATACGCGGCTGCGCTGGATACGGCGGATTATCACAGCATTGCCAAACATGCGGTCAAGGAGATTGCCTGGCAAAACGGGCATGCGGCGAGTTTTCTGCCGAAATGGCACAAGGACCGGGTCGGAAGTTCAAGCCATGTGCATCAGTCGCTTTGGACGGACGGCACGCCCGCGTTTTATGATGCCGACGACAGTTTGGGCATGAGCGCGCTGATGAAAAGCTATGTGGCGGGTCTGCTGAAATATGCGCCTGATTACACCTATTTTCTGGCGCCCTATATCAACAGCTACAAGCGGTTCATGAAAGGGACGTTTGCGCCCACACGGATCATCTGGTCCGTGGATAATCGCACTGCCGGGTTCCGACTGTGCGGGGACGGCAGCAAGGCCATTCGCATCGAATGCCGGATCGGGGGGTCGGATCTGAACCCCTATCTTGCCATGGCGGGGATGCTGGCCGCAGGCATTGCCGGGATCGAGGAAGGGCTGGACTTGCAGCCGCCCGCGCGAGGCGATGTCTATCAGGGTGAAACGGCGATGATTCCGGACACTCTGCCGGCGGCGCGTGCCGCGCTTGGCGGGTCTGTCCTGATGCGGCGTGTTTTCGGCGATGCGGTCGTCGATCACTATTGCCGGGCGGCCGAGGTCGAAATCGAGGAGTTCGCCCGTGTGGTGACGGATTGGGAGATTGCCCGAGGGTTTGAGCGGGCCTGAGAGGGCGGGAGCGAGGGGCCTGCCCCTCGCGCTCCCCGGAGTATTTGGGCCAAGAAGAAGGGCAGGGCGCGGGCCTTGCAGGACAAGGAGGTTTGACGTGGGTCAGACATTGAAATGCATCTCTCCGATCGACGGGTCCGTCTTTGCGGAGCGGGATGTGGCGGTGTTCGCACAGGCGCGTGACAAGGTCGCGGGCATGCGTGCCGCGCAGGCGGAATGGGCGGCACGGCCCTTGCAGGAGCGGATCGACCTCGTGATGGCGGGGGTTGCCGCCGTGGGCGAGATGAATGATCTCATCGTGCCGGAACTGGCGCGGATGATGGGCCGCCCGGTAAGTTACGGCGGCGAATTTGGCGGGTTCGACGAGCGCGCGCGCCATATGGCTGCGATTGCGAAGGATGCCCTTGCCGATGTCATGGTGGGCGAAGATGCGACGTTCCGGCGCTATATCAAGCGGGTTCCGCATGGGGTGGTGCTGGTCGTGGCACCGTGGAATTATCCTTACATGACGGCGATCAATACAGTCGCGCCTGCGTTGATCGCGGGCAATGCCGTGTTGCTGAAACATGCGACGCAAACGCTTGTCGTGGGCGAGCGGATGGCACAGGCGTTTCAGGCGGCGGGCGTGCCTGCCGAGGTGTTCGACAATATCTTTCTGGACCACGACACGACCTTCCAACTGATCGCGGCCCGCACGTTCGACTTTGTCAATTTTACCGGCTCGGTCGGTGGCGGCCAGCAGATGGAGCGTGCCGCAGCGGGCACGTTCACCGGGGTTGCAACCGAATTGGGTGGCAAGGATCCGGGCTATGTCATGGAGGACGCCGATCTGGATGCGGCGGTCGAGACGTTGATCGACGGGGCGATGTTCAATTCCGGCCAGTGCTGCTGCGGGATCGAGCGGATCTATGTGCATGAGAGCCTGTTCGATGCGTTTCTGGAAAAAGCGTTGAAGATTGTGCGCGGCTACAAGCTGGGCAATCCGCTGGATAAGGCAACGACGCTTGGCCCGATGGCGCATGTGCGTTTCGCCAATGAGGTGCGCGCGCAGATCGCCGAGGCTGTGGCGGCAGGGGCGACGGCACATATCGACAGATTTGCCGAGGATGACGGGGGTGCCTATCTGACGCCGCAGATCCTGACCGGCGTGACACATGATATGCGGGTGATGCGGGACGAGAGTTTCGGCCCCGTCGTGGGGATCATGCCCGTCAAGGATGACGACGAAGCGATTGCGCTGATGAATGACAGCGAATTTGGTCTGACCGCCAGCCTGTGGACAGGCGATGTTGAGCGCGCGCAGCGTGTGGGCGACCGGATCGAAACCGGCACGGTGTTCCTGAACCGCGCCGATTATCTGGATCCCGGCCTGTGCTGGACCGGCTGCAAGAATACCGGGCGCGGCGGCGGCCTGTCGGTGATCGGTTATCATAATCTGACGCGCCCGAAATCCTACCATCTCAAGAAGGTAACGACATGAGACTGACTGGAAACTGGTCCTATCCGACCGCAATCAAGTTCGGCGCAGGCCGGATTGCAGAGCTGCCCGGTGCCTGCGCGCAGGCCGGGATCGCGCGGCCCTTGCTGGTCACTGACAAGGGGTTGGCGGATCTGCCGATCACTGCGCAGGTGCTGGATATACTCGACGCCGCAGGGCTGGGCCGTGCGGTGTTTGCGCAGGTTGATCCCAACCCGAATGAGACGAACCTTGCCGCCGGTGTGCAGGCTTACCGCGATGGCGGGCATGACGGGGTGATTGCCTTTGGCGGCGGCTCTGGTCTGGACTTGGGCAAGATGGTGGCCTTCATGGCCGGGCAAACCCGGCCGGTCTGGGATTTCGAGGATGTCGGGGATTGGTGGACACGCGCCGATGCGGATACGATTGCGCCCATAATCGCCGTGCCAACCACCGCCGGGACAGGATCAGAGGTGGGGCGCGCCAGCGTGATCACCAATTCCCGGACCCATGTGAAGAAGATCATCTTTCACCCCAAAGTGCTGCCGTCGGTGGTGATCTGCGATCCGGAACTGACAGTGGGCATGCCGAAATTCATCACCGCAGGCACGGGGCTTGATGCCTTTGCCCATTGTGTCGAGGCGTTCAGCAGCCCGTTCTATCATCCGATGAGCCATGGCATCGCGCTGGAAGGCATGCGTTTGGTCGTCGAATACCTGCCGCGCGCCTATGCCGATGGCACGGACATCGAAGCCCGTGCACAAATGATGAGTGCAGCCGCGATGGGGGCGACGGCGTTTCAGAAAGGGCTGGGCGCGATCCACGCGCTCAGCCATCCTATCGGCGCGGTGTTCAACACGCATCACGGCACGACGAATGCGGTCTGCATGCCTGCGGTCTTGCAGCTGAACGCAGCAAAGATTGCGGACCGTTTTGATCGCGCCGCCAGTTACATCGGGGTCGAGGGCGGCTTTGACGGGTTCTGCAAATTCGTGCAGGATTTCAACGACAGTTTTGCCATTCCACGAAAACTGTCCGAGATGGGGGCAAGCGCTGACCGGATCGACGAGTTGGTGCCAATGGCGCTGTCCGATCCGTCCTGCGGAGGCAATCCCGTCAAGCTGACCGAAGGGAATGTGCGGTCGCTATATGAGGCGGTCATCTGATGTGTCATCAATCTGTGATATATCGGATCTAAGGACGCAGGAAAGGCTACCCAAGTCTTTCACGAAATACACAATCGGGAGAATTGAAATGAAAACTCAGATGCTTATGGCGACAACGGCGCTTGTCGTGACGTTTGGCGCAGCGGCGCAGGCGGATACGCTGCGCCTGCTGACATGGGGCGGCTACGCGCCCGAGGACGTGGTGGCCAAGTTCGAGGAACAGACCGGCCACACGGTAGAGGTGACCAAGTCCAACAACGAGGAAATGATCGCCAAGCTGCGCGCGACAGGTGGCGGCGGGTTCGACCTTGCCCAGCCCAGCCAAGACCGGATTGCGGGACCGCAGGCCGAATTCGGCATCTACAAGCCGATGGACCTGTCCAAGATCGACGCGGATCTTTTTATCCCGTCGATGCTTGAGGCGACCAAGGGCAACACCACCGTGGGCGGTGACGTCTATGGCGTGCCGCATATCTGGGGCACCTCCGGTCTTGTCGTGAACACCGCTGAGGCCGCGTCGGTCAAGGATTATACCGATCTGTGCAATGACGATGTGGCGGGCAAGGTATCCTACCGCCTGAAACGCCCGACCCTGATCGGCTTTGCCTTCGCGATGGGCGAAGATCCGTTTGCGGCCTATGGCGACCCCGCGAAATACGAAGAGGTCATGGCAAAGGTCGAAGAGGCGCTGATCGCCTGCAAAGCCAATGTCAAAACCTATTGGGGTGGTGGTGACGAGCTGATGAACCTGGTCCGCTCTGGCGAGGTCGTGGCGTCGATGGCGTGGGACACGGGCGGCTGGAAGCTGAACGAGGACAACCCGGATGTGACCTTCGTGGCGCCCGCATCCGGTGCGCTTGGCTGGGTTGATACGTTTGCGCTGCCCGCCAAGGGCAAGGCCGATGATCTGGCCTATGAGTGGATCAATTTTGTCATGCAGCCAGAGGTTGCCGCGATGATTACCGCTGCTGCGGGCAATTTCACTGCCTCCAAAGGCGCGGACGAATTCGCGTCGGACGACTTGAAAGCCCGCTATCAGGCCAGCTTCCCGCCGGAAGCGATTGACAATATCAAGTGGTACCCGCCCGTTCCTGCCGGTCTTGAAGTCATCGAAGGCGGCGTTCTGGACCGCGTCAAGGCTGCCAACTGATCTGACTTTGGCGGCATCCGGGCTGACGTTCGGGTGCCGCCCCGATGAATGGATTCCGCATGAGCTTTGACCTTGAATGCCGCAACCTGACCAAGCGTTTCGGGGGCACGACGGCTGTCGATGACGTGTCCTTCGACGTGCCGAGCGGGTCGTTTTTCTCGATCCTCGGTCCGTCGGGCTGTGGCAAGACCACGATCATGCGGATGATCGCGGGGTTTCTGGAACCAAGTTCCGGCGACATTCTGATCCGGGGAAAATCCGTTCTGGATGTGTCGCCGAACAAGCGGCCCGTGAATATGGTTTTTCAGCATCTGGCACTGTTCCCGATGATGAATATTGCCGAGAATATCGGCTACGGGCTGCGTCGGCAGGGCATGGCGAAGGCGCAGATCGCCGTGAAGGTCGACGAGGCGCTGGACCGGATCGGCCTGCCGGGCATCGGCACGCGCAAGATAGACGAGTTGTCGGGCGGGCAGAAGCAGCGCGTCGCCATCGCCCGCTGCATGGTGCTGGAGCCGGACGTGCTGTTGCTGGACGAACCGCTGGGCGCGCTGGATCTGAAGCTGCGCGAACGCATGAAGGTAGAACTGAAGGCGCTTCAGGCCGCGTTTGACACTACCTTTGTCTATATCACGCATGACCAGTCCGAAGCGCTGGTGATGTCCGACACGATTGCCGTGATGAACGAAGGCCGGTTCGAACAGATGGGCAGTGGACGGGATCTGTATTACCGCCCCGCAAGCGCCTTTGTCGCGGGCTTCGTCGGCGACAGCAATCGCTGGGCAGGCCGGGTGGAACGCGCAGAGGGCAATGTCATGCAGGTCCGCACGGAAAGCGGGCTGTCGATGCGTGCCTCCGCGCATGACCGCGCGATGGGCGTCGGTGACGCCGCGCAGATATTTGTCCGGCCAGAGGCGATCCGGATCAGCACCGCAGCCGATGATCTGGCGCATTTCGACAATCACCTGTCGGGCAGGGTGACGAACCTGTTGTTCAACGGCGCTGCCAGCCGCATCGTCGTGGCCGCAGATGCCGAAGAGATTGAGGTGAACCTGCCGCAATCGGGCGAATTTGCCGCGCTGTCCGAAGGCGACGCAGTGCATATCGGCTGGGCCGGCGATCAGGGCAATTGTTTTGCCGCGGGGTCCGCGCCATGAAAAGCGGCGCGCGCCTTGGTCTGATGCTGCTGCTGGCCCCTTTGCTGTTATGGCTGATCCTGCTGATCCTGATCCCGCATGTGGACATGTTCCTTGTGTCCTTGCGTGAACGTGTGGGCGTGGGCGAATACCGGATCTCGCTTGCCAATTATCTGACGTTTTTTCAGGAACCGCTTTACCTCTGGACGTTTCTGCGCACGGCGGTGATGTCCATTCTTGCGACGCTCATCACGCTTCTGATCGCCTTTCCGGTCAGCTATTTCATTGCCAAGATCGCGCGCGGGCGCAGCCGTTCGGCGCTGTTTTTGCTGTGCCTTGTGCCGTTCTGGGTGTCGGAACTGGTGCGCACCTTCGGCTGGATGATCCTGCTGCGCGAGACCGGCATCATCTCCAACCTTCTGCAATGGGCAGGGCTGGTCAGCGGCCCGGTCGAGATGCTGTATAACGATGCCGCCATCATGGTGGGGCTGGTCTATACGTCGATGCTGTTCATGGTGGTACCACTGGTCACGACGCTGGAAAGCCTGCCGGATGAGGTGATCGAGGCGGGTTACGATCTGGGCGGCACCAATACCAGCGTGATGCGGGAAATCGTGATCCCTCATGCCGCGCCCGGCATCGTATCGGGCAGTATCGTCGTCTTCATGCTGAGCCTTGGCAACTACCTGACGCCCACGATGCTGGGCGGCAAGGACAGCCTGTGGTTCACAGAGCTGATCTATTCGCAGTTCATCGTCCGTTTCAACTGGGAACTGGGCGCGGCCTTCGGTTTCATGCTGCTCTTGCTGTCATCGCTGATCGTCTGGGGAATGCTGCGGCTGACCGGGCAGACGCTTGAACGGACAATGGGGTGACGCCATGATCCCCTCCATCCCGCAACCCCGCGCCCTGCGCGCCGCTTATGTGGCCTATGTCGCGGTGTTCTTCATCTTACTCGCGCTGCCCCTGGTTGTTGTCGCGGCATTTGCCTTCAATGACAGCCAGTTCCCGTCGCTGCCATGGGAAGGCTTCACCTGGGGCTGGTTCTTTGGCTCTGAACGCCCGATGATCGGTGCCTTCCACGAACGCGGCATCCTGCGCGCCATCGGCACCTCTGCCTTTGTGGCGGTGGGCGTATCGGTGCTTGCGGTGGCGGTGGGGCTGTCCAACGCCTTCCTGTTCAACCGCTACAGGTTTCGCGGGCAGGGCATCCTGTATATCTTCATGCTGCTGCCTCTGGTGGTGCCGGGGATCGTGCTGGGGATCTCGATCCTTGTGTTCTCCAGCCGCGTGGCGAACGGGTTGTGGGACATGGCCCAGTGGGATGTCGAGGCGCTGCGTCCCGGACTGACGCTGGTCATCCTCGGGCAGTTTTCCTTCATCGCGACCATCGCGACGCTGGTGATTGCCGCGCGTCTGCAAAAGTTCGACCGTTCTTTGGAAGAGGCCGCGATGAACCTTGGGGCAGGGCGGCTGGTGGCGGTGCGGACCGTGACCTTGCCATACCTGACGCCCGCGCTGATCGGTGCCTTCGTCGTGGCCTTCCTGATGAGCTTCGAGAATTTCAACACGACGCTGATGCTGGTGGGCTCGGACGCGCCGCTGACCATCGCAATGTTCGACCGTTTGAAAGAAGGCTCAACCCCCTTGCTGAACGCGGTGTCCTTGTTGCTGATGCTGGGATCATCGCTGCTGGCACTGGTGATGATCGCGTTTCAACGAAAGTAACCCCGTCCGGTGGTGTGGGGGATGCCGTCGAATGACAGCATGCACCCCGTTTGCCGGACATCGGAGACCTCGCATTTCGCTACGGCAGCTTGGAAAAGGATATCGCCTTATGCGCGCCGGAACTGTTCTGGTAGCGGTCAGACAGGTTTTCGGTGATCGGCAGAACCGGCGGCGGATCGGTGTCATGTGAGGATCGCCGTAGCAGGGACACCCCGCTTAGCTTTGGCCGCTCGCTGAGGGGGCGCATCGCCTTGGCGAGTTCCCGCGACATGACCGGTGCCGCGATCGACGTGCCGCCGACACCGATGCGGCTGCCGCTGCGCGACCCCGCTGCCCGAATGACCCCGCGCATCCGCTGCATGGAGGCCGACGCACTGGCGTCAATGCCGCGCAAACCTTGCCCGCCGCTGCCGCCTTCGCCGGAATAATCGACCGGTTCCAGCGTGTCCGCATAGCAACCACCGACCACGACAATCTCTGGCGCGGTTGCGAAGGCGTTGATCGTTCCGGCGCGCCGGACATAGGGCAGCGTGCCGTCCGGTCCGGGCCGGTCCTTGGTCACGGTAAAGCCGCGCGCATCCACCTGCATATATTGCCGGTCCTGAAGATATGACTGCCGCCCGCCACCCCTGTAGCCGGGGATCATGTCATCGCGCTGAACCACCAGATCCAGCGGCCAACCGGATTGGGACGGTGATGCATTGGCAGGCTCCAGCAACAACTGCCATGGTCCCGGCACGGTATAGGCCCTTGCCGGATTTCCGGGCAGCGTTGGCGGGACGGCCAGGGTCAGCCGGACACGGCCCCCGGCGGATGGTTTGTCGATCCGCTTCGGCACCCATTGCGTGTAGCACCTTGCCGCGAGTTGCGGACCGCTTGACAGATCGAACACGCCGTCCAGTGGCACCGGGCCAAGGGGCGCGGCCTCTTTGCTCTGCGCGGGCCGAAGGGTCAGGGAAATCGGCAAGACCTCTGGCTTTCGGGGCAGGGGCGTTGACCAGATCTCCAGAAAGCTGGGCGTTGAATCGTCGGGTGCGATTGTCCAGAACAGCGGCGATGCCTTTTCATCCACCGGCGCGTCAAGCACGGCATGGACCTTGGCTTGCCGGAAGTTTCCGGCCGGCACGACGATGCGGATCGGAACCCGGTCACTGGGTCGCTGCGCATTCACGGCAGCGATGAACCGATCCAGCAGGCTGGTGCCATCCCGCGGGCCGGCCGTCAGGCCAAGGCTGATATTGATCACCAGCGGATAATCCTTGCCTTCACGCTGGCTGCGGTTTTCCACATGGCTGATCAGACGTACCATGCCCAGGATCATAAATATCTCGGCAAAGGTGCCTGACGTGTCCATGATCAGCCGCTCGGGCAGGGAAACGATAGCCAGATCAAAGTCTTCCGGCGCGATATTCATCTCGCCCGGTGGGGTAAAACGATCACGCCCCCGCGCAGTGCCGGCCGCGCCGAAACTCGCCGCCAGATCGGCCACGGCTGTTCCGTGACCGGCTGTGCGCGCCAGGGATTGCGGCGTGCCGAGGCTCATATCCAATGCGCTGGCGTGGCGGTACAGACCGTCCTCGTCAATCATCTCGCCCATAGGACCGCGCCGAAACTGGTCGATCAACCGTTCGATCCCGGTTCGGTCATATTCCCTGCCAAACGGGGCCGCGGCCTCGTGCCGTGCGCTTTGAAGCCAAAGATAGTCGATACGGCTGCGACCGTTTGGAAGCCTGAAGCGCTCATGCGCGAAGGCTGTTGCATCGTCGATAATTCCGAGGATCACCCGATCGTTTGCGGGCGGCAGATTGAGCACTTTGGCAGAGGTGCTTTTCGCGGGTTCCGGATCGCTTTCGGGCGCGCCTGAGGGGACGGCGTGGCGCGGCAGAACATGATGCAAAAGCCGCCCCCAAGGGTCCGAGGCGTCGCCGATTGCCGTCTGGATCGCGTGCGCCAGCCACGGAATATCCGTGTCCAGAAGATCCTGCGCGGCAAAGGCCTGATCGCTATGCGACCAGGCAGAGGTCCAATGGATATAGGGCGAGATGCGCCCCCCCGGCGGCAGCGATTCAACATGGGTCCATTCGTGTTGCCTGGCCATGACTTACCCGCCTTCCGGCAGATGTTCCGACGCGGCTTTTTTCCAGAGCCTGCTCCAGAGATCGTCGGTCGCACGCGTGGACGTGTCCTTTGACCGGACCACAGAGGTTGCGCCCTCGGTATCGGCGGCGTCAATCAGGTCGGCAACGATGCCGTGGTGAAAATCGCTGTTATTCCACGCCGTCCCGTCGAATGCCCAATTCCCGGCCGGGGCAGCGCGCGCGCCTGCTGTCGCAGCCAGATGTTCCGCCAACCCGATACCAAGTACCGCGCCCGCCGCACTATCGACCGGGTAATGCACCCCGGAAACCGTCCGGTTCACCGCGATCCGTGCGGCCAGCCGGAACCGTTGCTGCACATCGGCGGCGGCTCTGGCGGGGTCACCGCCGCGCAACAACGTCAGCAAGGATGCGATCAGAAACGCCTCGGTCGCGTGACCGCTGGGAAGGGTGCCGTGGGTCGGGGTTGCGATGATCGGCTCGACGCGCGGCGAAAATTGCACAGGGCGCGGGCCGTCGAAACTCAGCTTGATCCGCTGGATGATACCGCCCGCATAGCCGGCGGCAGCGTCCAGCACTTTCAATGTGTAGGGCGTGCGTTCGGTATCCAGAAGATCGCCCACGGCGAAGAACGACAGGATATCGCCCATCTGCACGATGATCTCGGGCAGGCGTTCATCCCGCAGATCGGCGTAGCTTTGGATATAAGGAACCTGCTCGGCAAAATCGTCTATGCTGGGACAGGTCATTTTTACGAACGGATCGCCCGCAAAGCCGTCCGAAAGCGGCCCGCCCTTGCTGATGACCCGCGCGTGCAGGCTGGCCTGTTTCTCGCCAAGTTCAATACGCGTACTCTGGATCAGACCCGCAACAACCGCCTGAAGAAAATAGGGCGTGTCCGGCAGGCGCGGCAGTTGCGCATCATCTGATCCCAACAGACCGGTCAGCCTGTCTTCCGCCTGTTTCAACCGGTCGCTGCGCAGGCCAATATCGTCGAAATCGAGCGCCTCTGTCGCAACCACACCGTCATGGCTGGTTGCGAGGGCAGCGGACAAAAGCGGATTGCTGTCGCCGGTCACGACGCCTCTGCCCTGGGTCGATTGTGTGGATTGCGTCGACTGGGTGGATTGGGTTGATTGCGTGGAAACGAGGGTCTGGACTGATTGAACGGACATGAGAATTAACTGCCTTCTGAAGGTGAGTTTAAAAGCTCTGCATCATTCTTGGGCTGAATTGCCGCTACGTCAATGATCACGGCCATGCCGACTGGCAAGGAATACCTGACTTCCGTGAAACGCCCTTTGGGTCTACCATGGGTAAGAAATCCAACAGGAAGAGCGTTGTCATAACAATGTCGACCACACAGAATTTCGTTCTGAAACTGGCAGGTCCGGTGCGTCTGATACGGTCTGATGGACTTGAAATCACGCCCAGTGCGGCAAAGCTGAAAGCCCTGCTGGTGCTGATCGGCACCGGCAACGGGATGCGACGGCCCCGCGCGTTTCTGCAAGATATGCTGTGGAGCTGTTCTGATCCCGAAAAGGGCGGTGCCAGTCTGCGTCAGGCGTTGAGTGCGGCGCGCAGAATGCGGGGTGGGGCCGAGGATCTGTTGATCATCAATAACGAGGCCGTGGCGCTGAACCCGGCGCGGGTCAAGGTTGATCTGTCCCTGCCGCGCGACTGTATCGAAATGCCGGAATTTGCCGAAGGGCTTGATGTGGCCGACCCGGAATTCGAAGACTGGGTGCGCGACAGGCGGTCGGAATTTGCCGATGCCTGCGACAAGCTTCGCGATGCAGTGCCGACCCACCATGCACTTGCTGCGCGGGTCAAGGCTGCGATGCCGACGGGTCGGACGCGACCGGCGATTGTCGTGCTGCCGCCGGTTTGCGATCACTCGTCGGTACGCGCCCATGCCGAGATTTTGACGGCCGATGTCGCGACACATATTGCTCAGCTTGGCGAGGCCGAAATCCTGCTGGAACCCCATGCGGTCGCACATGGTGAAAAGCTTGCCGTGCAGGTGCGTGCCATGCGCAGCGGTCCCGGTCTGCGCTTCCAGGTCCAGCTTGCGGAAACGGCCGTGCCCCGCATCGTCTGGATCGGGGACGTCAACTGTGCCAATGCGCCAGCGATTCATCAGGACGCCAATTTTGATCAGCTTCTGGTCGATACGGCTGCGGCGGCAAGCGCGCATTTCGGACGGCTTAGCCCCGAAGGCACACCGGATGCCTCGCATCTGGCGTTTCAGATGTTTGCCCATTTCCCGTTTCAGGACGGAAACCGCTTGCGGCGGTTCGACGCCTGGTTCGATCAGCATAGCGCCAGCCCCGAGATCAGCGCCACGCAACTTGCCTGGCGCGCAAGGCTGCGGCTGGTGACGTTGCTTGAACGCAGCAGCGGTGACCGGCACGCTTACGGCGAAGCGGTCGAGTTCAGCCGCGCCGCCATGTGCATGAATACCGGCGATCCGATGGTCACGGCGATTGCGGCGGACGTGGCGCTGCATGTTGAAGGCCGGGTCGAACTGGCGTGCGAACTGGCGCGGACAAGTGCTGTAAAATGCCCCCGAAACCCATTCATTCATGCGATCCTTGCGCAGGCGCTTGCCCGTGCGGGACGCCCGAGCGAAGGCTATGCCGTTGCGCAACGGGCGCTTCGGCTCGCGGCCGGGCAGCCCAATCAAAGCTGGTGGCATGCGATCTGTGCGGCGACGGCGATCAAGCAAAACAGCTATGCCGAAGCACGCAAACATGCCGAACTGGCGCATTTTCTGGCCCCGACATTCCGCCCGCCGCTGCGCTTTCTCAGCGCTTTGCGGTTCCATGCCGGCGATGAGGCAGGCGCGGCCGAGGCGCTTGGAACGCTGAAATCGCTGGAGCCGGATTTTTGCCTGCAACGCATGGCCGATGCAACCTATCCGGTGGCGTCCATGCGCGGCACCGAATTGCTTGCCGTGACACAAAGCGGATTGCTCTGATACCAGTCGCGGCCGGGCAGGGTGCCAAGCATCTTCGTAAATGTCTCCTTGTGTTGTGACCTGTTTCCACGTCCCGATTGTCGAATACGGTGCTGCGTCACTGATGCGCGATCCGGATCGGATTGTCGCAAAGCTTGCCTGCTGTCCCGTGGGCATCTCACGCGAGAAAGGAAGCGGCGATACCTCGCCGCTTCCCAGTATCAGCTCCTCGAGCAGAGGAGGTAAGGCAGATGCCATGGTCACAGGACGAAATCACCGGCCCAGTAGTCAGAAGCGGTTGTCGCGCCGTCCTGAATGCGGATCGTCAACTCCCATGACGCATCGGCGTCGGTGTTGCCAACAACCCAGGTTTCGGTACCCACGTTGATGACGCCAAGCTCGCCTGTGGCCAGTCCGGCACCCACACCGCCCCATGTAAAGGCGTTGTTTCCGGCGGCCAGGACGTTGGCATCAATCGCTGCAAGGTCAATCTTGTCTTCGGTGACCCAGGTGAAGTTGATACCGGCACCATCGAACCCTTGAATGATGTCGCGGCTGGCCCCCACGGATTCGGCTGTGGAATAGTAGACGAAGGTATCTTCACCAGCGCCACCGTTCAGAATGTCGGCACCGGTCCGTCCGCGCAGCACGTCGTCGCCGCTATTGCCGATCAGCCGGTCATTGCCGCTGCCGCCGTCAACCACATCGTTGCCACTGCCGGCCGCGACGTAGTCATTGCCGCTGCCTGCGAAGATGTAGTCTCTGCCGGAACCGCCATAGATCGTGTCATTGCCGGAACCGCCCGAGATGACATCATTGCCGCCAAGGCCGACCAGTCGGTCATTGCCGTCGTTGCCATACATGCGGTTGGCATCGTTTGTCCCGATCAGATAGTCGCTTCCGGACCCCGAATAGATGTTTTCGAAGTTCAGGAAAGTCTCGAACGAGAAGTTCGTCGCGCCGGTTCCGAGGTTAACGGTGTAGTTGCCCGAATAGTCGGTGGTGTTGAGCCAGTCATTGCCGGTCCCGCCGTTCAGATACTCCGTTCCGCCATTCCCGGCATAGATGTAGTCGTTGCCAGAATCTCCGTAATAGCGACCGTAGCCTGATGACGTGATATTGTCATTGCCCGATCCGCCATAGACGGTATCGGTCCCGGTGCCTGCATCAATCCGGTCATTGCCAGCGCCGCCGGAAAGCAGGTCGTTGCCGCCCAGCCCGTCGATCGTGTCATTGCCGTTATTGCCATACATGCGGTTGGCATCGTTGGTGCCGGTCAGCTTGTCATTTCCGGACCCCGAATAGATGTTTTCGAAGTTCAGGAATGTCTCGAACGAGAAGTTCGTCTCGCCGGTTCCAAGGTTGACGGTGTAATTGCCCGAATAATCGGTGGTGTTGAGCCAGTCATTGCCCGAACCGCCGTTCATATACTCGGTGCTGCCATTTCCGGCATACATATAGTCGTTACCGGAGTCGCCATAGTAACTACCGTAACCCGAGGACCAGATCGTATCGTTGCCCGATCCGCCGGACACGGTGTCTGTCCCGGTGCCCGCGTCAATCCGGTCATTGCCAGCGCCGCCGGACAGGTAGTCGTTGCCGGCAAGGCCGTTGATGGTGTCATTGCCATTGTTGCCGTAGATCCGGTTGGCGCCCGTGGTTCCGGTCAGGTTGTCATTACCGGAGCCGGAATAGAGGTTCTCGAAGTTCAGGAACGTCTCGGTGGCGTAGTTGGTATCGCCTGTGGTCAGGTTCACCGTATAGTTGCCAGACCATTTGGTGGTGTTCAGCCAGTCCGTGCCGGATCCGCCGTTCAGGTATTCGGTTCCACCGTTGCCGGCGTAGATGTAGTCGTCGCCGGAGTCGCCATAGTAATACCCATAGCCGGAGGACGTGATGTTGTCGTTGCCCGACCCACCGGACACGGTGTCTGTACCGGTGCCCGCATCAATACGGTCATTACCGGCACCGCCGGAAAGATAGTCGTTTCCGGCCAGACCGTCGATCGTGTCATTGCCATTGTTGCCGTAGATACGGTTGGCACCGGACGTCCCGGTCAGCTTGTCACTTCCGGACCCTGAATACAGGTTCTCGAAGTTCACAAAGGTCTCGTAGGAGTAGTTGGTATCGCCGGTGGTCAGGTTCACGGTATAGTTGCCCGACCATTTCGTGGTGTTCAGCCAGTCCGTTCCGGACCCGCCGTCCAACAGTTCTGTCCCGCCATTGCCGGCGTAGATGTAGTCATCGCCGGAGCCACCATAGTAGCTGCCATAGCCGGAGGACGAAATGTTGTCATTGCCAGCGTCACCATTGACGTAATTGGTGCCCGACAGGTCGCTGATCCTGTCATGGCCGTTGCCTCCGTAGATGGTGTCGTTGCCGGTGCCACCGTCAAGCGAGTCGTTGTCATCCATCCCGCTCAGGTAGTCGTTGCCGCTGCCGCCGTACAAGGTGTCGTTCCCATCATACCCGTACAAACGATCATTGCCGCCGTTCCCATAGGCGCGGTCATTGCCGGCATAAAGAAACATCCAGTCATCCAGGCTGGTGCCATAGCGCACGTCGTTGCCCGGGGTTCCATAAATATAGTTCGGCATAATTCATCTCCATTATTTCGTTCCGATCAGTTTGAGCGGACAGGGAGAAAAAACACCCTCGCCGTCAAGCCAGCGTGAAAGGGCGTTAATGCATTGGAAATAAAAATTAAAATATTCACATCTTAAGCCGAGATATGACCCTTAACTTGCCGTGCCACACCTTGAATTTCGTGCGTCATCAGAGTCAGGCTGGCGGCCAGCGGCGTGAACGGGCAGGCATGGGGTTGTCAGAATTCGGCGTTTTTCTGCGTCGGACGCGCGACTGCGCGGTGGTACAGGCGACAATGCGCGGCTAGTCTGCTTGGGCGGCTTATCGTTGACCGAAAGCGTACAGATGTGTGTCTTTGGATATGCTTGCCGTTTGTAATTGATCCAGGAGACACCATGACCAACTTTCCCGTTTTCGACGGCCACAATGATCTGGTGTTGCGCCTTCTGAAAGGCGATGTCACCGCCGAGCAAGTCACACAGGGGGTGCCGGACGGGCATATCGACACGCCTCGGGCCATCAAGGGTGGATTTGGCGGCGGGATCTTCGCGATATTCGTGCCCAACCCGGACAATATTTCGGTGGATCACGAGGCGATGAAAACCCCGCCTTATGCGCTGCCGCTGCCACCTCCGATCACCGAGCAACGCGCAGTCGAGTGGACGGAAAACGGCTTTACTGCGCTGGAGGCTTTGGAGGCGGCGGATGCAATCACGATCTGTCGCAGCGCCGCCGAGATCTCCGGGGCTCTGCCATCGCCCAAAATGGCGGCGAGCATTCATATCGAAGGGGCAGAGGCGGTTGATCGCGACTTTGCGCGGCTGCATGATTGGCACGCGCGCGGGCTGCGATCGCTGGGCCCGGTCTGGAGCCGCGACACGGTGTGGGGGCACGGCGTGCCGTTTCGCTTCCCGTCCGATGGGGATATAGGCCCTGGACTGACCGATGCGGGCAAAGCGCTGATCCGTGAATGCAATTCGCTCAGGATCATGATAGACCTGTCGCATCTGAACGCGAAAGGGGTCGAGGATGTCGCCCGGATCAGTGATGCGCCGCTGGTCGCAAGCCATTCAAATGCTTGCGCTGTTTGTCCTCACTCGCGCAACCTGACCGATCGGCAGCTTGACATGATCCGTGACAGCGACGGGATCGTGGGGGTCAACTTTGCCAGCGCCTTTCTGCGCCCAGACGGCAAGTGGGATGACAAGTTCGGCCTTGACATCTTGCTCCGACATTTTGACCATTTGGTCGAGAGAATGGGGGAAGACCGCGTCGGCTTTGGTTCCGACTTTGACGGGGCGCTTGTCCCGGCCTTGATCGGTGATTGTGCGGGTCTGCCCAATCTAATGACAGCATTCCGGGATTCCGGGGTGGGCGACGCGCTTCTGGCCAAGCTCACGCATGAAAACTGGGTGCGGGTCCTGCGACAAACGTGGGGCGTATAATATAAACAGGGAGTTTGCCATGAAGAAGAATTTCGTAGCCGCCGCGGTGGCCGCCATTATGTCGGTCGGCGTGGCCGCACCGGTCTTTGCCGAAACGCCGCCCAACATGCTGGTGATTGCCAACCGGATCGACGACATCAAAACGCTTGACCCAGGCGAGAGCTTTGAGTTTGCGGGCTCTGACGTGTCGCGCAACGTCTATGAAAAGCTGGTGAACTTTGATCCGCTGGATCTTGACGCAGGCTATCAACCGGAACTGGCCGAAAGCTGGGAAATCTCCGAGGACGGCAAGACGATTACCTTCACCATTGCCGAGGGTCATGTTTTCTCGTCGGGCAATCCGGTAACGGCCAAGGATGCGGAATTTTCGTTGCGGCGCGCCGTTCTTCTCGACAAGACGCCTTCGTTCATCCTGACTCAGTTCGGATTGACCGCCGACAATGTCGAAGAGACGATCAAGGCGACCGATGACCGGACATTGGTGCTGACACTGGACAAACCCTACGCGCTGTCCTTCGTGCTGAACTGTCTGACATCGACCATCGGCGGCATCGTAGACATGGCCTCGGCCATGGAGAACGAAGTTGACGGTGATATGGGCAACGACTGGTTGCGCACCAACACTGTGGGATCCGGCCCTTACAAAGTGGTCGAATGGAAGCCGAATGAAAGCGTCCTGATGGATCTGAACCCCAATTTCCACGGCGACAAGCCGGCGATGGAGCGGGTGATCGTCCAGCATATTCAGGAAAGCGCAACCCAGCGTCTGCAACTGGAACGCGGTGACATCGACGTGGCGCGCAATCTGTCGCCTGAGGATGTCGCGGGACTTGCGGATGTAGAGGGCGTGAAAGTCGTCGACGAACTGCGCGGTCGCTTGATGTATTTCTCGGCCAATCAGAAAAAGGAGTTGATGGCCGATCCGAAAGTGATCGAGGCGCTGAAATATGCGACCGATTACGCGGGCATGTCGGATTCCTTCCTGAAGGGCCAGTATACCGTCCATCAGGCGTTCCTACCGCTGACCTTCCTTGGCGCGCTGGAAGAAAAGCCGTACAGCTATGATATGGATGCTGCGAAAGCCGCGTTGGCGGAATCCGGCTTTCCCGACTGCGGCCCGATCAAGATCTCCGTGCGCGACGCGCAGGAACGCATGGATATCGCGCAGTCCTTGCAGAACACCTGGGGCCAGCTGGGCTGTGATGTCGAGCTGATCGTCGGAACCGGTGCGCAAACGCTGGATCGCTACCGCGCGCGCGAACATGACATCTATCTGGGCGCATGGGGGCCGGACTATCCCGACCCCAACACCAACGCGGGCACCTTCGCGGTGAACCCTGACAATTCCGACGAAGCGGGCGCAACGGGTCTGCTGGCGTGGCGCAATGCCTGGGGTATTCCGGAAATGTCCGAAAAAACGCTGGCGGCAGTGGTCGAGAACGACACTGAAAAGCGCAAGCAGATGTATCTGGACCTGCAACGTGAACATCAGAAAACCAGCCCCTTTGGCATCATGTTCCAGCAGATCGAACAGAACGGCATGGGTGCCAGCGTCGAGAATTTCGTGGCCGGCGGGGCAACGACCGAAGTGTCTTACTGGGTCATTACCAAGTAAATGACGGATATGACCAATGGCGAAGGGCGGCGCGGGCCGTCCTTCGCTCCGTGGCTGAGCAAAACCTTGACAACATTGGTGACCGTGGCGGTCACTCTGCTTGGCCTTCTTTTTGTGACCTTCATGATCGGGCGTGTGATGCCCATCGACCCGGTTCTGGCGGTGATCGGGGAACGCGCCACGCAGGCGCAATACGATGCGACCTATCTGGAACTGGGTCTCGACAAGCCGCTGCTGGTGCAATTCGGCATATATGTCAGCGACGTGCTACAGGGCGATCTGGGCAAATCGATCCGCACCGGCCAACAGGTGACAACCGACATCGCGCGGGTCTTTCCCGCGACGCTTGAACTTGCCACGCTGGGCACGCTGATCGGCGTTGCGATCGGGGTGCCTTTAGGGGTTCTGGCCGCCGTAAAACGTGGCAGCTGGATCGACCAGGTGGCCCGTCTTGTCGGGCTGGTCGGATATTCCATGCCGATCTTCTGGCTGGGATTGGTGGGGCTGCTGCTGTTTTACGGCATTCTGGGCTGGGTGGCTGGACCGGGGCGGTTGGGCATTTTCTATCAGGGGATTGTCGAGCCGATCACCGGCATGCTGCTGGTCGATGCGGCACTGCGCGGCGAATGGACGGTCTTTCGGGATGCGTTTTCACACATCATCCTGCCTGCCGCGTTGCTGGGATATTACTCGCTGGCCTATATCAGCCGAATGACCCGCAGCTTTATGCTGGAACAGTTGAGCGCGGAATATGTCATAACGGCCCGCGTGAAGGGCCTGTCGGAATGGCAGGTGATCTGGGGACATGCCTTCCGCAATATCCGGATACAGTTGATCACCGTGATTGCGCTGGCCTATGCCAACCTGCTGGAAGGCTCGGTCCTGACCGAGATCATCTTTGCCTGGCCCGGCATCGGCAGCTACATCACCACGTCGCTTCTGGCCAATGACATGAACTCCGTGCTTGGCGGAACCATCGTGATCGGCAGCATTTTCGTGGGCATCAACATCCTGTCCGACCTGCTTTACCGCTTTTTCGATCCGAGGGCCAAATGACCACAGCAAATCTGCGCGATTGGCTTCTGTCGGACGCCCCCACATCGCGGCGTCAAGCCCGCTTTGCATCTTGGTACAAAGGATGGCTGACGCTTCGGTCCAACACGCTGGCCATGGTCGGATTGATCGTGCTGGCCCTGATCATCCTCGCCGCGATTTTTGCACCCGTCCTGGCCACGCATGACCCATATGCTCAGGATCTGGGTCAGCGCCTGCTGGGTGCGGGGCATAGTGGCCATCTTCTGGGGACGGACAGTCTTGGCCGCGACATCTATTCCCGGCTTCTCTATGGCGCGCGCATTTCGATCTACATCGTGTTGCTGGTGGCGATGGTGGCACCGCTGGTCGGGCTGATCGTCGGCACGGTGTCGGGCTATGCCGGCGGTTGGGGCGATGTCGTGCTGATGCGGATCACGGATATCTTCCTGGCCTTCCCGCGGCTGATCCTGGCGCTGGCATTTGTCGCCGCTTTGGGGGCCGGGATCGAAAACGCCGTGCTGGCGATTTCGCTCACGGCCTGGCCGCCCTATGCGCGGATCGCACGGGCAGAGACGCTGACGATCCGCAATTCCGATTACATCCATGCCATCCGCCTTCAGGGCGCGGGGCCGTTTCGCATCGTGACCAGACATATCTGGCCGCTGTGTATTTCCTCGCTGGTGATCCGAGTCACGCTGGATATGGCGGGGATCATCCTGACGGCGGCCGCTTTGGGTTTTCTGGGTCTCGGCGCGCAACCGCCCAGCCCGGAATGGGGCGCGATGATCTCGGAGGGGCGCAAATACATCCTTGATTACTGGTGGGTTGCCACATTTCCCGGCCTTGCGATCTTTGCCATCAGTCTTGCGTTCAACCTGTTGGGTGACGGGCTGCGCGATATGCTTGACCCCAAGGAGGACACCGCATGAGTGACCCGCTTCTCGACGTCGAAAACCTGCGCGTCAGCTTCGCGACGCGCACAGGCATTATCGAGGCCGTGCGCGGGATCTCTTTCACCCTCGGGCGCGAAAGGCTGGGGATTGTTGGCGAAAGCGGGTCGGGGAAATCCATGACCGGGCGCGCAATCCTGCGTCTGATTCGCCCGCCGGGACGTGTCGAGGCGGACCACATTACGATGCATGGCGAGGATATTCTTGCCGCGTCGGAAGCCCGAATGCGGCAACTTCGCGGCGGGCGCGTGTCGATGATCATGCAAGATCCGAAGTTTTCACTGAACCCGGTGATGACCGTGGGCCAGCAACTGATCGATTCGCTGCGGGCGCATGAAAAACTCGCAAGATCCGAGTGCCGCCAACGGGCCATAGCCATGCTCGACGAGGTTGCCATACGCGACCCCGAACGCGTCATGGGATTGTATCCGCATGAAGTTTCTGGCGGTATGGGCCAACGCATCATGATCGCCATGATGCTGTTGCCGGGGCCGGAAATCCTGATCGCGGACGAGCCGACCTCGGCGCTGGATGTGTCGGTGCAATTGCAGGTGCTCGACATCATGGACCAGCTTGTGAAAAACCGCGGCATGGGGCTGATCTTCATCAGCCACGACCTGAACCTAGTGGCCAAATTCTGTGACCGGATCGCGGTCATGTATGCGGGCCGGATTGTCGAATGCTGCAAAGCCTCTGAACTGCACAAGGCGCAGCATCCCTACACGCTTGGCCTGCTGAACGCGGTGCCGGACCTTGAACATCCACGCCCGAGGCTGGAGGTGCTGCAACGCGACCCCGCTTGGCGAGAAGCCCTTTCGGTAAGTGCCCGCTCATGACAGACACGGCGATCGACATCCAAAATCTTGACGTCTGGTTTGGCTCCGGGCGCGACCGAAGCGTGGCGGTCAGCCAGGCGCGCTTTGCCGTGGAGCAGGGCGAGAGCTTTGGCATCGTCGGAGAGAGCGGATCGGGAAAGTCCACAATCCTGCGCGCCATCGCCGGCTTGGTGCCAACATGGTCGGGCGACATGATCGTGGCCGGAGAGGCGTTGGGACCTCGACGCAGCAAGGCGTTTTACCGCAAGGTTCAGATGGTGTTTCAGGATCCCTATGCCTCGTTGCATCCGCGCCAGACGGTGGATCGCGTCCTGTCCGAAGCGATGGGGCTACACGGCCTCACCGATATTGACAGCCGCATCCCGCGCCTGATGGAGAATGTCGGGCTTGGGCCGTCCTTCCGGTTTCGTTTCCCGCATCAGCTATCGGGTGGTCAGCGGCAGCGCGTCGCCATTGCGCGCGCTTTGGCCTGTTCGCCGCAGATCCTGCTGCTGGACGAGCCGACCTCGGCCTTGGATGTGTCGGTTCAGGCAGAAATCCTGAACCTGCTGACCGACCTGCGGCGTGACCACGGCCTGACCTATATCATGGTCTCGCACGATCTTGGTGTGGTCGGGCATCTTTGCGAACGGATCGCCGTGATGAAGCAGGGCCGTATCGTCGAAGTCCTGGACGTGGAAACCATGCGCCGTCTTGAGGCCGCGGATCCATATACGCGGCAGTTGCTCGACAGTTCTATCCAATCATCCCGCAGCGTTTGACGTCGGCAATTCCCGGCGGTGGCAGGTGGCGCTGCCGAAATATGTTAGCTGCCAATGCAACGGGTCTGAGGATCAGTCGTCACATATAACAAGATCAGTGCCCCAGTCGCGACAGGCGTTTTCAAGCTGCTTTGTCAGGGGCAGGTCGGTGAAGAACGTATCAACCTCGGAAAGTGAGGCGATCTTGGCGGGGGCGCTTCGGGCAAATTTGGTGTGGTCGGCCACAAGATACGACTTGCGGGACTGGCTGAGAATGGCGCGGCTGACGCTGACCTCCTGAATATCGTAATCCAACAGGTCGCCATCCGGATCCAGCGCCGAGCATCCAATCACGGCCATATCGAATTTGAACTGGCGGATCGTGTCCGCTGCAAGATTACCGACCAACCCGCCATCCGCGCGGCGTAATTGGCCCCCCGTCACGATGATTTCGCAATCTCTGTTGGCGACAAGGATATTTGCCACGTTCATATTGTTGGTCACGACCATCAGGTTGGTGTGATGCAGCAACTCGCGCGCCACGGCCTCGGTACTGGTGCCGATATTGAGAAACAGCGAAATGTCATTCGGGATCATCTGAGCACAGGCGCGTGCAATTGCCGTTTTGCCGGACGGGTTGATGGTGCGCCGCTCTTCATAGCCGATATTCGTTGTGCCGGAGGGCAGGATCGCGCCGCCATGCACACGTTCCAACCTGCCGGCATCGGCAAGGTCGGTCAGATCACGGCGAATGGTCTGTAATGTCACGCCGAAACGGTCTGCCAGACCGTCGACCGTGACCTTGCCTTCCCTGCGCGCAATTTCAAGGATCTCTGGGTGACGAAAGGTTTGGGACATGGCTGCATTCCTGTTGTTTCGTCGCCCATAGGGGGTATGCTCGGATCAAACTATAGTACCGTTTTTCTTGCCGGCGCAACGCGTAGCGAAGAAGGGCACGCGTAAGTTGTCATCTTCAAGCGTTTCGTCGGTCTGCCCGCAGGAATTATAGAACGTCGCTGAAAACGAACAAAAGCGAAAACTTCAATGTTGCGGTTTTAGTCTTTTGCATGCATAACGTCGAAGAGGTTACGCAAGGGGGGAATCGCGTGGCGAACACTACTGACACAGACGTGACAGACCTGTTCGTGATTGGTGGCGGCATCAACGGATGCGGCATTACGCGTGACGCTGCGGGGCGCGGCTTGTCAGTGACCCTGGCAGAGATGGATGATCTTGCCTCTGCCACGTCCTCTTCCTCGACCAAGCTGTTTCATGGCGGGTTGCGCTATCTCGAATATTTCGAATTCCGCTTGGTGCGTGAGGCGCTGATAGAACGCGAAGTGCTGTTGCGCGCGATGCCGCATATCAGTTGGCCGATGCGGTTTATTCTTCCTTATCATAAGGATATGCGGTTCGAATCGGAAACGCCGACATCGCGTCTATTAAGTGTCGTCATGCCCTGGATGAAGGGGCGGCGCCCCGCATGGCTGATCCGACTTGGTCTGTTCATGTATGACAATCTGGGTGGCCGAAAGATCCTTCCCGGTACGAAGACGTTGGATTTGACGGGCACTGCCGAAGGTGTGCCGCTGCAAGAGCGTTTTGCCAAGGCCTATGAATATTCCGATTGCTGGATCGAGGATTCGCGCCTCGTCGTGCTGAATGCACGCGACGCCGAGGCGCGTGGCGCAAATATAATGACACGCACAAAGGTTCTGTCAGCAGAGCGCGAAGGTGATCTGTGGCGAATAGAAACGCACAATAACGAAGATGGCGGGCAGAAGACCCATCTGGCACGGATGCTGATCAATGCGGGTGGCCCCTGGGTGGGCGACATCATCCGGTCCAAGGTCCGGGTTAACTCGACCGAGGGCGTGCGTCTGGTGCGCGGCAGCCATATCGTGACGCGCAGGCTTTACGATCACGACAAGTGCTATTTCTTTCAGGGCACTGACGGGCGGATCATCTTTGCGATCCCGTATGAGAGGGATTTCACGCTGATCGGCACCACCGACGCGGAACACGACTCGCCTTTGGAAAAGCCTGTATGCACCCCGCAAGAGCAGCGCTATCTGATAGACTTTGCCAATCAGTATTTTGCCAGAAATATCAGCGAGGATGACGTCGTCTGGACCTATTCCGGCGTGCGCCCTCTATATGATGACGGGGCCAGCAGCGCCACGGCGGCGACACGGGACTACACGCTGAAGGTTGACAGGGATGGTGGCGCGCCGATGCTGAACGTCTTTGGCGGCAAGATCACCACCTACCGGCGCCTTGCCGAAAGCGCGCTGGAAAAAGTCTCGCAAAACTTGGCCGATGTAAAAGCGCCCTGGACGGCCGGTGTGCCACTGCCCGGCGGCGATTTTCCGGTGGATGGCGTGGATGATCTTGTGTCGGATCTCAAGGACAGGTTTCCGTTCCTGTCCGATATCTGGGCGCGGCGGTTGGTCCGGGCCTATGGCACCGAGGCGCAAGCCGTGCTGAACGACGCGACAAATGTCGATGATCTGGGCTATGATTTCGGCGCGACGCTGACAGAGGCCGAGGTGATCTGGCTGATGGACAAGGAATATGCCCGCACAGCCGAAGATGTGGTCTGGCGCCGCAACAAGCTGGGCCTGAGACTGAGCGCCGAACAGATCGGCACATTGGATGACTGGATGGCGGCGCGCCGCGCATCCGCGCGCGATGCAGCAGAATAGGGGGAGGATCTGATGACGCTTGAACTCAGAAATGTGTCGAAGGTCGTGGAGGGGCAAACCCATATCTACCCGACAGATCTGACACTTGAAAAGGGCACGATGAACGTGCTGCTGGGGCCGACGCTGTCGGGCAAGACCTCTTTGATGCGGCTGATGGCGGGGCTGGATGCGCCCGCGACCGGGCAGATTTTCTGGCAGGGCGAAGACGTCACCGGTATGCGCGTGCAGGATCGCAAGGTTGCGATGGTCTACCAGCAATTCATCAACTACCCGTCCATGACGGTCTATGACAACATCGCCTCGCCCATGCGGCTTCTTGGCATCGACAAGGCCGAGATTGACCGGCGCGTTCGCGAGAACGCCGAGCTGATGAAGCTGACGCCGATGCTGGACCGCAAACCTCTGGAATTGTCGGGCGGGCAGCAGCAGCGTTGCGCCTTGGCGCGGGCCTTGGTCAAGAATGCAGGGCTGGTCCTGCTGGACGAACCTCTTGCCAATCTCGACTACAAGCTGCGCGAAGAGTTGCGGGTGGAAATCCCAAAGATATTCGAGGCTTCGGGCGCGATCTTCGTGTACGCCACGACCGAGCCGGAAGAGGCATTGCTGCTGGGTGGCAACACCGCGACCTTGTGGGAGGGCCGGGTGACGCAGTTCGGTCTGACGCCGCAGGTTTACCGCCAGCCGGCCGATGCCACCACCGCGCGGGTGTTTTCAGATCCGCCGATGAACTTCGTGCAAATCAACAAAACCGGATCGTCGCTGAGCTTTGGCGACGGGCAGACGGTGCCCGCCAGTGGCAAGCTGTCCGAGTTGCCGGACGGCCGCTACAGCGCCGGGTTTCGTCCCAACCACCTGGAGATCGCCCAGCACGTCGTGGATGCCGTGCCGTTCAAGACCACATTGTCGGTGACGGAGCTGACAGGATCGGAAACATTCGTGCATCTGGATCATCACGGCGAACGCTGGGTCGGCTTGGTGCATGGCGTGCATGATTTGTCGCTTGGGGCAGACCTGACGGTCTGGCTTGATCCGCGGCATGTCTACATCTTTGGCGAAGACGGCAAGCTGATCGCCCCGGCCGCCTATGCGCTTGCAGCCTGAGGGGACAACAGATGGCAAAGATCACGCTCGACAATCTCGCGCATTCCTACCTTCCCAACCCTGCATCTGAAGATGACTTTGCACTCAAAGAACTGAACCACGATTGGGAGGATGGCGCAGCCTATGCGTTGCTGGGCTCTTCTGGCTGCGGCAAGTCCACGTTGCTGAACATCATCTCGGGTCTTTTGCACCCTAGTCAGGGGCGCATCCTGTTTGATGGACAGGACGTCACGCACGCGCCGACGGCAGAGCGTAACATCGCGCAGGTGTTTCAGTTTCCGGTGGTCTACGACACGATGACGGTGCGCGATAACCTGGCTTTCCCCTTGCGAAATCGCGGCAGGGACGAGGCCTATGTCGCGGAACGCGTTCAGGAAATTGCCCGGATGATCGGGATGGAGGACATGCTCAGCCGCAAGGCGCGCGGGCTGACGGCCGACGCCAAGCAGAAGATCAGTCTTGGCCGTGGCATGGTGCGCAAGGATGTGAATGCGCTGCTGTTCGACGAGCCGCTGACGGTGATTGACCCGCATATGAAATGGGAACTGCGCACGCAGCTTAAAAAGCTGCATCACGATTTCGGCCATACGATGATCTACGTCACGCATGACCAGACAGAGGCGCTGACCTTCGCCGACAAGGTCGTGGTGATGTATGACGGCCGCGTCGTGCAGATCGGCACACCCGAAGAACTGTTCGAAAGGCCCGAGCATACATTCGTGGGCTACTTCATCGGGTCGCCGGGCATGAACGTGATCCCGGCCCGCGTCGATGGCGATACGGCCTATATCGACGGATCCGGTGTGAAGCTGGCGGGGGGCTACGCGCCCCTTGATGGCAAGGTCGAGATCGGGGTGCGCCCGGAATTTGCACGGCTCAGCCAAACCGAAGGATTGCCGGTGCGGGTCCACCGCGTTGAGGATATCGGTCGGCACAAGATCATCCGCGCCGAGGTGTTGGGACATGATATCAATATTCTGGCGGATGAGGACGAACACGTCAGCACGGATATGAACCGGGTGACGTTCGACGCAAGCCGTGTGAATGTCTACGCAAACGACTGGCGTGTCGCGCCCAAAGGGGAGGCCGCGTGATGCCGATGAAACAACGCGACACCCTTCTCGGGCCTGACCCGAGAACTCTTGCCGCGCACCGGGCGGCGTCACCTGACCCGTATCCTGCCCGGTCACCTAGCAGCCAAACCAAAGCACGAACCGGGGGAGGGTTCGCCTGATGGAAAAGACAGTCAATCAAAAGGCGTGGTTCCTTGTTCTGCCGGTGCTTTTGCTGGTGGCCTTCTCGGCGGTGATCCCGTTGATGACGGTCGTCAACTATTCGGTTCAGGACACGTTCGGGAACAACCAGTTTTTCTGGGCGGGGCTGGAATGGTTCAGCGAGATGCTGGAATCGGACCGGATGTGGAACGCGCTCGGCCGTCAGTTGATGTTCTCTGGCATCATCCTAGCCATCGAGGTGCCCTTGGGCATTTTCGTGGCGCTCAACATGCCGAAATCGGGCGTCTGGTCGTCGCTCTGCCTCGTCCTGATGTCGCTGCCGCTGCTCATTCCGTGGAACGTGGTCGGCACGATCTGGCAGATCTTCGGCCGCGTCGATATCGGCCTGCTGGGCTATACGCTGGATGCGTTGGGCATCGACTATAACTACACGCAGGACACGCTGGCCGCATGGATCACCATCATCGTGATGGATGTCTGGCACTGGACCTCGCTGGTTGCGCTGCTGGCCTTTGCGGGCCTCAAATCCATCCCCGACGCCTATTACCAGGCGGCCAAGATCGACCAGGCCTCACGCTGGAAGGTCTTCCGCTACATCGAGCTGCCCAAGATGACGGGCGTGTTGATGATCGCCATCCTGCTGCGTTTCATGGACAGTTTCATGATCTATACCGAACCTTTCGTCGTCACCGGGGGCGGGCCGGGCAATGCCACGACGCTTTTGTCGATTGATCTTGTGAAAATGGCGCTTGGCCAGTTTGACCTTGGACCTGCGGCGGCCTTCTCGTTGATGTATTTCCTCGTGATCCTGCTGATCAGCTGGGTGTTCTACACCGTGATGACAACTCTTGACAAGCGGGAGAGCTGAGCCATGAGTGATGCAACAACCGACGCGCCTGTGACGTTCACGACTAAAAGGCGCAAGACGCGGATCAATTCCAGCGCCGTGGTCATGACGCTCTACCTGCTGTTCCTGCTGCTGCCGATCTATTGGCTGCTGAACATGAGCCTGAAGACCAACACCGAGATCCTGAACTCCTTCACGCTTTTCCCGCGCGACCTGACATTCGCCAATTACGCCACGATCCTGACGGATCCGGCGTGGTATCTGGGCTACGTCAACTCGCTGATCTATGTGACGATGAACACGGTGATCAGCCTGGCGGTGGCGCTGCCCGCGGCCTATGCGTTTTCGCGCTATCACTTCATGGGCGACAAGCATCTGTTCTTCTGGCTGCTGACCAACCGGATGGCGCCGCCAGCCGTTTTCGCGCTGCCGTTCTTTCAGCTTTATTCCAGCGTCGGCCTGTTCGACACGCATATCGCCGTGGCGCTGGCGCATTGCCTGTTCAACGTGCCGCTCGCGGTGTGGATCCTCGAAGGCTTCATGCGCGGCGTACCCAAGGAGATTGACGAGACGGCCTATCTGGACGGCTACGGTTTCGGGCGCTTCTTCGTGAAGATCTTCATGCCGCTGATCGCATCAGGCATCGGCGTGGCCGCGTTCTTCTGCTTCATGTTTTCATGGGTGGAACTGTTGCTGTCGCGCACCCTGACAACCGTTGACGCAAAGCCGATTGCTGCCATCATGACCCGGACGCAAGGCGCCTCCGGCGTCGACTGGGGCGTGCTGGCCGCTGCGGGCATCCTGACCATCGTGCCGGGTGCCTTGGTGATCTACTTCGTCCGCAACTACATTGCGAAGGGCTTTGCCCTGGGGAGGGTTTGATGAAAACCGATCAAAAACCGAACGTGCCTGTTTCGATGCGGGTTGCGTTGATCAGCGCCTGCCTATCTGCGGCAAGCGTTTCCGCGACAGGTCCGGTACTTGCGCAGGCGGCCGAACCTTGGGAAACCGGATGTCTGGTCACGGGGCTCGACCCGAATGGCGACGGCTTCCTGTCCGTCCGCCGGGGTCCGGGATCGCAGCATCAAGAGATTGCTCGCGTACATAATGGCGATGCGTTGTTTTTCGACAACCGCCAATGCCAAGGCAAATGGTGTTTTGCCGAGGGCGGGTCGATCGAGAATACTCAATCCAACATTCGCGGCTGGTTCTATACCGCTTGGTGTGAATTCTATCCATAGGGAGGATAACTAATGGCATGGATGGCATGGACATGGCCGACGGCGATCTTCTTCATGGTCATCGCCTCGCTGCTGATCATCTTCACGGTTCTCGCGATCAAATTCCCCGAAACGCCCCGGACGGGCATTCTGCGGATCGAAACGACGCGCGGGGACCGGCTTTTCATAACGCTTCTGGGCTCGGCCTTCATCAATCTGGCCTGGCTCGGGGTCATCGGGGCGCATCAGCCGTTCGCCCTGATCGCGTGTCTTGTCTATGCTGCGGCGGTGTTTCGCTGGGTTTAGGCACACGGCTTGTGACCGGGGATTGAGGAGACCCGGACATGAGACAACATATCCTCGAAACTGGTTTTAATTGGGAGGAAACCCATGAACTCGAAACTGAAATCAACCACGGCCGCGCTGCTGATCCTTGCGGGTCCGGCCTTTGCCGACATGGACGCGGCACGCGCGTTTCTGGATGAAGAGATCGGCGATATGTCGGTTCTTGACCGCGAAGGTCAGGAAGCCGAGATGCAGTGGTTCATCGACGCCGCAGCCCCGATGGCGGGCATGGACATCAAGGTGGTGTCGGAAACCATCACCACGCATGAATACGAATCCCAGGTGCTGGCACCTGCCTTCACCGCGATCACCGGCATCAATGTCACGCATGACCTGATCGGCGAAGGCGATGTTGTCGAAAAGCTTCAGACCCAGATGCAGTCCGGCGAGAATATCTATGACGGCTATATCAACGATTCGGACCTGATCGGCACCCACTGGCGCTATCAGCAGGCCCGCAACCTGACCGAGTGGATGGCGGGCGAGGGCGCGGACGTGACCAACCCCGGTCTCGATCTGGACGACTATATCGGCACGTCCTTCACGACCGCGCCGGATGGCAACCTGTATCAACTGCCCGACCAGCAATTCGCGAACCTTTACTGGTTCCGCTATGACTGGTTCAACGACGAACAGAACAAGGCCGATTTCCAGGAGAAATACGGCTACGAGCTGGGCGTTCCGGTCAACTGGGCGGCCTATGAGGACATCGCGGAATTCTTCACCGGGCGGGACCTGTCGCGTCTGGGTGTCGAGGGCGAAGTCTTTGGCAACATGGACTACGGCAAGAAAGACCCGTCGCTGGGCTGGCGCTACACCGATGCGTGGCTGTCGATGGCCGGTGCCGGCTCCAAGGGCGAACCGAACGGTCTGCCGGTCGACGAATGGGGTATCCGCGTCAACGAGAACTCGCAGCCCGTCGGTTCCTGTGTCGCGCGTGGCGGTGCCACCAACGGTCCCGCAGCCGTTTATGCCGTGTCCAAGGCGATCGAGTGGCTTGAAAAGTACACGCCGCCCGCAGCCGCAGGCATGACCTTTGGCGAGGCCGGCCCGATCCCCGCACAGGGCAATATCGCCCAGCAGATGTTCTGGTACACCGCCTTCACCGCCGACACGGTCAAGCCCGGCCTGCCGGTGATGAACGAGGACGGCACACCCAAATGGCGCATGGCCCCATCGCCACACGGCGTCTATTGGGAAGAGGGCACCAAGATCGGCTATCAGGATGTGGGGTCCTGGACGCTGATGAAATCCACGCCCGTGGATCGTGCCAAGGCGGCCTGGCTCTATGCCCAGTTCGTGACCTCCAAGACCGTGGATGTGAAGAAAGCCCATGTCGGCCTGACCTTCATCCGCGAATCCACCATCCAGCACGACTCGTTCACCGAACGTGCCGACAAGCTGGGCGGTCTGGTGGAATTCTACCGCTCGCCTGCACGGGTTCAGTGGTCGCCCACCGGCACCAACGTGCCTGACTACCCCAAGCTGGCACAGCTGTGGTGGCAGAATATCGGTGACGCGATGTCGGGTGCCAAGACGGCTCAGGAAGCGCTTGATGCACTCTGCGCCGATCAGGAGCGTGTCATGGAACGTCTGGAGCGCGCAGGCGTTCAGGGCGACATCGGTCCCAAGCTGAACGAGGAAAAGGATCCTCAGGAATGGCTTGCGATGGAAGGCTCGCCCAAGGCGAAGCTGGAAAACGAGGACGAAGAGCCAAAGACCATCGCTTATGACGAGCTGATCAAGTCCTGGCAGTAAGTCTTGCATATCGGCCGGGGCCCTTTTGCGGGGCCTCGGCCACATCCGGACAAGAACCGAAACATTTCAAGAACCGCATGGCGGGCGCCTGTCTGATACGTCCCGGCGGAAGGTGAGGCTGGCCATGACCCATATTCTTGCAATTGATCAGGGCACGACTTCGACACGCGCGATCCTGTTCGACACATCGCTTTCGGTTGTCGCCTCGGCGCAGGAAGAATTTGAACAACATTTTCCGCATAGCGGCTGGGTCGAACATGACGCCTCGGACCTTTGGTCGACCACGGCCGCGACCTGCCGTTCCGTGATCGAAAAGGCCGGGCAGGGCACCGACCGGATTGCCGCCATCGGCATCACCAACCAGCGCGAAACCACGCTGGTCTGGGATCGCAAGACCGGCAAGCCGCTTTACAACGCCATCGTCTGGCAGGACCGCCGCACCTCGGATATGTGCAAGGCGCTGAAGGCCGACGGGTTTGAAGAGACGGTGACGGACCGCACCGGGTTGCTGCTCGATCCCTATTTTTCGGGCACGAAACTGGCCTGGATCCTTGAGAATGTCGACGGTGCGCGGGCGCGCGCCGAGGCTGGCGACCTGGCTTTCGGCACGGTTGACAGCTGGCTGGTCTGGAACCTGACGGGGGGCAAAGAGCATCTGACCGATGCCACCAACGCGGCCCGGACGATGCTGTACGACATCCGCAAAGGGCGTTGGTCCAGCTCGATCTGCGAACGGTTGGGGATACCGATGTCCATGCTGCCAGAGGTGCGCGATTGCGCCGCCGAATTTGGCGAAACCCGGCCCGATCTTTTCGGTCGCGCGATCCCGATCCGGGGCATTGCCGGCGATCAACAGGCCGCGACGGTCGGGCAGGCGTGTTTTGAGCCGGGCATGCTGAAATCCACCTATGGCACGGGGTGTTTCGCGCTGCTGAACACGGGTGACACGCCGGTGCGGTCGCAGAACCGGCTGCTGACGACGATCGCCTATCAGCTGGATGGCAAGCCGACCTATGCGCTTGAAGGGTCGATCTTTATTGCGGGTGCCGTGGTGCAATGGCTGCGCGACGGGCTGAAAATGATCCGCGACGCGGGTGAAACGCAGCCCATGGCCGAAAAATCCGATGCTTCGCAACAGGTTGTGCTGGTTCCCGCCTTCACCGGTCTGGGCGCGCCTTACTGGAACGCCGAATGTCGCGGCGCGATCTTTGGCCTGACCCGCAATTCCGGACCCGAGGAACTGGCACGGGCCGCCCTTGAAAGCGTCGGGTTTCAGACCCGCGACCTGCTGGATGCGATGAAGGCCGACTGGTCCGACGCCGGCGCGAAGACCGACGCATCAACACCCGCCCTGCGCGTCGATGGCGGGATGAGCGCGTCGGATTTCGCCATGCAATTCCTGTCGGACATCATCGACGCCCCGGTAGAACGCCCGCATGTGCTGGAAACCACCGCGATGGGGGCGGCGTGGCTGGCTGGCCATCAGGCGGGGCTTTTGCCGGATATGCAGGCCTTTGCCGAAAGCTGGGCAGCCGAAGCACGGTTTGACCCCAGCATGCCCGATGACAAGCGTGAGGAAAAATATGCCGCGTGGAAGCGCGCGGTGGAGGCAACTATCGGCTTTGCGTCATGACTGACGTGTCCGAAGTTTGTCTGCAATAAAGGTCATTTATTGTCAGTGCTTTATCATGAATAGATGATGTTTTACATTATCTTGATGCGCGCCATTTCGTCCATGCTTCCGGTGTATCCAGATCTGTCAGCGCTGCGCGGCCCGGCAATGGCACAAGCATTATCCGATCACGCATTTGCTGCAAGATCGGACGCGCGCCACGGTCACCGCTGAGGGTTTTGAACAGCGACAGGCAATCGGCAGGAAACAGAACAGGATGGCCGGGTTCGTTCAGAGAGGAGCCCTGAATGATCGCGTGAGGATTGTTACCGTAGTATTTGATAATACTATCTAAATTAGAACTCTTTATGTCCGGCATATCGGCGGGCAAGATCAGCGCGCCGTCAATTCCGTCGGGCAAAGCCCTGGCCGCTGCGCGCAAGGACGCGGCCATTCCCTCTGCGGCATCCGGCACCGGGATGACCCGTAACGACAGATCGTCCAGCGCATTCGCACGCGGATGATCTAGATTGGGCAGCGTTACAAATACCGTATCCGACACAGCACAGGCGCGTTCTGCCATGATACGCAGCAACGGTTTGCCATCAACATCCTGCAACAGCTTGTCGGCCCCGCGCATGCGACGACTGGCACCGGCTGCGGGAATAATTACAGCTACTTTCATATGCGTTCGCCTACCTTCAGGGTTAAAGGGAACTGCTGCATCAAACGAGCGCTGACCGCCGGTTTGGATCGCTACTGTCGGCCTATCCGCGCAAGGACTACAGTGGGATAGCACGAATGCGACCAACCAGCGCATATGGGTTCAGTAGCTGCCTGAAGCGTAAAAACCAAGGACGTTCTCCGCGATCCGGTCAAGTTATAGTTCTGACATCGGTGGTTCCCGCATTGACGCACCGGTCGCACGAGCTGTGGTTTTCATTTTGATCCCCACTAGGTATTCCGGAATGCGTGTCGGCGGCATATGCTCGGGGTGGCAGATCGAAACACGACAATCGGTACGGCGGGCGCGTCGGGAAGGTAGATTAATGCTGAGTACGATCTTGCGGCGCGCGCGACAGATTTCACGGCGCCTGCATGTGCGGGTCATCCTGTTTGCGGTGCTCAACCTTGTGGCGCTGGCATTGGCCAAACTCATCTCGCCGATCGTGCCGGACTGGTTGGGCGACCGCATCGGTGCCGAGGCCGTGGACCCGATCCTCAGCATTATTGCCTCGTCCATGCTGGCCGTCACGACGTTTTCGCTGACGATCATGATGGCGGGATTGCATCGGGCTTCAAGCCAATGGACCCCGCGCAGCCATCTGATCCTGCGCGAAGATACGGTCACGCAATCGGTATTGTCGAATTTTCTGGGGGCGTATCTGTTTGCGCTGGTCGCAATCATCCTGCGCGCCGCGGACGTGTTCGACCATCGTGACATCGTGGTGCTGTTTGGAATGACGCTGGTTGTGGTGGCGCTGATTGTCGTATCTTTCATCCGCTGGATTTTGCATCTCGAGGGGCTTGGCAGCCTGCCGGAGACCGCGGAACAGATCGAAGACAAGGCAACCGATTCCCTGCAAAGGATTGCCAGCCATCCTTGCAAGGGGGCCAATCCCCTGACCGACCCCAACACGCAAATCCCGCAGGACGCGTTGATGATCACCGCCCCGCAACATGGCTATATTCCGCAACTGTTCGAGGAAGCGTTGCAGAAACTCGCCAGCGATAACGACCTTCGTATATATCTGGTGACATCCGTCGGGCGATACCTTCACAAGGGTGATCCGCTGGCGTTCGTTTCCACGCCGAGCGGCGCATTGGACGACGGCCTGAAAGACGACATCACCGAATGTGTCCAGATTTCAGACCTGCGCAGTTTCGAGCAGGACCCCGTATTCGGCGTCGCGGTCATGGCGGAAATCGCGACCAGAGCTTTGTCGCCAGGGATAAACGATCCGGGCACCGCCATTGACGTGGTCTACCGTCTTGGCCATCTGGTGTCGCTTGCAGCGCCACAAGGTGTCGACGTGCCGGAGGTGAAGTATGATCGGTTGTGGGTGCCGCCTCTGGATTTGGCAGAGTTGTTTAACACCAGTTTCGATCCGATCTGTCGATGCGCCGGGGACGCGGTCGAGGTGCACCTGGCCCTTCAGAACGCGCTAAGCGGTGTGATAACCCACGCGGCCCCTGAATTGTCAAAAGAGGCCTGGAAGATGGCGGATATCTGTCGCGCGCGCGCCGAAACGATGATCAGCTTTCCTGCGGATATTGCGCGGCTGCGCGAGGTCGCCGTGACGCGGCAGGCGGACACCGATTAGGCCGCTGCACGGCTTGCGGCTGTCGGATCGACTGTGCTTCCCCCCGATCGGACGATCCGTTACAGGGGCCGGATCTTAAGCCGTGTCACCCGGTTGCCCTCGCGCCCGGTGACTTCAAAGCGGAAGCCGTGAAAGCTGAAGACCTGGCCGGTGCTGGGGATCATCTGCGCCTCGTGAATGACGAGCCCGGCAACGGTGTTGGCCTCGTCATCGGGCAGGGCCCAATCGGTGGCGCGGTTCAGGTCACGGATCGTCATCGCCCCATCCACCCAGAAATGCCCGTCATCGGCGTGACGGACAGGGTGGTCGGCATCGGGATCAAATTCGTCTGTGATCTCGCCCACGATTTCTTCTAGGATGTCCTCCAGCGTGATAAGCCCTTTAAGCGAGCCGTATTCGTCAACCACCAGCGCAAAATGTGTGCGCCGCCGCAGGAACTGGCGCATCTGTTCGTCAAGGCTTGTGGTGTCGGGCACGAAATAGGGCTTCATCGCCACATCGGTGATCTTGAACGCCTCCAGTTTCATGGCGGCATCCGTTTCTCGGCCCGCGATCAGCATATACATGACGCGCAGCAGGTCCTTGGCATGGACCACACCGATGATGTTTTCCGGCTCGTTGCGGTAGACCGGCAGGCGCGTGTGGCTGCTTTCAAGACATTGCTCAAGGATCAGGTGCGGTTCGGCGTCGGCGTCAATCATCTCGATTCCCGAGCGGTGCAACATGATCTCCTCAACGGTACGGTCGCCCAGATCCAACGCGCCAAGAATGCGGTCACGATCTTCTTTTTCGACCACGCCCTCGGAATGACCAAGGTTCAGGGCACCTGCGATCTCTTCCCGCACGGCCAGAATGTGGCTGTCGGGATCGGTCTTCACGCCAAAAACACGCAACACGCCACGCACCAGCCAGCGTACAGCGGCTACTACGGGCGAAAAGACGAGGATCACCAGCCGGATAATGGGGGCCACCTTTGCGGCCGCGGTTTCGGCATTGGTGATGGCGTAGGTTTTTGGCAGAACTTCAGCAAAGATCAGAACCAGCAGGGTCATCACCAGGGTCGCGAGGGCCACACCGGATTCACCAAACGCCCGCGTGAACAAGGCCGTCGCCAAAGACGTGGCGAGGATGTTCACAAGGTTGTTGCCCAGCAGGACAGAGCCGATCAGCCGCTCATTGTCTTCGGTGATGGTCAGCGCGCTGACGGCCCCGCTTGACCCTTTGTCAGCCTGCGCGCGCAGTTTGCCGCGCGACGCTGCGGTCAGGGCGGTTTCGCTGCCTGAAAAGAAGGCTGACAGGATCAGCAGAAATATAATGGCCCCGGAGGTCATCCAGAATGCCGAGTCGAAGGTCGATAATGTCGCGGAGTCCATTCAGGGGCCCTTGGTTGGTGTCATTCCGCTTATGAGGCTGCGTTGGCCGTCATTCAAGAGCAAGCGGCCCGGTCGCAGAGCAGTCAGTGCGGTGGTCATGGTCAGCTACGGATCCTCGGTGACGGTATCATCGGCGTCGGCGTGCGGCCCGGCTGACTGCGTCAGCGGATGGTGCTCAAGAACCAGTTCGCGCAGCCGGTCTTCCAGCACATGTGTGTAGATCTCGGTGGTGGAGACATCGGCATGACCCAACAAGGTCTGGATCACACGCAGATCGGCACCTCCGGCGAGCAGATGCGTGGCAAAGGCGTGGCGCAGCGTGTGCGGCGTGACTTTCGCGGGGGAAACGCCGCCCGCAACCGCAATTTCCTTGAGCATGACGTAAAACGCATGGCGGGTCAGGTGGCCCGCCTTGCTATGCGACGGGAAAAGAAAGGGCGATACCGGTTTGCGCTCGGCTCTGGCGGCGTCTTGCAGCACATCAAGCGCGTTCAGCCAGTCGGTCAGCGCCACGCGGGCAGGGGGTGACAGGGGCACCATGCGTTCCTTGCCGCCCTTGCCACGAATCAACAACATCTGCGGGCGTCCGCGCGCGGCGGCAACCGGCAGCGATACCAGTTCTGTCACACGCATTCCGGTCGCATAGAGCAACTGCATCAGACATGTATTCCGCAACTGATCACCGGGGGTGCGGCCATGCGTTTGTGCGGCCTCCAGCAGGCGGTCGACCTCTTCATGGCTGAGCGTTTTGGGCAAGCGCGCATCGCGTCCCGGTCCGGTGATCTGAAGCGTTGGATTGTCCGTTCGCCAGCTTTCCTCGTAGGTGAACCGGTAAAGCTGCTTGATCGCTGAAAGCCGCCGGGCACGGGTGGATTTCGCCAATCCCTGCGCGTCGCAATGGGTCAGGTAGGCCTCGACTTCTGCGCGCATGGCCGTGGCAAGTGAGCCGCCCGCATCGGTCAGCCAATCGTGAAAATCGCCTAGATCGCGCGCGTAGGCCAGAAGGGTGTTATGCGCGGCCCCGCGTTCGGCGGCCTGTGCCTCAAGAAAAGCGGATATCCAGTTGCGATCGTTCATAACTGGCCCGGTCCCGCGAGCAAAAGTTGCAACGCGGCGCGTCGGGCGGCGTCTTCCAACCCGACGCTGCGCAGCACGATCAGCGCATCCGTCAAATCTCCGGGGTCGCCGCGCATTCCCTGACGCATCAACGCGGTGGTGCGCAGCAGGACTTCGCCCAGACGGTCATCGGCAAGCTGCTCTGCCAGTGCATCGGGCAATGCGGCGTCCGGCGCGAACGCCGCTGCAATGGCATGGGCCGTGGCGTCCTGCTCGGGTGGCTCTGCGGAGTCGCCGCGCGCAATCGCGGCAGCAAAGGCAAAGGGGCTGTCCGCGGTCAGCTTCGCCGCCATCATTTCGTAGTCGGGCGAAAGCAATGCGGCTTGCGTCGCAAGATCCGCGGCACGGCCACTGAGCGGATATTTCATCAGGGATGCACCATAGAGCCGGGAAAAGGGCACAACCAGATCAGCGGCGAGCATCAGCGGCCAGACCCGTTCCAGCGCGGCGGAAATGGCTTGCGGATCGCGTGACGCCAGCGCCGTGTCAAAGCGTTGCAAGCCTTCGACGCGGTCCCAGATGCCACCCGACGCGGCGCGAAGCCGGTCAGTATAGATGCCCAGCATCCGGTTTTCCGAAATTGCGCCGACGCGCGCCAATCTCTCGGCGGCAGCAAGCTGGGCCTTCCAGCCCGCATCGCCATTCAGGTTCACCGTCGCGAATGGCCGGGGCAGCGTGGCCGTGGGCAGAGGTTCGCCCAAGGCCTCGAACAGACGAAACTCCAACGGCGTCGGGCGTACTGGTGGGGTCAGGGGGGCCAGTTCCTCGGCCAGTTCGGGATCAAGGAACCGTTCAAGCAGCGACGCCTCGCGCTGTGTCAGGGCGTCAATCGCGCGGGCGGTGCCCAGCGTCGTCATCGCCGTGCTCCAGTCGCTGTCACGCGCCGAACAAAAGATGCGTGCGCCGTAGCCGGGTGCCAGATGCGGCTTTGCTGCCAGTTGGGCACAGGCCGGGCCGGTTTGGCCGGTCAGCAATGACAGATCAAACCACAGTCTGAACAACACCGGCGTATCGCTTCCCGCCCGCTCGATCAGCGACATTGCAGGTTCCACCGCCCCCATATCCATCAACTTCGCTGTACGCGCCGCCAAAAGCTGCTCCCCGCTTCCGGCATCGGCTGGTGGATCGGCCTCGGCCAGCAAAAGCGTGAACAGCAGCGCGTTTATCGCCGGCAACCCATCTTCCGGCTGCGCTGCAATCAACTGCTCCAGCGTGTCGCTGCTTGACGCGACCCACATATCGGCCGGAAGTCCTGTCACGCTGGGCGGCAACAGGCCGACCGCGGCGAGGCTGGTCTGGTCCAAGGGCATCACCGACACTTCGGGCGACCGGGCAGACTGGCTGGTTGGGGGCTCGATCTGCGGTTGCGGTCGCCGTTGCGCACGCGGTGCCTGCTGCGCCACCGGTGACGGCACGTTCAGTTCCAGCCAGTCGATCGCCGACAAGGGTTCTTGTGCCGTGGCCGTGGTGGCGGTTAGCGCCGAAAGGATGGCCGCCGCCGTGCTATTTCGCATTCAACGTCACCGGTTCCCTGATCTCGCTTGCCGGAGCTGAGAAATCAGCGCCGAAAAACGGCCCGACATAGGCGTATGCCACCAATGCGATGGCACCCAGAACCAATAAATAAAATACCCATTTCAGAATGCGCCCCATGAAATATCCCTTTAGCCTGCCTGCCTGCTTGTTTTGCGGAACTTATAACTGGCCTTTTGCCCAAGATCACGTCATTCAGACCTGCAAATTGAAAAATGGCGGCGGATGGCCGAAAACGGCAACGAATGACAGCCAAGTTGAAGAAAACAGTTGTCCTGGTGGGCATGATGGGCGCGGGCAAATCCGCGGTGGGCAAGGCGCTTGCCGCATCGTTGGGTGTGCCGTTCATCGATTCGGACGAGGAAATCGAAAAAGCGGCCAATATGACTATTGCCGAGATTTTCGCGCGTGACGGCGAGCCTTTTTTCAGGCGCAAGGAAAGCCAGGTTATCGAACGTCTTCTGGGAAACCAGACCGGCATTCTGTCAACGGGGGGCGGGGCTTTTCTGGACCAGGCCAATCGCAAGATGATCTCTGACCGGGGTGTGTCGGTCTGGCTGGATGCCGAGCTTTCGCTGCTGTGGCAGCGCGTGCGGCACAAGGACAGTCGTCCGTTGCTGCGATCCCCCGATCCGCGCGGCACTCTGGCCGCGATTTACGAGGCGCGTGTGCCGATCTATGCACAGGCCGACCTTTCCGTGAAGGCGGACCCTGCCTATTCGATTGAAACCATGGCCGCGAAGGTCCGGTGCGCGCTGCGCGCGCGTCCCGATGTCCTGGAGGATGAGCAATGAGCGAGACTGTGCATGTCGATCTGGGGGAACGGGCCTATGACATCCGCATCGGTGACGGGCTGCTTGCCCGTGCCGGCGTTGAGATTGCGCCATTCCTGCACCGCCCGCGTGTGGCGATTGTCACAGACCGCAATGTCGCCGCCCTGCATTTGAGCACGCTGCGCGATGCGCTGACGGCGGAAGGAATCGAAAGCGTTGCGCTGGAACTGCCGCCCGGCGAGGCGACGAAATGCTGGACCGAATTGCAGAATGTGGTCGAATGGCTGCTGGCCCAGAAGATCGAGCGGCGTGATGTGGTGATTGCCCTGGGCGGTGGCGTGATCGGCGATCTTGCGGGCTTTGCCGCAGCCATTCTGCGGCGCGGTGTGCGTTTCGTGCAAATCCCGACCTCGCTTCTGGCGCAGGTCGATAGTTCCGTGGGTGGCAAGACCGGGATCAACTCGGTCGCGGGCAAGAATCTGGTGGGCGCGTTCCATCAGCCGGCGCTGGTTCTGGCGGATATCGGCGTGCTGGCCACGCTGCCACGCCGCGACCTGCTGGCGGGTTACGGCGAGGTGGTCAAATACGGACTTCTTGGGGACGCGAATTTCTTTGCCTGGCTTGAAGTGAACGGTCCGCTTCTATCGACCGGCGACATGGAGGCCCGCGCCAATGCTGTTCGGCGGTCTTGCGAAATGAAGGCCGAGATTGTCGTGCGCGACGAGACAGAGCAGGGCGACCGCGCATTGTTGAACCTTGGCCACACGTTCTGTCATGCGCTGGAGGCCACGACTGGCTATTCCGACCGATTGCTGCACGGCGAGGGTGTGGCGATCGGTTGTGCGCTGGCATTCGAGCTTTCGGCGCGTCTGGGACTGTGTGCGCAGGAAGTTCCCAGCCGGGTGCGGGCGCATCTCAAGGAGATGGGCATGAAGGTCGACCTGACCGACATTCCCGGCGAGTTGCCTGGGCCGGAGGTTTTGTTGGAGCTGATGGGGCAGGACAAGAAAGTGCTGGACGGGAAACTGCGCTTCGTTCTGGCGCGCGGAATCGGGCAGTCTTTCGTGACGTCGGATGTGCCGCCGGATGCCGTTTTATCCGTCCTGCGCGACAGCGCGGGCTGATCCATGCAAAAGGCACCGGGCAGGAACCCGACGCCTTTGGTTTTCATGAATTTCTGAAAAGTCAGACGCTGACCATCCCGGTCTCGCGGGATTGGGCGCGGTCGAGGCTCCATGCGCCGGGGCCGGTAAAGACGAAAAGCAGGAACACGAAGCAGAACAGGACGGCCGCATCGCCACTATTGTTGGCGGGAAAAAAGCTGTTGCCGGCATGGACCATGAAGTAGGCCACCGCCATCATGCCTGACGTCACGAAGGCGGCCGCGCGGGTGAACAGCCCCACAAGGATCAGCGCGCCGCCCACCAGTTCAATCGCACCCGCCCACCACATCAATGTGAACAATTCGGGCGAAAACTCTGCTGCCGGGATGCCAAAGAGTTTCTGGGTGCCGTGCTGGATGAACAGCAGGGCGGTCATGATGCGCAGGATCGCAAACATCTTGGGTGCGTGGTTGGACAAGGTCTGGATCATCTGGGTCTCCGTAAATGTCGATGTGTTTGTCTGAGCGTGACCTAGTCCGACACCATCAGTTTGGATACGCATATACCCGCGCAACGCCTCTGCGATTATGCACAGCGGCGGCATAGGATTTGCGACATGCGCACAGCCTCGGCGAGGCCAGCGCGAGATGCAAGACCCCGGGTCGCAAGAGCGCCCGGGGTGGGTTGAGCATCTTGCACCCGTTGTTTGCGATAAGGCGGATCGGCGCTTTGGGTTTATTGAGCGAGAAGTACCGGGCCCTTGTCGGCGCAGGCCATCGTGGTTTGGGTGCCAATCTCAAGTGGGGCGTCGACGTCGTCTTGCACGGCGAAGACCTGGCCGAAAGCGCCGGTCAGCGTGTATTCCATGCGCACGCCAACATAGGTCGCCTTTGCCACAGTGGCTGGTATCCCGTCCGGCGCGCCGATCACAAGCCGGGAAGGCCGCACGGCGAGGGTGGCAGGACCGGGCGGCAACCCGCGCGCCGCGAGCGTGTGCCGGTAGCCTTCAATGTCGATGGTGGCCATGTCGCCTGTCACAGAGATGATTTGGCAGGGCAGCAGGTTCGCCTCGCCAATGAAATCCGCAACGAAGCGGTCATTGGGCGCATCGTAAAGCTGCCGCGGCGTGCCGATCTGCGCGATGGCGGCGTTGCGCATCACCACGATCTCGTCCGAGACGGCCAGCGCCTCTTCCTGATCGTGGGTGACATAGACAACGGTGAGACCGAGATCCTTCTGGATCGCACGGATGTCCTCGCGGACCTGTCGGCGTAGCTTTGCATCCAGGTTGGACAGCGGTTCGTCGAACAGCAGAACCTGCGGTTCTAGCACAAGCGCGCGTGCGACGGCCACGCGTTGCTGCTGACCGCCCGAAAGCTCTGACGGAAGGCGACCGTCAAAACCCTTGAGCCCGACAAGATCGAGGCCGTGCAACGCGCGGCTGCGGGATTCCTCTTTGCCGAAGCCCGAAAAGGTCAGCCCGTACATCACGTTCTCCAGCACAGTCATATGCGGAAAAAGGGCGTAGGATTGAAACACCATCGACACATCGCGGTCGGTGGCGGGCAGTTTGGTCACGTCCTGATCGCCGATGGTGATCCTGCCCGAACTGGCCATTTCCAGTCCCGCGATCATCCGCAGCGTGGTGGTCTTGCCGCAGCCCGAGGGGCCAAGCAGCGTGACGAGTTTGCCCGCCTCCACATGCAGGTCGATATTGTCGACGGCCACCACATCCTTGCCGAACAATTTGGACACGCCGTGGAATTGCACCGGCGCGGCCTTGGAGCTGAGGATCTCGTTCGTCATAGGGCTTTCTCCGTTCCATGCTGCGTGCGTCGGCCGATTTTCACCCGGCCCACAAGAAGTTGCAGCAGCCCCACCGCTGCCAGCATCACGAAGATCAGTGTCGTGGAATAGGCGATCGCAAGGCCGTAGTCGTTGTTCTCCACCCGGCCGATGATGTAGCTGGTGGCCATGTCATATTCGGCGGATACAAGGAAGATCACCGCCGAAATCGCCGTCATCGCGCGCACGAAACTGTAGACCAGCGCGGCCAGAATGGCCGGGCGCAATAGCGGCAGGATCACGCGGCGGAAGGTCTGCCAACTGTTGGCCCCAAGGGTGAGCGAGGATTCGTCAAGGCTCCGGTCAAGTTGCGACATGCTGGCGATGCCCGCGCGGACACCGACGGGCATGTTGCGAAAGACAAAGCTGATGACAAGAATGACGCCGGTGCCGGTGATCTCTATCGGGGGCACGTTGAAGGCCAGGATATAGCTGACGCCGATCACGGTGCCGGGGATGGCGAAGCTGAGCATGGTGCCGAACTCGAAGGCGTCCTTTCCAGCGAAGTTTTGTCGGGTCAGCAGATAGGCGGCAATCAGGCCGACCGCCGCCGTCAGCGGTGCCGCAATCGCCGCGATCATGATCGTTGTCCAGAAACTGTCCCATGCCGATCCGGCCCAGTGTATCCCGTGCTCGTTCATGCCGATTGCGAAGGCGGTGACGTAGTGTTTCAGCGTCAGCGAATTGTCGACGCCCCAAAGCTCTACCACGCTGCCATACAGGATCATGGCGTAGACGATGATCGTGAACAGCGCCCAGCCGAACGCGACGCCCATCACCGGGAACGCAAGGCCGTTCGGCATCAACGGGTGGACACCCGCATCGCCCTTGCCGGTGACGGTGGTGTAGCTTTTCTTGCCCAGCCAGGCGCGCTGCGCATAAAACGCCGACAGCGTGAAGAACAGCAGCACCATGGCCAGCACGGCGGCGCGGCCCTGATCGTATTGCGCGCCGACGATGGCAAAGAAAATCTCGGTCGACAGCACGTCGAAATTGCCGCCCAGAACCAGCGGATTGCCGAAATCGGCCATGGATTCGATGAACCCCAGCAGGAACGCATTGGCCAGACCGGGCCGCATCAAGGGAAGCGAGACTGTGCGAAACACCTGCCACTTGTTGGCGCGCAGCGTCTGCGCGGCTTCCTCCATCGAGGGTGAGACGCCTTCGACCACACCGATCAAGACGAGAAAAGCGATGGGGGTGAAGGCAAGCGTCTGCGCGATCAGCACGCCGGGCATCCCATACAGCCAGCGCGTCGGCTGAATGCCGAACAGTTCGGAGACGAATTGCGTGACCGATCCGGACAGACCGAACAGCAGGATCAGGGCAAGACCAATCACGAATGGCGGCGTGATGATCGGCAGAACCGTCAGCGCCCGCAACACGCGCTTGTAGCGAAACCCCGAGCGGGTCACGACCAGCGCGAAGGCAAGTCCGAGAACGGTGGTCAGGAACGCCACGGCGATGGCGAGGAACAGCGAATTCCACGCCGCACCACAGCGCGCACCCCACAGGCACCCAAGGCCCCAAAGCCGATTGTCGAAGAATTTCGCGAAGAAGACTGCAATGGAATAGGCACCGTCTTCGGTCACGAAGGCAGCAAACAGCATCTTGGCAATCGGGAAGAAGACAAAGGCGGTGACAATGGCGATGATGCCGCCGATAGCGCCGACGACGAAAACATCGCCGTTGATCGCGCCACGCGCGGCAATGCCTTGCGTCAGAAGAAACAGAAAGGCCGAGGCGCAGATCATGGCACCGTAACCCATGCCGAACTGGCGATCCCCCAACTCTCCGAACAGCGCAGTCAGCCAGTCATAGGCGAAACCGCGCAACCCGATGCCAAAGCCCTGCGCGATCAGCCAGCCGAACCCAAGCGCGCCGGCAAGGATAAGCACGTGGGCATAGACCGGATCGGATTTCCTGCGTCCCAAGGCCAGAAAGGGCAGCGCAAGGGCAATGACCAGAGGAGCAAGCCACAGCTTTTCGCCCTGCGCGATCAGGAACGCGGCCGGCGCGTAATCCGTGTCGAACGGATAGCCGTCCAGCAGCCATTCAAACGACCATAGCCCATCCTCGACCATATACCATGGCAGCAGGCAGAACCCTACCCACCCGGCAATGATCCAGAAGATCAGAACCGGGTGAGTGGTCTTTTTAGCAGCGTCGGTACGCACTTACTGGGGCAGGGTCGATACTTCTTCGTCCCACTTCTGCAACAGCCGTTTCCGCTCGTCTGACGATCCGTATGTCTTGAAATCATAGTCGATCAGCTTGATCGTGGACATGTCTGGTGCCTTGTCCGACGTTTTGGCACCCGTGTTGGAGGGAACCTGAAAGGCGTTGACCTCAAGTGCGAGGTTCTGCGCCTCGGCGCTCAACGCCCAGTCGTAGAATTTCTTGGCCTCTTCCATGTTGCGCGCGCCTTTGACGATCGACATCGAGCCGATCTCATAACCGGTGCCCTCGCAAGGTGCCACGACCTTGACCGGGAAGCCCGCGACCGCCTGTGCCACCGCGTCATGCATGAAGACGATGCCGATGGTGGTCTCGCCTCGGCCCGCCGCCTTGATCGGGGCTGAGCCGGATTTGGTGTACTGGTTGATATTCTTGTGCAGGCCCTTCATGTACTCAAAGCCTTCATCCTCGCCGAAGATCTGCACCATGGACGCAAGCGTTGTGTAGGCCGTGCCAGAGGAGTTGGGGTTCGCCATCTGGACATGGCCCTTGTATTCCGGCTTCAGCAGATCCTTCCAGCAAGCCGGTTCCGGCAGATCGTTTGCCGCCAGCAAATCGGTGTTGTAACCGTAGCCCAAAGCGCCCGAATAGATGCCGATGGTGCGGTTCCCGGCACTTTCGGCCTGCGAAATGGCCCAATCGTGAAGTTGCTCGCGCATTGGTGACAGATATTCCTCTGTCAGGCCTTCCTCGGCAGCCTGAAGATGCGGATCACCCGTGCCGCCCCACCAGACATCGCCCTTGGGGTTTGCTTCTTCGGCGCGAAGTTGTGCAAAAGTCTCGCCCGAGGATTTGCGCGTCATGTTGACGTCGATGCCGGTTGCTTCCTCGAAACTGCGGGCCATCAACTGGCACCATTCTTCCTGCGCAGAGCAATAGAATGTCAGCTTGTCCGCATAGGACGCCGAGACAGAGGCGCTGAGCGCGATCAGTGACCCCGCAAATGTGGCCGTGAGCTTTTTCATGTTTTTCCTCCCAAGTGATTGTCAGGCACCGGTTGACCCGGCTTCGTATTTTCAGGGGTTCAGGATCGCATAACCACTCGGGAACCCGTCCTGAATTTTTGTAAGTTCACATCGAGAGGATCATTCGTGATTGGAGTTTGCAACAAAAATAAAATTAAAGCGGCGCAAATGTGGGGAAGGCCCATGCTTTGATCACCGACCTTGGCACTCTTGCGCGCAACAACGTTGCGTAAGCGTTTGAAAATATATGAGTAATTCCATACTTAATGACCGGCGACGCCTTGAAGGCGGACCGGCATAAGCAGATGAGATAAACATCGTGATATAATCAGAAATACGTTTAAAAACAAAGAGAAGCCCGCCGTGGTTAAACAAAAGCGGGCATCTCGGAACTTGCGGATTTTATGGTAGCAATGGCGCGGTCGGCAGAAGCCGACGACGCCAAATTGGCTTCAGAACGGGATTTCGTCGTCCAGATCACGAGAGGGGCTGGGTTGTCCGCCGCGCCCGCCTCCGGAACTGCCGCCACTGTCGCCGCCATATCCTCGGTCATCCTGCGGGCCGCTGTCATAGCCGCCGCCACCATATCCGCCGCCGCTCTGGCCACCGCCACTGCCGTCGTTCCGGCCGTCGAGCATTGTCAGTGTCGATGTATAGGGACGCAGCACGACTTCGGTGGAGTAGCGATCCTGACCGGATTGATCCTGCCATTTGCGCGTCTCCAATTGCCCTTCAAGATAGACCTTTGACCCCTTGCGCAGATACTGTTCTGCTATGCGGGCCAACGGCTCGGAGAAGATCGCCACGGAATGCCATTCCGTGCGCTCTTTGCGCTCGCCGGTATTGCGGTCCTTCCAGGTTTCGGACGTGGCGATGCGCAGGTTGCACACTTTGCCGCCATTCTGGAAGGTGCGCACCTCGGGGTCGCGTCCCAGATTGCCTATCAGAATGACCTTGTTGACTGATCCCGCCATTTGCGCTCCCGCTTGTCTCTGTATGTTCGAACTGTTTTTTCGGACCCGAATCTGCCCGTCGGATTGTTGCCGACATTACACGACAGGCCGCGAGGGGGAAGGTCAACGGGGTGGCGTATTTTTCAAATTCGGCTATAGTCAGGTCAAAATGAGGGACAGTAGGGTGTTTTGACGATGCGCAAACTTGTTTGTGTGGTAGCGCTTGGCGCGATGACGCTGGGAACCGGCGCGGTTTCGGTAAGTGCGGAAACGCTATCAACGAAGAACCGGGCGAAGCTGTTCAGTTCTCAGACCCGCATTCTGGATACGCGCGCCTCGCAGCAATACAAGAACTCCGTCAGATTGCAGCCCGCGCGTGTGGTAACGCCGACCAAATGGGGCACGGCGGATGGCGCTGTCAAATCCTACAGAGGCAAATACAAGGGCATCTATTCGACCATGGCGCGTGATGCGGCCCGCCGACATGGCGTGCCGGAAGATCTGTTCCTGAGGCTGGTTCAGCAGGAAAGCGGCTGGAATGCCAAAGCCTTGTCACACAAAGGGGCGATCGGTCTGGCGCAGTTGATGCCGTTCACGGCGCGCAAACTGCGCGTTGATCCGCATGATCCGGCGCAAAACCTCGAAGGCGGTGCGCGCTATCTCAAACAGCAATATGCCACATTCGGATCGTGGCGGCTGGCGCTTGCCGCCTATAATGCCGGTCCGGGCGCGGTGCAGAAATATGGCGGCGTGCCTCCTTACAAGGAGACACGCAACTACGTGAAGGTGATCTGGGGCGGTTAGGCTACGGATTTTTCCTGCTCGGCAATGGCTTTGGTCGCCGGCCTGTCAAGGCAGCGTGTCGCCCAGTCACGGATGGCCGGGATGTCAGGCATTAGCTGCGGTGCCCAGCCATAGGTGGATGAGATCAATATGTCGGCTGCGCTGATTTGATCGTCCACTAGGTAGGCATGGGTGGTCAGTGCCTCTTCCAGCCGGGTGTTCGCCGTCGCAAGGTCGCGATAGGTCGCCTGCAACCCCGGATGCGACAACTCGCAAAACTGCATCACGATCAGCGGTTCAAGTACATTGCCATACCAGGACAGCCACGACAGATAAGCCCCTCGGCCCGGCGCGCCGATGCTTCGCCCCAACGGGTTGTCGCCAAAATGATCCGTCAGGTACAGCATGATCGCGTCGCTTTCGCGGATCATCGCACCGTCATGCACCAGGCATGGTACCTTGCCTTCGGGATGTGGATTTGCGGTATCCACCGCGCCGGATCCATCCTGTCGCGGGATCGTCACCTCCTGGATGCTCACCTGATCGGACACGCCCATCTCGTGGATCAACTGGACGATCCGCGTCGAGCGGGAATTCGGCGCGTGGTACAATGTCAGCATGTCAGTCTCCTTTATTTGACGGTCCAGTCATGTCATGGCCTCCTGACATCTACTGTCAGGAAGGGCGCACACCCGTCCGGTTTCGGCCATCTGCCGCGAGGCACCGGTTCAAGGACCGGCGCGGGGTCGTTCAGACATCCTCTGTCCGGACCTCGATCACCGGTTCCATCGTCGCAAACTCGGCTTCAGAAAGGTGGCATTTGACCTGATGTCCCTCTGCCATGCGGCGCATCGGGGGCACTTCGGTCTCGCACAGATCGCCGGGTACGCGCACCTTCCAGCGGCACCGGGTCTGGAACGGACAGCCGGGCGGCGGGTTCATCGCCGAGGGCACGTCGCCTTCAAGCACGATATGTTTCTTCTTCACCGACGTATCGGCAATCGGCACGGCGGACAGCAGCGCCTCGGTATAAGGATGAAAGGGCGGCGAGAAGACCTGCGCAGTGTCGCCCAATTCGACGACATGGCCAAGATACATGACCATCACGCGGTCGCTAAGATAGCGCACGATGGACAGGTCATGGCTGATGAACAGCAGGGTGGTTTTATGCTCGCGCTGGATTTCCATCAGAAGATCGGTAACCGCGGCCTGCACACTGACATCAAGGGCAGAGACAGGCTCATCCGCGACCACGATCCGCGCATCGCCTGCAAAGGCGCGCGCAATTCCGACGCGCTGCTTTTGTCCGCCCGACAATTGCCGCGGCATCCGGTTGGCAAATTCTCGCGGCAATTTCACCAGATCAAGCAGGTCCAGCATCCGGTTGCGCCGCTCGCCCTCAGAGTTGCCGATGCCGAAAATTTCCAGCGCCCGGATGATCTGACGGCCCACGGTCATCGACGGGTTGAGCGTGTCGAACGGGTTCTGAAACACCATCTGCACGTCGGCGATTGCCTTTGTGTCGCGCTTCTCGATCGGAATCTTTTCGATGTTTTTTCCGTCCAGCAAGATCTGCCCTTCGGTCGCCGTCTCCAATCCCATCAGCACCTTGGCGAAGGTAGACTTCCCGCAACCGCTTTCGCCAACAATTGCCAGCGTCTCGCTTTCGCGCGCCTCAAAGCTCAGCGTCTCGTTGGCCTTCACCACCTTTTTCTCACCGCCAAACAGTGCATTTGCCGCGACCTCGTAATATTTCTTCAGCGCATCCATGCGCAGCACGACTTTGCCGGTCTCGCCTTTGTCATGAGTCGCGCCGACAATTGGCGGGGCGTTCCAGTCGATCTCGCGGAACCTCAGGCAACGCGTGGCATGGCGCTCGCTATCAGGAACGTCGAACATCGGAATATGCCCGGCGTCACAACGCCCGGCCTCGAAGTAGTCGCAGCGCGGACCGAAATTGCAGCCTAGGGGGCGCTCATGGGGTAGTGGAAAGTTGCCCGGAATGGCCACCAGAGGATGCGCATTCTTATCCGCGCCGGGCAGCGGGATCGAGCGGAACAGCGCCTGCGTATAAGGGTGCTGCATCTCGTCGAACACATCCTCGATAGAGCCGCGCTCGACCGCCTCGCCGGAATACATCACGCAGATCCGGTCGCAGGTTTCCAGAACCAGACCCAGATTGTGGCTGATGAACAGCATGGACGTGCCGTATTTGCGCCCCAGATTCTTGACCAGTTCGACAATCGAAGCCTCAACCGTCACGTCCAGCGCGGTTGTCGGCTCGTCGAGGATCAGCAAGGCAGGCTTTGACATCAGCGCCATGGCAATCACGATGCGTTGCTGCTGCCCACCTGACAGCTGATGGGGGTAGGCTTTCAGAATGCGCTCCGGATCCGGCAGCTTCACATCCGCGACAACCTCCAGCGCACGGCTTCGTGCCTGCGCCTCTGAAAGGCCCTCATGCAGCATCGGCACTTCCATCAACTGCCGGCCGATTTTCATCGCCGGGTTCAGGCTGGCCATCGGCTCCTGATAGATCATCGCGATCTCGTTGCCGCGGATCTGCCGCAGCTCGCTGTTGCTCAGGTCCGCCATGTCGCGGCCCTTGAACCGGATAGCCCCCCCCACAATCCTGCCATTGCGCCCCAGATCCCGCATCACGCCCAGCGCCACCGTGGATTTTCCGCAACCGGACTCGCCAACCAGCCCGACGGCCTCTCCCGGCTGCACCTTGACCGAAAAGTCCATCACCGCCGGGATCTCGCGCAACCGCGTAAAGAAGGAAATCGACAGATCGTCAATTTCCAGGATGGGCCCGTCATATGGCTCTTTCATCACTCAACTCCTTCACTTGGCGCCGAAACCTGAGTTTCATCTTCTTCTTGGCGAAAATACTCCGGGGGTCCGGGGGCTGGCCCCCGGCCTTGGCCCAGATCAATCGCGCAAGGATTCCTCCCGCAACCCGTCCGCCAGCAGGTTCAACCCGAGAACCAGCGACAAAAGCGCAAGGGCCGGGGGCAGGGCAGGGTGCAGGTAGATCGTCAGCAACTTGCGCCCTTCGTTGATCGTCGATCCCCAGTCGGGGCTTTCCGGCGGCATGCCCAGTCCGAAAAAACCCAGCGTTCCCAGCAGGATCGTCGTATAGCCAATTCGCAGACAAAAATCGACGATCAGCGGCCCGCGCGCATTGGGCAGGATCTCCCACAACATGATATACCAGCCGCCCTCGCCGCGCGTCTGGGCGGCGGCGACATAGTCTCGGGTCTTGATGTCCAGTGTCAGCCCGCGCACGATCCGGAAAACGGTGGGCGCGTTCACAAAAACCACCGCGACAAACACCACCAGGATCCCGCCGGGCACATCGAACAGGTCCAGCCAGCCCGGCAGCACCTTTAGCGGCGTGCCCGCATCTGACACTAGCGACAGGTAAAGCCAGCCCATTAACGCCAGCACCCCGATCAGCAAGGGCGTCCGCACGGAGGGGCGTGTGTGATACCTTGAATTCAGCAGCACGCCCGCAAAGATCAGCGGGAACACGAACAGCACCGCCGCCATGTAGCTTGGAATGCCCGTTGCCACGATCTCTGGAGTCACCAGCAGGTAAAACAGCAGGATCACCGGGAAGGCGAGCACAAGGTTGGCCACGAAGGTCAGCAGCGTATCAAGCTTGCCGCCGTAGTATCCCGCAGGCAGACCCAGTGTGATGCCCACCATGAAGGCAAACAGTGTCGCGAACGGCGCAATCTGCACAACGATCCACGCCCCCTTTATGGTGCGGCTGAACACATCACGGGCCAGATTGTCACCGCCCAGCAGGTAATATGGATAATCACCGGCCTCTGCACCGCGCAGAGGCGTGCCCGGAACCTTGTTCTTCATGCCAGAGGCTTGCGCCAGCGCGTCATGCGTCACGATCAGGTCCATCGCCCCGAAGATGCCGGTGAAAACCCAGAACATCACCAGAGCAAAACCGATCATGCCGATGGTTGAATCGAACAATTTTCCGTAAAGCCCCGACCGCCTCTTGAAGGTGATCGACAGCGCGAACAGCCCCAAAAGCGCAATCCAGACCGGCAGGAATTGCCAAAGAATGCGCGGGATGATCTCTGCCGAGGTCAGCGGTTCCATTAGACAGCACTCCTCAGGACACGCTGATGCGGGGATTAAGATAGACATAGCCGATATCGGAAATCAGCTGTGTCACCAGCACGACGATGACGGAGACGACCGAAACCCCCAGCAAAAGCTCGATATCGTTATTCCCGGCGGCCTGCACCAAGGTCCAGCCGAAGCCTTTGTAGTTGAACAGGGTCTCTACGATCACCACGCCGTTCAACAGCCACGGAAATTGCAGCATGATGACCGTGAAGGGCGCAATCAGTGCGTTCCGCAGCGCGTGTTTCATCACGATATTGGGAAAGCTCACACCCTTCAGGCGCGCGGTGCGGATATATTGCGCGGTCATCACCTCGGCCATCGAGGCGCGGGTCATCCGCGCGATATAGCCCATCCCGAAGAGTGCGATGGTCAGGATCGGCAGAAAGAAATTCTCGAAATTTGCATCCTCCATCGCAGAGGTCGCCGTGCCCTTGAACCATTTCAGGCCCACGGCAGAGGACGCGAACACCGCGATCAGGATTACGCCGGATACATATTCCGGCGTTGCCGTGGTGGTAATCGAGATCGTCGAGAGCGCCCGGTCGGTGCGCGAGCCTTCGCGCATTCCCGCAAGCACGCCCAGCAGCAGCGCCGAGGGCACCATCAGGATCATCACCCACAACATCAACTTGGCCGTAAGCCCCAGCCGAATGCTGATAATGTCGCTGACATCCTCGCGAAACACGGTGGAATAGCCCCACTCGCCCTGTAAGACGCCGCAGTATCGGGGGGCTGTCTCTATCGTCATGCCATCATCCAGACAGCGTGCCTGAACCGATCCATCTGTGGAGACGTTCACATAGCCCGGCAGGACGCCCAGCCATTCGCCATATTTGATTAAAATCGGTCGGGCGTAACCTCGCTCCTCCAGCCAAGAGGCAACCTGCGTGTCGGTCATGCGCATGTTGCCTTGGGTCTTTGCCAGCTTTTCAAGGTTGGGCTGAAGATTGGTCAGCCAGAACACGACGAAGGTCAGGCAGAGTGTGGTGAGCAGCATCACACCGAGACGGCGCAACAAAAAAATTCCCATGGATTGCCTTCTGACGGGGGCAGAACGCACCGGGGCTACAAATGGCCCCGGTGCAAAAATCAGGCCTTGAAGCCGTATTTGTGATAGTGGAATTCGTGCGCCGGATGCTTGTCGACATTCACCAGTGTGCCGTTGTGGTGATTGTAGAGGTTGCGCCAGTAAGGCTGGATGATGATCGCGTCGTCACGCATCAACTGCTGGATCTTGGCCATCACCTCACGACGTTTATCGGCATCGGCGATCGACAGTGCCTCTGTCATCAGAGCGTCGAATTCCGGGTTGGCATAGGCCGTCTCGTTCCAGGCCTGACCACTGCGATATGCCAGAGACATAACTTGCACTTCCAAAGGACGGTGGTTCCAACTTGTTGAGCTGAAGGGATATTTCGTCCAGTCGTTCCAGAAAGTTGCCCCCGGAAGGATAGAGCGTCGGACAGCGATTCCAGCATCGCGCAGTTGTGCCGCAATCACGTCGCCGGTGTTACGCTGCCAGTCGTCATCGATGGTAATCAGTTCATGCTCGAAAGCAGCAAATTCGGTGGCGTCCATCATCTCTTTGGCTTTGACAGGGTCATGCTCTGACGGGCCGAGATCAGCATAGGCCGGGTGAATCGGGCAGACATGATCGTTGCGTGCGACTTCGCCGCGATCCGAATAGCCCAGTTGCAGACACAGACTGTTGTCGACCGCCAGCGCCAGCGCCTTGCGCACATCCCGGTTGGCATAGGGTTTGCGCCCGTCCACATCGGCCGCATGGTTGGTGCGGAACACGGCGGTGGAGGCGGTGACAGTCTCCGTCTGGGTCCAGCCGATCGCCGTCAAAATGTCGATGAAATCCCCAACGGATTCGTAAAGCAGGTCGACCTCTTCGGATTCTGCCGCCGCCACCCAGGATGCAGGGTCGGTGCCATAATCAATCAACTCGATCCGGTCGAGGTAAGGCCCGCCGAACACTTCGGTTCCCCACCATGTATGATCGGTATTGCGCTCCATCACGCAGCGCACGCCGACTTCCAGTGTGACCGGCTTGTACGGTCCGGTGCCGATGCCGAAATCAAACGGATTTCCGCCGTCGTAATCGGCATGCATGATGGCCGCCGGATAATCCGACATATTGGCGATCACAGCGATGTCGGGCGCCGACAGGTTCAGCCGGACGGTGTGATCGTCTATAATCTCGATTGCGCCGTCACGCGCCTGTCCTGCGGCCTCGTCCATCAGCCCGCCCATGCGCGACGCCATGGAATTTTCATCGACGGAACTGTCGCACCAGCCGCGAATATTGCGCGCGACATCTTCGGCTGTGAAAGCGTCGCCGTTATTCCACGTCACACCCTGACGCACGTTGAGCGTATATTGCGTTGCGTCGTCATTGACCTCCCAGCTTTCCAGAAGCATGGGCGTAAAGCTGCCGTCTTTTTCGTATTGCACGAGGTATTCGTAGATGCCGCGGGACTGGTTGCCGATCTCGGACCAGTCATAGGCGCGGGGGTCTTTCATCGCCTTGACGAAGCTTTCGATCCGCAGCGTGCCGCCCTGTTTTGGTGTCTCTTGCGCCTGCACGGGCTGTGTCAGGCCGCCTAGCGTGTAGGCGGCGGTCGCGGTCAGCCCCAGCGCGGTGGTGCGGGTCAGGAATTCACGTCGGCTCAGCTTGCCCTGTTTGAACTCTTCCGCATACATCCGCGCCGCAGGGTGTAGCCTTTTCCGCGTCTTTTTCATGCTTGTCATCGTGATCTCCCAGTGAACAGTCTTATTGTGACGATTTTTCTGATCCGTACGGTCTTGCTGAATGGTCTCAACTAGGGCGTTTTCCCTCATCATCAACTTCTTATAGACTTCCCGCGGCATGATTTCGGCAGGTTTTCCACCATGCCTCTTTTCGCGTGGCTTCGGTCATTGATGGCCCGAAAGCGACATCAGTTCCAGCCAAAAACGACATTTTGAGGATTGTGGAATGGTCCGACAGAGCGATCGCTGCTTCACCGTCATGGACAAGCCGCGCCGAAAGCCAGAGCGCGCGCTTGTTATCCCGGTCGCAAATCACCGTCTTTCGATGTTTCGACCAGCAGAGCATGACGCGATGATCCCGGCAGGCCGACAGACGTGCTCAATCGGTGGTTTCAGGGTGGTGCCGCGTCCATGATTTCATCCGGGCGCGGAACCAGGTCCGCTGCCGTTTGGCGAATTGCCGGGTCGCGATGGTGGCCGCCTCGCGTGCAGCGTCCAGCGTCATCTCGCCGCGCAGATGGGCGATCAGTTCTGCCGCACCGATTGCCTTGGCCGAGGGCAGGTTGGTGGAAAATCCATCGAGGTTGTCGCGGGCCTCTTTCAGCGCACCTTGGGTCAGCATCGCATCAAAGCGGCGGGCAATACGGGCATTCAGCCAATCCTTCGGCGCATCGAACAGAATGGGCTGAACCTTCTCCAATGCCAAACGCGGCGGTGGCGTCGCATCCTGCCACGAGGCGAGCCCGCGCCCCGTGGTGCGCTGCACTTCCCAGGCACGTTGCACCCGCATCGGGTTCTGCCTGTCGATCCTCGCTGCCGTGACGCTATCAAGCTCTGTCAGCAGCGCCGCGTGCCCCTCGGCTGCCAGACGCGCATCGGCCTCGGCACGGATCGGGGCAGGGGTTGGCGGGATTTCTGCCAGCCCTTCGGTGAGGGCCGAGAAATACAGGCCCGTGCCGCCCACGATGATCGGTCGTTCCGGCCCTGCGAGGAGCGGTTCGAGATCGCGTAGCCAGTGACCGACCGAATAGGCCTGATCGCCCGGCACATGACCGTAGAGAAAATGTGGTGCGCGTGCTTCCTCCGCAGGCGAAGGCCGCGCGGTCAGAACCCGCCAGTTCCGATAGACCTGAATGGCATCGGCATTGACGATCACGCCGCCTTGTGTTTCCGCTATCCTCAACGCCAGCGCAGATTTTCCCGACGCTGTCGGCCCTGCAATCAGGACCGGCATGTCTGCCGCCAGCGCTGCCAGCCATGACGGCTTACCCAAACCGAGCCTCCTGCGGTGAAAGAAATTCCAGGTTTATCCGCTTATCGGCTGTGCCATGCATTGTGTCTGCTCGTGTTTTCCGACATTTTGCGCGCAATCTAGACCCTTGCCCGGAAGAGACGCAACATGCCCGATACCGCCTCCGCCCCGCAGACCGCTTTCAGACGCGTTTTGTTGAAAATCTCAGGAGAGGCGCTGATGGGCGACCAAGGCTACGGCCTGCACCCACCCACCGTACAGCGCATCGCTGAAGAGGTGAAATCGGTTCACGACATGGGCGTCGAGATCTGCATGGTGATCGGCGGCGGCAACATCTTTCGCGGTCTGTCAGGGGCCGCGCAGGGGATGGAGCGGACAACTGCCGATTATATGGGCATGCTTGCCACGGTGATGAACGCGCTGGCCATGCAGGCGGCGCTGGAAGAGCTGGGCGTCTTTACCCGCGTCATCAGCGCGATCCCGATGGATCAGGTGTGCGAGCCGTATATTCGCCGCCGCGCTGTCCGCCACCTTGAGAAAAAGCGCGTCTGCATTTTTGCGGCGGGCACCGGAAACCCTTATTTCACCACGGACACGGCCGCAACTTTGCGTGCAAATGAAATGGCTTGCGAGGCGATCTTCAAGGGCACGAAAGTGGATGGCGTCTATGACAAGGACCCGGTCAAGCACGCGGATGCCAAGCGTTATGACCGTGTGACCTATGACGAGGTTCTGGCGCAGCATCTTGGCGTGATGGACGCCTCTGCGATTGCCCTGGCGCGCGACAACAGCCTGCCGATCATTGTTTTCAGCCTGGATGAACCCGGCGGTTTCCGTGGCATTCTTGCGGGGCAAGGTACCTACACAACGGTACATTCCTAAGCCCGGAGCCGCGTCTTTCTGAGGGCTGTGTAAATATTAACTTTCCGCCGCGATACCGATGTTGCGCGGCGAATCTGACCGTCCGACAGTGTGCAAACGGGGGGACTGGACCTGTTGCGCGGCAGTTCCCCGCGCTTGAGTGCAACACCACCTATACATTGTAATGCTGTTGGCGTTATAGATGGCGGAAGAATACAGGCTCCAAGACCAAAGAGACCAAAGATGGCTGATGATACTTTCGAACTTGATACTGACGACCTGAAACGCCGGATGGATGGCGCTATGGCGAATTTGCGCACCGAGTTTGCTTCGCTGCGGACCGGGCGGGCTTCGGCGTCGATGCTGGAACCTGTGCAGGTCGACGCCTACGGGCAAATGACCCCGATCAACCAGGTGGGCACGGTCAACGTTCCTGAAAGCCGCATGGTCACGATAAACGTCTGGGACAAAGGCCTTGTCGGCAAGGTGGAAAAGGCGATCCGCGAAAGCGGTCTTGGCATCAACCCGCAGCTGAATGGTACGATCATCATGTTGCCGATCCCGGAACTGAACGAAGAACGTCGCCGGGATTTGACCAAGGTCGCCGGTCAATATGCTGAACATTGCCGTGTCGCCGTGCGCAACGTGCGCCGGGACGGTATGGATCAGACCAAACGGGCCAAGAATGACAGCAATCTTTCCGAGGATGACCAGAAATTCTGGGAGACCGAGATTCAAGAGCTGACCGACAAATACATCGCATTGATCGACAAAGCGCTGGAACATAAGCAGGAAGAGATCATGCAGGTCTGAGCGGACCCGCCGGTAAGGAGATCACAATGGTGAAACCGATCCGCGAGGGCAAAGGCCCGCGCCATGTTGCTATCATTATGGATGGCAATGGCCGATGGGCCACTCAAAAGGGCAAACCGCGCTTGTTTGGACATCACGCAGGCGCAAAACGTGTCCGCGAAATTGTTGAGGCCTGCCCGGATGCCGGTGTCAAATATCTGACGATCTTTGCTTTCTCCACCGAAAACTGGAAGCGTACGCAAAACGAAGTTGCCGGTCTGATGAGCCTGTTCCGGCGCTATATCAGCCGCGAAGCGCAGGCTTTGCTGAAGGAAAACGTGCAGGTCCGGTTCATCGGCGACCGGATGAAGCTTGATGACAAACTGGTCACCCTGATGGATGAGCTGGAGCTTTTGACGTCGCATTGCACGGGCGTAAATCTGACCATCGCCATCAATTACGGTGGCCGTGACGAGGTCGCGCGTGCTGCTCAACGTCTGGCGCATGACGTGGCCGCGGGCAGGCTTGCGCCCAAGGAAGTCAATGAAGAGACATTACCGCGCTATCTGGACACCTATGTTCTGCCTGACCCAGATCTGGTGATCCGCACCAGCGGCGAGGCGCGTATTTCCAACTTTCTGCTGTGGCAATCGGCCTATGCCGAATATGAATTCATCGACACGCTGTGGCCGGATTTCTCGGCTGCCGAATTTGCCCGGTTGACCCAGTCCTATTCGACCCGCGACCGCCGTTTCGGTGCCGTTAACGTATGAGTGCCTCGCCTAAATGGGACGACTTGGCACCGCGCGTTGCGTCGGGTGCGGTGATGGTCGTGATCGGACTTCTGGGCGTTTGGCTGGGTGGTATCTGGTGGCATTTGCTGATTGCCGCCATCACCGGTGTCATGGTCTGGGAACTGGCCGTGATGCTGCACGGCGCAAACTCTGACCGGATGCTGATGCTTGGGGGGATTGCGGCCGCAGCGGCGATGCTCTCGATTGAACTGCCTGCTGGGTTTGCGTTGCCGCTACTGCTTGCACCCGCTCTTGTCGGCGTCACATTGCTCGGACGTCGCGCGCCAACTTACATGATTTATACAGCCGTCATTCTGCTGGCCGGTTACGGCATGATGGCCTTGCGCGACGATTTTGGATTGGTCTGGATGCTCTGGCTGGTTCTGGTCGTGATTGTCACCGATGTCGGAGGCTATTTCGCGGGGCGGATGATTGGCGGGCCTAAATTCTGGCCGCGTGTCAGCCCCAAGAAAACATGGTCCGGCACTGTGGCGGGCTGGATTTGCGCAGGTTTCATCGGTGCGATCTTCGCAGGCTTTACCGAAGCAGGGTCGGAGCTGATCGGCATCAGCATCGCCGCCGCCATGGCCTCGCAAATGGGGGATATTGCGGAAAGCGCCATCAAACGGCGCTGCGGTGTCAAGGACAGCTCCTGGTTGATCCCCGGTCACGGCGGCTTGCTGGATCGATTTGACGGGATGCTGGGTGCCGCCTTGTTCCTGCTTGTGGTTGGCCAGATCGTCAACTTCCCGCCGGGGGTGCAATGAGGCGCATTTCGGTTTTCGGGGCGACCGGATCCATCGGACAAAGCACATTGGACCTGATCGGGCGCGCGCCGGAGGAGTATCACCTCGTGGCGCTGACCGGCGGACGCAATATCGCGCTGCTGGCCGAACAGGCGCGGCAGCACAGGCCGGAGATCGCCGTCACTGCTGATCCTGACCGGCTGACCGATCTGCGTGATGCGCTTGCTGGAAGCGGCATAAAGGCCGCCGCCGGAGAGGGCGCGCTGGTCGAGGCGGCCACCCGTCCCGCCGATTGGGTGATGTCCGCAATCGTCGGTGCGGCCGGCCTTGCGCCCGGTCTGCGCGCGCTGGAACAGGGCGCGACGCTGGCGCTGGCCAATAAGGAAAGCATGGTCGCTGCTGGCAGGCTCATGCTGCAAACCGCCGAGATGCATGGCGGGCGTATCCTGCCGGTGGATAGCGAACATTCCGCAGTTTTTCAGGCGCTGATCGGCGAAAATATCGCGTCGGTAGAACGGGTTATCATCACTGCTTCAGGTGGGGCATTCCGTGACTGGCCGCTGGAACAGCTGGCCGACGCGACACCGGAACAGGCCGCCACCCATCCCAATTGGGACATGGGTCAGCGGATCACGATCGATTCCGCATCCATGTTCAACAAAGCTCTGGAACTGATTGAAACACGGGAGTTTTTCGGAATTTCTCCCGAGAAGATCGAGACCGTCGTGCATCCGGAATCGCTGATACACGCGCTGGTCGGTTTCAGCGACGGGGCGTTGATGGCCCATGTCGGCCCGCCGGATATGCGCCATGCCATCGGATTTGCGCTGCATTGGCCTGAACGCCGCGCCTTGCCGGTAGAGCGGCTTGACCTGACGGCAATCGGCGCGCTTAGTTTTCGCGCCGCCTGCGATCAACGCTACCCGGCCCTGCGACTGGCACGAGAGGTCATGCAGGAAGGGGGCCTTTCGGGGGCCGTATTCAATGCGGCCAAGGAACAGGCGCTTGACGGTTTTCTTGCGCGTCAGATCGGGTTTATGGACATGGCCGGGGTCGTCGAGGATGTCCTGACCGAGATTTCGGCAAGACCCGGACATATTCACGCAGAGTTCACCCTTGATAATGTGAACAGACTGGATCATCTGGCACGGGACACGGCACGCGGCGCGATAAAGCGCCTTAAGGCTCGGAAACACTAGGGCGAATGGACAAGACATGGCAGGGCTGATCCCGCAATTCGGAAGCGTTTTCCTGACCTTGGCGGCGTTTGTCGTGGCTCTGTCGATCATCGTGGCGATCCACGAATACGGCCATTACATCGTCGGCCGCTGGTCGGGCATCTCTGCGGATGTGTTCTCGCTCGGTTTTGGCCCGGTGATCTGGAGCCGTGTGGACAAGCGCGGCACGCTTTGGCAAATCGCGGCATTGCCGCTTGGCGGATATGTGAAGTTTCGCGGTGATGCGAATCCTTCGGGTGGCATTGATACGGACGCGATGGAGGTGCTGAGCGCCGAGGATCGGCGTCAGACGATGAACGGCGCACCGCTATGGGCGCGCACCGCAACCGTTGCGGCCGGTCCGATATTCAATTTCATCCTGTCGATTGTGGTATTCATGGGCGTGTTCATGGCGCGCGGCGTGGTGACCGAACCCCTGACGGTGGGAGAGTTGCGCAACCTGCCCGTCGAACAGCAACTGCTGCCCGGTGACGTGATCCTTGAGGTCGGGAGCGAAACAGCCCCGTCTTTCGATGATCCTGCGGCATTCGAGACCTTCATGAAATCGCTGCCCGCGCAGCCGCAGATCGACTATACTGTGCGCCGCGAGGGCGAGGTCGTGCAGGCACAGGGGCCATATCCCTATCCGGCGATTGCCACGCAGGTCGTTCCGCGATCGGCTGCCTACGATATCGAGATGAAAGCGGGCGATGTCATTCGCCGCGTCGATGACGCGCCGATCTACGCATTTGAACAGCTCAAGCAGATTGTCGAAGGCTCCAACGGGCGGCCTTTGCAGCTTGATGTGTGGCGCGACGGCGAAGATCTGGACTTTGTGCTGGTGCCGCGCCGCGTGGACGAACCGCAACCGGACAACAGCTTCAAGACCAACTGGCGCATCGGAATCGCCGGCGGCTTGTTCTTCGAGCCAGCCGTTTCGACACCCGGTCCGATTGACGCGTTGAATGCCAGTGTCGCGCAAACCTGGGGCATCATCACCGGATCTTTGTCCGGCCTGTATCATATGGTTACCGGCGCGATCAGCAGTTGCAACCTCAGCGGGCCGCTGGGAATCGCGCAGGCTTCTGGTGCGATGGCCAGTCAGGGGACAACCAGCTTCATCTGGTTCATTGCCGTTCTCAGCACGGCTGTCGGCCTGATGAACCTGTTTCCGATCCCCGTGCTGGATGGCGGACATCTGGTGTTTTATGCCTATGAGGCGATCACGGGACGCCAGCCCAACGACAAGGCGCTGCGGATCCTGATGACAATGGGGTTGGCCTTTATCCTGTCAATCATGGTTTTCGGCCTGACGAACGATCTTTTCTGCCCGTAGCTTTATAGCCATAATTTCGTGCGGAAAGCGTGGACAGGGGCGATTTAACTGCCCTCAGGGCAACATCTTAGAAAAACCGGACTCACCGCTTTTGACAACCCGGTGTTTAGCCGATACTCACGTTTCAAACGATGTCTGTACGGAATGGAAGCATGATCAACAATGCTGAGGGCAGGGCGTTCGGACCAGCCACTAAGTCGGGTAAGCCCCGCACGCTGATCACAACGTTTTTAGCGATGATAGCGATTGCGTTTGCGGTGTTGCCGCAGGCCACAATGGCGCAGGACTACAGGTTCAACTCGGTCTCGATCGAGGGCAACCAACGGGTCGAGGCGGGCACGATCCTCAGCTATGCAGGGATCGCGCGGGGTCAAAGCGTCAGCGGTGGGGACCTCAATGAGGCTTATCAGCGGATTGCAGGGTCAGGTCTGTTCGAGACCGTGGAACTGGTGCCGCAGGGTGGCACCCTGGTGATCCGGGTCGCTGAATACCCCACGATCAACGTCATCAACTTCGAGGGCAACTCGCGGATCAAGGATGATGTGCTGACGACCATCGTGCAGTCGCAATCCCGCCGCGTCTTCAGCCCGTCCCAGGCCGAACGCGACGCCGCGAATATCGTGACCGCCTATGCCCAACAGGGCCGGATTGCCGCACGGGTGACACCGAAAGTCATTCGCCGTAGCGACAACCGTGTCGATCTTGTTTTCGAGGTCTTCGAAGGCGGCGTTGTCGAAATTGAGCGTATCGGTTTTGTCGGCAACAAGGTTTATTCCGATTATCGTCTGCGCCGCGTTCTGGAAACCAAGCAGGCAGGCATTTTCCGCCTTCTGGTCAAGCGTGACACGCTGATCGAAGACCGGATCGAATTCGACAAGCAGGTGCTGAACGATTTCTACATGTCGCGCGGCTATGTTGACTTCCGCACCACAGGTGTGAACGCCGAACTGACCCGCAAGCGCGATGGGTACTTCCTGACGTTCAATGTGCAAGAAGGGCAGCAGTTCCGCTTTGGCGAAGTGACAACAACATCCGATCTCGCCGAAGTTGACGTGGACCTGTTCCAGGCCGCGTTGAAAGTGCGCCCCGGTGTTGTCTATTCACCGATGCTGGTGGAAAACTCCATCGCGCGGTTGGAACGTCTGGCAATCCGTGAAGGGTTGAACTTCGTTCGGGTCGAACCGCGGATCAGCCGCAATGATCGTGACCTGACTCTGGATGTGGAATTTGTTCTCAGCCGCGGACCGCGCATTTTTGTCGAGCGGATTGATATTGAAGGCAACACCACCACGCTGGACCGCGTCGTGCGTCGCCAGTTCCGCGTCGTCGAAGGCGACCCGTTCAATCCTCGGGAAGTGCGTGAAAGTGCCGAACGCATCCGCGCGCTTGGGTTCTTTACCAAGGCCGATGTCGATGCGCGTGAAGGATCCAGCCCCAATCAGGTGGTTGTGGATGTCAATGTCGAGGAGCAGCCCACAGGCTCGCTCAGCTTTGGCGGCAGCTATTCCACAAGCAACGGTTTCGGTGTCGCCATTCAATTCCGCGAGCGTAACTTTCTGGGCCGGGGACAATCCTTGTCGCTGGGTGCCACGACCGGTGTCGACAACCGTCAATACAACTTCAACTTTGGCGAACCGGCTTTTCTTGGCCGCGATCTGGCGTTCAACTTTGATGCGTCTTACCGCGAGACCGACAATGACAATGCCGAATATGACACGGATTCCGGCCGTATTTCGCCATCGTTCAGCTTCCCGATCTCCGAAAATGGGCGTCTGACGCTGCGCTATACGGCCGAGGTGTCGGATATCAGCGATGCTGACGACACTAAAGTGGGCGATCTTATTCAAGCCGAAGCCGAACGTGGCCAAATCTGGAATAACTCCATCGGGTACACGTATTCCTATGATACGCGTCGCACCGGACTGAACCCCAATGCGGGAGTGTTGCTGGAATTCGGTCAGGATTTCGGCAAGGCAACCGGTGGTGCCAGCTTTATCAAAACCAATGTTCGCGCCATTGCCCAAACCAAAGTTCTGAACGAAGACGTGACCCTGCGGGCAACGCTCCAAGGGGGCGCGCTTAACTATTCGGGGGGGTCCGGCCGCGTTACAGACCGTTTCTTCATGGGGCCGTCAGTGATGCGCGGCTTTGAATATGGCGGTATCGGTCCGCGTGAACGCGGCGAGAACAGACAGGGCAACTCGGTCGATGACGCGCTTGGCGGCAACCTTTATGCCGTCGCCCGGTTCGAGGCGGAGTTCCCGCTTGGTCTGCCAGAGGAATATGGCATTTCCGGCGGTGTGTTCTATGATGTCGGCTCGCTCTGGTCGTTGGAAAATACAAATGCCAACACGATCTACGAAGATTTCAGCGCGCGTCACGTTGTCGGTGTGTCAATCTTCTGGGATACGCCGATTGGCCCGCTGCGTTTCAACTTCACCGAAGCTTTGCAGAAAGAGAAGTACGACAATGAACAGAACTTCGACCTGACCATCTCGACGCAGTTCTGACATGATGCTTCGCAAGATATTCGGGGCGGCGGCATTGGCTGCCGCCCTTTTCTTTGGCTACTCAGCATCCGCCCAGGATATGGTCAAAAGCCCGATCCTGACGGTCGAGGCCGACAGGTTGTTCAACGAGAGCCTGTATGGCCAGAGGCTCGCCGACAAGGTCGAGGCGGAAGGCCTCGAACTGTCCAGCCAAAATCGGCAGATCGAGGCAGAACTGACTGCCGAAGAAAAAAGGCTGACGGAACGGCGTTCCAAATTGACTCCGGCTGAATTTCGGGCGCTTGCAGATGCATTCGATGAAAAGGTGCAAAGAATCCGGGAAGAACAGGATGCGAAGGGGCGGGCTTTTGCGGGCCGCACCGACGAAGTGCGACGGGTGTTTCTCGCGGCCGCACAGCCCGTTTTGGGTGAACTGATGCGAGAGGCCGGTGCTGCCGTCCTTGTTGAACGCCGCAGTGTCTTTCTCAGTGCAGACGCGATAGACATCACTGACGAGGCGATCACCCAAATCGATCAGCTTCTAGGAAACGGCACCGACAAAGTACAGCCTGCACCGGACGGGCCCGTGCCCGATCCGGTGCCTCCTGCCGAAGGTGAGACGGTTCCTTCAGATCCCTAGAGCTTGCCCCGAGGCGCGTCAGTTGCTAGGTCACAATGACCCATGCCACTTGTCAAGGATCCCATATGACCGAGGCTTTGAAAACTGCGGATATCCAGCTGATCCAGCGCATCCTGCCGCATCGCTATCCGTTCCTTCTGGTCGACCGCGTCATTGATATCGACGGCACATCCTCTGCCGTCGGCATCAAGAACGTCTCCATGAACGAACCGCATTTCCAGGGTCATTTCCCCGGCACCCCGATCATGCCCGGCGTCACGATTGTCGAAGCGATGGCGCAGACCTCTGCGGTGATGGTCGGCGTGGCGCTGGATCTGGCCGATAAGGACATGCTGATCTATTTCATGGCGATCGATAAATGCAAATTTCGCCGCAAGGTCATTCCCGGCGACGTGCTGCGCATGTCGCTGAAAACACTTCGTGGCAAGCCGGGCGGCAAGGTCTGGAAATTTCAGGGTGTTGCCGAGGTAGAGGGCGAGATGGCCGCCGAGGCGGAATTCACCGCGATGATGGATTTGCCCGCGTGACGTCAGACATCCATTCTTCCGCAGTAATCGAAGACGGGGCCACGATCGGCGATGGCTGCCAGATCGGGCCGTTCTGTCATGTCGGGCCGAAGGTAACGCTTGGCCCAGGCGTGGTTCTGAAAAGCCATGTGGTTGTTACGGGCGTCACGTCCATCGGCGAAGCGACCGAGATATTCCCCTTCGCGGTGATCGGCGAAGTGCCACAGGATCTGAAATTCAAGGGCGAGGAAACGCGGCTGGAGATCGGCACCCGCAATCGTATCCGCGAACATGTCACCATGAACGCCGGCACTGCGGGCGGCGGCGGCGTCACGCGTGTGGGCAATGACGGGCTGTTCATGGCCGGCTGTCACGTCGCCCATGACGCTCAGGTCGGCGATCGGGTCATTCTGGTGAACAACTCGGCCCTTGCCGGCCATTGCGTGCTGGAGGACGATGTCATCGTCGGCGGACTGTCTGGCGTGCATCAATGGGTCCGTATCGGGCGTGGTGCCATCATCGGTGCCGTGACCATGGTAACAAATGACGTCATACCTTACGGTCTTGTCCAGGCACCGCGCGGCAAACTGGATGGGCTGAACCTTGTGGGACTGAAGCGCAAAGGCGTCGCACGCTCGGATATCACGGCGCTGCGGGCCGCGTTCCAGATGCTGGCGCAGGGCGAGGGCGCCTTTCAGGACCGTGCCAAACGTCTGGGGGCAGAAACTGAAAGCGACTATGTACGCCATATCGTCGATTTCATCCTCGGCGCGACCGACCGTTCCTTCCTGACGCCGGGCTGATCATGGCGGGACGGCTTGGCCTTTTGGCGGGTAGTGGCCAATTGCCGCCGCGCATCCTTCAGGCGCATCCAGACGCCTATTGCGTCACCCTGAACGGCATGGCCCATGATCTTCCCAACGGTGCCGCGCGTGAACACCGGATAGAGCAACTTGGTGCTCTGTTCGATGATCTGCGTGCCCAAGGTGTGACTCGCGTCGTCATGGCAGGCGCGATGGCGCGGCCAGCGCTTGACCCGGCAATTTTTGACGCTGAAACGGCCGCCCTTGCGACCGCCTTCGAGACGGCTCTGCATCACGGCGATGACGGTCTCTTGCGCCATATCGTAGCCCTGTTCGAAGAGCGCGGTTTTGACGTTATCGGCGCACATGAGCTTGTCGCTGGCTTGACCGCCTCGGCCGGCATGCTTTGCGGGCCGGAACCAGACGACATCGCGAAAGCCGATACGGAGAGGGCCGCCGCAGTTCTGTCCGCCCTGTCCCCGTTCGATCTGGGGCAGGCGGCGATTGTTGCCGGCGGGCTTTGCCTCGGCATCGAGACACTTCAAGGCACGGATGCATTGCTTGACATGGCTGCGGCGACCCAAGCAGAACGGCGTCCCAAGGCACCCGGCGTGTTGGTCAAACTGCCAAAGCACGGTCAGGATTTACGCGTGGACATGCCCAGCATCGGACCGCGCACGATTGAAGGTGCAAAATGCGCAGGTCTTGGCGGCATCGTCATCGCGGCAGGCGGCGTATTGATCCTAGAGCGTGACGCCACGCTGAGCGCAGCCAAAGAGGCAGGAATATTCCTACAGGCCCGCGATGTCTGAGCCGCTGCGTGTCTTCGTCATTGCAGGCGAGCTGTCAGGCGACAAACTGGGCGCAGCCATGATGCAGGGGCTGACCGAACTGACCTCCGGACAGGTCCACTTTCAGGGCGTCGGCGGCCCCCGGATGGAAGCGCAAGGGCTGGACAGCCTGTTCCCGATGGACGAGATCTCGATCATGGGGATCACCGAGATCCTGTCGCAATACTCCCATCTCAAGGCGCGCATCCGTGAAACCGCCGACGCAGTGATTGCGGCGCGCCCGGATGTGTTGATCAGCATCGACCTGCCGGAATTTTCGCTACGCGTCGCGCGACTGGTCAAGGCGGCCAGCGACATCCGCACCGTGCATTATGTGGCACCCACCGTCTGGGCATGGCGTCCCGGCAGGGCCGCCAAGATGGCGCGCCATATTGATCAGGTACTGGCGCTGTTCCCGTTCGAGCCGCCCTATATGGAAGCCGCGGGCATGCGCTGCGATTTTGTCGGCCATCCCGTCGTGACCGATCCTGTCGCAACCCCGGACGAGATCATCGCTTTCCGCGACAGCTTTGACATTCAGGGTGATTACCTGCTGATCCTGCCCGGATCACGACGGTCCGAGGTCGGTCGTCTCGCGCCGATCTTTGGCCAGGTCCTCGCCCGCGTTCTGGATGAACGGCCCGGTTTGCGCCCGGTGATTCCGGCGGCCGCCCCGGTTGCCGATGCGGTCATGCAAGCAGCCGTCTCATGGCCGGGAAATCCGGTCGTGCTTGATCCGCGCAGCCATCCTGACCCGGCGTTGAAGCGCGGTGCATTCGCCGGGGCACGGGCGGCGCTTGCGGCATCCGGCACGGTCAGCCTTGAACTGGCCGCAGCGGGCACACCGATGGTGGTCGCCTATGACATGAACTGGTTGTCGCGGCAGGTCATCTCGCGGATGTTGCGCGTTGATTCAGTGACCCTGGTCAACCTGGTGACAAATTCGCGCAACGTGCCGGAATTTATCGGCAAAGCCTGTCAGCCCGCCATGGTTGCAGAGGCCGTGCTGGAAGTGCTCGCCCATCCCGAGGCGCAGCAGGCGGCAATGTCTGAAACGATGCAAAAGCTGGGCAAGGGGGGGGGCGCGCCGGGCCTTCGCGCCGCCCAAGCCGTTCTGGACGGGATCGCAGAATCCGCAAACTCCGGGCAATAGCGTCCGAAACGGCAGACCCCTCTCTCATCGCCAACGAAAAACGCCGCGCCCGGTGTTTCCGGACGCGGCGCATCATCCCCAAAAGGGATGGATCAGTTCGCCAGTTCGCTGGTCTTGGAATATCCGTCGGTGAACCCGGTCAAGGACATATCGACCGTCACTTTCTGATCTGGTGCCAGCGCCGGAACGATGGTGATCTTTGCCACTTTGCCGCGCTTGAAGCGGTTCACGTCATCGGCGGTAAAGCCGACGCGGGCATAGCATCCAATCGGATTGCACAGCGTAAAGTCGTAACGCTTGGGCTGTCCACCATCTACCGAGATCGACATCTTTTGCGTCAGAAGCGTTTCAAGAGGCACCACGAAGGTGCCGCCAGCCTCGACCTGTCCCCCGTCCTTGACGCGGAAAAGGCTGACTTCGGCAACGCTGTTGCCCTGTCCGTCTGTCAGCAACTGATACATCTGGCACGGCTCTTCGCCTTCCTCGACACGCAGGCACTGCATATCCCAGTCACCGATCTTTTCGCGCACATATGTCTGCGACTGCGCGGCATCGGCTTCTTCGCCAGTGTCAAGCTGATCGGCCAACGCGCCTGTGGCCGGAGCCTCTGTCGCGGGAGCATCTGCTGCGGGCGCATCTGCTGCGGGCGCTGCGGTTTCGGCTTGCTCTGTTGTGGACTCGGCAGGTGCCGCGTCCGTCGCGTCTTGCGCGAAGACCGCCGATGACGAAGCCATCAGGGCGGCAAGTGTCAGAGCACTGAGGTAGGTATTCATAAATTGCTCTCCCAGAGCTAGTGGTCTCTGGCAGGCGCTTACCATGCACACCGGCGGATGTCAGGCCAAAATTGGCCGTGTTCCGGCAAATCCAGCAAGAACCTGCCCGGAATGAGTGTAAAATAGCAACATGGAAACAAGGGGTTGTCTGAAAGTTCGAAAGGAGCCCTAAGGCTCCTTTCTGTATTCTTCACTCCCCGTCGGACTGGCCGACTTCATCATTGCTGAAACGGTACGAGACTTGAATGTCACGGTCAACAGAAAAAATATCGGCATCTAAGATGGGTTGCATGAAATTTTTCTTGACGGAATTCTCAACCCGAATCGGTTTGAACGTCGTGCTCAAAGCCGTTCGGCCAAAAAAATGCCGCACCCGAAGGTGCGGCCAGTCTAACAGGGAGGAAGTCTGTCCGAGACCAAAGAGGACATGTGGCACCGGACGTATTTGACTTTCAACGGAAATGGTTAAGGTTAGATGTTCAGGGCGTTACGGGCCAGCAGCAGGGGCAGCGATCAATGGATAACGGAATCTTCATCGGAGGTGGCGGAGCGGACTATGTCGAGAAGCAGTTTCTTGATCTCAAATACGCCAATCGGCACGGTCTGATCGCAGGGGCGACCGGCACCGGGAAAACCGTCACACTGCAGATCCTGGCCGAGGGTTTTTCTGCCGCTGGCGTTCCGGTTTTCCTGTCGGATGTAAAAGGCGATTTGTCCGGGCTGGCGGAACCCGGCAGTGTGGATGTCAATTTGCATGATGCCTTCACCGAACGCGCGGCCCGGATCGGATTTACTGACTTCAGCTATGATGCATTCCCGGCGGTTTTCTGGGATCTGTTCGGCAAGCAGGGACATCCCGTGCGCACCACCGTGGCCGAGATGGGTCCATTGCTGATTTCGCGGCTGCTGGATCTGACCGAGGCGCAGGAAGGCATCCTCAACATCGCCTTTCGTCTGGCCGATGAACAGGGTCTGCCCATTCTCGACCTCAAGGATTTGCAGGCGCTTCTGGTCTGGACGGGCGAAAACCGTGCAGAGCTCAGCCTCCGCTATGGCAATATCTCGGTGGCGTCGATCGGGGCAATTCAACGCCGCCTGTTGGTGCTGGAAAATCAGGGTGGGGCGCAGATATTCGGTGAACCGGCGCTGGATCTGGCAGATATGATGCGCGTGGGTGCAAACGGGCGTGGCCAGATCAATATCCTTGCTGCCGACACGCTGATGGGCGCGCCACGGCTTTATGCGACCTTCCTGCTGTGGCTGCTGTCAGAGCTGTTCGAGGAACTTCCCGAAATCGGTGACCCCGACAAGCCCAAACTCGTCTTCTTTTTCGACGAGGCGCATTTGCTGTTCGAGGACGCTCCGAAGGCGCTGGTCGACAAGGTCGAACAGGTCGCGCGGCTGATCCGGTCAAAGGGCGTCGGTGTCTATTTCATCAGCCAGAACCCCGATGACATTCCCGAGGATATCCTCGGCCAGCTTGGCAACCGCGTCCAGCATGCCTTACGCGCCTTCACTGCGCGGGACAAGAAAGCCTTGCGGATGGCGGCTGAAACCTATCGTCCCAACCCGGATTTTGACACCGAAGCGACGATCCGCGAGGTGGGCGTGGGCGAGGCGGTGACCTCCATGCTGATGAAAAAAGGCGTGCCGGGGATTGTGCAACGCACGTTGATCCGCCCGCCATCGTCAAAGCTGGGGCCGATCACGGATACCGCCCGGTCACAGATCATCGCCGCATCCGATCTGGGCACAAAATACGCTGATGCCGTGGATCGCGACTCCGCCAGCGAAATGCTGCAACGGCGTGCCGAGGCCGCCGCCCGCGCCGCAGAGGACGCAGAGCATCGCGAGGAAGAGCAATCCGCAGCAGAACGTGAGTTCAGCGCCGGACGGCGCTATTCCGGCACACGGGTGTCGCGCTCTTCCTCAAAGTCGCGGAAAGGCACGCTCGATTTCGACGATAGCAGCCTCGGCGGTGCCATCGCCAATGTCCTTGTCAAAGAACTCAAAGGCACCACCGGTCGCCGCATTGTTCGCGGCATTCTGGGCGGTCTCTTCAAGGCTCGATAACGCCGCGACGCCCTTAACAAGGGCACCACCCTTTCTTCTTGGCACAAATACTCCCGCCGGAGGCGTCGACCTTCTCAAGCTGCACCGCCGCAGGATCGTTGACGCAGAAATGTCATCGCTCCGGCAACAGTCCCCGCGGACTGAAACGCAGCACCAAAAGCAGGATCAAACCCATGGTGAGCAGCCGCATATGCGCCACGCTGTCCAGCAGGTGGCTTTTCAGCCAGGATCCGTCGCTCATCCCGGCGGTGATCAGCCCCATCAGGGCACTTCCGATCGGCTCCACCTCGACCCATAGGAACCAGATCAGGAACCCGCCAAGGACCGCGCCCAGATTGTTGCCGGAGCCGCCGACAATCACCATCACCCAGACAAGGAACGTGTAGCGCAGCGGTTGGTAGCTGCTCGGCGTCAACTGGCCGTCCAGCGTGGTCATCATGGCCCCGGCAATACCGCAAATCGCAGAGCCGAGGATGAATATCTGAAGATGCCGACCGGTGACATCCTTGCCCATCGCCCGAGCAGCGGTTTCGTTGTCCCGGATCGCGCGCATCATCCGACCCCAAGGACTTCTCAGCGCCAGTTGCGACAGGGTCAGAAGCACCACCAGAACGGCCGCAAAAAGCGCTCCGTAGCCCAGTTTGACAAACAGCGTGGATGCGGTGGTTGGATCAAGCCCGAAGTCCGCAGCGCGTTCGACAAAACCGGGATCGTTCTGCAAATCAATCTCGTAGGGCAGGGGACGCGGCAGGCCGATGACATTCTTGACGCCGCGCGTCAGCCAATCCTCGTTCTTCATTATAGCGATGACGATCTCGGCAATGCCAAGCGTGGCAATGGCAAGGTAATCTGACCGCAACCCCAGTGCGGTCTTGCCGATCAGCCACGCCGCACCAGCCGCCAGAAGGCCGCCCACCGGCCAGGCGATCAATACCGGCAGCCCCAGCCCGCCAAGATACCCGGTGGTGGCGGGGCTGATCGCCTCGACCGCGTCAACGCCTGCATCAAACACCGCGCGGAAGATGAAAAAACCCGCCACGATCAGGACAAAGACCACCAGTCCGCGCAACCGTCCGGCAAGCCGTCCCCAAGCGATAACCGCAGCAGCGATGACCCCTGCGCCGACCAACAGCCCGCCAAGCACCCGCAAGCCGCCTGCTGCCCAAGCCTCTGCCACCGGCGGCGCGGAAACAAGAACAGTCGCCAGCCCGCCCAAGGCCACGAAGCCCATGATGCCGACGTTGAATAGCCCCGCAAAACCCCATTGCAGGTTCACGCCCAGGCTCATTATTGCCGAAATCAGCCCCATATTCAGGATCAGCAGGGCGGTGTTCCAGCTTTGCAGAAACCCGGATCCAAGGATCAACAGCCCCACGACTGCAAACAGGATAATCTCGCGTGAGGTCATCGGGATGGTCTCCGTCTTGCTGAACAAACTTGCGCGCTGGTCCGGGTGCCGGACTGTGGCGCAGTTTGCACGTCAGGGGCAGGGAGGCAAAGCAGGAATTGGCGTCAACTTTGCCCATAGACAAAGAAAAACCGGCACCGCAGATACGGTACCGGTTGTCTGTTGGCCCTGAAAGGGGGCGTGAAGCTCAGCTTTCGGCCTTTTCAGTCTTGTTTCCGGCCACAGTGTCGGTCAGCTTGCGCAACACGCGCGCGGATTTCTCCATCGACTTTTCAGGCAGTTCGGAAAGCGTGTCGCCAAGCAGGACGGTCAGCTCCTTTTCGACACCTTGCAGCACGGTGCGGCCTGCAGCTGTCAGCAGAACCTTTCGGGCGCGCTTTTCGTCTTCGTTTATCTTCAGTTCGACATAACCTTTTTCGGCCAGACGGTTGACGATCTGGAACATCCGCTGACGGGTCAACGAGAAGGCGCGACCGAGGGCTGCGACTGACAGGTCCTCCTTGTTGGCCAGACGACGCAGAACCAGCCAGCCGGCGGTGGTCAGGCCTTTGTCGGCCAGCATCTTGTTACTGGTAATCGCGGATTGCAGCGAAAATGCATTCACGATGATGCGGGCGAAATCTGTGGTTGTGCTCTTGCTCATGACAATATGCTCCCGGAATTATCTGATGATGGTGCCGGTGTTCCAGCGCTTGCAGAACATTTGGGGTACACCCAGGTTATTGTCAATAGCCTTTACGGTTTTTTGACCTTATCGGCAGCGTTGTGCTTGTTCTGTTTCAAGGCTTCACGCAACCTCGTTTCCTGCGCGCCCTGTGCCTTCCAGACCGTGTGGGCAATACTCACGGCCTCATCCACCGTCAGGCCTGGATACTCCTGCCAGGGGTCATTCAAATCGGGCAGGGGCGAACGGAACAGATCGTCCCCGGCCGCCAGATAACGAGCTGCGATCAGCGCATTGCTTTTGGCAAATTCCCGAGCAATTTCCAGTCGTTCAGCTGGCGGATAAAGCGCCTGATGCTCTGGCTTGTCAGGACGATCCTGGGACCATGCCTCAAGCGCTTTCTGAAGCAATCGATACTCGTGGCTGATCCGTCGCTCCTTGGGAAATTTCATCAGGAAATCCATCGCCGCGCGGTTCAGCTTGTCATTGCGGCGCGGTGCTTGCCTGTAGTCAGAGGTCAGCGTCAGCCCGAGCACGTCCATGAACTGTTCGACCAGCGAGGTTTCAAAGAATTTCGGCTCAAAACTCCGCACGCAGATCCGGTCGATGCCGATGGCATTCTCCCAGTCGCGCAGGACATGATCGTAGTTCAGGCTCGCTTTGATCTGCCGCAAATAGCTGTGGCGATCATTGAAGACGGCACCGCCGCGCAATTGCTGTCGGTAAACTGATTCCAGCCATTCATCCTGTCTGCGCAGATAGACCAGCATGTTGATGTCATAGTCTGAAAAATATTGCGTCAGCCGTTTCAGATCATTGATATGGAACAACGACTCTGAACTGATGACGATATTTTCTGCGCCGCTTTTTTCGCGTTCGCGGGCCAATACTCGGTGCACCTTGGCAGCATCGGCCTGCCGGATCCACGCCAGTTGCTTGTCATCGGTGCGAAAAAAATTGCCGAATGTGTGATGCGCATTCCATTGCCGCCCGGTTTCGGGATAAAGCCAGCCATTCTGCGCCAGCACCTGGCGATTCAGCGAACAATGCAATTGGATTGTGGTTGTTCCGGTCTTGGGCAGTCCGGTGTGGATCAGGAGCTTCGGTTTCACAAGCTATACTCTAGGGCTGGCGTTTGTTTTTCTATCTGAGGCGTTGTTTCAGCGCGTGGCCGGTAAATCAAACTGATTTTCCCCGGAACAGGCCGGTCGGCCGGAACAACAGGACGATCAGCAAGATCATGAAGCTGACGGCGAATTTATATTCCGTACTCAGAAGCTGTACCAAACCGTCCGGCTCCAGCGGTCCGGGCATCATATAGACCAGCACTTTTTTCCAGGCATAGGTGATGCCCACCTCGGAAAACGCAATGACAAAACCGCCTGCGATTGCGCCCACCGGGCTGCCCAAACCCCCGACAATGGCGCTGGCAAAGATCGGCAGCAGCAGTTGGAAATAGGTGAACGGCTTGAAGCTTTTGTCCAGCCCATACAGCGTGCCCGCCACCGTCGCCAATGCCGCGACAAGCAGCCATGTGACCAGCACCACCCGTTCGGGGTTGATACCCGACAGCAGCGCCAGATCCTCGTTATCCGAATAGGCCCGCATGGATTTGCCGGTGCGGGTGCGGTTGAGAAACCAGAACAGCAATGCGACCACAACCACGGCCGTTACCAGCGTGATGGCCTGTGTGCTCTTGATCGCCAGCCCTTCGTCAAGGCCGGTCATTGCCTTGAAGTCGCGCGCGCTGATGATGAACCGTTCACCATCGGCAAAGCGCTGATCTTCCGGCCCGATGATGAAGCGCGTGACGCCGTTATAGATGAACATCACCCCCATGGAGACGATGACAAGGATCACCGGCTTGGCCTTTTGCGCGCGGTAAAAACGATAGACCGCACGGTCGGTCAGCAAGACCATCGCGGCAGCGCCAGCAATGCCGAAGGGCAGCGCCAAGAGCGCCGTCGGCAGCGGACCAAAGCTGATCCCCGCCGCCTGCATGGCCCATGTCACCAGCACGACGACCATCGTGCCGAATGCCATCGTGTCGCCATGCGCAAAGTTCGAAAACCGCAGGATGCCGTAGATCAGCGTGACACCCAACGCACCAAGCGCCAACTGGCTGCCATAGGCTAGTGCCGGGATCACAACAAAGTTGGAAAGCGCGACAATGGCGTTAAGAAAATCCATCAGCGAGTCTCTCCCACATCGCAATTTCCTACATACTGACTTGCGGTTAGGGTGCCGGCAATAATGGTGTTTCGACTGTGAGAAGAACTTCCATCAGACGCTACCGTCGTGCTTTGAACTGCGCCACTTCCAAGCATTTCAAGAAAAGTAATCCCAGATGCGCCCCGATATGCTCCCACCTCAGACAGTCCATTATTTCCAACCACAAAGGCCTTATTTGCCGTCGTATCCAGGCGAAAAATGAGATCGAAGTTGGCGGAACCGCACTCAACACCTTTTGTACATGCGGTGAAATAAATGCAATCAAAGCTGACCAGTTCCGCTATCACGGGAACTGGCAACCCGACCGCGATCGCCGCAAGAATAGCTTTTCGCATTCTCATCCCCCCAGAAACGATTTGCGTACTTCGGGGTCGTTCAGCAATTCCTTGCCGGTTCCGGTGAAGGCATTTGCGCCTTGCACCAGCACATAGCCCTTGTCGGCGATCGCCAGCGCCTGTCGGGCATTCTGCTCGACCATCAGGATCGGGATACCGGTACGGGCGACCTCGATGATGCGGTCGAACAGCTCGTCCATGACGATGGGGCTGACGCCTGCGGTGGGTTCGTCCAGCATAAGCACCTTGGGCTTGGTCATCAGCGCGCGGCCGACAGCAACCTGCTGGCGTTGGCCGCCGGACAGTTCTCCCGCCGCCTGACGCCGCTTGTCGCGCAGGATCGGAAACAGGTCATAGACCTGCTCCATCGTGTCGCGAAAATCGTCGCGCCGCACGAAAGCCCCCATCTCCAGGTTCTCTTCGACCGTCATCGTCGTGAAGATGTTATGCGTCTGCGGCACAAAGCCCATGCCCTTGACCACACGGTCCTGCGGGCTGAGTTTGGTGATGTCCTCGCCGTCCAGCACCACATGGCCCTCGCGCAGATCCAGCATGCCGAAAACGGCCTTCATCGCGGTGGATTTGCCCGCACCGTTAGGGCCGACGATCACCGCGATTTCTCCGCGCTCCACTGCGATTGTACAGCCGTGCAGAATGTCCGCGCCCCGCCCGTACCCACCGGACATTTCCTTGCCGATCAGGAAAGGATTGCCTTGCGCATCAGTGGCCTTGCCACCGCCCGCCGCACGCATGACCGATCCCATTCCGTGCGGGTTGGTGATTGACCGGTCGCGATTGCCGAGATCATCCTGCCATGGGTTGCCGCTCATGCGCAGTCCGCCCGACGTGGTGCGAAACCGGTCTTTTCAGTCATGAATCCGGGTGTGAGGCACCGTTGACAACGGGTTTTGGTGGTATGTTGTTCTGACGACCCCTCCATCACACCATCTCCTTGTTCTTCAGGCCCGTACCGAGATAAGCCTCGATCACCGCATCATTGTCCTTGATCTCGTCAATCGTGCCTTGTGCGAGAACTTTGCCTTCGGCCATGACAATCACCGGATCGCAAAGACGGCCGATGAAATCCATGTCGTGTTCGATCATGCAGAACGTATAGCCGCGCTCTTGATTCAGCCGCAAGATCGCGTCCCCGATGGTGTTGAGCAAGGTGCGGTTCACGCCCGCGCCGACCTCGTCAAGAAAGACGACCTTGGCATCCACCATCATCGTGCGGCCCAGCTCCAGCAATTTTTTCTGCCCACCGGACAGGTTGCCCGCGCGTTCATCCTTGAGATGCGAAATTGTCAGAAAATCAAGGACTTCATCTGCCTTCTTCAGCAAAGCAGACTCTTCCTGCGCAATCCGTCCGCGGCTGAACCACGCGTTCCACAGCGTTTCACCCGACTGGCCGCCCGGAACCATCATCAGGTTTTCACGGCAGGTCATCGAGCCGAATTCATGCGCGATCTGGAAGGTGCGTAACATGCCCTTATGAAACAGGACATGTGGCGGCAGGCCGGAAATATCTTCGCCATCCATACTGACGCGCCCGGAGGTTGGCTCAAGAACGCCTGCTATCACATTGAAAAGCGTTGTTTTTCCAGCGCCGTTTGGCCCAACAAGTCCGGTGATTGATCCGGTGGCGATCTCAAGCGACGCCCCATCAACGGCATGAAATCCGCCAAAATGCTTGTGCAGGTTCTCAACCCGTATCACAGCACCCCTTTCCGCGCCTTGATGACGCCTCTCATCTTATTGAAACAGCCCGGAAAACCGGGCTGCTTGCATTTGCGCATTGACGTTCAGCGGAACGACACCGTTTCATAACCACCATCGGTGATGGTGTATTCGCGGTAGGTGCCTGCGGCTTCGCCCGGTCCGATCAGCTCCACATTGGTGGCACCGACGTAATCGACCTCACCGCCATTGGCGAGGATTTCCAGCGCTTTGGCCAATTCGCCCGGCAGAATCTGTTCACCGGGGGCATTTGCCACATCCATGACGTTGTCCGCGACGGCCTTCGAGGTCGCCTCGCCACCCGCCATCATCGCCAGCGCGATCAGCGCCGCCGCATCATAGCTTTCACGGGTGAAGGACGATTCGCTGTTTACGCCTGCCGTTTCGGCAAGGGCCGCGAATTTCTCGGTGCCTTCGCCTTCGGACCATGGCACGGCACCGAAGGACCCTTCCATATCGCCGCCAAGATCAGCCAGCAGGGCGTCGCTATACATGCCGTCGCCCATCATGAACGTGTCAAACGCGCCGGTGTCGAGCGAGGCCTGAATGATGCCCTTTCCACCCTGATCGGAATAGCCCAGAACGACCAGAAGATCGCCACCCGCCGAGGCCAAAGCGCCGATTTCTGCGGAATAGTCGGCTTTGCCGTCCTCATGCGGGGCGTTCAGCGTGACGGTGCCGCCATTCGCCTCGAAAGACGAGATGAAGCTGTCGGATAGGCCCTTGCCGTAGTCATTGTTGGTATAGGTCACCGCGACAGAGGTGATGTCCTTGTCGGCCAGCAGATTGGCCAGCACTTCACCCTGACGCGCGTCAGACGGTGCGGTGCGGAAAAACAGCCCGTTATCTTCGGCATTCGACAGGCCCGGCGACGTTGCCGAGGGCGAGATCATCGGCACGCCATTGGGGACGGCCACGTTCGACAGGACCGCCCCGGTCACGCCAGAGCAGTCAGCGCCCATGATCGCCACGGCACCATCGGTCGTGACCAGACGTTCCGCAGCGGCCGTGGCGGCAGCGCTGTCAACGCAGGTCGAATCCGCGCGCACCGGTGCAAGCGTCACGCCGTCCAGGAACTTGCCGCTGTCATTGACTTCGCTCAGCGCCAGTTCGGCAGAGCCAGCCATCATCGGCGTCAGCGATTCGATCGGGCCTGTGAAGCCCAGTATGACGCCGATATTCACGGTACTTGCGTGGCTTTCAGCATAAACGCCACTCGCAGTGAGGGCGCTCGCAGCGGTGGCCATCAAAAGTCTTTTCATTGTCTTCTCCCGAGTTGGAACATTTGTCCTGACCAAAGCCTAAGCGGCGTCATGCTAAATGAAAAGAGCCGTGTGATGTTGCCGTTGCGCGATGGTCGGACGGGTTTGTTTTGCGCGGTTTGAACATTGACTGAACCGGATGCCTGAAAGGTGAGCTTCGGCACCGGATCTGGCAGCGCACCCTGGTTTGTATGGTGCCGCATGCGCGTCCAAGTGCACCCGCCCCGGACTTGATCCGGGGCCTTTCTGCTCATGACGTTGAGGCCCCGGATCAAGTCCGGGGCGGGTGGCGCCAGATCACGCAGTCATTGAACCTCATACCGGCAGGCGCGCCGCATGGCTGCCGCGCTCGCGGTAGGGGGTGGTTTGATAATGGGCGCGGTAGCATTTCGAAAAATGTGAGGGCGATGCAAAACCGCAGGCGAGTGCGACGTTGATGACGCTCATATCCGTCTGCATCAGCAGGTTCCGCGCCTTTTGCAGCCGCAATTCCATGTAATATCGCTTGGGCGAACGATTAAGATAGCGGCGAAACAGACGCTCCAGCTGCCGTGTGGACATACTGACCTCTTGCGCCAGGACCGATGGGCTGATCGGTTCCTCGATATTGGCTTCCATCTTGTGAATGACCTGGCTCAACTTGGGATGGCGCACACCGATCCGTGTCGGGACGGACAGGCGTTGTGTGTCCTGATCCGTGCGGATGGCCGAATAGATCTGCTGGTCGGCGACCGCATTTGCCAGCTCCTCGCCGTGATCGTCGGCGATTAGCTGTAGAAACAGATCAATCGAAGACGTCCCGCCTGCGGTAGTGAGCCGGGTGCCGTCTACCACGAAAACGGATTTTGTCAGCTTCACGTCCTCGAACTCTTCGGCAAAGCTGTCGTGGTTTTCCCAATGGATCGTCGCCCGCTTTCCGTTCAACAGCCCGGCCCGCGCCAAAGTGAAGGATGCCGTACACAATCCTCCAACTGTCAGCCCACGCCGGGATTCGCGCCGCAGCCAGTTCAACAGCCGTTTGGAGGTGGCTTCCTGCACATCTGTGCCGCCGCACAGCATGATGGTATCGTCGCGATGCAGCTCGTCCAGATCGCCATCCAGCGCAAACGTGGTACCGGTAGAGCTGACGGCATGGCCGCCGCCTTCAGCGATCACCCGCCAGCTGTAAAGCTCTTTGCCGGACATGCGATTGGCAAGGCGCAGGCAATCCATCGCCGCAGCGAAAGACAGCAGCGTGAATTGTTCCAGCAAGACGAACACGAAATGCCGGGGTTTGGTCGGCGTTTCAACGATCTCGATGACCTGACGTTGTGACGCCATCCTTCCGGTCTCCCTGCGTCTGCCGGGTGTCGCGTTGCGCAAGCCCCGTGGATGTCTTGTTTCAATTGGCCAGAAGCACGATAACCCGTCAAGGGGCAGGGCTGCATTTGCTTGTGGTCACTTGCCGCGCGGTTTTGTATAGAGGCCCCGCTATCGCTAACGACCGGAGAGAACAAATGACCGAGTGGCAGAAATCGAGCTGGCGCAACATGCCGCGGGTTCAGATGCCTGATTATACGGATGAGGCCGCGCTGAATGCCGTTGAAGCACAGCTTGCCAAATATCCGCCGCTGGTCTTTGCCGGCGAGGCGCGCACGCTGAAATCGCAACTGGGTGCCGCTGCACGCGGCGAGGCGTTCCTGTTGCAGGGCGGTGATTGTGCCGAGTCCTTCGACCAGTTCAGCGCAAATTCCATCCGCGACACCTTCAAGGTGATGTTGCAGATGGCGATGGTGCTGACTTACGGTGCCAAGGTTCCGGTGGTAAAGGTCGGGCGCATGGCCGGGCAGTTCGCCAAGCCGCGTTCCGCGCCGACCGAAGTCAAGGACGGGATGGAACTGCCCAGCTACCGTGGCGACATCATCAACGAGCTGGACTTCTCGGAAAAGGCGCGCACGCCCGACCCGCAGAAGATGTTGCAGGCCTATACCCAGGCTGCGGCCACGCTGAACCTGCTGCGCGCCTTTTCGACCGGCGGCTATGCCGACGTGCATCAGGTGCATCAGTGGACGCTTGGCTTTACCGAAGGCGAGAAGGCCGCAAAATATCGCGACATGGCCAACCGTATCAGTGACACGCTGGATTTCATGAAGGCCGCAGGCGTGGATTCCAAAGCCTCGCACACGTTGCAGACTGTGGATTTCTACACCAGCCATGAATCGCTGCTTCTGGAATATGAAGAGGCGCTGTGCCGTCAGGATTCGACCTCCGGCAAATGGCTGGCCGGGTCCGGGCACATGATCTGGATCGGCGATCGCACGCGCCAGCCCGACGGCGCGCATGTCGAATTCGCGCGCGGCGTGCTGAACCCGGTTGGCATGAAATGCGGCCCGACCACCACGGCAGAGGATCTCAAGGTTCTGATGTCGCGCCTGAATCCCGACAATGACGAGGGCAAGCTGACACTGATCGCCCGCTTCGGTGCCGGCAAGGTCGCGGAACACCTGCCGCGCCTTGTTAAGGCCGTTCAGGAAGAAGGGGCCAATGTCACCTGGGTTTGCGACCCGATGCATGGCAACACGATCAAATCCTCGACCGGCTACAAGACCCGGCCATTTGAGTCGGTGCTGCGTGAAGTGCGCGAGTTCTTTGGCGTTCACAAGGCCGAGGGCACAATCCCGGGCGGCGTGCATTTCGAGATGACCGGCCAGGACGTGACCGAATGCACAGGCGGCGTCCGCGATGTCAGCGACGAGGATCTGTCGGACCGTTACCACACCGCCTGCGACCCGCGCCTCAATGCGTCGCAATCGCTGGAATTGGCCTTCCTGGTTGCAGAAGAACTGACCGGGCGGCGCGATGCGCTGGCTGCCGCAGCGAGCTAAACCGGTTCCAAAATACCGTAAGAAAGGCGCTCAACAACCGGGCGCCTTTTTCTTGGCGACAAAGCAGGGCGCATTACGAAAAAAGGAGAGCAAAGCGAATAGCCTTGCCCTCCCACTCATCAATAAAACACCCGGCGCAGATTGCGCACCGTTTCAATAGTCGAATGCTACAAAAGGCCTTCAGTATTCGTCGGTAGGCACCAACCGTAATGCTGGTTTGTCCCCGAAAGGCGCGGCTCTTTCAGCAAAGCCGGGACCGGTGGCATTCACATTGTTCCGGATCGGCTGTGGCTGCACAGGGGCCATATACCGTTTGCGCGGCACAAGCGACGGCGTATCCGCCTGGCGATCGGGGCGCAGGTCCACGCGGCACACGCCGACCAGGTTCAGTGTTTCGACCCGAACGCCGACGATCTCCATCCGGCAGGGCAGGCGACCGATTTTACCCTCTGTCACGAGAGCGCCCATTGCCCGGTCGACCTCACCGGTGTGGGATCGCAGTGGATAAAGCACCAGCTTGCCGGTCAATGCAGGCCGACCGATACCCGCTTCAGCGCGCAGTTCAAGACGCAGGATCGCGGGTTCGGCAAACGCCTTTTCCAACGCGCTGGCAAGCGACTCGCGGCTTTCAGGGACGAAGAGCGCGCTTAACGGCATGCCCGCAACCTCCATGCCCATCAGGTCGGACAGATGCGCTCCGGCAACCCGCAGACGCGCAAGTCCTTTTCCGATACGCTCGACGATGAAAGACACGTCCAGCGCGCCCTGCAATCCGCGCGGATCAACCTCGCTGCGCGCCGGGATCGGATGATCATGCCGCAGCCCATGCCAATAGGCATCGACAAGGCGCAGTGCCGATGTGTGGTTTTTTTCTTGATATGGCTGAATTGAAATCACGTTCTTGGCGGTCTTTTTCCGGGAAAACACGGCGAAAACTCCACTCACTAATATCCTTCTTTGTTCGCCGACCGAAGTTGAGGTTAATTTGGCTTCACAAAGGTTACGAATACCTTAATAGCGCATGGCGATCACCGTTTCGCCACATTTCTTTCCAAAAGGTTAACGCATCCTCTGACCGGGTTCGCTTGCCAGCGCGGCCCGGATTGCGTAACCGATAGGCAACCGACCTGAAAGGAACATTCATGCGGCAGTCGATGACCGGTTTTGCCTCGGGGCAGGGCAGTGCGGGGCGCTACCGTTGGACATGGGAGATCCGCAGCGTCAATGCACGCGGGCTGGATCTGCGTCTGCGTGTTCCCGATTGGATCGAGGGGTTGGAGACTGCGTTGCGCGCCTGTTTAGGCAAGGCCGTAAAGCGCGGAAATATAACGCTGAACTTGCGCTTACAGGCTGATGAAGGCGCGGCACCTCAACAGCTGAACGCGGACCAACTGGACGCAACCCTGACGGCGTTGGCAGAGGTAGAGACCCGCGCGATGGATCGTGGCATCACGCTGGCACCCGCCACCGCGACCGGAATTTTGGCGTTGCGCGGCATCCTCGACAACAGCACAACCGATACGGACACCGCTGGGTTGCGCGATACATTGGAAGCGGATTTTATCCCTGTTCTCAAAAGCTTCTGCGCCATGCGGGAAGCAGAGGGTGAGGCATTGCAATCCATTCTGACCGCCCAGATCGACCAGATCAAGCTGCTGACGGGCGAAGCCGAAACGCTTGGCGAGGTGCGTCGCAAAGACATGGCTGCGCGGATGAAAACCGCGCTTTCGCGCGCGCTGGATAATACCGACGGTGCCGATCCGGACCGGGTGGCGCAGGAATTGGCACTGATCGCGGTCAAGGCGGATGTGACAGAAGAGCTGGACCGCCTGCACGCGCATGTCGCCGCCGCCCGTGATCTTCTGGCCAGCGATGGTCCCGTGGGACGCAGGTTGGATTTTCTGACTCAGGAATTCAATCGCGAAGCCAACACATTGAGTTCGAAGGCACAATTCCAGCCCTTGACGCGCGTCGGGCTGGACCTGAAGACGGTGATCGACCAGATGCGCGAACAAGTTCAGAACGTGGAGTAGGCAATGACCGACCGGCGCGGCCTTTTGATTATCCTGTCCTCGCCTTCGGGTGCGGGCAAATCAACCCTGTCCAAGCGGTTGCTGGAATGGGATCCCAGCCTGCGCTTTTCCGTTTCCGCAACGACACGCGCGCCCCGTCCCGGCGAAGTTGACGGCAAGGACTATCATTTCATGGCCGAAGAGCAGTTCAAGCATGACGTCATCGAAGGCCAGATGCTGGAACATGCCCATGTTTTCGGCAACTTCTACGGCTCTCCCATGGCACCGGTTCAAGCGGCAATCGAAGCCGGGCGCGACGTTTTGTTCGACATTGACTGGCAGGGCGCACAGCAGATTTCCAACTCTGTCCTGCGTGATTTCGTGCTGTCAGTTTTCGTTCTGCCGCCCTCGATTGCCGAATTGCGCCGCCGTCTGGAAAGCCGTGGGCAAGACAGCGCCGAGGTGATCGCCAAGCGAATGCAGAAAAGCTGGGACGAGATTAGCCACTGGGACGGTTACGACTATGTGCTGGTCAATGACGATCTGGATCAGAGCTTTGAAAAGCTGCGCACCATCGTGACAGCAGAACGGCTGCGCCGCGCGCAGCAACCCGGCCTGCTGGATCATGTTCGCAATCTGCAAAAGGAATTCGAGGAGATCTCCGCATGACACTGTATAGCATCGACGAACAAGCGCCTGATATTGCTGAAGATAGCTGGGTTGCGCCAGATGCGAACCTGATCGGGCGTATTGTTCTGCAAACGGGCGCATCGGTCTGGTTCGGCAGTACTTTGCGCGGCGATAATGAGGAAATTCTGATCGGCGAAGGCTCGAACGTGCAGGAGAACTGCGTGTTTCATACCGATATCGGCTATCCGCTGACAATCGGCGCTGGGTGTACCATTGGCCATAAGGTCATGCTGCACGGGTGTACCATCGGGCAAAACTCGCTGATCGGCATGGGGGCAACCGTGTTGAATGGCGCGAAGATCGGTGACAATTGCCTGATTGGTGCCGGTGCGCTGATCACCGAAGACAAGGAAATTCCCGACGGCGCGCTGGTCATGGGTGCGCCCGGCAAAGTTGTGCGTCAGTTGGACGATGCCGCCATCGAAGGGTTGCGCCAAAGTGCGCGCCATTATCAGGACAACATGCGGCGGTTCCGCGCCGGGCTGAAGCCGGTCTGAAACGGCACACCACGTCCTGCGGCATGTTTTGCATTAACCCTGATTATGTCGAAGATGTGGCCGTCATCCGTTCACATGCAGGCGCGGCCACTGCGTAAAAGCGCCGCCGTTAACCGTGATCGTGCCAAATTGGACAAGTTATTCACAACAGATCTGGACTCCAAAAGACAGTCATACATCCGAAAGGACACTCCATGAAGCCTACGCTCATCCGCCCCGGTGGGCTGCCACCGGGCGCACAACACGCGGTTGTCACGCCGCTGATGCCATCGGTGGTTTATGCCGCCGACAGCCCGGATGCGCTGGACGCTCAATATGGCGGCGTTGTCGAGGGGTATACCTATGCGCGTGAGGGGCATCCCAACGCGGACGTGCTGGCGCGCCGCATTGATGCGATGGAAGGGGCGACCGGCGGGCTGGTCGTCGGGTCCGGCATGGCGGCGGTGACCGCGGTTCTGTTGGGTTTGCTGGAATCGGGCGATCATGTGCTGGGGGGTGATCAGCTTTATGGGCGGTCGCTGCGGATGCTGAAAGAGGACCTGCCGCGCCTGGGCATCGCCACGTCGCAAGCCGATCCCACAGATATTGACGCGATGCGCGCCGCTCTGCGTCCAGAGACCACGCTGATCCTGATCGAGGTTGTCTCGAACCCGACGCTGCGCGTGGCCGACATGAACGGGCTGATCGAGCTTGCCCGTGAAAAGAACATCCTGCTGGCCGTGGACAATACCTTCACGACCCCTCGTGCCATCCGGCCGCTGGAGATGGGCGCCGATATTCTGATCCATTCGGTCACCAAGCTGATGGCGGGGCATTCCGACGTGACGCTGGGATATGTGGCTGCAAAGGACGAAGCCCTGCGCCGCAAGCTGTACGATTTTGCCGTGACCACAGGGCTGACCGCCAGTCCCTTTGATTGCTGGCTGGCCGAGCGCGGTTTGATGTCCTTTGACCTGCGTTTCGACCGGGCAGAGGCGACAGCGCAGCGCCTGGCCGATCATCTGGCCGGGCAGGCGGGCGTGAAACGGGTGCTCTATCCCACGCGCGTCGATCACCCCGATCACGCCCGCGCGCAGGGGCTGTTGCAAGGGCACGGCTGCAACATGGTCAGCTTTGAGCTGGACCGCGGGCGCGACGCGGCCAATGCCTTTGTCAAAGGTGCCGATGGCGTGGCCTTTGCGCCGACGCTGGGCGATGTGGGTACCACGCTGTCACACCCCGCCAGTTCCTCGCATCGCAGCCTGACCCCCGCACTGCGCGCCTCGCTCGGCTTGACCGAAGGGTTCTTCCGCGTCTCGGTTGGTCTCGAAGATCCTGCGGCCCTGCTTGCCGTGTTCGACAAAGGGCTGGAGGCGGCAAGGCAGGCATGAGTTCTGATCTGGCAAAAGCGCTGATCGACGCGATCCCGCTGGCGACGATCCTGGTCGGCGCAGATGAACGCGTGCAAGCTGCCAATGCCGAGGCCGACAAGCTGCTTGGTCCGGGCACCAGGGGGCGGCATTTTATAGCCGTGCTGCGCCAGCCTGCCGTTCTTGATGTCATCGAAGGATGCCTGCGTGACGGATCGGCGGCGACAGCGCGCTATCTGACATCGGTCGGGGCGCAGGACGTCACCTACAAGGTCAGCGCGCGGCACGTTCCGGATGCAGGCGCGTTGATCTGTTTCGAGGATGTCACGCATATGGAGCAAGCCGTACAGATGCGCCGTGACTTCGTGGCAAATGTCAGCCACGAGTTGCGCACGCCGCTGACTGCGCTGATGGGCTTCGTGGAAACGCTGCGTGGCCCCGCGCGCGAGGATGCCGCGGCACGCGAGCGCTTTCTTGGGATCATGCAGCGTGAGGCCAACCGGATGAATCGGCTTGTCGGAGACCTGTTGTCACTCAGCCATGTCGAATCGGAAGAGCGGGTCCGTCCGACCGCGCGGGTCGATCTGTGCGGATTGGTCCGCTCCACATCGCATTCGCTTGCGCCTTTGGCCGAGGATGCCGGGGTGACCCTGATGTTGGATCTGCCCGAGAACGGGTTTGATATTGCGGGCGATTCCGATCAACTGCGTCAGGTTCTGATTAACCTCACAGAAAATGCGATCAAATATAGCGGGCGCGGATCGACGGTTATGATGTCGGTCACGAGCCCAGTCTACCAACCGCGTTTGCGGAGCGATGGCACCCAGCTGACGGTGCGGGACACCGGACTGGGCATCGACGCGATCCATATTCCCCGCCTGACGGAACGGTTCTACCGCGCCGACAGCCACCGGTCGCGAGAGATGGGCGGCACCGGACTGGGATTGGCAATCGTCAAGCACATCATCAATCGCCATCGTGGCCGGATGCGCATTACCAGTGAAAAAGGGCAGGGGACGACCGTCACCGTTTTGTTGCCCATTGGATAGACATATCAGACGGAATTGCCGAGATTCTTGCGGTGTATTCCCTTGAGAAGATCATATTTTCGGTTTTCGAAATGTGAATGAAGTCATTTTTAACTACGTATTATCAATCGCTTAGTTTTGAATCTTCCACGCATCACCCCCAGCGGCGTCAATGTCATAAAACCGTTACGTACTTGTCACAAAACCATAGCGTGCCCGTCTTATGTCCTCGCTCAGGGTCATCACGAGGATGACTGCGAATTTTGTCAAACAGGAGCCACCTATGTCTTCCGTAAAACTAACCGCCTCTGCACTGGCGATTGCTGCCGTTTCCGCCACAGCCGCTGCGGCGCGTGACCAGGTACAAGTTGCAGGTTCCTCGACCGTGCTGCCATATGCCTCGATCGTGGCCGAAGCCTTTGGCGAAAACTTCGACTTCCCGACACCTGTCGTGGAATCGGGCGGATCGTCGGCCGGGCTCAAGCGTTTCTGCCAGGGTGTTGGCGAAGAGCACACAGATATTGCCAACTCTTCGCGCAAGATCCGCGAAAAGGAAATTCAGGCCTGTGCCGAAAACGGTGTGACCGACATCGTCGAAGTCCGCATCGGCTATGATGGGATCGTCTTTGCCAGCCAGTTGGACGGCCCGGCGTATACCGAGTTCACCCAGTCCGACATCTTCAACGCCTTGGCACCGAAGGTCATGGTTGACGGCGCGCTGGTCGACAACCCCTATACAAAGTGGTCCGATTTCAACGCTGATCTGCCGGCCGAGGAAATCCTTGCTTTCATCCCCGGCACCAAGCACGGGACGCGTGAAGTGTTCGAGGAAAAGGTGATCGCGGTTGGCTGTGAAGAAACCGGCGCAATGGAAGCGATGATCGCGGGCGGCATGGATGAAGATGCGGCCGAAGATGCCTGCCTTCAAGTGCGCAGCGACGGCCGCTCCGTTGATATTGACGGCGACTACACCGAAACGCTGGCCTCGATCGACGCCAACTCAAACGCCATCGGCGTGTTCGGCCTGGCGTTCTACGAGAACAATACCGACGTGCTGAAAGTCGCGACAATGGGCGGTGTCGAACCGACCACCGAAAGCATCGCAAGCGGCGAATATCCGGTCTCGCGTCCGCTGTTCTTCTATGTGAAGAAAGCTCATATCGGTGTGATCCCTGGCCTGAAAGAGTTTGCCGAATTCTTCGTCGCTGACGAGATCGCAGGCCCGGATGGCCCGCTGGCCGAATATGGTCTGGTTTCCGATCCGGAACTGGCCGACACCCAGAACGCGGTCGCCGACGAACAGACCATGAGCGCAGAGATGTAATCAGGCGTCTGCCTGACTGCCGGGGGGCGGAACACGTGGCCGCCCCCATTTCTTCGTTTGACCTATTGAACTGACAAACACACTGGGGGGCTTATGCCTGTTTTCTGGCTCGTGATTGTGGTGCTCGCACTTGCGGCGGTCGGGTATATCCTGGGCCGGTCCCGGGCGCTGAACAGCGCCGGAGGGGACATTCGCCGGTTGCATTCACTGCCGTCCTACTACGGTTGGAACGCGGCGCTGAAGGTAATCATACCGGCGTTGCTTTTGCTGGTGGTCTGGCTGCTGGCACAGCCATTCTACGTCAACAGCGTTGTGTCAAAGATGATCCCGCAAGCCGAGATTTCCGAAGGGTCAAGCCGCGGTCTGGTGATGGCCGAGGTTCGTCGTACGGCCAACGGCCTTGACAGCATCGCTGCCGCCGGCCTGATCGACGATGATGCGACGCGCAATTTGCGGGTAGACACCACCGACGTCACCAAGCTTCTCAAGGATGCGGGTCAGGTGGTGACATCGGGCATCACCCAGCCGGTGCTTGCCGCGGCTCAGCATTACCGGATCATGAAAGCGTCCGGCGATCTTATCATGTCGATTGCCGTTGTGGCGTTTGCCTTGGCCGGATTGCTGTGGGGTGTCAGAGAAAGCCATTTCGATTTCCGCGCACGCAACGTGGTGGAACAGGTCGTTAAGGCGCTGCTGATTGCAGCCGCGTCGATCGCTGTCCTGACCACCGTAGGCATCGTCTTTTCGCTGATCTTCAACACCTGGGAATTCTTCCGACTGTACCCGGCGGCGGATTTCTACACGCTGTTCGAATGGGCACCCAGCTTTTCGGGCCGTGGTGGCGCGTCCAGCCTTGGCATTCTGCCGCTGCTCTGGGGTACGTTCTATATCTCGCTTGTGGCCTTGATCGTCGCGGTCCCGGTTGGTCTGTTTGCCGCCATCTACCTGTCCGAATATGCCAGCCCGACCGTACGGGGCTTTGCCAAGCCAATGCTTGAGCTGTTGGCGGGCATTCCAACAATTGTCTACGGCCTGTTTGCCTTGCTGACCGTTGGCCCGATGTTGCTGACTGTGTTCGGCGATGACGGTCTTGGCTGGATGCAAGGCGGACGCGCGGTAATGACAGCAGGCATCACGATGGGCATCATGCTGATACCTTTTGTCAGTTCCTTGTCGGATGACATCATCAACTCTGTCCCTCAGTCGATGCGCGACGGGTCTTACGGGCTGGGTGCGACCAAATCCGAAACCATCAAGCAGGTTGTTCTGCCCGCCGCTTTGCCGGGCATTATCGGTGCTGTTCTTCTGGCCGCCTCGCGCGCGATCGGCGAGACGATGATCGTGGTGCTTGGGGCAGGGGCCGCGGCCCGGCTGTCGCTCAATCCGTTTGAGGCGATGACGACCGTAACCGCCAAGATTGTCAGCCAATTGACCGGCGACAGTGACTTCGCCTCGCCCGAGGCGCTGGTGGCCTTCGCCCTTGGCATGAACCTTTTCATCCTGACCTTGGCGCTGAACGTGCTGGCACTTTACATCGTGCGCAAATACCGGGAGCAGTACGAATGACCGACGCAAGCTTTACCCCGCCCGGACGTGTACCTCCGCCACGCCACGGCTCGCTCATCACACTTGATGCCCGTACAAAAAAGCGTAACGCCGCCGAAAAGCGGTTTCGCATGTATGGCATCGCTGCCATTGCCACTGGGCTTATCTTCCTGATGGTGTTGCTGACCGCTATTATCTCCAACGGTAAAGGGGCTTTTCAACAGACGTTCATCACCACGCAGGTCTTTCTGGATCCGGCCAAGCTGGACAAGAACGGCAACCGGGACATTGACGACATCAAGAAGGTCTCGACCTTTGGTTACACACCGCTTCTGCAAAACGCGATTTTTGCCGAAGTAACAGATCGCGGTATCGAGACACCTCTGAGCAAAGCCAGCGAGATGAAGGCGCTGACATCGGCGTCTGCTGCGGCGCAGGTGCGTGATGTGGTGATCGAGAACCCAGACATGATCGGCGATACGGTCGAGTTTCGCATCCTCGCGTCGTCGCGTGTCGATGGCTATCTCAAAGGGCGTGTATCCCGCGAAAGCGTTATCCGTGACAAAAGCATAGATGCCGAACATCTGGACCTTACTGATGCTCTGGTAGACGCAGGTGTCATCGAGAAACGTTTCAACCTCAGCTTCATCACTGGCGCGGATGCATCCGAAAGCAGAGCGGAACAAGCCGGTATGGGGGTTTCGATCCTGGGCTCGCTGTTTATGATGATGGTGGTGCTTGTTCTGTCGCTGCCCATCGGTGTCGCGGCCTCTATCTATCTGGAGGAGTTTGCAAAACAGAACCGTTGGACGGATCTGATCGAGGTGAATATCTCGAACCTCGCGGCGGTGCCGTCCATCGTGTTTGGTATCCTGGGCCTTGCCGTGTTCATCCAGTTTGCGCATCTGCCGCAATCCGCGCCGCTGGTCGGCGGGCTGGTGCTGACGCTGATGACGTTGCCGACGATCATCATTTCGACCCGAGCGTCGCTGAAGGCCGTGCCGCCTTCGATCCGGGATGCAGCGCTTGGCATTGGGGCCTCGAAGATGCAGTCCGTGGTTCACCATGTCTTGCCGCTGGCCGCGCCCGGCATTCTGACCGGGACAATCATCGGGCTGGCGCAGGCGCTCGGGGAAACCGCGCCGCTCTTGCTGATCGGGATGGTAGGCTACATTGCGTCGAACTATCCCGACGGGATCGCGTCGGGCTTTCTGGATCCGAACTCTGCCATGCCCGCACAGATTTACGAATGGGCAAAACGCGCCGACCCGGCCTATTACGAACGCGCCTGGGGGGGCATCATCATCCTGCTGGTTGTCCTGCTTTCGATGAACCTTATCGCGATTATCCTGCGCCGCCGCTTTGAGCGTCGCTGGTAAACGGAGACCAAACATGTACGATGCGCCTAAATCTCTGGAGACGACCTTGGACCAGAAAACCGCCAAGATTACAGCCCGTGACGTTCAAGTTCATTACGGCGACAATCACGCCATCAAGGACGTGAACGTGAACATCGAAGCCAATACCGTCACCGCATTCATCGGACCTTCGGGCTGCGGAAAATCGACGTTTTTGCGCTGTATCAACCGGATGAATGACACGATCGACATCTGCCGTGTGCAGGGGAAAATCCTGCTCGACGGTGAGGATATAAACGACAAGCGTGTCGACCCGGTGCAACTGCGCGCCAAGGTCGGCATGGTCTTCCAGAAACCCAACCCGTTCCCGAAGTCGATTTACGACAATATCGCATACGGTCCGCGCATTCACGGGCTGGCAAAGAACAAGGCTGATCTTGACGAAATCGTTGAGAAATCCCTGCGTCGCGGCGCCATCTGGGAAGAGGTCAAGGACCGGTTGCATGCCTCTGGCACCGGGCTGTCAGGCGGGCAACAGCAGCGCCTGTGCATTGCACGCGCCATTGCCACGGAGCCCGAGGTTTTGCTGATGGACGAGCCTTGTTCGGCGCTGGATCCCATCGCCACGGCTCAGGTCGAAGAGCTGATCGACGAATTGCGCCAGCAGTATTCGGTGGTGATCGTCACACATTCCATGCAGCAGGCCGCAAGGGTCAGCCAGCGGACCGCATTCTTTCATCTCGGCAATCTTGTCGAGTTCGGTGACACGGTCAAGATCTTCACAAACCCCGAAGACAGCCGCACCGAAAGCTATATCACTGGCCGGATCGGATAGAACCATGAACGACAGCAGACATATCGCATCGGCTTTTGACCGGGATCTAGACTCGATCCATGCGAAAATCCTGAAGATGGGGGGGCTGGTCGAGGCGTCCATCGTCGACTCTTCCAAAGCGCTGGAAAGCCGCGATCAGGAACTGGCCGAAAAGGTGCGTCGCGGCGATGCTGCCATTGATGCGCTGGACGAGCAGATCAACGACGAGGTTGCCAACCTCATAGCACTTCGCGCGCCAACAGCCGTCGATTTGCGGACAGTGCTGGCGATCATGCGGATGACCTCGAACCTGGAACGGATAGGTGATCTATCGAAGAACCTTGCCAAACGCTCTGACGTGCTGGGACAGCTAACGCAGATTTCCGGCGCAACCGGGTCGATCCGGCGCATGACGCGCGAGGTCGAGGCGATGCTGAAGGATGCTTTGGATGCGTTCATCCAGCGCGATCCCGATTTTGCACGCGACGTGATCGAGCGCGACCGCGAGGTTGACGAGATGTACAACACGCTGTTCCGTGAATTCCTGACCTTCATGCTGGAGGATCCGCGTAATATCACCGCCTGCATGCATTTGCATTTCATCGCCAAGAACGTCGAGCGCATGGGCGACCATGTCACCGCGATCGCCGAGCAGGTGCTGTTCTACGTCACCGGGGAAACGCCGGAAGGATCGCGACCAAAAGCGGATGTCACATCCTCGGATATGAAATATAACCCCGAAGCGGAGCCAGACTAGGATGAGCGCGTCACAACCAACAGTACTCGTGGTCGAGGACGAAGCCTCACAACGTGAAATCCTGTCCTACAATCTGGAGGCTGAAGGGTTTCGCGTCGCCGTCGCCGAGAACGGCGAAGAGGCGATGCTGCTTGTTGCGGAAGAGGCGCCGGACCTCGTGGTGCTGGACTGGATGTTGCCGAACGTCTCGGGGATCGAGGTTTGCCGCCGCATAAAAAGCCGCTCTGATACCCGTAGTATTCCGGTCATCATGCTGTCGGCCCGCACCGAAGAGGTGGACCGGGTCCGCGGGTTGGAAACCGGCGCTGACGACTATGTCGTAAAGCCGTTTTCGGTCGTAGAACTTATGGCGCGGGTGCGCGCGCAGCTGCGCCGGACACGGCCCGCGACAATGGGCGCGCGTCTGGAATATCTCGATATCCTTCTGGATGCCGAAACCCACAAGGTCACACGCGCGGAAGCACCGCTGAAACTGGGTCCGACAGAGTTTCGGCTGCTGGCGACCTTTCTGGAAAAGCCGGGCCGGGTCTGGTCGCGTGAACAACTTCTCGATCGGGTCTGGGGCCGGGACATCTATGTCGATACGCGCACCGTTGACGTTCATATCGGACGTCTGCGCAAGGCGTTGTGTCAATATGGCGGCAAAGATCCTCTGCGTACGGTTCGGGGTGCGGGCTACGCGCTGGGTTAGAGATCTCGTTCGACATTCATTTGGTATGGCAGATGATCCAGAATGGAATGGGCCTTTCGCTCATATATCATTCGCATAATCAGTATTATGTAAATATTGGTGATGCGCATGGCATAGAATTGCAGCCTGAATGGACATTTCGTCCATAAGCCGCCGTAAGAGCCATGCCTCGCTCTGTATCGTTCAGTTCGTTGGAATGCTGACACGCAACTGGATCGTCTCAAGCCCAAGGTTGTCGCCGTACAACCCGGCATTCGAGCGGTGATCGTAGGCCAGACCGAACCGCGCGCCGCTGCGTCCTTGAAGGCCAAACTCGATACCGGACCGGAATTCGATCGGGCCACCAAGATCCGGGCCGCCACCTTGCAGATACAGACCGGTCATCGCGTGAAGCTGCATATAGGCGCTCTGGCTGCGGTTGCTCATCGTATAGGCATGTCCCAAACCGGCCCAGGCATCGCCGCGCCCGGTGACCGATAGACCATAGATCATCTGAAACGGACCATGCGCCTTGCGCGTATCGCGGCGAATGTAGATTTCTTCGTCCACATGCTCGTCCTGGAAATACACGCCGCCGCCAGAGATGGCAGTATATGACGGCACCTGATTGTAAGCGAGACAGCCCTCATTCGGACAGTGGTTTTGCGACATGTCCCAAAGCCCGAGCGCAAGGGTCAATACTGCAAAAGTTCCGTCGGCCATGCTGTTCTCCGTTCCTTGACTTGGCGCGTCTGAATGCCCCGGAATGCCGATATTGTCCAGTGTTTGTGCTGGCCGGTTTTACACCTTCATCCGCTATTGCTCAAAGGTTTCGAACCAATCGGGCAGCACAGTGCGAAACGGAAATTTCAACGCGCGCGCCTTGACGAGGCCCAGACGCTCGCTGCGTGCGGGATCGTTGGAAAGCGCACGAAAGGCCTTTGCGCGCGCCTTGTGCCACGGCAGCACGGGCTTTGCCCGGAAACTGGCCAGAAACTGCGCCGCATCTGCATAGGCTTCCCGCCAACCCGCGCCGGGCAATCCTTTTTGTCCTGCGTTTGACATTGCAACGCGGTCGGCATTGACCGTTTCCAACGCGTCCAGATTGGCATATTTCAGATGCACCAGATACAGCCCCTCCGGCATCACAAAGGGAAAATCCGCCAGTCTGCGTGGCGGCACTTTGGTGCCGTGCAATGTCAGATTGACCGGCTTGGACTGCGCGAAAGCCTTGCTGTAATGACCTGTAAAGGAAACATTTTTCCGCGTTCTCCAAAGCCCGTCCCGCAAAGGTCCGTCTTCGGGCTGTTCGACCAGATCAAGGCCAAGCGCGGTAAGGACGGGCACCCTGCCCGCTGCGGCAAAGATCTGCTGAAGCGAGCCGATAGCGGGATCGGCGCAGATCAATTCGTCCGCATCCGTGCGGATCACCCAGTCATAGCTGGAAAGTAGTCCTGCCTGAAACGCGTTCAGCAATTCCGAACGCTTCCGGTCGAAATAGCTGAGGTCATCTCGCGGAATCGTCCAGATACTGGCGCCCGGACAGATCCGCTGTACCTCTGGATCGGCACCATGCGCCACGATGTACAGCGCGTCGGCCCCCAGTAGCTGCGCGTAGTGCCGATACCAGACATCCAAAGCCCAATAATCTTTGTAAACCATTGTCAGTGCGCATATTTTCATGTCGCCCCCGCGTTTCGAGGTAAATGGTTAGCCGCGGTAATACCGGCTGACAAGGGGCTGACCTGAACAGCCACAATCCTGATTGTTCTTGTCGGATTGACTTATCCTAGTCTTTTTGTCAGTAACTTGGCCAGAAATCCAATCAAGCCCACCGCGAACCGACAGGAAAGACTATGATGATACGCACGATGACCGCCGCCTGCGCCCTGGCCGCGTTTTCCACGCCGCTGATGGCCGGCAAGGCTGACGTTCTGAACACATATGCCGACATCGCACAGGCCGGGTACGAGGACAGCGTGACCACCGCACAGCGTCTGTCGGATGCCATCGATGCGCTTTTGGAAAAGCCGTCTGCCCAAACATTAACCCGTGCCCGCGAAGCCTGGATTGCCGCGCGTGTGCCCTACCAGCAGACAGAGGTGTTCCGTTTCGGGAATGCCATCGTTGATGACTGGGAAGGCAAGGTCAACGCTTGGCCGCTGGATGAAGGCCTGATCGACTATGTCGCCGATGATGCCGGCCCGACCGATGAAAACCCCTATGCCGTACTGAACGTAATTGCGCAGCCGACCTTTACCCTGTCAGGTCAGGAAATTGACGCGACCGCGATCACGCCAGAGCTTCTGGAAACCACGCTGCACGAGGCCGATCAGGTCGAAGCAAATGTCGCAACCGGTTATCATGCCGTGGAATTTCTGCTTTGGGGTCAGGATCTGAACGGCACGGATCATGGCGCGGGTGACCGGCCGTGGACGGATTACGCCACGGGCGATGAGTGCACCAATGGCAATTGTGACCGGCGCGGCGAATATCTGCGCGCAGCGACCGATCTGTTGCTCTCCGATCTGGAATGGATGGCGGCGCAATGGGGCGCAGAGGGCGAAGCGCGCAGCACGTTGACCGCGGATGAAGATGCCGGGCTGGTGGCGATGCTGACCGGGATGGGCAGTCTGTCCTACGGCGAACAGGCGGGCGAGCGGATGAAGCTGGGCGTCATGCTGAACGATCCCGAAGAAGAGCATGACTGCTTTTCCGACAATACCCATAACAGCCATTTCTATGACGGTCTGGGCATTCGCAACGTCTATACCGGGCATTACACGCGCGTCGATGGCAGCATCGTGAGCGGCGAAAGCCTGTCCGATCTGGTCGCCGAGGCCGATGCGGATGTTGACGCAGGCTTGCGCACGCAGCTTGATGCAACCATGGCGCGTCTGGCGGCGATCAAATCCACGGCCGAGGCTGGCACCAGCTATGATCAGATGTTGGCGCGCGGCAATGACGCCGGCGAAGCCCTGATCATGAGCGCGGTTGACGCACTGGTGAACCAGACCCGCGGGATTGAGCGCGCAGTGACCGCGCTCGGTCTGGACGGCGTCGGCATCGAAGGCTCCGACAGCCTTGACGATCCGGACGCAGTCTTTCAGTAAACGGCTCAAACGGGGCGGCGACTGGGCCGCCCCGACAGGATCACCACATGACGTCTCGTCTGGCTCTTACATCACTGGCTTTTGCCTTGGTGCCTTTCGCGGGGCTGGCAGAACTGCCGACGGATCACCCGCTGGCCACCCTGCCCCGCACCGATGCCGAGATCGCCCGGATCGCCCGCGCCGTCGCGCCGCCCACCGATTTCTCGGTGCCGGAACCGTTTGAGGCCAATCCCGGCGGGGCGGCCACCGTGCGGGCGCGCGACACAGCAGACGCGTTTTCGCTACCATCTGGCAATGTCAGCTTTGAGGACGAGTTGGACTTCAAGCTGGGCAACGGGTTGTTCCGCAAGTTGTGGGTCTCGTCGCCCTCCTCGACCCGCGCGTCGGACGGTCTGGGGCCGGTCTATAACGCGCGTTCGTGTCAGCGATGCCACCTGAAGGACGGGCGCGGACACACGCCCGAAGGGCCGGACGACAGCAATGTGTCGATGTTTCTGCGCCTGTCGGTGCCCAGCGATGCAAATCCCTCGAAGATCGAAACCTACCTGACCAGCATCGGTGACACCACGCCGCGCACCCGTCCGGATCCCGTCTATGGCGGACAATTGCAGGATTTCGCAGTTCCTGGCCACGCGGCCGAAGGGCAAATGCGCGTGACCTACACGGAATACCCGGTGACGTTAAACGATGGCGAAGTCGTGATGCTGCGGTCGCCAAGCTACAGCATCGCCGACGCAGCCTATGGCGCGCCTTCGCCGGACATCCAGCTCTCTGCCCGACTGTCCCCGCAGATGATCGGGCTTGGCCTGCTGGAGGCGATTCCGGCAGAGGATATTCTGGCGCTTGCCGACCCCGAGGATAGCGACGGTGACGGCATTTCCGGCAAGGCGCAGGTGGTCTGGTCTGTCGAGTTCGATCGCCCGATGCTGGGGCGTTTCGGGTGGAAAGCCGGCAATCCTTCCGTTCTGGAACAGGCAGCCAGCGCCTTTGCGGGCGATATTGGTATCTCCAACCCATTGTTTCCAAACGCGGCAGGCGACTGCACCGCCCGGCAGGACGCCTGCGTGGCGGGTCCGCATGGCGATGACGATGCGCGCGGAACAGAGATCGACGCCGAAGGCTTGGACCTTGTTACCTTCTACAGCCGCAACCTTGGCGTCCCTGCCCGACGTGACATCGACGATCACCAAGTGTTGCGCGGCAAGGAGGTCTTTCACACCTCCGGATGCGCAAGCTGCCACCAGCCGAAATTCGTCACCGCGCGGCTGAAGGATCAACCGGAACAGAGCTTTCAACTGATCTGGCCGCATACCGACATGCTTCTGCATGACATGGGCGAAGGTCTTGCCGACAACCGGCCAGAGCTGCGCGCGACGGGCCGGGAGTGGCGCACCGCACCGCTTTGGGGTATCGGTTTGACACGGCAGGTCAGCGGCCACGAAGCGTATCTGCATGATGGTCGCGCCCGCACCCTGCTGGAGGCAATCCTCTGGCATGGCGGCGAGGCCGAAACTGCCCGCGAGTCCGTGATCGGGTTGGACAAACCCGACCGCGAAGCCCTGATCCGCTATTTGGAAAGCCTGTGACATGCGCCTGATCCTTGCCCTTGCCTTCGCCGCCGGTCCTGCCTTTGCAGGCGTCCCGGAGGCCGTGAACGACCATATCCTGCCGATGACGGCACGTTTTTCAAATGCCGCTGAAAATCTGTCTACCTCTGCAAAGAATGACTGTACAGCCAATGCCTTGCAGGACGACTTTCAAGCTGCTTTCGATGCATGGATGGGGATCTCCTACCTTCGGATCGGGCCTGTCGAACAAGACGGGCGCGCCTTGGCGATCCAGTTCTGGCCAGATACGCGGGGTTTGGTGCCGCGCACCGTCGCAAGGTTGATCGCGGATAAGGATGCTGCCGCCCAGACCGCGAAGCAGTTTGCCGACGTTTCCATCGCAGGCAGAGGCTTCGCCGCGCTGGAACGGGTGCTGTTCGAGCCGAAATTTTCCGGTTACGCACCAGACAGTTACACCTGTACGCTCGCGCAGGCGATGAGTGCCGATCTGGCGCAGATGGCGGATGCCATAGCTAAAGAATGGCGCGACGAATATGCCCAGACAGTCACGACCGCCGGGGATGCCGGGAACACCACTTTCTTGACAAAATCCGAGGCAGCACAGGCGCTTTACACCACGCTGACGACGGGGATCGAACTCAACGCGGATCAACGCCTTGGTCGGCCTTTGGGCACGTTCGACCGCCCGCGCCCCACACGGGCCGAGGCGTATCGTTCGGGACGATCGCTGCGCAATGTTATACTATCACTCGAATCTTTGCATGGTTTCGCACAAGCGCTTGCCGACGGTCCGACCCCGCAGATTGATGCCGGTTTCGACATTGCACTGCAAACCGCGCGCGATCTGGATGATCCAATCTTCGCGGGTGTGGCAGATCCGCAAGGCCGCCTGCAAGTTGAGATCCTGCAACAGAAAATCAAGGCGCTCCTGCCCGCGATCGCCAATGAGGTCGGCGTACCACTTGGCGTGTCGGCGGGGTTCAACGCGACGGATGGAGATTGAGGATGATCGCACGGCGCGCTTTTCTCGGAAGCCTTCTCGCGGCGGCAAGCGCGCCACGGCTTAGCTGGGCGGATGTTGGCAGCCCGGCATGGCTTGGCGCGGCGCGGGATGCGGACGGGGCCTATGTGCTGCTGGGGCTGGCGCGGGACGGGACGGAGCGGTTTCGCATTGCCCTACCCACGCGTGGTCATGCCGCCGCAGCCCACCCCACAGCGCCCGAGGCGGTGGCCTTTGCGCGGCGTCCGGGCACGTTCGCGCTGGTCATCAACTGCCTGACCGGTGAGGTTGAGCACCGGCTGCAAAGCCCCGCGGGGCGGCATTTCTACGGGCACGGCGCGTTTATTGCGGGCGGTGACATCCTGTGCACCACCGAAAATCAGATCGACACGGGTGCTGGCCGGATCGGGCTCTGGTCCCGCAAACGGGGCTATGCGCGGATTGGAGAGATCGTCAGCCACGGGATTGGCCCGCATGAGATCCTCAGCACAGTGGATGATGTTCTGGTGGTCGCCAATGGCGGCATCCGCACGCATCCCGACCGGGGCCGCGACAAGCTGAACATCCCCCAGATGCGGCCAAGCCTTGCCTATATCGCCCCGGACGGCGCGCTGCTCGAAGAGGTCGTGCTTGATCCAGGGCTCCACATGAACTCGATCCGTCATCTGGCGCAAGCGCCTGATCGCACCGTCGGTTTTGCGATGCAATGGCAGGGAGAGTCCTCGGACCCCGTGCCGCTGCTTGGATTGCATGAACGCGGCAAAGAACCGCGTCTGCTTTCTGCCGATCTTGGCGAACAGTTGGTGATGCAGGGCTATGCCGGCAGTGTCGCGTTCAGCCGCGACGGCACCGATGTCGCGATCACGTCACCGCGTGGCGGGCGCATCCACCGGTTCGATGTCGCCACGGGTGCCGTGCAAAGCCTTGCCCGCGCAGATGTTTGTGGCATCGCTGCCGGGCCTGACGGGATGGTGGCAACGGATGGGCTGGGCGGTATGATGCGTCTTGGTACCCGGCCCGAACCGATAGCACGCTTTGAAGGGCTTAGCTGGGATAACCATCTTATCGCCCTCTAACCCCTTGCAATGCCCCGATTTCGCGGTCAAGTTGCGGCGCAAGACAGGGACAGAGGTCCAGAAGACCCGTCCGTCCTTGCACTGACCACAAGAAATTCAGGCGCTGTGCCCGCCTGCCCGTTTTGCGGCGGGGCTGACAGGATGATCCATGGACCTCGCTGCGCTGACCTATTTCAATGACCTTCCGACATTGATGCTCGGCGTTCTGGCGGTGTTTCTGGTGGGCCTGTCCAAGGGCGGTCTGGGCGGCGCGATGGCGCTGATTGCTGTGCCGCTCTTGGCCTTTGTAATGCCGCCGATGCAGGCGGCGGCCCTGCTGCTGCCGGTCCTTCTGGCCATGGACGCCATGAGCCTTTGGGCATGGCGCGGCTATTACGACAAGCAACTGTTGCTGCAAATGCTGCCCGCCGCTGTGCTGGGTATCGTGATCGGGGCGTCGGCGGTGTCGATCACCTCGGATGATTTCGTGCGGCTGCTGGTCGGGCTTGTGGCGCTGCTGTTCGTTCTGCGTGTCGCCATCGGCGCGCGCGGCAAGACGGGCGGCGTTCCGGCGCGCCGGAACGGGCTGCTCGCCACGATATTCGGCACGCTGGCGGGCTTCACCAGCTTTGTGGCCCATGCAGGCGGCCCGCCCTTTCAGGTCTACGCCATGCCGTTGCGGCTGGACCCGAAGATCTTCACAGGCACATCGGTGATCTTTTTCGCGGTCGTCAACGCGATCAAGGTCATCCCCTACGCCGCGCTGGGGGAATTCACCGCGCAGTCGCTCTGGTCCGCGCTTGTGCTGCTGCCCGTCGCCTTGGTGTCAACCTTCGTGGGGGCGGCGATTGTCAAACGCATGCGGGCCGAGGTTTTCTATCCGCTGATGTATGGGATGGTCGCCATAGTGGCCTGCAAGCTGATCTATGACGGCCTGAGCGGAATGATGACGGGCGGCGCGTGACCCGCTTACCCCGGCGCGCGTGCCTGCCGAACTCCGGCTGAAAATGCCAGCGGAGTCTGTCCGATAACGCGGCAGATCGCCACTGTTTGCGCCCATTGTACGCCATTGTATGCAGAGCGCATTGACACGCTGCACCCGCTGATCTAGGCGACAGGCAACTGCGCGGAACCGGGGGTCGTGGATGCCCTGCGTGCCTTCCCGCCGCGTGCCTCGGGCGCCGCCACGCATCCTGCCTGGCCGCCCGTCCTGAATGCGGAGACGGCTGACATCATGGCGAATTCAGAAACACCCGATATCATCTATACCATCGTCGACGAGGCCCCGGAACTGGCCAGCGCGTCGCTGCTGCCGATCATCCGGTCTTTTGCCAAGGCAGCAGACATCGGGATCGAGACGCGCAACATTTCCGTTGCCGGGCGCATCCTTTCGGCATTCCCCGATTTCCTGACCGAAGAGCAGCGCATTACCGATGACCTTGCCGAGCTGGGCAAACTGGTCAAGCAACCGACCGCAAATGTCATCAAGCTGCCCAATATCTCGGCCTCGCAGCCGCAATTGAACGCCGCGATCAAGGAACTTCAGGGTCAGGGATACGCCCTGCCCGACTATCCGTCCGATCCGCAAAGCGATGCCGAAAAGGACATTCAGCGCCGCTATGACGCGATCAAGGGCTCTGCCGTGAACCCTGTGCTGCGCGAAGGCAACTCTGACCGGCGCGCGGCCAAGGCGGTCAAGGCCTATGCGATGCAAAACCCGCATTCGATGGGCAAATGGTCCGCCGACAGCCGGACCCATGTCGCGCAGATGGAGGGCAATGACTTCTTCTCGAACGAGAAATCCGCCACGATCAGTGCCGCTCAGGCCGGGCCTGCCAAGATCACCTTCACCGCCGAAGACGGCACCGAAACAGTGCTGAAAGACGGGCTGAGCTATGACGAAGGCACCGTCGTCGATGCCACCTTCATGTCCGCTGCCGCGCTGCGCGAGTTCATCCGCGCCGAAGTGGCCAGCATGGAGCCGGGCGTGCTATTCTCGGTTCACTTGAAAGCCACGATGATGAAGGTCTCAGATCCAATCATTTTTGGCCATTTCGTCAGCGTCTACCTGGAAGATTTCCTTTCCAAGCACGGCGACACCGTCGCGGCGCTGGGTTGGACTCCGAATGCCGGGATCGGCGATCTGGATGCAAAGATCGCCGGCAATGCAGAGCTGGAGGCCGACCTGAAAGCGGCGCTTGACGGCAAACCGCCGCTTTACATGGTCAATTCCGACCGAGGCATCACCAACCTGCATGTATCGTCCGATGTGATCATCGACGCATCCATGCCCGCCGTGATCCGCGCGGGTGGTATTGGTTGGGGGCCGGACGGCAAGGCGGCGGAAACCAAATGCTGCATTCCCGACAGTTCCTATGCGCCGGTCTATGACGAAACGATCAAGTATTTCAAAGAGAACGGCGCGCTTGACCCGACCACTTGCGGTGCGGTGTCCAATGTCGGGCTGATGGCCCAGAAGGCCGAGGAATACGGCTCTCACCCAACCACGTTCGAAATGGACGGCAAAGGCACGGTCCGCATCGTTCTGGGCAATGGGGACGTGCTGCACGAACACGCCGTGAACAAAGGCGACATCTGGCGTTCCGCTACGGCAAAGAAAGCCCCGATCGAGGATTGGATCCAGCTTGGTATCGCGCGCACCAAAGCCACGGGTGCCGCGGCCTTCTGGCTGGACGCGAACCGTGCCCATGATGCGGAACTGATCAAATATGTGAAGCCCGCGCTGGCGGGTGCCGGTTTGGACATTCCGATCATGGCACCGCGCGACGCGACCCGCTTCACGCTGGAGACGATGACCAAGGGCGATGATTGCGTCACCATCACCGGCAACGTGCTGCGCGACTACCTGACAGACCTGTTCCCGATCCTCGAACTGGGCACCTCGGCCAAGATGCTGTCGATCGTCAAACTGATGAATGGCGGTGGCTTGTTTGAAACCGGGGCCGGCGGCTCTGCACCCAAGCACGTCCAGCAGTTGATGGAAGAGAACCACCTGCGTTGGGACAGCCTTGGCGAGTTCTGTGCGCTTGGCGAGTCGCTGAAGTTCCTAGCCGAAAGCCGGGGCAACGCCCGTGCCGAGATCATGGGCGAGGCCGTAGAGGACGCGACCCAGAAGCTTCTGGAGACCAACAAATCGCCAGAGCGCAAGGTCGGTCTGCTCGACAACCGGGACAGCCACTACTGGTTCGCCCGCTACTGGGCCGAAGCACTTGCCGCGCAGTCGAAAGATGCCGACCTTGCCGCGCATTTCGCGCCCATCTCCAAGGCGCTGGTTGACGGTGAAGAGGCCATCTCGACCGAGATCAATGCAGCCGAAGGCAAACCCGTCGATCTGGGTGGCTACTATCACGGCGATCCTGACAAGACGTCCACGGTCATGCGCCCCAGCACCACGCTGAACGGGATCATCGGCTGACCCTGACGGGTCAAAAGAAAGGCGCTGTCAGGAATCGATCCTGACAGCGCCAGTCAATATTCAAAGCCCAATCAGCCGGTAGATGTTCTCAAAACCGGATGCGAAACAGATACCTGTTCCATCCAGAATATTAGCGCTCTGCCAGTTCGGCCTTGATCAAAGCCTCGATCTTGTCGATCGGATGGTTGGTGTATGTCTTGGGTATCTCGGCAATCACGCGCGACGACACTTCCATGTGCAGCTTGTCCCGCAATTCGCCAAGGATATTCGGTGGCGCGGCGATGACCAGCTTCTCGAACTCATTCTTGTACGCTTTCTGATACAGAATGTCGGAAAGTTCGTCGGCAAAACGCTCTTTCGCAAGCTCGTGCCAATCCGTGTCATCCATCGCAGAGCGTTGCCCCACGCCCGTGTCGTGCATGCGACCCGGCCGATTGGCGGATTGCTCGCGGTCGGACGGATTGTCCTGCTCTTCGTGCTGCATCACGTTAAGGTCGGGATCTTGCGCATCCAGATCGTTACGAAGAAACAAGGCCTTCTCGCCATCCGCAACAAGGATCCAAGTGCCTTTTGAAAGTGCGACCATTACACTTTCTCCTTGTCACCACTACGATTCTGATCCTGTCCCAACGGGCGCGTCTTACCCGCCGAAGTTTCATCATACCGTTTTTCTTCGTCGCGGGTGCCGACCTTTCGGGCGATCTCGCCGCCCGACCGCCCTGCCACCGAGGGTTGGTCTTCCAGATTCTCAGGCTTCTCGCCCAAGACCTGCTCTGTCTCGCGTGTGCCGTCGGTTGATCGCTTTCTGTCTGCCATGACGTCCTCCTTTGGCTGCATCACTGAACCAACCCCCGCAGCGGCACTCCTGTTCCATGTCACCGTGACAGTTGTCGGGGTTTCGGCACCGCGACGTCTGCAATATTGAAATCCGTCAACCATTGCGCAGATTTGCTGACGCTGGCCGCCATGCAAAACGCCCCGCAGCGCAGGGCCACGGGGCGTTCAAATCGATTAGGTCGGGGCAGTTCAGGCTTTGGACAGCCGCTCTGCCACGTTATCCCAGTTCACAAGGTTCTCCAGGAAGTTGGACAGGTAAGCCGGACGCTTGTTGCGGAAGTCGATGTAGTAGGAATGCTCCCACACGTCACAGCCCAGAAGTGCTGTCTGGCCGAAGCAGACCGGATTCACGCCATTCTCTGTCTTGGTAACTTTCAGGCTGCCGTCACCATCGACGACCAGCCAAGCCCAGCCAGAGCCGAACTGACCTGCACCCGCAGCCGAGAAATCCTCTTTGAACTTCTCGACCGAGCCGAAAGCATCCTTGAGGCGCGATTCAAGCTCTCCGGGCATGTCACCCGAGCCTGGCCCCATCATTTCCCAGAACTGGGTGTGGTTCCAGTGCTGCGAAGCGTTGTTGAAGATACCGGACTGGGCGACGGCGTTGGCATCATATGTGCCCTTGATGATCTCTTCGAGAGATTTGTCCGCCCACTCGGTCCCGTCGATCAGCTTGTTGCCGTTGTCGACATAGGCCTTGTGGTGAATGTCGTGGTGATATTCCAGAGTCTCCTGCGACATGCCTTTGCTGGCAAGGGCGTCGTGGGCATATGGAAGATCGGGAAGTTCGAAAGCCATTTTGGGGTCCCCCTAAGTGTTGTGGCTGCTATATGATAACTGCGCATTCCGTTCAGTAAGGTCAACCCTTGGTGGCGCTTTCGGGTTCCATCCGATTCACGCCAAATCTTTAAAAAGGGACCGGGGCGCGCTGACTTACAGCGATTGTCATATCTGTCAGTCGCCGTGAAGCCCAACCTCACTGCCGGTTGCTGCGGCGGTAGACAGCAAATCCATCATATATGGGGCGACGGACCGGAAGCAGATCACCTCTGCGCGCGTGTCGGATCGCAACCAGAAGGCTGCCGCGACCTGTGCCAGCCGCGTACGGCGCAGCATACCGGGCCGAAACACGTCAGGCGACATGTCAACAGGCGCAAGCTTTGCCAGCACTTCGCGCAGGCCTGTGCCTTCCAGCGTGAACAAGGTGCGCGCGTCCGACACGTTCAGCGCAAGATGATGGGTGCCAGCCAAAGCGCTGTCCAACCGGGCGAGCGCACGGTCAGCCTCGGGGTATGGACACAGCAGCATTACCTCGTCCGGGGACATCCACAACAGGCCCTGGCGACCTTCCCAAAGCGCCTTGCGCTGTCCAGGCATCGGGACACCGGCAGCGTCGGACACGGCCCGCGTGAAGATGTCGGAATCGAAATCGCCCCGGATCTGGACCATGCCTTGCAGGCCCGCCTCTTCGACGGTGACAAATCCTTCATAGCGCGCGCGGCGCAATGCGCTGATCGGTTCAGACATTCTGCTTCTCCCCTTCAGGATCGTAGAACACCGGATCGACGATCCGGGCAGGCACGGTGAAGCCTTCGACATGGGTGAAATCGATCACCTCATCCATCCGCTCAGGCCCGTTCAGCACCAGCCCCATGGCGATGCCGCGGCCCAGCGTCGGTGAGAAATAGGTCGAGGTGACGCGGCCCTGCGTATTGCGCTGGTCATTGGCATTGGTGCCCCCTGCCACCGCATAAGCGCCCTCGGGCAGGACCGATCCATCCTCCGTCATCAAGCCCACCAGCTTCCAGCGCGCGGGATCGGTCATATGCGATCGGGCCTGCGCGCGCTTGCCCAGATAATCGTCCTTCTTCTTAGAGATGGCCCAGTTCAGCCCCAGATCCTGCGGGATTACCGTGCCGTCAGTCTCATCCCCGATCATGATGAACCCTTTTTCGGCGCGCAGAACATGCAGCGCTTCGGTGCCATAAGGTGTGATGTTCCATTCAGCGCCTTTGGCATAAAGCAGATCCCAAAGCGCGCGGCCATATCCGGCCGGCGTGGCGATCTCATAGGACAACTCGCCCGAAAAGCTGATCCGGAAGATCCGCACAGGGAAGCCACCAAGTGTGCCATCAGCCCAGGCCATGAAGGGCAGCGCCTCTTTCGAGACAGTCATGCCGCCGAGTTTCTCCAGCAGTTTCCGGGCATTGGGGCCGACCACGGCGATTTGGGCGTATTGTTCGGTCACGTTGGCGGTGTAGACCTGCCAGTCCCACCATTCAGTTTGCAGCCATTCTTCCATATGGGCATGGATATGATCCGCGCCGCCCGTGGTGGTGTGGCACAGGAACGTGTCCTCATCCAGCCGCGCCACGACACCATCTTCGATCAGAAAGCCGTTTTCGCTGCACATCAGCCCGTAGCGGCATTTGCCGGGTTTCAGTGTCGACATCATATTGGTGTAGAGCATGTCGAGGAAACGCCCCGCATCCGGCCCCTTCACGATGATCTTGCCCAGCGTGGATGCGTCAAGCAAACCAAGGCTTTGGCGGACGGCGTTCACCTCCCGGATGACGGCCTGCGCGTGATCTTCCTCGCCGCGCGGGTAGCAATAGGGGCGCCGCCAGTGGCCGACAGGTTCCCAATGCACGTCATGCCTTTCGTGCCACGCGTGGATCGGGGTCTGGCGGACAGGTTGAAACAGCGCGCCGCGTGCCTCGCCTGCAATGACGCCCATCGAGATCGGCGTATAAGGCGGGCGGAAGGTGGTGGTGCCAACCTGTGGAATGGCCTCACCCAATGCATTGGACAACGTCGAGAGGCCGTTGATGTTACTGAGTTTTCCCTGATCCGTTGCCATGCCCAACGTGGTGTAACGCTTGGTATGCTCAACACTTTCATAGCCTTCGCGCGCCGCCAGTTGCACATCCGAGACTTTGACGTCGTTCTGGTAATCCAGCCACGCCTTCATCCGCAGATCATAGCGCGCGCCCTGCGGCATCAGCCAGACCGGCTCCAGCGGTTTTTCCGGCACGTCTTCGGCATCCGGCGCGGATGTTTGCCCGGGAAAGCCGGCATTGTTTGCAGCGACAACCCCGGTTTGTGCGGCGTCTTTCAACAGCGGGGCAAGCGCCATATGACCATCTGCGGCACCGGCGACGCTGACGAAGGACTTGCCGTCAGCCCCGGTCGGACCAGCATCTGCGCGCGGACGGAAGAAAGCCCCCGCCTCGTCCCAGTCCAGTTTGCCGCCGCAATGCGACCACAGGTGAACGACCGGGGACCAACCGCCGGACATGGCAACCGCGTCGCACTCGATCTCGTCCAGAATGGCACCCTCGCCCTGCTGGTTGCAGATTGCCACACCCGTCACGCGCTTGCCGCCCAGCACCTTGGCGATGGCGCGCCCCTGCTCGACGCGGATGCCAAGCGTCTGTGCCTCGGCCATCAGCGCGCCACCGCCATAATTGCGTGCGTCGATGATCGCGGGCACGTCCAGCCCGGCCTTTTTCAATTCAATCGCAGTGCGATAGGCGTCATCGTTATTCGTGACGACCACGGTCCGGTCGCCGATGCTGACTCCCCAGTTCACAAGGTAATCGCGCACCGCCGATGCGAGCATCACACCCGGAATATCGTTGCCCGCGAACGAGATCGGGCGTTCGATGGCACCCGTTGCGGTGACAATCCGCGCGGCACGGATGCGCCACAGGCGATGGCGCGGACCGTCCAACTCGGGCGCATGGTCGGTCAGGCGTTCATAGCCGAGCGCATAGCCATGATCGTAGACGCCCGCTCCCATGGTCCGGTTGCGCAGCGTGACATTCGGCATGGCGCGCAGCTCGTGCAGCACCGAATTGACCCATGCATCGGGTGTTTGACCGTCAATCGTGCCGCCATCGACCGGGGCGCGACCGCCCCAATGGGCTGTTTGTTCCAGCACAAGGACCTTGGCACCGGTCTGACCCGCCGCCTTGGCCGCCATAAGGCCCGCTATGCCGCCGCCCACCACCAGCACATCGGTGTAGTGGTAGAAATGTTCGTAGCTGTCGGCATCGCGCGCCTCGGCATCCGGTGCTTTGCCCAGACCGGCGGATTGGCGGATGAACGGTTCGTAGACATGTTTCCAGAAGGCACGCGGATACATGAACATCTTGTAGTAGAAACCGGCGGGCAGCACCCGCGCCAGATGCGTGTTGATCGCGCCGATATCCATTTCAAGACTGGGCCAGTGGTTCTGACTGGTCGCTGTCAGCCCGTCGAAAAGCTCTGTCGTGGTGGCACGCTGATTGGGCTCGAACCGGTCGCCCTTGCCCAGATTGACCAGCGCGTTGGGTTCTTCCGCGCCAGAGGCCACGGGACCGCGCGGGCGGTGGTATTTGAACGACCGGCCCATCAGCAACTGATCATTGGCCAGAAGTGCCGAGGCCAGCGTATCCCCGGCATAGCCCGTCAGGCTCTTGCCGTTGAAGGTGAACTTGACGCGGTAGGTGCGGTCGGTCAGGCGTCCGCCGGTGGGAAGGCGTGTGCTCATGTCTCTGGCCCTGTCTTTGGTGGCGATGTCGGAGCGCTCCGCGCGGGAGTATTTTTGCCAAGAAGAAGCATCAGGAGAGATCTCTCCATGACCAGCCGGGTCGTTTGGCAGTGATCGCATCGAGGATGGTTTGCGGCGGCTTTGTGGTCTGGGCGGAGTATGTGCCGAACACCTCCATCGTCAGGGTGCAGCGCGCGGCGTGGAACCACTTGCCGCAGCCATGGCTGTGCCGCCAGCGTTCAAAATGCACCCCCTTGGGGTTTTCGCGGGTGAAGAGGTAGGTTTCGAAATTGTCATCCGAGGAGTCCGGACCATAGCGCGTCAGATGCGCCTCTCCACCGGCGTGGAGTTCGGTTTCCTCGGCGGTGATGCCGCAATAGGGGCATTTTAGGGTTAGCATTTTTTCTTATCCACAGCATGAGTCTCTAAGGCGAAAGGCATTCTGGATACCCCGGCGAGGACGGCGTTGCGCTGCGAACTATCGATTCTAGTCAAGCTTCTATCTCCAAGTGTCTGAGATTGATGTAAAACCGATATCCATAGCTTATCTACAGTTTATACAATTTGTGTTTCCAGAAAAACGAATGGATGGTTGAACCTTCGATGAACAACGAGGGACAAAACTCCCATGACTAACACCAACTACTTTCGACATTTGGAATTCGAACTCGAGTCGCTGAAGAGGGCTCACCATGCCATCCTCCCTGAGTGGGCGGCTAAAAAGCTCTCGCACCACCGAGCCAAAGAAAATTTGCGAAGGGCCGAGGAATTGACTTCTACCGCCCGTCGTATTGCGATGGATCGCCAAGAAGAATTTCGCGACATCCATTCGGACCTGAGCGCCAACGCGATGGAAATTCGTGAGATTGAGGATGAGCTCTTTCCCTTTGGAAAACGTGACGTTGACTAGATCGTTCATCAGTGCGCCACCCCTGCCGCCACACTCTCATCCACGAAGCGGCCTTCGCGGAAGCGGTTGAGGCCGAAGGCGTCCGTCAGCGGCGAGCGGCCGCGTGCCATCAGCTCTGCCATGGCCCAGCCGGATCCGGGGATCGCCTTGAAGCCGCCCGTGCCCCAGCCGCAATTGATGAAGCAGCCGCCAAGGGGCGTTTTCGACAGGATCGGCGAGCGGTCGCCGGTGATATCCACGATACCGCCCCATTGGCGCAGCATTTTCAGGCGGGAGATCATCGGGAAGGTCTCGATCAGGGCGCGGACGGTTTCCTCGATATGGTGGAAGCTGCCGCGCTGGGTGTAACTGTTGAACCCGTCGGTGCCGCCGCCGATGACCATCTCGCCCTTGTCGGACTGGCTGAGATAGCCATGCACGGTGTTGGCCATGACGACCACATCCATGCAGGGTTTGATGGGTTCGCTGACCAGCGCCTGTAGGGCCACGCTTTCAATAGGCAGGCGGAAGCCCGCCATATCCGCCAGCGCCCCTGAATGGCCCGCGACGACCATCCCCAGCTTGTCACAGGCAATGTTGCCTTGTGTGGTGGATACGCCCGTGACGCGCCCACCGTCGGACTGCACGCCCGTGACCTCGCATTTCTGGATGATGTCCATGCCCATATCCGAACAGGCCCGCGCATAGCCCCAGGCCACCGCATCGTGGCGCGCCGTGCCGGCCCGCGCCTGCCAGAGCGCGCCAAGCACCGGGTAGCGCGGCCCGTCGATATTCATGATCGGCACCAGTTGCTTGACGCGGGCGGGCGATATGAACTCGGTCACAACGCCTTGCAGGGCATTGGCGTGTGCGGTGCGTTTGAAGCCGCGCACCTCATGTTCGGTCTGGGCCAGCATCATAACCCCGCGCGGCGAGAACATGACGTTGTAATTGAGGTCCTGGCTCATCGTCTCGTAGAGGCTGCGGGATTTTTCGTAGATCGCGGCAGAGGGATCTTGCAGGTAGTTCGACCGGATGATCGTGGTGTTGCGCCCGGTATTGCCGCCGCCCAGCCAGCCTTTTTCCAGTACCGCGACATTGGTGATGCCGAAATTCTTGCCAAGGTAATACGCGGTGGCAAGGCCATGCCCGCCTGCCCCCACGATCACCACATCGTAGCGCTTCTTCGGTGTGGCACGCCGCCAGGCGCGGTCCCAGCCTGTGTGGTCACGCAGGGCTTCTTTGGCGATGGCAAAGGCGGAATAGCGTTTCATGGGCGTCGAATCCGGCAATCTGTTCAGGTGTCCTGACTGAACCTTGGCCCGAACCGCCCCATGATCGCAACCGTCACGATCATGTGCAGTTGCGACATCGGCGCACCCCCGCGCGGTTTTGCCCTTTTGTGATGGCGCGCGGCGCTATACATGACCTGCATGATTGGCGCAGGAGCAAGCATGACGGTTTTCTGGTTCCTTACCGTGGCGTTGACCTGCGGCGTGGCTGCGCTTTTGACGCTGGCACTTGTGCGGGGACGCCGCGACACCGGCCCCGCCGAAGCGTTCGACCTGAAAGTCTATCGCGACCAGTTGGCCGAGATTGACAGGGACGCCGCCCGCGGCGTGATCGCGCCGGAAGATGCCGAACGGCTGCGCACCGAGGTGTCGCGGCGCATTCTGGCGGCGGACAGTCGCGTTCAGGAAGGGAAGGATGTTTCGCAGGTGCGCCGGGGCGGCATGGTTTTCCCGGCTGTTCTGACACTGGCGTTGCTTGGTGGCGGGATCGGGCTGTATTGGCAGTTGGGTGCGCCCGGTTACGGTGATCTTGGTCTTGAGCGCCGCAAGGAGATGGCCCGCGACGCCCGCGAAAGCCGCCCCTCGCAGGCAGAGGCGGAAGCAGAAATCGCCCGCGCCGGACCCGCCCCGCTGCTGGAAGAGCCGCCTGCTGAATATCTCGCACTGGTCAAGCGGTTGCGCGGTGCGGTGCAAGAGCGGCCCGATGATCTGCAAGGGCAGACGCTTTTGGCCGGTAGCGAGGCGGCGCTGGGCAACTATGTGGCTGCGTCCGAAGCACAGGCGCAGGTGGTTTCTCTGAGGGGCGAGGGTGCCACGGCGCGCGATTATGCAGACCTTGCCGATATGCGTATCCTTGCAGCAGGCGGCTATGTCTCGCCGGAAGCCGAGGACGCATTGAATGCCGCCCTGTCGCGCGATCCGGCCAATGGCGTCGCGCGCTACTATTACGGTTTGATGATGGCCCAGACCGGACGCCCGGATGCCGCCTTCCGTCTTTGGCAGGACCTGTTGCGTGACAGCACTGCGACCGATCCCTGGATCGTGCCGCTGCGCGCCCAGATCGAGGATATGGCGATGCGCGCGGGCGTTGACTATCAGCTGCCACCGCTTGTGGATGCGCCCGGCCCCAGCGCAGCCGATATAGACGCCGCAGGCGAGATGTCAGAGGCCGACCGGCAGGAAATGATCCGAGGCATGGTCGCGCGCCTGTCCAACCGGCTTGCTACAGAAGGCGGCCCGCCCGAGGACTGGGCGCGCCTGATCGGTGCGCACAGCGTGTTGGGCGACACCGCCCAGGCCCGAGCCATCCTGCAAAACGCTGAAGAAGTGTTTGTCGGCAATGCGCCCGCCTTGGAGACGATCCGGGCCGCCGCCCGCAGCGCGGGTATGCTGCCATGATCCGGCAATGCCCCGCCCTGCCCGACGTTGCGTTCAAGCGCGCCTATTGCGTCTTGGCGTGGCGGCCATCCTCCCGCGCTGCGCGATGCGCGCGCAACAACCGCGCAAGGTGTCTTGATGATCTACGAAGAAACCAGCGATTTTGTCGCCGCCCTGCCCCGGCCCTGTCCGTTGATCGGCCTTGATTTCGGCACAAAGACCATCGGTGTTGCCGTCTCGGACGGGCTGATGTCCGTGGCCACACCGCTGGAGACGATCCGCCGCAAGAAATTTACCCTGGACGCCGCGCGCATTCAGGAAATCATCGCGCATCGCAACATCGGCGGGCTTGTGCTTGGGCTGCCGCGCAACATGGACGGCTCCGAAGGGCCGCGGTGCCAGTCGACACGCGCATTCGCGCGCAATCTGTCGCGACTTTGGGACGGACCGATTGCGTTTTGGGACGAGCGTCTATCCACCGTCGCCGCCGAAAGAGCGCTGTTGGAGGCGGATACGTCACGAAAACGTCGCGCCGAGGTCATAGATCATGTCGCGGCTTCATATATCCTGCAAGGGCTGCTTGACCGGGTTCGGCATATCGCGGCGCAGTGAAAGGGCATGATGTGAAAGACGATATCTGGAAGCGCGATGAGCTCGCATCGCCCTGCGTTAATCTTTGCGTCGTTCACCCCGAGGTGCGCCTTTGCACGGGCTGCCTGCGCAGTATCGACGAAATCACCCGCTGGTCGAAGATGCCGGTGGAAGAACGGCAGCAGATCATGGACACCCTGCCCGCCCGCCGGTCCAAGCTGACCAAACGCAGGGGCGGCCGTGCCGGACGGCTTGCGCGCAATTCCACCCCGCCATCACCGGCAGACTGAGGCGCTTTTCCTCTGGTGGCGAGCGGGGTCAGGCACCCCCGCGCAAACCGGAGACGACAATGCGACAAAGCAGCGTTGCGGCCGGACGCGCCGATCAGCCCGTTTGATGTTCGAAAACGCGGCGCGTTCACACAGTCAAAGTTGTTCCTGCGCTGCCGCGCGTTTCGGATCCGCGATCACCCGCCTGTGCATCAAGCACCGCGCACAGCGCCTGTTCGATCAGCTCCGGCCCCGCCCCCGGCAGATGCGCCTGTTCCGACAGCACCCTTCGCCAGATACGCGCTCCGGGACGTCCCGAAAACAGTCCCAGCATGTGGCGTGTGACCTGCGCCAGCTTCCCGCCCGACGCGATATGATCGGCTGCATAGGGCATCATCTGGCGCGCCACCCCGACCGGATCGGTGTCTGTCCCACTCCCAAAGATCCGCCGATCAGCTTGCGCCAGGATCTCGGCCGGGGAATGATACGCGCTCCGTCCGATCATCACCCCGTCAAAGCCCTGCTCAAGGAACGCCTCCGCCTCATCCAGCGATCCGATGCCGCCATTCACCGACAGATGCAGCGCCGGAAACAGCCCCTTCATGCGCAACGGCAATGCGTAATCCAGCGGCGGCACGTCACGGTTCTGCTTCGGGCTGAGCCCCTGCAACCACGCCTTGCGCGCATGAATGGCAAAACGCTGCACACCGGCCGCCGAAATGCGTGCCAGAAACTCCGGCAACACGGCTTCGGGATCCTGATCGTCCACGCCGATCCTGCATTTTACCGTCACTTCAACCGGGCTGGCCTCAATCATCGCGGCACAGCACTCCGCAACAAGGCCGGGATCTTTCATCAGCACCGCGCCGAACGTGCCTGATTGCACGCGGTCCGACGGGCAGCCGACATTGAGGTTGATCTCATCATAGCCCGCAGCCGCCCCCAACCGGGCTGCCTCTGCCAACTCCACCGGGTCCGAGCCTCCCAGTTGCAACGCCACCGGATGCTCTTCAGCGTTAAAGGCAAGCAAATGCGTCGCCCCACCGCGAACCAACGCCGGAGCGGTAACCATCTCGGTGTAAAGCAGCGTGTCGCGGCTAAGCTTCCGATGCAGATAACGACAGTGACGGTCGGTCCAGTCCATCATCGGTGCGATGGCTAGGCGAGCGGCGCGGGAAACGTCCGACTTCCCTTGTTTTATTGGGTATTCCTGCTCAGCCATCCGTTCGGTCTTTCTCTGTTTGGGCGTGTTTGCCCCCGTTCTTGCCCCCGGCGCAACAGAATGTTGCACCAAACCCGAAATGTTACAACGCCGCGCTCGCGATCCTCCGCGCCGTTTTTCCATAATGGAAACGGCGGCAAGTTCCCGCAGCGACACAAGCCCACGTCAACGCAACAGCGGTGAGTTATCGAACCTTGAGCATGGATCCAACCGCCCAACGGTTCCTGAGCCGATTTCCCGGATATCGAAACACACATCGAAGAGGAAATCCCCATGGGAACCATTAGCAACTGTACCTGTCAGGTCGTCTTGGCTGCCCATTTCTGACGGCTCTTGCACAACGCATTAGCGATGGTGACCAGCTTTCTGGCGACGGCGGTGATGATGACCTCGGCTACCTGCCGGTCAGTACATCAGGCAGCGCGCTGTTTTTTTCAGCTGCTTAGAAAGCGTTGCGAGAAGACAAGCGTCGTCATCACCACAAATCTGAGATTCAGGGAATGGGCCACTGTCTTCGGCGATGCCAAAATGACAACAGCGCTTCCGGATCGCGCAAGCCAGCATTGTGCCATCATCGAAACGGGCAACACCTCATAGCGGTTCGCACAAAGCAAGCAACGCGGAAAAACATAAACCTCGCGCAAGCAAAGCCCCCAGACGGATCCGCTACATGAGGGTGGCCCGACTGAGCGCTTTGCACCACATAGAGAGGTGGATTTAATCGCTGAAACCGGCTCAGTTTTGAACGTTTACTGACATGCCGATATCCCCCGTTCTGTCCCTTCTGGACTACTCAGCGCGCAGGGAATAGCCAATACAAACAAGCTTCTCTCCGGTGGGTGCCGGGTCCAGATTAAATGCAGATGTCGTTGGCCTAGCGAAACCCTTCATCGTCGTGACAACACCGAAACATGGGCACTCCCGGTGGTCAGGCATGTGAGGCCTGTCACCGAACGCGCCGTCCGTCTGAACCCGTCAGATCAATCCGTATTGGCGGGCCTTGTTTCGCAGGAATGGCAGCCCGTTCTCCATCACTTCGGTTTCGCCGGACGCGACAGGCCGCCAGACGGACAGGCCGTTTGCAAGCGCGGGCGGCATGTTGATAAAGCTCTCCATCGCGAGTCCCCCTTTGAAACCGATCGCGCGCAACGCACTGTAAATCTCGTCCCAGGCGATTGTCCCCGCGCCCGGCGTTCCCCGATCGGATTCCGACAAGTGGATGTAGCGCAGGTGGTCGCGTGCATCGATGATGCCTTGCGCGATGCCCTTTTCCTCGATGTTCATATGATAGGTGTCGAGGTGGACGAATATGTTGTCCGCGCCGATGCGTTCGATCATCTCGACCGCTTGCCAGCCGGTATTGATCAGATGGGTCTCGTAGCGATTGACCGGCTCGATCCCGAACAGCAGGCCCAGTGATTTTGCGTGTCTCGCCGCGCGGGTCATGGCATCCGCGACGTTATCCAGTTCGGCTTGCGTCGGCGGCTGGCCCGTCCGTTCGCCGATGCCGCCGTAAACCACGCCGGACAATGCCTCTGCGCCGATTGCGGCACATTTATCCAGCGCCACGGTCAGGAAATCGACCGCGCCATCGGGGTTATGCGAGGCCCATACCTCTTGCGGCAGGCCGAGCGAACAGACCGCCCGCATCTGTGCCGCCTCCAGCATCTGACGGCTATGCGCAGCATCGACGCTTGGCGGATCAAGCAGCGCAATTTCAAGGAAATCCATGCCATAGGATTTCGCCTTGGTGACAGCCCTCTCGCAGCCTGCCCGGTCCCATGTCATGGTCCACATGCTTGTATGAACGCCGAAGCCTTCCATCTTATCCTCCCAGATCCTTTCTGGCCTGCACAAGCGCAACGGCAAGCCCTTCATCAATCATCAGTTTCTTGACGAACCCGGCACGCAGGACCGCCAGTGTCGAGGCCAGCTTGCCAATGCCGGCGGCGAGCAACACCGTGTCCATCTTCGCCATATCAGCAGGTTGTACGCAGGGCGTACAGCGGTTCAGTTCTATATCTGCAACCGTGCCGTCGGCCCGGTAAAAAACACCGCAGCAATCGCCGACGACCTGTGCGTCAAGCAGTTGCTGGATTTGATCGGCGGTGAAGATATCGCTGTCGAACAGGATCGCGCCTTCGCGGCATTCGCCGACGCTCATCAGCGCGTGATCGGCCTTGCGGGCGACATCCATCGCTTCGCGGACAAGACGCTGTGACATGATCCCCTCACAGGCAACTGCACTGTCCGTCACAAAAGGCGCGGGCAGCAGAATTGCCCGTCCTCCGGTCTGTGCCGCCAGCCTGACGCAGACATCGCCGGGGGCGGTATGTGAGGCATAGGTTACAGACCCCATCAGCGACACAAAGGTCAGGCCCGTGTTGCGCACACCTGTCAGGTTGTCTGCCATGGCGGACAGCGTGCGCCCCCATCCCAGCCCGACCGTGGCCTGGCTGTCGGCCCCGGCGATCCGGGCAAGATAGCCGCTTGCAAGGATCGCAACCGCATGGCGCGACATGACGTCATCATCGGTCGCGGCACCCGTGGGCGCGACCTGCACCTCTTGCAGGCCAAACCCGTCAACCAGTTGATCGGCCAGTGCCAAAGTGCGCGAGGTTCGATGCTCGACCGTGATACGCACCAACCCCTGTTCGCGCGCGTCGGCCAGCATACGCAGCACTTTGAAGCGTGAAATGCCCAACCGCTTGCTGACCTCCTGCTGGCTGAGGTTGCCAACGTAATAAAGCCACGCTGCCTGTGCGATATCGTCATCAGCCTGGCGTTTCTGCATCATCATCGCGCGTCCGAGACTCCTTGGATTTCCAACGACAAAATGGCTTGACCGACGAAATGATGCTAATATAGTCACAAACGTGCAGTCAATGCACAAGTGTTGAAAGCGCGCCGGGCCTAGCGGCTGCGGCCCTTTCGTCGGAGGTTCGAAGTAACATATTCTGCTTGGGTCGATGAGTTTCCTCGTGGTCCAAGTCAATGACCCGCAAAAGGCGGGCATAGGGAGAGAGACATGAAGACCAAGATCAAACTGCTTGCCAGTGCTGCGCTTGTATCGACCGCCTTTCTAGGCACTCAGGCAACAGCGGACAGCCACTCCAAGAACATTGCCACCGTGGTCAAGATCGCGGGCATCCAGTGGTTCAACCGCATGGAAGAAGGCGTGAATAAGTTTGCCGAAGACACCGGCATGAACGCGTTTCAGGTTGGCCCCGCGCAGGCCGATCCGCAGCAGCAGGTTGCGCTGATCGAAGACATGATCGCCCAGGGTGTTGACGCGCTGGCCGTTGTTCCGATGTCCCCCGAGGCGCTGGAACCGGTACTGGGTCGCGCCATGGAAGCGGGCATCGCCGTGGTCACCCACGAGGCGGCGGCACAGGAAAACACCACCTACGATCTTGAGGCCTTCGTGAACGAGGATTTCGGCGCAAACCTGATGGAACAGCTTGCCACCTGCATGGGCGGTGAAGGCGAATATGCCGTGTTCGTCGGCTCGCTGACATCGCAAACCCACAACCAGTGGGTCGATGGCGCAATCGCCCATCAGGAAGCCAACTATCCCGACATGACGCTGGTCGGTGACAAGAACGAAACCTTCGACGATGCCGAACAAGCCTATACCAAGGCGCAAGAAGTTCTGCGCGCTTTCCCGGACATCAAGGGCATGCAGGGATCAGCCTCGACCGACGTGGCGGGTGTTGGCCGCGCCATTGAAGAACGCGGCATGGAAGACGACACCTGCATTTTCGGCACTTCGCTGCCGTCGATCGCCGGTCAATATCTTGAAACCGGCGCGGTGGATGGCATCGGGTTCTGGGATCCGGCGGTTGCAGGCGAAGCGATGAACAAGATCGCGGTCATGCTGCTGAACGGTGAAGAAGTCACCGACGGCATGGATCTTGGCCTGACTGGCTATGAGAATGTGAAACTCGATGGCAAGGTCATCTTCGGCCAGGCCTGGGTGAACGTGAACAAGGAAAACATGAGCGAATATCCGTTCTGATCCTGTCGCATCCGGGGGCGGCTTGCGGGCCGTCCCCATTTTTCAACTACACTCAAATCAAGTTGGTTGTTCATGTCCTCAGACCATGACACCGCGTTTATCGACCTGCGAGCGATCACCAAACGCTACGCCGGCGTTACAGCGCTCGACTCTGTCGATTTCACCGTGCAGCCCGGCGAGGCCGTCTGTCTGGCCGGTGAAAACGGGTCCGGGAAATCGACGCTTATCAAGATCATTTCTGGCGTGGAGCCTGCCACCGAAGGCACGATCCGCATCGCCGGTCAGGAGCGCCCGACGCTCAATCCGCGGATTTCGGCAGCGGCTGGCGTTATGGTGATCTTTCAGGATTTCTCGCTGTTTCCGAATCTCAGCGTGGCCGAGAATATCGCCTTCGCCACCCAGCTTTCGACCCATCAGCGTTTTTTCAGGACCGGTGCCGTGCGCAAGATTGCCCGCGCCGCGCTGGAGCGGATCGGCGTGCAGATCGACCTGGATGCACGGGTCGAGTCCCTGCCCGTCGCGCAAAAACAGTTGGTCGCGATTTGCCGCGCATTGGCATCGAAGGCGCAGCTGATCATCATGGACGAACCCACCACGGCGCTCACCGAGAAAGAAGTTCGCCGCCTTCAGGGCATCATCCGGATGCTCAAGGAAGAAGGCGTCGCGGTGATTTTCGTCAGCCACAAACTGGCCGAAGTTCTTGACGTGTCGGAAAAGGTGGTGGTGCTTCGCAATGGCAAGAAGGTTGCCGAAGGCCCAGCATCCGATTTTGACACGCAATCGCTGACCTATCACATGACCGGCCGCGACGTCCCCGAAATGCCGCCCAGCGACGTGACCGCCGGGGCACAGACCCTGATGCAGGTTCAGGGGCTGACCAAGGCAGGGTCGTTCTCCGACATTGATTTCGAACTCAAGACCGGCGAAGTGCTGGGCATCACCGGCCTGCTGGGATGCGGACGCACCTCTGTGGCCAAGGCGCTCTTCGGTTTGGTCTCTCCGGATGCAGGCAGCATCACGGTCGATGGCAAGCCAGTGCCGCTGGGCGATCCGCAATCGGCGTCGATGGCGCGGATCGGCTATGTGCCCGAGGACCGCCTGACCGAAGGCCTGTTTCTCGGTCAGTCCATCCTGCGCAACGTCGCTGTCGGGCGTCTCGATGCGCATAGCAGCGGTGGATTTCTTAACATGCAGGGTCTGACCGAGGAGGCGTCGGAGTGGCTCCGTCGGCTCAAGGTCAAGGCACCGGATGTCGAAGCCCCGGTAAAATCCCTGTCTGGCGGCAACCAGCAGCGGGTCGCGCTGGCACGCTGGCTGTCGCGCACGCCCCGTGTATTGGTCCTGAACGGCCCCAGCGTCGGCGTCGATGTCGGATCGAAGGCCGATATACACGGCATCATCCGCGATCTGGCAAGTCAGGGCATCGGGATTATCGTGATCTCGGACGACCTGCCTGAATTGCTGGCCACCTGTCACCGCATCCTGGTGATGCGCGACGGCCGTATTATCGACGCGCTGGACGGAAAATCAGTGACCGAAGACGACCTAGCCCAGAGGCTTGCCTCATGACCAATCTACTTCCCAAGGATTTCTGGAGCCGCAACGAAACGCTGGTCGCCGGTGTGATCGTGCTGTTCTGCGTTCTCGCGACGCTGTCGGATCCGCGGTTCTTCAGCATCACGACCGTGTCGGATCTGCTGCGCGCCTCTATCGTGATCGGCATTCTGGCCGTGGGCGCGATGCTGGTGCTGGTCTCGGGCGGGATCGACGTCAGTTTCACGGCGATCGCCGTTGTCGCCATGTATTCGTCAACTGTGCTGGCGCTGGCCATCTGGCCCGACATACCCTGGCCGATGATCTTCGTGATCGCGGTCATGATCGGTGCCGGACTGGGGGCGATCAACGGGTTCTTCATCGCCTTTCTGGGCCTTCCCACGCTGATCGTCACGCTTGGCACATTGTCGATCTTTCGCGGCTTTCTGCTGACCTTTATCGGCTCGCAACGGATTTCGAACCTGCCACCCTCGATGCGCGATTTCTCACGCGGCGTTCTTGCGCGAGGCACCACGGAGGCGGGGAATTTCTACTCGATCCCCTGGGCGGTGCTTGCGCTTGTGTTCGTGATCGTCCTGACATGGTTCATCCTGCGCAAGACCATGCTGGGCCGGTCGATCTATGCCATCGGCGGATCGGTCGAAAGCGCGCGGCGCATCGGCATCAATGTCAAATGGACCCAGTTCTTTGTCTATGTCTATGTCGGCGCTCTGGCGGGCCTTGCGGGCATCATTCACGGGGCGGTCGGGCGTATGGCAGACCCGTTCTCGCTGGTCGGGCTGGAACTGTCGGTGATCGCTGCCGTGGTTCTGGGCGGGGCGCGATTGATCGGGGGGTACGGCACGCTGACCGGAACGATGCTGGGTGTCGCCCTGATCGTCATCGTCCAGAACAGCCTGATCGTGGTTGGCATTCCGACCACATGGCAATCCGTCACAATCGGCATCCTGATCTTGCTGGGCACAGGCATTCCCGCCTATCGCGCCAAGCGGACCGCAGCACAGGCAGGATGAGGGTATCATGTCTACACACACATCCATGAAAGACGTCACCGCCGCCCCGGAATTCCGGTTGCTGGTCATCGCGGTCTTTGTCTTTGGGCTGATGTCCGTCCTGTCGCCGGACCGCTTCCTGTCAACGCAGAACCTGACCTCCATGGCGTTTCAGTTTCCGGAATTTGCAATTCTGGCGCTGGCCATGACGATCGCCATGATGACCGGCGGCATCGACCTGTCGGTGGTGGGGGTCGCCAACCTGTCGGCGGTGGTGGCCGCCCTGATTCTGACGCAATTCTCGGATGCCGAGATGCCCGCCTCGCAATCGGCCATCTGGCTTGCCGTCGCCGTCACGGCGGCGCTGTGTATCGGGGCCATTGCCGGGCTCATCAACGGATCCCTGATCGCATTCTTTGGCCTGCCGCCCATTCTTGCCACGGTTGGATCGGGTCTGGTCTTTACCGGTTTTGCCGTTGCCATGACCGGCGGCAGCGCTGTGATGGGATTTCCGGGCACCGTTGCGCTGATCGGAAACGCGACGCTTGCAGGCATTCCCGTGCCGCTGATCCTGTTTGTCCTGCTGGCCGTCCTGCTGCACCTGATCTTGACACGAACTGCGTTCGGACTGCGAGTGACGATGTACGGGGCCAACCCGATGGCCGCGCTTTATGCCGCGATTGATGTCAACCGGGTGCTTCTCAAGGTCTACATGAGCGCGGGGGTGTTCTCGTCCATCGCGGGCCTCATCGTGATGAGCCGCGCCAATTCGGCCAAGGCCGATTACGGGTCGTCCTACCTGCTGCTGGCGGTGCTGATCGCCGTGTTGGGCGGGGTGAACCCCTATGGCGGCTACGGGCGCGTCATCGGTGTCGTGCTGGCGGTGCTGTCCATGCAGTTCCTGTCCAGTGGCCTGAACATGCTTCAGGTGTCCAATTTTGCGCGCGAGCTGATCTGGGGCGCGCTGCTGATCCTGGTCATGGTCATCAACACACATGCCGTCACCGCCCTGCGCGGCAGTCTGAAACCTTCAAAATAAACACCGGTCCCCTACGGGAGGAGGACATGATGAAAAAGATACTCAACAATCCGGAACACTATGTAGACGAGATGCTGGAGGGGCTGGTTGCCGCACATCCCGAATATTACCGCCTGCATGGCGACGGCGGCAAGGTCGTCGCCCGCGCAAAACCGGGCAAGGATGGCAAAGTCGGCATCGTCACGGGCGGCGGATCGGGCCACCTGCCCGTCTTTACCGGCTATGTGGGCACGGGTCTGCTTGACGCCTGCGCGATCGGTGATGTTTTTTCCTCGCCCTCTGCCGAACAGATGGCGGATGCGATCCGTGTGGCCGATAGCGGCGCGGGCGTGCTGCGGCTCTACGGCAATTACGGCGGCGATGTGATGAATTTCGACATGGCCGGAGAGTTGGTGGAATTTGAGGACATCACCTGCTCCACCGTGCTGCTGGCCGATGACGTGGCCTCTGCCCCACCCGAGGAGCATGAAAAGCGTCGCGGCGTGGCTGGCATGGTCTACGCCTTCAAAATGGCCGGTGCTGCCGCCGAGGAAGGCCGCGATCTGGAGGGCGTGACCGCCGTGGCGCAGAAAGCCGCCGATGCGTGTCGTTCAATCGGGGCGGCCCTGTCGCCCTGTACGGTCCCGCAAGCCGGCAAACCCACCTTCGAAATCGCCGATGACGAAATGGAAATGGGCATGGGCATCCACGGTGAACCGGGTGTCTGGCGCGGCAAGCTGCAAACGGCGGACCAGATCGCCGGTGAGATGATGGATCGGCTGCTGGCCGATATGCCAATCTCCAGCGGCGACCGTGTATCGGTCATGGTCAATTCTCTGGGCGCGACCCCGCCGGAAGAGCTGTATATTTTGTATCGCACCGTGAAGGTCCGGCTGGAGGAGGCAGGCGCGACAATCGTCATGCCGCTGGTCGGACGCTATGCCACCTCGATGGAGATGGCGGGTGCCTCCTTCACCCTGTGCAAGCTGGATGAGGAGTTGGAAAACCTGCTGCAAGCCCCCTGCGACTGCGCGTTCTGGAGGGTGGAATGACGATCACCCGTGACATGCTTCTGGCCGCCATTGACCGCGTCGCGGCGGCGATGGAACGCGATTTCGACATGCTCAACACCGCCGATGGCGCCTTGGGGGATGGGGATCTGGGGGTCACGATGAGCCGCGGCATGCGCGCCATCAGCGCCATGAAGGACGACTTGCCCGACGATATCGGTATGGCGCTGTTTCAATGTGCGCAGGCGTTCACCAAGTCCTCGGGGTCGTCCTATGGTACGCTGATGGCCACCGGATTGATGAGCGCCGCCAAAGCCTTGCGCGGCGCGCAGTCGATCGACGTGGCCAGCGTTCCGGACCTGATCGCGGGTGCGCGTGACAAGATGCAGGAACGCGGCAAGGCGGACCTGGGTGGCAAAACCGTGCTGGACAGTCTGGACTACGTTTCTCGCGCCACGGCCGAGGCCGACACCGGGGATATGGTGGTTGCCGCCGCCCAGGCCGTGGACAAGGCGCTGGACGATTTTCGCGACAGACCCGCAACGGTCGGTCGCGCGCGGATATTCGGCGAGAAAAGCATCGGCCTGGACGATCCCGGCATGCTGGCGATGCGATCCGTGGTCAAGGCGGCGACCGGGCAGTAAAACCGCTGCCAAACGGGAAAGCCGAACAGAAAATTTACAGAAGATGCGGTCCGGATCTCGCCCGGACCGCGTTGCCCTAGATCAGCGGATCTTCCCCGCCGTAATAGCGATCCGCGTAATCCGCGTGCAGCGCTTGATCGGCAGCGCTGAAACGCGGCCGCGCAAAGTTGTGCTGGTGCCAATAAGGATAGACCAACGGCAAGCGACTGACATCGTTGAGGCGGGTCAACTCGTCTTCGGACAGCACCAGATCCACGGCGCGGAAGTTACGCTCGAACTGTTCCACCCTGCGCCCACCGATCACCAGCGACGCGATCGCCGGACGCGTCAGAAGCCAGGCCAGCGCGACCTGAGCCGCCTCGACATCATGCGTCTCGCCGATTTCAACCAGCACATCGACGATGTTCCAAAGCCGCTCGGTGTCGCGGATCGGCGGCTCGTCCCAGCCCGCAGCCTGCCGCGATCCTTCGGCCGGACCCGCACCCCGACGGTGCTTGCCCGACAGAAGGCCAGCTGCCAAAGGCGACCACACAAGCACGCCCAGCCCCTGATCGACCGAAAGCGGCAAAAGCTCGTATTCCGCCTCTCGCGCCTCGATCGTATAGTGGATCTGCTGGGTGGCAAATCGGCTGGAGTGGCGCGGTGCGGCGGCCAGAGATTTCATCACATGCCACGCTGAAAAATTGGAACATCCCGCATAGCGGATCTTGCCCTGCTGGATCAGCGTATCCAGTGCCTCCATCGTTTCCTCGACAGGGGTCAGGCCGTCCCATTCATGCATGTAGTAGATGTCGATATGATCGGTGCGCAGCCGTTTGAGCGAGCGTTCACATTCGCGGATCAGATGCCAGCGCGACAGGCCTTCATCGTTCGGGCCGTCGCCAATCGGCATCCGCGCCTTCGAGGTGACAAGGATGTTGTCATATCGGCCTTCCAGCACTTCGCCCAGAATTTCCTCGGACAGTCCTGTGGAATACATATTCGCCGTGTCGAACAGGTTGATGCCGTTGTCGATGCAGGTGTCGACAAGCAGCCGTGCATCGCTGACATCCTGACTGGCGGCGCGCCCGAAGGCCCCGCGCCCGCCGAATGTGAACGTCCCCATCGTAAGTGCCGAAACCTTCAGCCCGGTCTGTCCAAGGGTGCGATACTGCATGATGTGTTTCCTTAACCTTTTGTGTTGTCCGCGCTGCGCGGCCCGTAGTTCTGAAACGCGACCAGCACCTCTGCGATTTCTGCATCCGACAGGATCTGCGCCTCTCCGCCGATGCTGCTGAACAGGTAGGTGCGCGCCAGCGTTTCAAGCTCTTCCAGCCGCCAGCGGGCCTTGTCGATCGTTTCGCCCAGAACCGTCGCGCCGTGATTGGCCATCAGGCAACCATGCCGGTCCGCCATGATCTGCGCCATGTTGGCACAAAGTTCCGGGCTGCCAAAGAGCGCATAATCCGCCAGCGGCACCGTGTTTCCGCCAAAGGCCGCAATCATGTAATGACAGGCCGGGATCGACCGGCGCTGGACCGCAAGGACGCTGCAAAAGGGCGGATGCGCGTGCAGCACCACCGGCATATCGGGGCGCGCGTTGTGCATGCCCTGATGAAACGGCCATTCCGAGGATGGCTTTCCGCTGCCCCCACCCGGCAGGCCGGAGAGCGGGATCGTGACCAGTGCCTCGGGCGTCAGGGCCTCGTAGGGTACACCGGAGGGCGTGATCAGGATACCGTCATGGGTCCGGGCCGAGATATTGCCGGAGGTGCCTTGGTTGAGGTGCCGGTCGTTCATCCAGAGGCAGGCGTCGATCAAGGCCTGACGGGTCGCGTTGGTATCGGGAAGCGGGGTGGCGGGCGTCATGCTGTCATCTCCAAAAGTTCCTCTACGACGCGGGTACTGGTTGCGAGATGCGTGACGAAGCCGCCCTTGATGGCCGCTTTTGCAGGTGCCGCGCGCCCCGGCCCGGCCGCGACCAGAAGCGCCATGTCCTTGCCGCGCATCTGATCGAGGGTCACGCCGATCATGCGGTCCTCAACCTCGGTCGGCACGGGCTGTCCCGCGCTGTCGATCAGCCGTCCGCAGATCACGCCGACCGCACCATCGTCACGGGCATCAGCGATGGTTTCGGCGCTCAGGATACCGGAGCGCACCACATGGGCGTCGGCATCGCAGGTGCCACAGGCCAGCACGGTCTTGTTGCAGCCTGCCAGCGCGTCAAGCTGGTCACGCACAACCGGTTCGGCCGACAGCGCGTCGCGCAACGCCTTGCTCGACAGGACCAGCGGCACATGCAGGTTGATGCATTGCCCGCCAAGCCGTTGCGCCAGCATCGCGGTGCAGGCCTCGGCGGCAAAGCCAAGGGCTGCCGGGCGCGACCCCAGAAGCTGGATCACCGTCAGATCCGGCACCGGCATGTTGGGCAATTGCTGCGCCATGCGATAGATGGTGGCGCCCCAGGACACGCCCAGCCTGTCGCCCGGCCCCAGCAAGCGGGGCAACCAGTCTGCCGCCGCCCGCGTCACCCGCGCGACACTCGCCGCAGTGCCCTCGGGATCGACGGGATCATCGGGCACCACAAGCGCCTCGGCCAGCCCGTAGACGGCGCAAAGCTCTGCCGCGAGCCGATGGCCGCGAAACACATCGCTGTCCAGATGCACCCGCACCCAGCCCCGCGCGCGCGCCTCATTGAGGTAATTCGCCACCGACCCGCGGCTGATCCGCATACGTTCCGCGATCTCGTTCTGGTTCAGCCCGTCGTGATAATAAAGCCATGCCGCCTCGACAAACGGCGTGTCGTCGCGCGGCGGAAGCCGCGCAACATCCGTGGCACCGGGTTTTGCCTTGCCCAACGGCCCGACGGACATGGGCATCGCCTATTCTGCCGCTCTGGCAAAATCAGGAAACAGATTGGCCAGTCCTTCCTCGGATGCCTCGCAAACCCCGCGTTCGGTGATCAGGCCGGTGACCAGACGGTTCGGCGTCACGTCAAAGGCGGGGTTGCCCCCGTCCGTCCCGGCGGGCGTGACCTGCACGGTGCCGATGCGCCCGTCCTCTGTCAGGCCCTGCACATGGGTGATCTCCTGCGCGTTGCGCTCTTCGATGGGGATTTCGGCTACGCCGTCGCTGACGGTCCAGTCGATTGTCGGCGATGGAAGCGCGACGTAGAAAGGCACCCCATTGTCCCGCGCCGCCAGCGCCTTGAGATAGGTGCCGATCTTGTTGCAGACATCGCCGCGCCGGGTGGTGCGGTCGGTTCCGGTGATGACCAGATCCACCATGCCGTGCTGCATCAGATGGCCGCCCGCATTGTCGGTGATATAGGTATGCGGCACGCCGTGTTTGCCCAGTTCCCATGCGGTCAGCGCGCCCTGATTGCGTGGCCGGGTCTCATCGACCCAGACATGCAAAGCAACGCCCGCGTCATGTGCATGGTACATCGGGCTGGTCGCGGTACCCCAATCCACGGTGGCCAGCCATCCGGCATTGCAATGGGTCAGCACCCGCACAGGCTCGCCCGCCGGTTTTCTGGCGGCGATCTCGTGGATCAGGGCAAGACCGTTCTCACCGATCCGGCGGTTGATCTCGACATCCTCATCGGCGATCTCATGCGCGAGGGTCAGCGCGGCTGCGGCGCGGTCGGCCTCAGCCACGGGGCGCAAAGCCGCCCGGCAGCGGTCCAGTGCCCAGCGAAGGTTGATGGCCGTTGGGCGGGTCTTCTCAAGAAACGTCCAGGCCGCATCCATATTCGCATCCGTTGGATCCTCGGCCATCGCGAGTGCCATGCCATAGGCCGCCGTGGCCCCGATCAGCGGTGCCCCCCGCACCCGCATCTGGTAGATCGCATCCGCAAAATCCTGCATTGTCGCCACAGGAACGACGCGGAACTCATGCGGCAACCAGCGTTGATCGATGATCTCCAGAACGTCCTTGTCATCGTTCCACCACAGGGACCGGTAATGCGTGCCGTCGATCTTCATAAGACGTCCTTTCCATTGTAGGCTCGTGCAAGGGCGCAAACCGCCTGCGCATCTGCAACCGTATCTGCCGTGTGAATCAGCTCCGCGCCCATCAGGAGGTTCCGGGCCTCAAGCGATGCGCGGACCGACATATCGGCGATGTCTTCGAAATCGGCATTATGTGCCAATGACAGGCAACGCCGATGCATCTCGATCCCGCAAACGGCCCAGGCGTCGCGCCACAGCCCCGTCAGAACGGCGTCGCAGGCCGGGGTGCTGTCATGGCCCTGATCTTCGAACAGTGCGGCGGGAAACAGGATGCCTGTCCGCTCGGTCGCCCAGAGGTGGCGAAACTCCGCCTCGAAAATGCGGCAGGTGTCCGCGATGATCCCAAGGATCCAGTCCTGATATTCGTCAAGGTCAGCCCCGCGATGCGCAGGCTGGCTGAAATAGGCCATCAGGAAATTCGCACAAAGCATCCCGATATCGAACCCCAGAGGGCCGTATTGCACGAATTCCGGGTCGATCACCCGGCTGTCGCGACCCGTCGACATGATGGAACCGGAATGCAGATCGCCATGCACCATGGTTTCGGTATTCGACACGAAGCGCTGCAACGCCTGCTGCGCCTTGACCTTGAGGGCAACATCCGCGCGCAGCGTTGCAATGACGGGTTCCAGACCCTTCGTATGGCTGTTCATCTCTGCATCGAAATACGGATCGGTAAAGACCAACGCTTCGGTAATGGCGGGGATTTCCACATTGCCGGCAAACAGCGCCACATCCGCTTTCTTGTCCGGACTGCTCATCGACAGTTCCGACCCGCGAAACGCCGTGCGTGCGCAGTAACGCCCCAGAAACTCTGCAAGACCGGCGACATGTTCGCCCGCGATCAGCTTGCGGCGCAGGATCACATGCGGGGCCAGAAACTCCATGATGATCAGCGCCTGAGACTCGTCGAAATGGTAAATGGCCGGCACCGCCCCCGGATCGCGGGCGGCCTGACGGATCAGCGCGTGATATTCGTAAAACGCCCGGTATAGGGGCAGCGGCCAACTATCCCCGACAAGGCGCACATAGGGCAGCGCCTGTTTGACGATGACTTTACCGCCGGGGCCCGTGACGATGAACACAAGGTTGAGATTGCCGTCCCCGACCTCTTCCACCTGCCACAACGCCGGATCTTCACCAACCTGCGCTGTCAGGGCCGTCACGTCTTTCAACCGTTCCGGCAAGGTCTCCACGGTTAATGCTTCATACGCCGTGTCTGCGCTCATCAGCGATGTCTCCCTCTTGCTTCGACGCGCTGTCACGTCTTGGGTAGCCTCGTATTTATACTTTTGTCAAATCATTTGACAAATGCATTCCCCCGCGCCTACCGTCGCCCCATCAACGGGAGGAAGCGAGTGGCCGGTGACGCGCTCAAAGTAAACGGATTGCAAAAATCCTTCGGGAAAAACCATGTATTGCGCCAGATCGACCTGACCCTTTCGCCGGGCTCCGTCACTGTTCTGATGGGGGCGAACGGAGCGGGGAAATCGACGCTGGTCAAGGTGATCTGCGGCCATCATCGCGCCGATGGCGGCACCATGACACTGGCCGGATCAGCGTTCGAGCCGACAGATGCGGCGGACGCAATCCGCAAGGGCGTGGTCACGGTGCATCAGTCGATTGACGACGGCGTGATCCCGGATCTGGACGTCGCCAACAACCTGATGCTGGACAGTCTGGTGGATCGCGGTCACGGTCTGTTCGTGCGCGAACGCCACATGCGTGCCGAGGCCGCAAAGGTGGCCGCCGCGATGGGCATCGACGTGAACCTGCGCGCGCGGGTGTCCGACCTGGCTGTTGCCGATCGCCAGATGATCGCCATCGCCCGCGCCATGGCCCGCGCCCCGAAAGTGCTGATCCTGGACGAGCCGACCTCATCGCTGTCCGCAACCGAAGCGGACCGGCTTTTTGCGTTGATCGACCGGCTGCGCGATCAGGGCGTCGCGATCCTGTATATCTCGCACCGCATGTCTGACATCCGCCGCATTGCCGACCGCATCGTGGTGATGCGCGACGGTGCAATCTCTGGTGTGTTCGACACGGACCCGCTTGATTACGAAGCCGCCGTCACGGCGATGTTGGGGCACCGCATGACCGATGTGGATGTCGCGGTGCAAAACGGCACCAAACCGGTTCTCGAATTGCAGGATCTGCAACTGTTCGCCAATGCCGCACCGATCAACCTTGCAGCGCATGATGGCGAGGTGGTGGCGCTTGTCGGGTTGCTGGGCAGCGGCAAAAGCCGGCTGGCCGAAATCCTGTTCGGTATCGCGCGCGCCGCACAGGGACAGATCCGCATCAACGGCAAAGATTACGCCCCCCGCTCGGTCGAGGATGCGGTCGCTCAGGGGGTTTTCATGTCCCCCAAGGACCGGGGCACAAATGCGGTGATCCCGGCTTTCGACATTGCCGACAACATGACCCTGCCCTTCCTTCAGGGTCTGAGCGTCGGGTCTTTCCTCAAGGCCCGCAGACAACGTAGCAAGGCGCAAGAGATGATCGACCAGCTTGGCATCGTCTGTCAGTCGGTGGGCGACGGCATCAACACGCTGTCTGGGGGAAACCAGCAAAAGGTGATGATCGCCCGCTGGCTGCTGGAACCCGCGAAGGTGCTGCTGCTGGATGAGCCGTTTCAGGGCGTGGACATCGGGGCGCGTCGTGACATCGGTCGCCATATCCGCGCCACGGCACCGGGGCGCGCCACATTGGTCTTTCTTGCCGAGATTGACGAGGCGCTTGAACTCGCCGACCGCATCATCGTGATGAATGAGGGCGCAATCGTCGGCGAGCACGCAAACCAGAACATCGACCTCGCCGCGCTGGTCGCGGATATTTCGGGGGCCAAACCTATCGCAACAGGCACTGCTACATGAACGACCGACTTCTAGACTTCGCCATCCGTTATGGCTTTTTGATCCTGCTGATCGGGCTGATCGTCTATTTCAGCCTCGCGGCACCGGGCTTCTTTGGCCCATTATCCGCCGCATTCGTGCTGCAATCGGTGGCGATCACGGGCATCCTCGCGCTTGGTGTGACCTGCACGCTGGTTGTCGGCGGGTTTGACCTGTCCATCGGGGCGGTCGCGACATCGGCGCTGATGCTGTCGGCCTATTCCATGGTGATCCTCGAACATCCGGCCCCTGTGGCCGTTGCGCTGTGCCTTGCGATGGGTGCGCTGGTCGGGTTCATCAACGGATTGCTGATCGTGAAATTCCGGGTGCCGGACCTGTTGGCGACGCTGGGCATGATGTTCCTTCTGATCGGCTTGCAGCGCATCCCGACGCAGGGCAACTCCATCGCGACAGGCATGATGCTGCCGGACGGCAGCGTGGCCGAAGGCACATTCTCGGCCGCGTTCCTGTGGCTGGGCCGCCATCGTTTCGACGTGGTGATCGACCGGCTGTTGCCGATGCCCGTGGTGATCTTCGTTGCCATTGCCGTGCTCATCTGGCTGTTTCTGGGGTTCACCCGGCATGGTCGCCTGATGTACGCAATCGGGTCTAACGCGCGGGCGGCCGCGCTCGTCGGCACACCGGTCAACCGCTACAAGATCGCCGCCTACATGATCTCTGGCGTGACGGCCTCTATCGGGGGCATTCTGCTGGCCGCACGGCTGGGGCGCGGCGACATCGCCAGCGGCAACAACCTGCTGCTGGACAGCGTCGCGGCGGCGCTGATCGGCTTTGCGGTTCTGGGCGTGGCCCGGCCAAACGCATTCGGCACCGCCATTGGCGCGCTGTTCGTCGGCATCCTGCTGCAAGGCATGACGATGATGAACGCGCCCTATTACACACAGGATTTCGTCAAGGGGGCCGTGCTTGTCGCCGCTCTTGTCTTCACATTTTACCTGTCCTCACGCCGTACCGGCACGGGACATTGATCATCAGCGAATGGGAGAACGCGATATGTTAAGACGTCACTTCATGGCCATGGCGAGCGTGGCAAGCCTTGCGCTTGGCGCGGGCGCGGCAACGGCACAAGAGGCGCCCGCCCCTCTGGACAAACCCGAGGATGTGACCATCGCGCTGGTGCGCTACCTGTCCACGGGCGACTTCTTTCAGGCCTATCTGTCCGGCGTCGAAACCCAGGCTGATGCGCTTGGCGTCAACCTGCGCGTGCTGGACAGCCGTCAGGACGCGGCACTTCAGGCCGATATGGTCGATCAGGCGATTGCGCTGGGTGTGGACGGGATCATCATCCAGCACGGGCTGACGGAATCCATGCGCGAGGCCGCGCAGCGGGCCGTGGATGCGGGCATCAAGGTTGTGGCCTTCGATGTGAATGTCGAAAACGAGGCCATCCCCCAGATCGAACAATCCGATTACCTGCTGGGCAAGCTGGCGCTGGAACAGGCGATTGCCGACAATGGCGACAGTTTCGCGGCAGGCTATGTCTATGTTCCGGGCATTGCCCCGCTGGATCGTCGCCATGTCGCCTGGGAAGAGGTCAAGCAGGCCAATCCCGGCATCACCGAGACGGCGCGGGTCGGCACGCTCGACAATCCGATTGCCAACGCCAACGCCAATCAGGCGCGCGCGGCGCTTCAGGCCAATCCCAACATCTCGGTGTTTTTCGCGCCCTTTAACGAGTTTGCGAAAGGCGTGAAAATCGCCGCGGACGAGCTGGGCCTGAGTGGTGACTTGAGCATCTATTCCGCCGACGTCTCGACCGCGGATATCGCCCTGATGCGGGAACCGGGCAGCGCCTGGAAAGCGACCGTGGCCACGAACCCATCCGTGGTGGGAGAGGTTTCGGTCCGGGCACTGGCGCTGATGCTGGTTGGCGAAAACCCCGGCGCGTCCGTGGTCGTGCCACCCACCCTGATCACGCAGTCATTCCTGAACGATAACAACATCCGCAATATGGAGGATCTGGGCGCGAAGATGCCCCAGTTCCAGCATGCCGATGTAGCGATGGCCGACTGGATGGCCCTGCCCGCGCGCTGATGCAAACTGATCCGGCCCTGACAGTTTCCGGGCCGGACCCCCAACAGGAACGGAGCGCCCCAATGCTGATCGGACTGGACCCACGAACGACACCCGAATTGCTCTACACGCTTGCGCGGATGGGGCATGGCGACGAGATCGTGATCGCAGACAGAAACTATCCGGCGCAGTGGTCGGCCGCAGGCTGTCTGGTCAAGGACGTGATCAACTATCCCGGCCATGACGCAACGGTTGTGGCCGATCTTATCACCCGCCTTATGCCGCTGGACACTTTTCACAGCCATTCCGTCTTGCGCATGGAAATCGACAATCAGCCCGACACAATGTCAGACGTGCATCAGGCCGTCTGGGACGTGCTGACACCGCGCTTGCCGGAGGGCGGCATTTTATCAAGCATCGAACGACAGGCGTTCTATCGCCGCGCCGGGGGCAGCTTTGCCGTTGTGCAATGCAGCGAGGACCGCCCCTTCGGATGCTTCATCCTGCGCAAAGGTGTCATTTTCTGAAAATCCTGCCCGCCTGTCCGGTGAGGCAGCAGACCGCTGGCCGGTGACAGACGTGACCGGCAATGCGCCAGATGCGATCACCGCAAGATCGGGCTGCCGCTGGCAGATGCATGCTGCGCCACCCTCGTCCGACACATCATCGACATGCGAATTGAGTGCGTCACGCCCGTTCTGCTTCGTCGAGCTTTGCCAAACGCGCCCGCAAATCCCTCTCGACCTCTTGAAGGCTTTGATAAGCTGCAAAGCGCAGGTTGTGTTGTGCAGCGATATGGCCCCCGGCAGGGTCAAACCGCGCGCCGATATGGGACATGCTGTCCATGCAATCCTGCAATGTCGCATGATGACCAGAGGCAACGGCCCCAAGCATTGCAGCCCCAAGCAGAACCGGCTCGGGGCATGTGGTTGACAGGATCGGCAATCCGCCCGCATCCGCCATGAGCTGCTTCATCATATCGCTTTCGCCTGCTCCGCCGCTGATCACCAGCGCGCGCGGTGCAACATTGTGGGCGTGCTGTGCCTCGATGATCTGGCGAAGCCCGTAGCCGACGCCCAAGACCCCCGCCACATAAGTTGCCAGCATGTCCTCGAAATCCGCCGCCAATGTAAGGCCGGACACCACCGCTGTTGCGTGTGGATCGGCATGGGGCGCGCGGTTGCCCAGAAAATCAGGAACGATGATGCGCGCGCCTGCCAAGGTGACGGCAGAACTCAGGTCAGGACATCTGCGCTGTGCTTCACAAAGCAGAAAGCTTTGGATACTTTGTCCGGCATCATCGGCAAGGGACTTGGCTTCGGCACGGGCGGGATGTGTGGCGATCAGATGCGCTATGGCCTCGCCGGCCGCGGATTGCCCGCCCTCGCTCAGCCAAAGCCCCGGCACCATGGCCGAATAATAAGGGCCCCAGACCCCCGGTACAAAATGCGCCTCTGCAGACGACGCCATCGTGCAGGCCGAGGTTCCAAAGACATAGGCCATTGTCGCCTCTGCCCCGGCATCACGGTCTGCGCCAACGGTGCCAATGCCACCAGCATGGGCGTCAATCAGCCCCGCACCGACGGGTGTGCCCGGACGCAAGCCCAGGGATTTCGCTGCCTCCTTGGTCAGCCCGCGCCCCAAAGGACTGCCGGGAGCGACGATTGTCTGGCCAATGCGCGCGTAATCCTCCTCTGCCAACTCTTCCAATCCGATCTGGTGGAAATAACTGGAATCCCACCTGTCTTCATGGGCCAGATAGGTCCATTTGCAGGCCACGGTACAGGCGGAACGCGTCAGAGACCCCGTCGCGGCCCATGTCAAAAAGTCAGGCAAGTCGAAAAACTGCCCTGCAGACGCGAAGCTGTCAGGCAGGTTTTCTTTGAGCCAAAGAAGTTTCGGCGTCTGCATTTCCGGCGAAATCCGCCCACCGACATAGTCCAGCACCGAATGGCCTGTGGCGTTGATCCGCGCGGCCTGATCCATGGCGCGGTGATCCATCCAGACCATCACGTTGCGCGCGGCATCCCCGGTCAGGCTGACCGAGAGCGGCTGCATCTGCGCATCCAGCATCACCAGCGAACAGGCCGCATCAAAGCCAAGGCCCGCGACCTGCTCGGGATCAATCCCCGTCTGCGCCATCACGTCTTGTACCGCATGGCAGACAGCGGCCCAGATGTCGTCGGACGATTGTTCGGCGATATCGCCCGCATCACGCCACATCTGAATGTCGCGCTTCCGGCTGGCCAGCAAGGTGCCTGCCGCATCGAACAGCCCGGCGCGCGCGCTGCCGGTTCCGACATCAACACCTACAAAATAAGGTCCGGTCATCTACAGATCCACAGCATTGGGCAGAAGGACCAGATCGCGAATGGTCACGTTTCTCGGCCGTGTCAGCATGAACACCACGCAATCCGCAACTTCCTTGGGTTGCATCAGGCTGCCTTCGGCCAGCGCCTGATCCATCTTGGCCTTGGGCCAGTCATCCAGCAACGCCGTGACAACAGGCCCCGGCAGGATCGCACCCACCCGCACCCCGTGTTTGGACATTTGCCGACGCACTGTGTGGGTGAAGGCCTGCACCGCATGTTTGGACGCTGTATAGATTGGTTCCCATACGACGGGAACGACCCCGGCGACAGAGCTGGTAAAAATGACATCGCCGGATTTCTGCGCCGCCAGATGCGGCAGCACGGCATAAACCGATCGGAACGCCGCGTTGATGTTGAGGTTCAGCACCCTGTCCCATTGATCCGGATCGCCTTCAAGAACGTCGCCCCCCACATAGGCCCCCGCATTGGCGTGGAACACATCCAGCCTGCCGGCCTGTGCCAAAATCTGCGGCAGCATCTGCGCGACGCTCTCCGGGTTCAACAAATCGGTCACCACCGGATAGGTGCCTGCGCCAAGCTCTGCACAGGCTTTCTGCACCGCAGCCTCGTTGCTGTCGATCAGCGCCACCCGCGCACCTGCAACCAGACATTCCCGCGCGCAAGCCAGACCGATGCCAGAGGCCGCGCCTGTGATGGCAACAACCTTGCCGTTCAGATCATTCATTTCGACTGCTCCCTAAATGCTGGAATGACCGCCTTCGATCATCATGATGGCCCCGTTCACGAGGTCCGAAGCGGGTGAGGCAAGATAAAGCGCCATATCCGCAATCTCGACCGGTTCCCCGAAACGCCCAAGTGGAGTCCGGGCGATAAACGGATCCTTTTTCTCGGGTGCGGACCAAAGCTGTTTGCCCATCTCGGTCATCACCACGGTCGGGCAGATCGCATTGACCTGCACGTTATGTGGCGCGGCCTCGACCATCAGCGATTTGGTCAGGGCGTTCAGCCCGCCCTTTGATGTGGCATAGGCCGCGTGATCCTGCAAAGCGATCACGCCGGTCTGCGACGAAATGTTGATGATCTTCCCCGATCCGCGCGTCATCATTCCGGGCAGCAAAGCCTGCGACAGCACAAAGGGGGCTGTCAAATTCACGGCCATCGTCCGTGCCCAATCCTCAATGGCATAGGTGGTCACGGGCCCGGTGACCGCGATCCCGGCCGAATTGACCAGAATGTCGATGTGTCCCGCTGCACCTGCCAATGCTGCTTTGGCGATGCCGGCAGTTTCATCCGCGCAGGCCAGATCACCCGTCACAGCCGTAAATTTGCGTCCCCGTGCCGACACGATCCGGCCCAGTTCCGACAACCTGTCCCGATCCCGCCCATGACCGATGATATCCGCGCCTGCATCGGCAAACACCTCGGCAATGGCAAAGCCGATCCCCGACGATGCGCCCGTCACAAGCGCCGTGCGCCCGGCAAGGCTAAATCGGGTTTCCCAGTCCGACATGGTCTACTCCAGATTGGTGTGATTGGCGCGCATCGCCTCTGATGACAGGGCCAGACGATCGCGCAGATCCAGAACCAGAAATTCAAAGAACAACAGCATCAGCACCTCGAATAATGATCCCATCGGCAACACAGAATTGTCAGTTACCCCCTGATCCGACGCCATGGTCTGCGCGGGCAGATGGATTACCAAATCCGCTTTCAGCGGCACAGCCCCGTCAGGCGTCGCCGTAATGCACAGCACCCTTGCGCCCGCGTTCCGCGCGACCTGTGCCAAGCCCGCAACGGTCGAGAAATCACCGGGGCCCGCGCTTATGAACAACACGTCGCCATCCGCGACCGGCGGCACTGTCATGTCGCCCGCCACATGCGCATCAAGGCCCAGATGAAACAGACGCATTGCCAGCGCCTTCATCATCAACCCCTCGCGCCCGACGCCGTAGCAGACGATACGGCCGGCACCGGTCAGTTCCGTTGAAAGGTTGTCGATCTGATCCAGAACCGCTTTGCCCAGGCCCGGACGCAATTCGTCCAGAACCCGATCTGCCAGTCTCTCTCGGGACGGGGCCATCGCTCAGGCGTCCTGCATATTGATCTGGATCTTGACGTCGGTCGGGCGCGCCTCGACGGCGCGATCAAAGGCTTTCACGCTGTCGGAGAATGCAAATGTGGCCGAGATCAGCGGTTTGAGATCAACTTTGCCAGACGCCAAAAGCTCTATCGCGCGATCATACATGTTTGCATAGCGAAACACCGTTTCCATGCGGATTTCCTTGGATTGGGCCAGCACGATGTCCAACGGGACCGGATCCACCGGCATCCCGACCCAAACCACGCAGCCCGCAGGTGCCACTGCCTCCAGCGCTGTCTGCACCGATTTTGCGGCACCAGCACATTCAAAGACCACATCAGCGCCCCAGCCAGACGTGCCCGCGCGCACGACCTCTGCCGCGTCGTCTTTGGTCACGTTGATCGGGTGGATATTTCCGTAATTCGCGGCAACGCCCAGCTTTTCATCGACCAGATCAGAGATATAGACCTTGGAACACCCGCCTGCCAAAGCCGCCAGCGCCACCATGATTCCGATTGGGCCGGCCCCTGTGACCAGCGCCACATCGCCGGGCTTGATCCGGGCACGGGTTGCCGCTTGCATTCCGATCGCAAAGGGTTCGACCATCGCACCCTCGGCAAAGGTCACATTCTCGGGCAGTTTATAGGTGAACGCAGCGGGATGGACCACCGACGGCGTCAGGCATCCATGCACCGGCGGCGTGGCCCAGAACCGCACATCGGGATCGACGTTATAGACACCCAGCTTGGTGGCCTTGGAGGCCATGTTGGGAATACCCGGCTCCATGCAGACGCGATCCCCGACCGCCAGATGTGACACGCCCTCGCCCAGTTCCGTGACAATGCCCGCGGCCTCGTGGCCCAGAACCATCGGCGCGTTGACAACAAAGGGGCCAATCTTTCCATGCGTGTAATAATGCACATCGCTACCGCAGACACCGACCGTATCCACGGCGATCCGCACGTCACCCGGCCCCACATCATCTGGCAGGTCGATCTCCCTCAGCGCCAGTTTGTTCTTTTCTTCCAATACCAGTGCAATCGGCATCGCTACCCCCGTCTAAACTGAACCTGTTCAATCAGTGTCCCGCGCCACTGTCGAGTTTTCAAGCAATGCGCGGGCCGTGTCCTCATCCGTCACCAACGTGTTCACAAAACCGCGCCGTAGCGCCGCCGTTATTACCGGCACCTTATGCGCGCCCCCGGCGGCAAGGATCACGTTGGGTATCGCCCTCAGGTCCTCCAGCGAAACACCGATAACGCGCTGATTCACCGGATGGTCGATAAGCGCACCATTCTCATCAAGCACATGCCCGATAATGTCGCCCACGCCGCCGCACGCGCGCAGCTCTTCGGCGTCAATATCCTTGGGAAGCGCATCGCGGACCAGCAGCGAACTGCACAGATCCCCGGTCGCCAACGCGACCGCCCCGCAAGAGCGGATCTTGTCAAGCATATCCGCGATAATGTCCTGCTGCATGAACATCGCCTGGCTTTCGGCACTTCCGGCAAATAACGGCGCGGTGAAAAAGCTGTGTTCCGCGTTGCACAGATCGGCAAGCCTTGTGGTGATTTCATAGCCGTTCACATCCGACCCGCGCACGATGCCGCCCATGATCGACACGATCTCCAGATCGGGCCGGTCGATTGGCTGCATGAACCGGGTGGCCAGATTAAGCGTATTTCCCCAGGACATGCCAAATTTTTGCAAACCGGGATCAGTCAGAATTGGTCCCAGATAGCTGCCCAACCCCGCGCTTATCAGTGGCGTTGTCGAGGCAGGGCTTTGCGGCGAAGGGACGATCACGGCACGCGCCAGCCCGAAACCGCGTTCGATTTTCCATTCCAGATCCGCCGAGGCCGCATAAATGGAATCGACACTGATCCTCAAGATACCGCGGCGCCGGGCCTCGCCAAGTGCCTTGTTCACGCGCATTCGGGTGATTCCGAACCGCTTTGCGGCGTCGGCCTGTGTCAGGCCTTCGATCTCGCAGGCCCAGGCGAGACGTACCAAAAGCTGTTCGTCCTCGTCGATCTGTTCAATTTTGACACTCCGCGACATCTGAACCGCTAGACGTCATAGCGGCGGGGCCGCAGGTGGAGCTTGCCGCGCGTGCACAATCCGGAACCGGCATCGCTCATTTGACCGCCCCCATGGTCAGACCGCGCACCAGTTGCTTGGACGCAAGCAGCGCAAAGATCAGCACCGGGATCACGATCAGCGTAGAGGTTGCCATGATCTTGCCATAGGGAAGGTTGTAGCCTTCCATGAAGGACACCGCCATTGCGGGGGCTGTCTTGGCTTCGGACCGGGTCAGGATCAGGCCGAACATCAGCTCGTTCCAGGAAAAGATAAACGAGAAGATCGCGGACACTGCGACGCCTGGCATGGCCAGAGGCAGACAGATCTTGCGCATGATCGTAAATTGCGAGGCGCCTTCCAGACGCGCGGCTTCATCCAGATCATAAGGAATGCCGCGGAACTGGTCCGTGACGATCCAGATCACGATCGGCAGATTGAAGGTCAGGTAGATCAGGATCAGCGTAATATGCTTGTCCAACATACCCAGGTTCCGCGCAATCAGAAAGAACGGCAACGCCAGCACAATGGGCGAGACCATGCGGTTGGTGATGAACCAGAACCAAAGGTCCTTTTTCCCACGAAATTCAAACCGGGCCAGCGCGAAGGCCGCAGGTACACCAAGAACAATCGCCAGAACCGTGGTCGAGATCGCAATGATCAGAGAGTTGATCAGCGTGCGCAACACGCCATCTTCGAACAGCGCTTCGCGGTAGTTGTTCAGCGTCGGCTCGAATATCCAGACCGGCGGCGCTTCGAGCGCCACGATCTGTGTCTTCAGCGAGGTCGTCACCATCCAGTAGAACGGAAAGACACAGACAGCGATGATGACGAAAAGCAAAAGGATCTGAGAGGCCAGTGACCGCGTGGTGTTCATCGCTCAAACCTCTTTGTAGAAGACGCGAATATAGATCTGCGCCAGAATGATGGTGATGATCAGCAGGATGATCGCCTGCGCAGATGCCAGCCCCTGATCGAACCCGCGAAATCCGACGCGCTGGATCATCAACGAGATGAACTCGGTCGCGGCACCGGGCCCGCCGCGTGTAAGTGTGAACACCATGTCAAACAGCTTCAGCGTGTCCGCCGTCCGCAGGATCAGCACGGCCACAAGACCGGGCAGCAGGAAGGGCAATTGAACATAGCGCAGGACCGTCCACCAGCTTTTGGTTTCCAGCCGCGCGGCTTCCTCCACCTCGCCGGGGACCATGGTCAGACCTGCCAGCAGCACCAGCGCGACAAAAGGCGTCCATTGCCAGACATCCCAGAAGATGATCATGGCAAAGGCATTGGTCGGATCGCCGATCCAGTTGATGTTCGCGCCGCCAAGCATTTGATTGATGACACCGAATTTCTGGTTGAACATCACCTGCCCCAAGAGGCCGACAACCGCATAGGTCGTGGCCATCGGCAGCACCAGCGATAGCCGCGCAAGGGTCTTGAGGATGGTCAGCCCCGGTTTGTGCAGGACCAGCGCGATGCCCAGCCCAAGCGCCAATTGCAGAGGCAATGCTGTGCAAAGCAGAAAGAACGTCCGTCCCATTGCCTGCCAGAACACCTCGTCCGTCAGCACTGTCCAATAGTTTTCAAGCCCGATGAACTTGACCTGCTTGAGCTTGATCAGGTTGAAGAAATGCAGCGAGGTCCACGCCGCGTAAAGCAAGGGCGCGATGCCGACGATCGCAAGACCGAAAACTGCCGGAGCAATAAAACCGATAACTGTACGTCTGGAAACTTGTCCGCGCATGGTGCGCCTCCCGGCAGTCAGAGCGAGAGCGGCACGTTCTGCGCCGCCCTCTTTTTAGTGTGTGGATTATTGAGCGAGAGGTTTGTCGCCGGAGTAATAGCCAGCGTCATCCAGCACCGCTTCCATGCGGGTGCCGATCTCCTGTGCGCCCTCTTCGGTCGTCACCTCACCCAGCATCATCTTCGTGCCCCATTCCTGCACGATCTCGGTGATTTCGGGCCATTCGGCAAAGCGTGGGCGGAATTCAGGCACTCCGTCCTGCCAGCTTTCGACCAGCGCGGGGATATACTTGAACGTCTCGGCCAGTGCCGGATCTTCATAGGCGGACTGCCGGGCGCTGACACCGCCGCGTTCGACATACTCGACTGCATTGGCTTTGGAGGTGGCCCACTGGATGAACAGATAGGCTGCGGCCTGCTCGGCCTCGTCCGCCTGACTTGCCACAGCCATAGAGAATCCCCCAAGTGCAGGCTTGCGGCCTGCCGGGCCTTTTGGCTCTGGCGCGATTTCAACGCAGTCCGCGACCTTGGAAGTTTCCGGCGAGACGACGCTGGAATAAAACGCCGACCACTCGGTAATCATGGCAATATCGCCTTGGGCGAAACCGTTCACGACCTCGGCATGGTCATAGGCCACGATGCCATCCGGCATGTATTGCATCAGATCCTGACGGAACTGAAGACCGGCCTGCGATTCAGGCGAATTGAGGTTGGATTTGAAATCCGCGTCCAGGAAAGACCCGCCAAACGGCCAGATCATCCGGGCAAAACTGTCTGCCGACTGGGTTTCATTGCGCTTGGATTGCAGCGCGAAGGCGTATTTTCCGTCTTTGGTCAACGCCGGTCCGTACTCATCCTTCAACTCTGTCCATGTCTCTGGTGGACCGTCAAAACCGGCTTCTTCAAGCATGCAGCGATTATAGAACATCAGGCCCGAATAGTTATCGACCGGAAGGCCATAGGTTGTGCCGTTCCAGCTTCCGAACGCGTTCAGCACAAGCGGGAAGAAGTCGTCGATATCCAGATCAGGATCGACAATATCTGGAAACTTGGCCTGAACATCAGCAAGCGGCAACGCCCAGTCGTTTTCCGCAAAGTTGCCGATCCAGACAAGGTCGATCAGCACGACATCCAGATCGCCGCCAGCCACGAAGTCGCGAACCTGTTCGCCCAGAGCATTCTCATAGGGGTGCTTGATGACGTTTACCTTGATGCCGGTTTCTTCCTCGAACGCCGGCAACATGGCTTCAATCGCCTCGTAGCCCGGACGCAGCAGGAACACGACATCAACAGTGGTGCCCGCATATGGCTCCGCCGCTTTCGCCAGGCTCCAGCCATGCCCTTCAGCCAATGCCCCCGTCGCCATGACCCCGCTCAAAGCCACGGAACATAGTAGCTTCCTGATACTCATTTTCTCATCCTCCCTATCGCAGTAATTGATTGACAATCATATGTGTCTGCATGGATACAAATGTAAATTCGACGGGTATGAAAAAGCAAGTGCTTTCTTTCACTCAAGCCGGTTGAAACCCAAAGGTGACGACGGAGGAAGTCCACGATGGCCACAGTACAGATCCGAAAACTCAACAAGTATTACGGTAAGATGCAGGCCCTTTTTGATGTGGATCTGGATGTGGCGGACGGTGATTTCGTGGTCTTTGTCGGGCCTTCCGGCTGCGGGAAATCAACGCTCCTGCGCGCCCTTGCAGGATTGGAAGGCATTGATTCCGGCACGGTGAAGATTGGCGGAAAAGACGTGTCGAATGCTGAACCTGCGGATCGTGGCCTGTCGATGGTGTTCCAGTCCTATGCGCTTTACCCGCATATGACCGTCCGCCAGAACATGGAATTCGGGATGAAGGTGAACGGCGTCGCCCCTGCCGAACGCACCGAGCGGATAGATGAGGCCGCGCGCATTCTGCAACTGACCGACTATCTTGACCGCAAGCCGTCGCAACTGTCAGGCGGTCAACGTCAGCGGGTCGCGATCGGCCGGTCGATCGTCAAGAACCCGTCGGTTTTCCTGTTCGACGAACCACTGTCCAACCTTGATGCGAAACTCCGCGTTCAGATGCGGGTGGAGCTTGAGGCTTTGCACAAGCAATTGGCCGCGACAATGATCTATGTGACCCATGACCAAGTCGAGGCCATGACGATGGCGGACAGGATCGTTGTGCTCAACGGCGGTCGCATCGAACAGGTCGGCACCCCGATGGAGATCTATCACACGCCGGACAGCAAGTTCGTCGCCGAATTCATGGGCTCACCGGCCATGAACGTGTTCCGGCACAGCGGCATGCGCGATATGGCTTTGCGCCCGGAGGCGACCTATATCGGCTGCCGTCCGGAACATATGGTTATCCACCCGAAGGGCGGCGGGAATGTCGACGCGGTTGTTTCGAACAAGGAACAACTGGGCGGCGAAAACCTGCTGTATCTGAAACTGGCTGACGGGCTGACCTTGGTCGCACGCGTTGATGGCGACGACCAGACGGCGGTGAATGCCGAGGTCGGCGTCGAACTTCCTCCCAATCGCCTGCATCAATTCGATCAGACTGGCCGCGCGCTGCGATAGGACGGTCCTTTTGGCGCTCAACAACAATGACCCCCGATGCTCCGCCCCCGTCACCGACCTGGTGATCCTGGATTTCGACGGCGTTGTGGCGGATAGCGAGGTCATTTCACTGGGCAGTTTGCAATCCGCCCTGAAAGACTTTGGCGTCGTTTTCGATCTGCCCGAGACGCGTCGTCGCTTTTTGGGAAAATCCCTGAACGCGATCAAAGCCGATGCGAGCCAAATCGCCCCCGAAGGAAAATGGGACGGTTTCGAAAACCACTGGCATTCCATCCTGTTTGAAAGGTTCTCGAAAGAACTGGTTCCTGTTGCAGGCGTGGCCGATTTTCTTGCACGTCTCAAAGCGGATGGGCTCCCCTATTGCATTGCGTCAAGCAGCGGGTTCGAACGCATCTACTTTGCGCTGAGTGTCATGAAGCTGACCGACCATTTCCCCTGTGTTTACAGTGCCCAACAGGTGACGCAAGGCAAGCCAGCTCCAGACCTGTTCCTGTATGCGGCCCGGAGTATGAACATTGCCCCCGAAAGATGCGTAGTGATCGAAGATTCGCCATATGGCATCCTGGCCGCAAGGGCCGCGGGAATGCGTTCAATCGGCTTTCTGGGGGGGCAACATCTTGCAGGATCGCAAAAATCGCATCGCCAATTGCTATTGGCGCAGGGCGCACACGAAATTGTCGATGCTCTCGATGAGATCACGTTTGAGGGACAAGCACATTTGCAGGACCGTGTGTGATTTTTTGTTCTTGGAGCTTTGGCGGTCAAGGGTGCGGGGGGCTATACGCGGGCCGCGCCTAGAAGAGCCGGAACATGTCTGCGCTGATGCCCGGTGCTGGTAGGGGCGGCATCCTGGATGGCCGCCACATTCGTGCGTGATGGCTTGGGATTCAGGCCAGCTTAACCCTAGGCACGCAAGCACATCGTCGTGATCGCGTGCCCGGAAACACGTGCGGGAATGAGGGGCCAGCCCCTCATACTCCCCGGAGTATTTTGGCCAAGAAGAAGCGCAAAAGAGCCTGAGGAGCGGTGGTGTGCCATTTCAAGCGGGGACCTGCGGCGGCCCTTATGATCCCAGAACGCCGACGGACAAGGTCCTGTACATGCCCCAAAGCGTCGTCACGAAAATGGCCGCCATAGCCACGGACTGGACCCAGACACGGTGGCGGTGCAAATGGCGAAAGAGCGCCTCACCCTGAGGACCCTCGGCCCGGATACGTTTTGCGGTAAGCAGCGACAGAAGCGCCACGAAACCCAGTGGCAAGCCCAGAAGAAACAGTGCCTGGGCCAACTCAATCCAATACACCCAGCCAAGAATCAAAAGCCCGGTGAGCATGAAACAACCCAGACCCAGCAGCCAAATTCCGGCCTGATCGACCATGCGGAGACGTCGCAGGACGTTGATGCGGACCATGTCTTCCAGGTCTTGCTCTGCCTGACCACCCTGTCTGCGCGCGGCGGCAATCATGTGGTAGGGCACGCCAAGCACATGGTGGCTGACCATCGACCAGACAGTCGCGAGCATGATCCAGAACCAAATGCTGGAAAACGACCGCATGTCGATTGCCTCGAATATGGTTCCGTACAAATTCTATCCTCTGCCTTTTCCGCGTAATTTCGTGTCGATATGCATGCTGGCCATGACCGTTTGCCCTTAACCGCGCCCTTTCGCAAGACATGCGCGTGCAAATCCGGTTTGGGACGACGGGCCGGGAGTGGCCTGCCACATCGTGAATGCGCCGCAAAGCTGTCCGGTTGCAGGCCTGCACAATGGCGGGCCTGCCCTGTTGCTCCGTCTTGGTTGTCGACAGGCAGTGATGACAACAAATCGTCGGTTGCTTCCGAAGCCCTTTGCCAATTTGCGCACCTGCAAGGTCTGGACAATGCGCCCCCTGACGGTGCATCCAAAGGGCCAGACGCAATTGCCAGAGGTGAACATCCTTGTCACATCAACCGGCCCCCTTCCCCGCCGCCCGGTTTCGGCGCGCGCGCCAGTCCGAGGCCATCCGGTCGCTGGTCCGCGAGAACGCGCTTTGCCCGTCAGATCTTATCTGGCCGATCTTCGTGCGCGATGGCGAGGGGATCGAAGAACCCGTCCCCTCGATGCCCGGCGTCGTGCGGCGGTCGGTCGATCTTGTGGCGCAGGCGGCGCGCGAGGCGTTTGCCATGGGCATCCCGGCGATTTGCCTGTTCCCTTATACCGATCCGGCACTCAAGACCGCCGATTGCGCCGAGGCCTGGAACCCCGAAAATCTGTCGAACCGCGCCACACGGGCAATCAAGGCAGCAGTGCCCGACATGGCTGTGATGACGGATGTGGCGCTTGATCCGTATAACAGTGACGGCCATGATGGTTTTGTCGAGAATGGCGAGATCGTCAATGACCGTACGGTGGAGGCGCTGGTGAAACAGGGGCTGTCTCAGGCCGATGCCGGCGCGGATATTATCGGGCCGTCGGATATGATGGACGGGCGCATCGGCGCGCTGCGTCAGGCGCTTGAGGGCGCGGGGCATTCCAATGTCATGTTGCTGAGCTATGCAGCGAAATATGCCAGCGCCTTTTACGGCCCGTTCCGCGATGCCGTGGGCGCATCGGGCGCGCTGAAAGGCGACAAGAAAACCTATCAGATGGATCCGGCCAATGGTGATGAGGCGTTGCGTCTGGTGGCCCGCGATCTGGGCGAAGGCGCGGATATGGTGATGGTCAAGCCGGGCATGCCGTATCTGGACATTTGCCGCCGCGTGAAGACCGAATTCGGCGCGCCTACCTTTGCCTATCAGGTATCGGGCGAATACGCGATGATCCAGGCGGCGGCGCAGAACGGCTGGATCGACGGAGAGCGCGCGATGCTGGAAAGTCTGATGTGTTTCAAACGCGCAGGCTGCGACGGTGTGCTGACCTATTTCGCGCCCGAAGCTGCGCGCGCGCTGGGAGCATAGCGGACACCCGCCGAACGGCCACGCTTTGGCGTGACAGACGGCGGGTTTCCGCGTATAAACCGGCATAACCGGCCAGAAGCGTCGGATCCGAGGCAATCAGGCGCAACCGACACGCGCCGCATCAGAACGAGAGCAGGCAACATGAGCCAGATTTCCCGACGCAATCTTACACTTTCTCTGGGGGCCCTGCCCCTTGTCGCGGCCTGTGCCAACGGCATCGGCAGTGACGGTCCGCAACGGATCGACGCCCGCGTAGACGCTACCCTGGCGCAGCTTTTCACGAACTTTCCGGGCACGCGCTCTTTGGAAAGCAAATCGACCGGCATGCTGGTCATGCCGCTGGTCACCGAAGCCGGACTTGGCCTTGGCGGTGCCTATGGGCGCGGCGCGCTGCGTGTCGGTGGTGTGACGGTTGATTACTATTCGACGACAAAGGCCAGCGCAGGCATTCAGATCGGCGCGCAACAATATGCGCATGTGCTGTTTTTCATGACCGAAGATGCCTTGCTGAATTTCCGCCGCTCGCCCGGATGGGCCGCCGGTGCGAACGTGCTTTATGCCACGCCGGAAACCGGTGCGACGCTTGGGGCCGAAACGACAACCTCCATGGCACCGGTCATTGCGGTTGTCTTCGGCCAGTCCGGCCTGCGCGTCGGCGCGACTCTGGAAGGTGTGAAATACACCCGCATCATTCCATAGCGACAAGGCGAAACGCCAAGCCAATCGGGGGGCTATATGCCCCCCGCCAAACGTTTTTGCATGTCATCAGTGGTAGGTAAATTCCCCGACGACGTTCTGCCATTCCCCCGATGACAGCATCTTGCGATGGGTGAAGCGGACAGAATGCAACGGGCCTTCGATCTCGTCCTGCCAGTATTCGATGAACCGGAACAGTTTCGGATGATCCGGCGCAAGATCGTATTCCTGCCAGATAAATGTGTTGAGAACATTCCGGTAGTCCGGCATCCGGTAGAACATTTCGGCCGTGGTCAGCCCGTAGCCACGCAGCATCAGTTCGGTTTCGTTTTCCTGCATTGGGAACCTCACGTTTCTTATGGGTCTGTAAATCATGCCGGGCAAAGATTTACTTTTCAATAAAAACAGTGTGTTGGCAGAGTGTTCTGGTGGCTGCCAGAGGAACTTGGTCACACCCATTGCACCCCATATCCTGCCTCTGATATAAGGCGGGCAACAAGATATAGAAAAACAGGAAGATGGGAACCTGACGTGAGCGATACACCGGAACCCCCTGAAAAAATGGGAGAAAATGCACCGGAACGCCCGGCCTATAGCGGGCCGACGGTGTCGATCACCGACGAGATGAAGACCAGCTATCTCGATTACGCGATGAGCGTGATCGTCAGCCGGGCGATTCCCGATTTGCGTGACGGGCTGAAACCCGTGCATCGGCGTATTCTTTATGCGATGCATGAAACCAACAACAGCCACGACAAGCCGTACCGCAAGTCGGCCCGTCCCGTTGGCGATGTCATGGGTAAGTATCACCCGCATGGCGATTCCGCGATCTATGACGCGCTGGTGCGGATGGCGCAGGATTTCTCCATGTCGCTGCCGCTTCTGGACGGTCAGGGCAACTTTGGCTCGATGGATGGCGATAACGCCGCCGCCATGCGCTATACCGAAGTCCGCATGGACAAGCCTGCGGCCTACCTGCTGAACGATATCGACAAGGACACGGTCGATTTTCAGGACAACTATGATGGCAAGGATCGCGAACCGACGGTCCTGCCTGCACGGTATCCGAACATGCTGGTCAACGGGGCCGGCGGGATCGCCGTCGGCATGGCCACCAACATTCCGCCGCACAATCTGGGCGAAGTCGTGGATGCCACGCTGGCACTGATCGAAGACCCGGATCTGAGTTCCGAACAGCTGATCGAATATGTGCCCGGACCCGATTTTCCAACGGGCGGCATCATGCTGGGCCGAACCGGCGCGCGCAAAGCCTACCTTGAGGGGCGTGGCAGCGTCATCATCCGCGCCAGAACGCGCGTCGAAGAGTTGCGCCGCGACCGTTGGGCAATCATCATCGAAGAAATCCCCTATCAGGTGAACAAGGCCACGATGATCGAAAAGATCGCCGAGGCTGCGCGCGAAAAGCGCATCGAAGGCATTTCCCACGTTCAGGACGAATCCGACCGTGACGGCGTGCGCGTGGTGATCGAGCTGAAACGTGATGCCACGGCCGAGGTCGTGCTGAACCAGCTTTTCCGCTTTACCCCGATGCAGACTTACTTTGGCTGCAACATGCTGGCGTTGAATGGCGGACGTCCGGAACAATTGACGCTGCGCGGTTTTCTGACCGCCTTTGTCGATTTCCGCGAGGATGTCGTGGCGCGGCGCACCGCCTATCTGCTGCGCAAGGCGCGCGAACGCAGCCATATCCTGTGTGGTCTGGCTGTCGCCGTCAGCAATGTGGACGAGGTCGTCGCCACGATCCGCGCCTCTGCCGATGCCGCCGAAGCACGCACCAAGCTGATGGAACGACGCTGGCCAGCCGGCGAGATCCTGCAATATATCGCGCTGATCGACGACCCGACCCACAAGGCCAATGAAGACGGCACATATAACCTGTCCGAAGTTCAGGCCCGTGCCATTCTGGAACTGCGCCTGCAACGCCTGACCCAGTTGGGTGTCAAGGAAGTCACGGACGAGTTGGAAGAACTGGCCGGCAAGATCAAGGAATATCTTGAGATTCTGGGCAGCCGCGAACGGATCATGGAGATCATCTCGAACGAGCTTCTGGAGGTGCGCGAGCAATTCGCCGTGCCCCGCCGCACGGAGATCGTCGACTGGTCCGGCGATATGGAGGACGAAGACCTTATCGAGCGTGACGATATGGTCGTGACCGTCACCCAGTCCGGATACATCAAACGCACGGCGCTTTCGGATTTCCGCGCGCAACGGCGTGGCGGCAAGGGACTGTCGGGCATGTCCACCAAGGACGATGACGTTGTCACCACGCTTTTCGTCGCCAATACCCATACGCAGCTGCTGTTCTTCACCACGGATGGGATGGTCTACAAGCTGAAAACCTGGCGTCTGCCGCAGGGTGGCCGCACGTCCAAGGGCAAGGCGATCGTCAATATCCTGCCGATCCCGGTAGGCGTTTCGATTGCCGCGATCATGCCGGTGGACCGCCCCGAAGAGGAATGGGACGCGCTGCAAATCGTCTTTGCCACCAGCGCGGGCGACGTGCGCCGCAACGCGCTGTCGGATTTCACCAACGTGATGCGCAACGGCAAGATCGCGATGGATCTGCCCGAAGGCGTGGAACTGGTGAATGCCCGTATCGCATCCATGGATGATGATGTGATGCTGGTGACAGATTCAGGCCGCGCGATCCGTTTCCGCACCACTGATGTGCGCGTCTTCAAGGGCCGCAAATCGACCGGCGTGCGCGGCATCCGTCTGAACGGCGAGGACCGCGTTGTGTCCATGGCCGTGATCCGTCACTTCGAGGCAAGCCCGCAGGAGCGCGCGACCTATCTCAAGATGCGCCGGGCGATGGCCGGGCTGACGGATGAGGTTGATACCGATGACGACGAAGAAGCCGTCGCGGGTGTCGAGGTGTTCACCCAGGAACGCTATGCAGAAATGTCGGCGGCGGAAAACCTGATCCTGACGATCACGGCCAAGGGGTCGGGCAAACTTTCCTCCAGCCATGACTATCCGGTACGCGGGCGCGGCGGTCAGGGCGTGAATGCCATCGACAGGGCCATGCGTGGCGGGGCCGTGGTTGCCGCCTTCCCGGTCGAGATTGACGATCAGATCATGCTTGCCACCAGCCGCGGCCAGTCGATCCGCGTCCCGGTCGAGGGCATCTCTTTCCGCTCGCGTAGCGCCGGGGGCGTCAAGGTGTTCGACACGGCCAAAGGCGAGGAAGTCGTCAGCGTCGCCTGGATCGCGGATCAGGGCGAGGATGACCCCGCCGAAGAAGGCTGATTTCCCGATCAACGGTAATACCTGAAAACGGGCGGCAATCTTGTCGCCCGTTTTCTTTTAAGAAGGTTTTGGAGAAGGCACTGGACAAGATCAAATCAACGCCCCGGTACAGGATAGACTTCGCGGCTATCCAAGGACCGACCTGATCTTCGACGTCGCGTGAAGGCCGTTGCGATCATGCTGCGCGGGGTCCCCAAAACCATTGCTCCGTTGGGCCGCATAGCCTGCGGTATCTCTAATACTTAGAAGCCGCGCGTCAGACCCCGTAGATCGCGCCGAACTTGGCCTCCAGATAATCCAGCAAGGGCGCCTCGCTGGGTGCCTTACCGCAGGCCAGCGTGATCAGCTCGCGCGGCTCATATAGCCCGCCATGCTGCTGCACGTTCTCCCGCAACCAGCCCGTCGCGCCGCTGGTATCGCCGCGCATCAGTTGTTCATCAAGCTGCGGCACGTCCCGGAGCAACGCCTCGTGCAGTGATCCGGCATAGACATTGCCCAGCGTATAGGTCGGGAAATAGCCAAACAGACCCACCGACCAATGCACATCCTGCAAGCAACCGTTGGAAGGCTTGTTGACCGGATAGCCGAAATCCGCCTCGAACCTTTCGTTCCACGCCTGCTCCAGATCCGCCACGGGCAGATCGCCCGAGATCAGCTGACGTTCCAGGTCAAAGCGGATCAGGACGTGCAGGTTGTATTGCACCTCATCCGCCTCGGTCCGGATATAGTCGCGATGCACCGTGTTGACGGCGGCATAGAAGGCATCAGCACTGTCCACGCCAATATCGCCAAACCTGTCGCGCATCTGCCTGTAAAGATATTCGCAGAAGGCACGGCTGCGGCCGATCTGGTTTTCGTAGATCCGGCTTTGGCTTTCATGCACCCCCATGCTGACCCCTGCCCCCAGCGGCGTCAGCAGGAAATCGGAATGGATATTCTGCTCGTAACAGGCATGCCCAACTTCGTGGATCGTCGAATATACGCAATCAAACGGGTTCTCGGCATCGGTGCGCGTGGTGATACGCACGTCCTGTCCGCTGCCGGAACTGAACGGATGCACGGCCCTGTCGATCCGACCACGCGCAAGGTCGTAGCCGAAGGCTTTGGCGATGGTTTCGGACAGGGCCAGTTGTTGCGCCACGTCGAACGTGCCGCTCAGCCCCTTGGGCGTGGGCGCGCCCAACAATTTCTCGCGCAAGGATACCAACCGGGGGCGTAGCGCGCCGAAGAGGTTTTCCAGAAAGGCGGCAGAGGCGCCGGGTTCGTAATCCTGTATCATCGCGTCATAGGGCGTGTAATCCGTGCCCTCGGCCAGCGCCGCGCCCTCTTCCTGACGCAGGCGGATCACCTCGGCCAGAATCGGGGCAAACCGCTGGAAATCATCCGCCGCGCGGGCCTCTGCCCAGGCACCCTGTGCAAGGCTGGTCACACGCGCCAGTTCCGCCGACAGGCGCGCAGGCACCCGTGTGGCACGATCATGCGCCCGGCGGATATGGCGCATCTGGGCGGCGGCCACAGTGTCCAGCGCGGCATCGTCGATCCCGGCCAGCCAGTCGCCAACGCGCGGATCGGTGCGGCGGGCGTGCAAGACGCCCTCCATCGCGGCCATTTCCTCGCCCCGCTGGGCCGCAGCGCCGCGCGGCATGACGGTTTCCTGATCCCAGCCCAGACGGCCGGACACCTGCTGCAACGCTTCGGTTTCGCGCTGGAATGCCAGCAGGTCCTGATATGCCGACATGGGCTAGCCTCTCACGGATTGAGCATGGGGATATTGCGCGGCAAAGCGCGCCCGCAGGATCAGCACCCAGGCAAGGATCGCGCCCAACTGATGTAGAATGGCGAAATGCAGCGGCGCGGAATACATCACCGTGACGATGCCCAGCACCATTTGCAGCAGGATCATGGCGATCATCGCGTTGAAGGCAAAACGCGTGGTGCCATTGGGCGAACGGCGCGCCCTGAGCCAGACGACGATGGCGCAGACGACCAGCAGATAGCCCGCCATCCGGTGCATGAACTGCACCAGCCCGGCATCCTCGAAGAAATTCCGCCACAGCGGTTCTATCTGGAAAGGATCCGGCGGGAAAAAGCCCCCGGCCATTAGCGGCCAGTCGATATAGTTGCGGCCCGCATCGATGCCCGCGACAAGGGCACCCAGCAGGATTTGCACAAACGCCAGATGCATCAGGCCCGTGCCCATGCCGAACAGTTTGCGTTCGCGGGACCTTCGGGCCTGAATGAGGTCGCGTTCCTCGCGCGACAGCATCAGGATGTACCAGGTCAGAAAGCCCAGGATCACGAAGGCCAGCCCAAGGTGAATCGCCAAGCGGTAGCTGGCCACGCTCAACATCGAGCCTTCCAATCCGCTGGTCACCATCCACCAGCCGACAAAGCCCTGAAGCCCGCCCAACGCCCCCAGAAGCAGCAGGCGCGGTGACCAGCCCGGCGGGATCTTCCGCGCCAGCAGAAAGCCGATGAACCCAAGCGCCCAGACCAGCCCGATCACCCGACCAAGCTGTCTATGCCCCCATTCCCACCAGTAGATCGCCTTGAATTCGGACAGGGTCATGTCCATGTTTTGCAATTCATATTGCGGGATTTTCTGATAAAGCTCGAACTCTGCTTGCCAATCTGCCTGCGTTATTGGCGGCAGAGCGCCGGTCACGGGCTTCCATTCTGTGATCGACAGGCCGCTATCGGTCAGACGGGTGAGCCCGCCCACGAGGATCATCGCCACGACCAGCGCGAAGATCAGCACCAGCCACAGCCTGACCGGCCCGCGCGCACCGCGCTTGGCGCGGTCGATCACGCCGGTCTGCGGGACCGCCTTGTCGCGCGTCTCGACCTCTTCGAAGATGCTGCGTTTCTGGCTCATCAGGCTTTCTCCTTCGCGGCCCGCAAGGCACCGGGTCAAGCCCGGCGCGGGTGTGCGCAGACATTAGGGCTACCCCCCCGTGGCTTCAAGTCAGTCGCCACGTTCCTTCCATCGGACCATCTGCCGCAGGATGCCGTGCAGCATCTGCACATCGGCACGCGTCATCGGCATCCTGCTCCAGAGGTTGCGCAGGTTGATCTTCATGCTTTCGGCCTTGGCTTCGGGAAAGAAGAACCCGGCCGTGTCCAGGCGTTCCTCGTAATGCTTGGCCAGCGCGTCCAGTTCCTTTACGTTGGCCCATTCGGACCCGCCCATGGCCATGTCCTCGGCCACGACATCAACCGTTTGGCGGCGCCATTCATAGGCGGTCAGCAGAACACATTGCGCAAGGTTCAGCGAGGCGAAGTCCGGGTTAACAGGCACCGAGATGATGGCATTGGCCTGTGCGATATCGGCGTTTTCCAGCCCCGCGCGTTCCGGCCCGAACAGCACGGCGACCTTCTCGCCGCGTGCAATCCGGTCGCGGGCTTCTGCCATGGCACGTTCGGGGCTGAGCACAGGTTTCGTCAAGCCGCGCGGTCGGGCCGTTGTCGCCAGAACGTAGGTGCAATCGGCCACGGCCTCTGCCACAGTCCCCGCCACCTGTGCCTCGTCCAGCAACCGTCCGGCACCGGCCGACATGGCGGTCGCATCTGGATTGGGCCAGCCATCGCGCGGCGCGACCAGCCGCATCCGGTCCAGCCCGAAATTCCACATCGCGCGGGCCGCGGCACCGATATTCTGACCCATTTGCGGGCGGACGAGCACGAAGGCAGGCTGGGGCGTCTCGGACGGCATGAAGTCTCCGGTGTGGTTTCGCGGTTCCCGATACGCAAGCCGCCCCCGGACTGCAAGAGACGCGGGCGCAGATCATCATGCCATGACCGGTTTTGCGCGGCTAGAATGCCTGCAAACCACACGGGGCGCTACCGCTGCCGAAGGATGCCTGCGATAATGAAACCATCCAGAAGAGGCTGACACAGATGGCCGTGGCCTTTGTCGGCTCCTTGTTTGACAAATAGGCCCGCCGCGCTGTGCAAACCCCCATGGCCAAGGGCAAAAACCCGCGCTATAGAAGGCGCTCGACAGCTTTGGGAGCCAAAATGATGGCCGAGACGGAAACGCCGCAAATCTATCTCATCACTCCGCCGGAATTCGAGCTGAGTACCTTTCCCGAGCTTCTGGGCCGTGTGCTGGACAGCGCCGAGATCGCCTGCATCCGCCTGGCCCTTGCCACACGGGACGAAGACCGCATTTGCCGCGCGGCCGACGCCGTGCGCGAAGTCGCCCATACCCGCGACATTGCGCTGGTGATCGAGGAACATGTCCTGCTGGCGCAGCGGATCGGGTTGGACGGGGTCCATTTGACCGACGGGTCGCGCTCTGTGCGCAAGACCCGCAAGGATCTGGGTGCGGATGCGATTGTTGGCGCGTTTTGCGGACAGTCCCGCCATGACGGGCTGATTGCCGGTGAAGTTGGGGCCGATTACATCAGCTTCGGCCCGGTCGGAGACAGCCCCCTGGGCGACGGAACGCGTGCAGAAACAGAACTGTTCGAGTGGTGGTCCGAGGTCGTCGAGGTTCCGGTGGTTGCCGAGGGCGCGCTTGACGTGAAGACCGTGGCTGAACTTTCAGGCTATACGGACTTTTTTGGATTTGGCGAAGAGGTCTGGACAGCAGATGATCCGGTGAAGGCACTGTCCGACCTGATCGCGGCGATGGGGTAAGGCACCGACGCGCGAAACATCGCTAGGATCGCTCTCTTAGCTTCTGATTTTCCAATGACTTCTTATGGCTTTCGCGCACCGAATCTTCTGTAGCGCGGGCCAAACTCTTGCGGTTCGGAAAATCGTCGACACGCAAAGGCGCATGGTAGATCAGTTCTATCCACCCCTGACGCCGCGCTGCCAGTGTTTTGAGCAGATGCGAGCCGAAATCCATATCGCCCCACCATCCATAGAAGCGCAGGCTTTCACCCTTCGGCGCATGATACACCAGCGTGACCGGCTGAACCCAGATCCTGTGCTTCAGGTGTTCGGAAAAGAACGCCGCGTAAAGCGTTGACTTGAATGGAAGTACACGCAGTCCATCGGTCGAGGTTCCTTCGGGGAAGAACAGCAGCTTGTGCCCGGCCAGAAGTCTGTCCTCGAACAACCGGGTTTGCGCCCGCGCTTGTCGCGGATCACGCCGGATAAACAGCGTTCCCGTCGCCCGCGCCAACCAGCCGATGCCGGGCCAGCCCGCGACTTCAGATTTCGAGACGAAATAGATATTCTTTCGCGAGTTGAGCACGAAAATATCCAGCCAGGACGAATGGTTGGCGACGATTGCACCATGATGCTGCATCTGCTGGCCGCGCACCGTCAGCCGTAACCCCATCAACACCAGTGCCACCCGGCAAACGCTCTGAGTGACATAGGGCGTCCACGGGCGCTGCACCCCGTTCAGCGGCCTTTCGATCAGGCGCAACAACAGCAGCACACCCAACCCGCCGAACACCACCGTCCCGACCGCCAACCCCCGCAAGACAACACGAAGCCAGCCTGCCGGGCCAATGCGAACCGGCTCTTCCGGCTCATCTGCATCCCAAGTGCCGCTCATGCGTCGCTGCGTTGATAAAGCGATCTCTGCCGCTGATTCATCCGTGCAGTGTCCATCACCAGGCAGACATCGGTCGTATTGAACTGGGTATCGACAAAGACACCGTCCCCGACAAACCCACCCATCCGCAGATAGGCCTTTATCAACGCGGGCGTCTCGACCATCGCACGGCGACGGTCGATCCTGTCCTCGGGCAGCAGATCCATCGGGTGATAGCTCCGCGCCCGCACCCGCAACTCAGGCGGGGCAAGATGGCGCGCCCGCAAAAGCGATAGAGGTTGCGCCAAGGCCTGCGGATCGGTGCCGTGAAAACTGGCCACGCCGAACAGGATTTCAATCCCGTGTTCTTGAACGTACTCCGCCAGCGCCCCCCACAGATGCACCATCGCCGTGCCTCCGCGGTGATCGGGGTGAAGGCACGACCGCCCCAGTTCCAGCAAACGCCGTCCCGAGGCGCGCAGCGGCGCAAGATCATATTCATCCTCGGAATAGAACTGCCCAGCAGCTTTGGCCTGATCGCTTCGCAAAACCCTGTAGACGCCGACAACAGATAAATCGGTGCCAGCCGGCGCGTGAGTATCAAGCAGAATCAGGTGATCGAAATAGGCATCGAAACGGTCACGCTCCAGCCCGGCAGCGTGGTCGACAAGCACACCGTCGCCGCCCAGTTCACGGATAAACACGTCATAGCGAAGCCGTTGCGCCGCTGTGACCTCTGCCCGGCTTTGCGCCAGCCGCGCGACATATCGAGGGAGTTCTGAGTGCATTCCGTCCGGTTCTATTGTTGCGCTGAGCGAACACATTAATAAGACTGCCCGTTGCAAGATCGCAACCGTTTTGCCACTGGCAATTCAACCTTGGGGTGATCTAAGGTTGCGTTTACCATTCGTAAAGACTCCTATGTCCTAGTCGTCGGCATCAAACACCGGCACCAGACTCACGCGGGAACCTTCTATGACTTTCTTTCCGGCTTCGCGAAAATTCACGGTGATACGTCCGGCAATATTGGATTGCACCTGTCCCAGCCCCCAATCAGGGCAGTCTGGATGGCGCACAATCATTCCTGGCTCCAGAAAAGCGTTCAGGTCGTCCATGACGGCTCCTGTCGTGAGGGGGACCAATGATGCAGGGTAACGCGAACCTGGCAGAGTTGATAGGCTCTCGGATCTGTCATGACCTGATCAGCCCGATTGGCGCAATCCAGAATGGGTTGGAACTGATGTCGCTGACCGGCGAAATGGGACCCAGCCCGGAGATGGACCTGATTTCGGAAAGCTGCGCGCATGCCAATGCCCGGATCCGGTTTTTCCGCGTTGCATTCGGATCCACCGGGGGCGGGCAATCGCTGAGTGCCGGCGAAGTGCAAAGCATCATCGCGGGCATGTTTCAGGGCGACCGGCTGAGCGCGACGTGGAATCCCCGCGACGCCACGCCCCGCGAAGAGGTGCAACTGGCGCTATTGGCCCTGCTTTGCATGGACAGGGCGTTAAGTCGCGGCGGAGAGGTCCGCATCGACTGCGATCAAGGCGAATGGCATCTGTCTGCAAGCGGTCCTCAGCTTCGTGTTGATCCCGAAATGTGGAAACTTCTGCGTAATGCCACCGGCGGGTCGGATGTCATGCCCGCCGATGTGCAGTTCCCGTTGCTGTCGGTGCGCGCAAGCGACCTTGGGCGCGATATTAACTGGCGCGAAAACAGCGAGACGCTGGATATCCGGTTCTGAGGCCTGATCCGCGCAATCAGTCGCGCAAAGTGCCATCGCCCGTCACGATATACTTGAAGCTTGTCAATTGCTCTGCGCCCACCGGACCGCGTGCATGCATCTTGCCGGTGGCGATACCGATCTCGGCACCCATGCCGAACTCTCCCCCGTCGGCGAACTGGGTTGAAGCATTGCGCATCAGAATGGCGCTGTCCAACCGCTCGAAAAACCGCTCCGCGGCGGCGTCATCCTCGGTGATGATGCAATCGGTGTGGTTGGAGCCATACTGCCGGATATGGGCAATCGCTGCATCAATATCCGGTACGACCCGCGCAGCAATATCCATATCCAGATACTCGCGCCCCCAATCGTCGGTCGAGGCCGCCTGCGTGCCTTCGATGGTCTGAAGCGTCTCATCCGCATGCACGCGAACGCCTGCGTCGATCAAGGCGCGAATGACGCCCTGGCCCACCGTGTCCAAAGCCTCTTGATGGATCAGCACACATTCGGCGGCACCACAAATTCCGGTGCGCCGCGTCTTGGCGTTCAGGACAATGTTCAGCGTCTTGACCGGATCGGCGTCCTTGTCGATGAAAATATGCACAATGCCTTCAAGATGGGCGAAAACCGGCACGCGTGCCTCGCGCTGAACCAAGCCGACAAGGCCCTTGCCTCCACGCGGCACGATCACGTCGATCGTGTCTGTCATCGTCAACATTTCGCTCACGGCGGCACGGTCGCGGGTGGGCACAAGCTGGATCGCATCTTCGGGCAGACCCGCTATGCGCAAACCTTCGACCAGACAGGCATGGATCGCCTGCGAGGAATGAAAGCTTTCGGAACCGCCGCGCAGGATCACCGCATTACCGGCCTTGAGGCACAGCGCCCCGGCATCCGCCGTCACGTTGGGGCGGGATTCGTAGATCACGCCGACGACGCCCAGCGGTGTGCGGATGCGCTTGATATGCAGGCCTGAGGGCTGGTCCCATTCGGTCATCACCGCGCCCACCGGATCATCCTGCCCCGCCACGGCGCGCAATCCGTCGCAAATTCCCTTGATACGCTCGTCGGTTAGCGAAAGCCGGTCCATCATCGCATCGGTCAGACCCTTTTCGCGGCCGAATTCCAGATCCTTGGCATTCGCGGCGACGATGTCGGCCCGCGCGGACCACACGGCATCGGCGGCAGCCTCAAGCGCTCGAGCTTTGGCCGACGGGTCGGCATAGGCCAACTTTGCGGCGGCCGCTTTGGCACGTTCACCAATCTCGGCCATGACGGCGGGAATGTTATCGAGGTCTTTCATGGGTCAACCTTTCGCATGGGGCCGGGCGGAAACGGCCGCGGACAGTATAACAGACGACGCGCTCACAGCGCCATATCATCGCGGTGGATCAGTGCGGCCCGGCCGGGATAGCCCAGCAATGCCTCGATCTCGTCACTGCGATGGCCGGAAATCACGCGCGCCTCTGCGGCGGTATAGCGCGACAGCCCCTGCCCCAGAGTACGGCCAGACAGATCGCTGATCTGCACCGGATCACCACGCCCGAATGTGCCGGAAACTTCGGTGACACCCGCAGGCAGCAGACTGTTGCCCTGTCCGAGGGCGCGCGCGGCCCCTTCATCCAGCACAAGCGTTCCGCGCGGTTTCATCGCCGCAATCCAGCGTTTGCGCGCGGCATGCGGATCCAGCAATGGCGTGAACCAGGTCGCGGGCGCGCCGTTCTCCAACGCGCGCAGCGGGTGCAGCACAAAGCCATCGGCGATGGCCATGGCACAGCCAGACGCCGTCGCGGTCTTGGCCGCCATCAGCTTTGTCTTCATGCCGCCCTTGGAAAGGCCCGAACCCGCATCGCCTGCCATGGCCTCGATCTCTGGCGTGATTGCGTCGATGACATCGTATCGGCGCGCGGTCGCGTCCGTCGCCGGGTTGGCCGAGTAGAACCCATCGACATCCGACAACAGGATCAACTGGTCCGCCCCCACCGTGACCGCGACCTGAGCGGCCAGCCGGTCATTGTCACCATAGCGGATCTCATCCGTGGCCACGGTGTCGTTCTCGTTGACGATCGGCACCACGCCGAAGCCGACCAGCGTCTCCAGTGTGGCGCGGGAATTGAGGTAGCGACGGCGGTTGGCGCTGTCCTCCAGCGTGACCAGCACCTGCGCGGTGGTGATGTCATGCGGGGTCAGCGCCTCTTCGTAAGCGCGGGCCAGGCGGATCTGGCCAACTGCGGCGGCGGCCTGGCTTTGCTCCAACGCGAGAACCGTCTCGGGCAGGCGCAGCACACCGCGACCCAAAGCGATGGACCCCGAAGACACAAGGATCACATCCGTCCCGCGCGCCTTGATCCGGGCCACATCCGCGGCCAGCGCGTGCAGCCATTCGGATCGTAACGCACCTGTGGTCCGGTCGACCAAAAGGGCCGAACCGATCTTGACGACAAGCCGCTTCGCCTGACTTAGGGACGCCACGCTTCCGTCTCCTGCTCGGGGCCTTTCTGGCGGATGCGGTCCTCGGAAATCTGTGCCCGCACGGCGCGCAGCACCTCGGGCAGGCCTTCACCGGACACGCCGGACATCAGCATGACAGGACCGCCCACCACGGCTTCCAGCTCTTCTTTCAGGAAGGCGCGTTCTTCGTCGTCCAGCGCGTCGATCTTGTTGAGCGCCGTCACGCGCGGTTTGTCCGCCAGCGCAGCACCGTAAGCTTCAAGTTCGTCGATAATTGTCCGGTAATCCACCATGGGGTCGCCCGATGTGCCATCGACCAGATGCAAAAGCACAGAGCATCGTTCGACATGGCCAAGGAACAGGTCACCCAGCCCCCTGCCCTCATGCGCGCCTTCGATCAGGCCGGGAATATCGGCCATCACGAATTCCGCGCCATCAATGCCGACAACGCCAAGATTGGGATGCAGCGTGGTAAAGGGATAGTCTGCAATCTTCGGCCGCGCATTCGAGGTGGCGGCCAGAAAGGTGGATTTTCCCGCATTGGGAAGACCCAGCAGGCCCGCATCCGCGATCAGTTTCAGCCGCAGCCAGAGCGTCCGTTCCACACCCTCCTGCCCCGGATTGGCACGGCGCGGTGCCTGGTTGGTGGAGGTCTTGAAGTTCAGGTTGCCCCAGCCGCCATTGCCGCCCTTGGCAAGCAGAACGCGCTGGCCAAGCTCGGTCATGTCGGCAATCACCGTCTCTTCGTCTTCATCGAGGATTTCGGTGCCCACAGGCACCCGCAGCACGATGTCTTCGGCCGTCTTGCCGGTGCGCTGCTGGCCCATGCCGTGCTGACCGTTATCGGCGAACCAATGCTGCTGATAGCGAAAGTCAATCAGCGTGTTCAGCCCATCGACCGCTTCGGCCCAGACGTTACCGCCATTGCCGCCGTCGCCGCCATCGGGACCGCCGAATTCGATATATTTCTCACGGCGGAAGCTGACTGCGCCGCCCCCGCCCGAGCCCGAGCGGATGTAGACTTTGCACAGATCTAGGAATTTCATCGGAGCCCCCGGAGGTTTTGCCTGTCAGGCGTTACTGTGTCTGGCGTCAAGGCTCAAGCCCCGAGGTGGTCTGCGGCGCTTGACCCAGCGCCGCAAAAGCGGCCTAGCCGCGCAGTTTCTTGATGTAGGTCCAGGTCGGAACCGTGGCGTTGCGCGCGACACAGAAAACTTCTGCGTCACCAATATATTCAAAGCCGCAATTGGTCAGCACCCGCGCCGACGCCGGATTGTCCTGAAACACGCTTGCGAACATCGTCTCATTCTCCAGCGGATTCGCTGCGACCAAGGTCTCTACCGCCTCGGACGCATGGCCGGTGTTCCAGTAGGCAGGCGCAATCCAATAGCCGACTTCGGATTGGTTGCGGTCCATCTTCTCAAGCGAGATGATCCCCATCACTTCCGGCCCCTGGATTTTCGTCCCGTCGATCACCCAGACGTCCTCATCACGCACCGGTGCCTGTGCCCGTTCGATGAAAGCCTCAACAGTGCCCGGCGGCAATGGATGCGGGATAGAGGCGGTCATCTGCGCGACGCGTTCGTCGCCTGCATGCAGTTCGATCAGGCCAATATCGCTTTTGCGCAACGGGCGCAGGTCAAAGCGGTGGGCTTGAACAACCGCTTGCGGGTTGATCTTCTGGTCAAGGCTCATCGGGTTCCTCCCTAAAAGAGCGTATGGCTGTTGCCGCATATAACGGACACAGGATTATGGTTGCCCGGCGCACTACGGCCGCCGTCGATGGGCTTGTCGCGCCACGTTCCAGACATTTCAGCCGGATGAGAAAACCTGCGTAACCTATCCTGATAGATGGCGATTGGCGCTTTGGCTTGCAAGACGTGCCTCCGCAGATCGCTTGATCTGCCACGTCCGCCAAAGTTATGAAATAAGAAAAAGGGACCGGCCCCGAAGCCGATCCCCCAAATTGTATCTCACCAATGGGTCGGCTTATTCAGCGGCCTCCGCCACTGGCAGAACCGAAATAAAGGTGCGGCCCTTGAGGCCCTTGTGGAACGTCACCTTGCCTTCTTCGGTGGCAAAGATCGTGTGGTCGCGGCCAAGGCCGACGCCCTCACCCGGCCACCACTTCGTGCCGCGCTGGCGGCAGATGATGTTTCCGGGGATTGCATGCTGCCCACCGTAGAGCTTTACGCCCAGACGGCGGCCGGCAGAGTCGCGACCGTTGCGGGAGGAACCGCCTGCTTTTTTATGTGCCATCTTTCAGCTCTCCTTACTTCGATGCCAGATCTTTGGCCTGAGCGATCCAGCCTTCACGCTCGATCCGGCCCTTGAACGACAGTTTCTCGTCCATCTCGGTGACGTCCGCTTCGGTCCAGGCTGCGATTTGGGCGAATGTTGTCACGCCGTTTTCATGCAGTCTTTTTTCCAGCGCGGGGCCGACGCCCGACAGTTTTTTCAGGTCATCACCGCCAGCGGCTGCGGCTTTCGGCGCGGCTTTCTTAGCGGCAGCCTTTTTCGGTGTGGCAACGGGCACGCCTGCGACTGAACCGGCACCTACGGCGGCCTTCACACCGGATGCATCCGCGCCAGAGGCAAGAATGTCGGTAATCCGCAGCAGCGTCAGTTGCTGACGGTGGCCCTTGGTGCGCTTGGAGCTGTGCTTCCGGCGGCGCTTGACGAAGTTGATGACCTTGTCACCCTTGATCTGGTCGATCACGTCGGCCTGCACGGCAGCATCGGCCACCAGAGGTGAACCGACAACGGGGCTGTCGCCACCAACCATCAGAATCTCGTTGAACTGGATCTTGTCTCCAGCATCGGCAGCCAGCTTTTCCACCCGAAGCACATCGCCCGACTGTACTTTGTATTGCTTGCCGCCGGTTTTCAGAACCGCGAACATTTCGGTCTTCCTTGTCTCTTCCGCGTCCTGTGGCCCCGGCCCTGCCGGTGTTCATGGGCCTGCGCCCGCCTCGAACTGCGTGCCCCTTTGCGGGACAACGTTAATAAAAACACGACAGCGGAGCCAAAAGCCCCGCCGAACATGTCGGGCGCTTATCGTGAACCGCCCCCCGATTGTCAAGCTTTCAAACTGGCTTTCTGACGGATGTCCCGGGCCTACAGGTCCTGACCCTGCATCTGGCGCGCGGCAGCCAGTCCAAGTGCATATGAAATATCACCGTACATATCGTCAAACCCGGCAAACAGCGCCCGGTTCATGGCCGCCCCAGCCTCGGTTCGCGATAACGCGGTATAATCCTCGATGACCTCCGGCTCCAGCGGGCCGTACGCCATCAAAAGATACCCGTAAAGCCATTCGCGCGTATCAACGCGGGTTTCTTCCTCCTGTGCCCAGACATCCGAAACAATCTCGTCTTCGGACATGCCGACCGCGCCGCCCTCGGCCAACCCACGATAGAACTGATAGCTGGAATTCAACGCGCCGACGACATTGGCCTCGATCAGATCGTTGACCTCGACAAATTCGTCGAGCAACCGCAGGCGATCATCGTCACTGCCATCAAGATTACGAAACGCGGCGCGGGCCTGCTCTTCGACATCCTCATCGACCAGGGCCCGCCTGGCACTGATTTCCAGCCTGACGATGCGCTGGCCTTGTGTGGTGCGAAAAAACGCAAGCAGCGGATCCAGATCGGTATCCGCCAACGCTTCACGGAACCCTTCGCGGACCGAGGCTTCCATCTTTTCGACTGAATAGATCCGCTGAACCGTTGCGTTCCAGCTTGGGCTTGGACCGCCGGGGATCAAATCCTCGGCCAGTTCCGCACCATAAGCAACCCCCTCGTCCTGCATCACCGCGATCACCTCGGGGATACCAAGCGCATCCAGCAACGCGTCTGCCTGGCTGCTCGCGGCAGGCAGTGCCAGGAATATAAAAGGCAGTGCCAGAATTTGACGAAGAAACATGATGGGCATCCATTGTAGCGGTTCAGAACGTCAATTAGTCCCTTGACGCGCGATTTCCAAGCCGTGCCGCATCGCCGACGAGGACTGCGGCAGTTACACTGTTCGATTTACCGGCTGCACAATTGGTGGTCGTCGGTTGGAAAATCGTATTGCCGCGCGTCACGGTCTTCCGGTTTTGCATGCTGCGCCCGACCGATGGGCCTGATCCCGAACACAGATGCCGACAAAGATTTCATGCCTCAATCAGTGACTTTTGCGGTTGCACCCCACCGCCAGAGCCGCTAAATGCCACCTCCACCAGACCCCCGCGGAGAGGTGCCGGAGTGGTCGAACGGGGCGGTCTCGAAAACCGTTGAGGGTGCAAGCCTTCCCAGGGTTCGAATCCCTGTCTCTCCGCCATAAAACCTGCATAGGTTTCGGATTTTACTTTCCCAATACAGCGTCTTAGTAAAGCGCAGGCACACCTGAATGCGTCAGGTTGCTAGACAATTTGCTACACGATTCTTCTCGTTCACAGTGCGGCGTGCTGACATCTTCAGCAGCAGAAGGGTCTCCAGCGCGCCTGAAGCGGGGTGTCTAAGCCCGCGCATCTCAGGGGAAGATTGTGAATAGAGTGACCGGCGCAACTCGTTCAGGGCGTCTTGGGCGCGCAGCAGTCATGCACGGTTTGCAGGGCGTCGACCTGCGCCCGGCTCAGCGTGATGATACCGTCGCGGATCGCGGGCCAGGGGAAAGCGCGTTCCTCCAAGCGCTTGCAGGCCGTCACAAGTTCGCTTCCGTCCCGGAACAGGATCGTCATCCGATCGGCGCGCTTCGCCCGAAAGACGCAGCCCATGCCGGTGAACGGATCTACCTCCAATTCCGACGGGATCAGGGCGACGAGACCGTCATGACCCTTCCGCAAGTCTACGGGCTTCGTCGCCACCGAGATCCTGACGCCCTGCGAGGACATCAGCCACAACGTGGGGCGGGGCCACCGCTTACAATACAATTGAAATTTTGGGCAGGCTGCATTCGTGTTCGCCAACGCACCCTCGTCAGGTATCGGTACGGTCCGTCCTGCATGCATGCATTGAATTTCAAAGGCTTAAAACCGATCCTTCTTATCAAGAAACCTCGGCATCCGGGAGGACGCAACACCGGGAACTTCGTCTTCAATCTTGGCCATCAGAATTCGGCATTGACCAACGGCGGTCTTCAGAACCAGGCACTTGCGAAGAAATTCAACTCGGCTACGCTTCCATGCCGCTGACCACATGTATGGTTGAGGACGGGATGGCGAACCCGGTTCCGTTGGTTTCGACCACTTCGCGGATCTCATAGAGCAGTTCTTCTTGAAGGGCGGTGAATTCGTCCATGCTTTCGGCGGCGAGATTTGCGTAGATATCGATCAGGATGGCGAACTCGCCGTATTCCACCAGCCGCACCCGCAACGGGCTTTCGGGCACCCGGTCATGTGCCGCCAGATAATCGCGCACCCCGGCGATGATTTCTTTTACTGTATCGGACGGTGTGTCGTAGCGAAGGCGGATCTGGTGGCGGAACATGAACGCGCCGCGCTTGCTGTAATTGACGATCTTGCGCTTCGACAAGTCAGCGTTGGCAACGGTGATAAGGGTTTGATCCAGCGCGCGAATTCGGGTGGAGCGGATGCCGATTTCCTCCACGGTGCCGGCCAGGTCGTCAAACGCGCAATATTCCCCGACCCGAACGATCCCGTCAGCATAGAGGATCAGACCGCCGATGAAATTTTCAAGCGTTGGCTGCGCGGCCAGGGCGATGGCCAGACCACCAACGCCCAGACCGGCGATCACACCATAGATCGGGATGCCGATCTGGGTTGCACCGTATCCCAGAACCAGCAACGCGATCCCGAAGGAAAGCGCCCTGAAGCCGGTTTGAAGCAGGCTGGAGTCAAAGCTGGTCGGGCTTTCGGTGGTTTGCACGGTCCAGATGTAGATGAGTTGCAAGACCTGGTAGCTCAGCCAGGCGGCCGCGATCCAAACGATCAGGCTGCCGACGGTAGTGATGAAGAACAACAGCGCACCGGTGATGTTCAACTGATCGTTACAGACATGAACGGCGAGGTTCACGGCCAGGATCAGCAGCACCGGGTGGGCAATGCGCCGCAACTGTCTGCGACCACGGCCCTGCGGGATGGGGCGGCGCGCGTTCCAACGCAGATAGACGATGATCGCTGACAGGAGCACCACGACCGTCAGGATCATCCCGATCCATTGCCAGACGGTTTGACGACCGATCTGCCGCATCAGCCAGTCCGGGCCGTCGAGGATAAGCTGGTTCCAACGCGGGGCGATCAGCGTGCCGGGCGTGTAGATGTAGTAGCGGTAGGTGTCCTCGGTCATTTCCGAGATCACCGGCAGCGTTTTCAGCGTATCGTAATCGTCGGGTATGCGGTCTACGGTTGCGGTGGTGAACAGGTATTCCCCACGCCGTGGACCATCCGCCTGCCGCTCGATCGTCAAGCTTGTGCCGGGAAGAATCCACTTGTCCCGCGTGGTCCCGTTCTCGCCCGTTTCCGCAGCGCCTGCGCCAACCCCGGGGATTTCGACCAGCTCGGGCAAGTGGATGCGGCTCAGGATCTCTTGCAACTGCAACACAAGCTCGATGACGGATTGTTCACGGTTGGAGGCGGAAATCTGGGAAAGGTCGAGCGTCTGTGCGGCTTTCTCGAACAATGCCCGGACCTTGGCGACGTTTTCCTCCTCCTCCGGGCTCATCCACAGGCTGTGCCGCGCCAGATAGCGGTCACGGGTGGCGAACCAAAGCTCGTTGGCCTCGGCCATGATCACGAGGAAGCTGCTCAGCGTCGCCCTTGGGCTGCGCGTATCGGGCGGTGAAATGGGGTTATGGACAATGCTGTCGAGTCTGCTGCGCAGAGCCTGGCTCTGCTCCGACCGGTCATGGATCATCCGGACAAGACTCGACCATGTGGTGGTGGCATTTTCTTCACCGGACGCGGCCATGACGGGAGGATCGCCCGAACCGGCGCTCTGTGCGTGCGCGATGACGGGAGCCTGCATGCAGGTCAGCAACAGGATGACAGCAAGCGCGGAAAACAGGTGCGTCCGGCGGGACCATAGCGCCGACATCATTCGCCAGCCTGCAAAAACACATTTCATCCTTGGTCCTCGTTTACTTGGAATGACCCGTTTTGCCGCAGGATATAAGCCCTGTCGTCATTCCCGTTGATAGGTCGCGATCCGATTGACAAAGAGACTGAGCCTTACACTTTGTTGCAGGGATCGAACAGAGCGTTGCACTGGTCATTGCCGGTTTGACACGAACCGCGCAGACCAGGCGTCGACACTGAACCGACCTTCGATGGACCGGCAGAAATTCACTGTCACATGGGGCTGCCGAACGCCTGAGAATGACGCATCCGGTCAAAAACAGCCACATTGTTCTATTTTCGTGACAAGTGAAGTCGAGATTTGCGTCAGCTACACGCTCTTACAGTGGCGCTTCTTTTGCATATCATGATCACGGCAAGCGTCGCGCTAAATGGAGCCGGCAAAACAGTCCGTAGCCCCAACGAATACCGCGACTTCGACGGAAATAGCCAAGAACGAAGGAATATCCATGCTTTCATCCCTTCTGACCCGGTTGGCTCCGGCCGAGGCGCTGCGGACGCGTGCGGGCGGCCATGTCCGGGTCACAAATCTGGAGCTGTTCTTCGACCTGGTCTATGTCTTCTCGATCATCCAGCTGTCGCATTTCCTGCTGGAGCATCAGACATGGACCGGCGCGCTTCAGGCCGCAACGATCTTTGCCGCCGTTTGGTGGGCATGGAATTACACCGCCTGGGCCACGAACTGGATTGATCCCGATCATACCGCCGGACGGTTTCTGATGATCGCGCTGATGGGCTGCGCGATCCTGATGGCCATCGCCATTCCTCATGCCTTCGACGGGCGGGCGGGTCTGTTTGTGGGTGCCTACGTCATCATGGCATTGGTTCGCGCGGGCTATATGGCGGCTATCTTTCGGGGCCAACAGATGGGGAAGAACTATGCCCAACTGAGCGCATGGAGCGCGTTGTCCGGTCTGTTCTGGGTTGCCGGTGCGTTGGTCCCTGCCCTGCGACTGGAGCTTTGGATCGTTGCGATGCTGATCGACTACGGCGCACCCTATGTCGGGTTCTGGCTGCCGCGCGTCGGGGCGACGCCGATGGAAAGCTGGCCTCTGGCCGGGTTGCATCTGTTGGAACGCAACCAGCAGGTTTTCATCATCTCGCTTGGGGAATCCATTCTTCTGCTGGGCGGGACGCTTGTCGGTGCGGCGCTGTTGGGGTCGACCCTGCTTGCTGCCGCTCTCGGCTTTGGCATCATCGTGACGCTGTGGTGGCTTTATTTCGTGCATACGACGAACACGGGCGAACACGCCTTCGAACGCGGCGGTGATCACACGAAACTCGCCCGCAGCGGTCTTGCCTATGCGCACGGCATCATGGTGGCAGGGGCCATCGTCGTCGCTGTCGCAATCGAGGAGATCATCGCGCATCCATCCGACCCCGCGCACCTGCCCACGATCCTTGTCGCGGTCTTCGGTCCCGCAATCTATCTGGCGGGCAGCGCGCTTTTCTATCGCACGATGGCGGAACGTATCCCGCTTGCCTATCTCGGTGGCTTAGCGGCGCTCATCATCGTTGGTTGGGTGGTCCACACATCCCACGCCTCGGGCCTTGTTCTGGGCGCGGGTGTGCTGGCCGTCATGATCGGACTGACAATCATGGCCGCACGCGAACCCCGTCCGTGAGACGAATTGGAAACCACCCCACGCGCCAGTTCTCGGAAGTCGCAAAGACCGGCGCGCTGCTTGCAGCCATCGTGTTGCACAACCTGATCTATCCGCTGTCGACCGGCGGCGGGGTCGGTCCGCTGATTTTCTATGCCGTCTATGCCTCGATCTTCGTCGCCGGAACATGGGCTTTGACCGCTGATGCCCGCTGGCGGGTCGCGGCGCTCGGCTCCGGCGTGGCCGTCTTTGCCGCCGGGGTGGTCAATTCCTATGCCGGGTCAGGCGGTGTGGCCCTTGCCGTCTATCTGACCTCCATTGCGTATCACGCCGTCATGATTGTCGTGCTCGTGCGCTATACCTTTACCGCGCGCACCGTGATGACCGAGGTGATCCTCGCCGCGACATCGCTTACCTTGTGCTGGGGTCGATATTCGCCGCCGTGTTCGGGCTGGTCCTGTGGCTGGAGCCGGGCGCTTTCATCGCCTCGTCCGGGGCCGAGGTGCAATGGCAGCAGCTTCTCTACTACAGCTACGTCACGCTGACGACGCTGGGATATGGCGACATCGTGCCCGTCGGCTTTTACGCGCAGGCATTTGCCGCCTTCGAAGCGATCATCGGCACGCTTTATACCGTCATCCTGCTGTCGCGCCTGGTCGGACTGCACGCCTCATCGCAGCAGGTCACCTGACGGGGCCGCAGGACGATTTCATCGAACGACACCTGCTTTGGAAAGGCAGGCCAAAACGGGGTCTCGCGGTGCCATTCGCCCCTGACCCCTTCTATATCTCGTAACCCTCAGAAAGGACGTTTCCATGCGAACTCCCCTCATCCTTCTCGCAGCAGCCGGCTTCATGGCTTCTGCAACCTCAGCGATGGCAGAACCCACTGTCGAATGCGTTTCACATAACCATAACTACAACGAATGCAAAGCCGGGCCGTTGAAAAGCCCCGTTCTCATTCGGCAGACGTCCAATTCGACCTGCATCATGAACCGGACGTGGGGCTTTAATTCCAAGACACGCCATATCTGGGTTGGAGATGGTTGCAGCGGTATCTTTGCCGACAACCACGGCTATCACCACGGAAAGACCAACACATCGGATCAAGGTGCCCGTCACTATGATAGGCACGGACACGACAATGGTGCGGCCGTCGGCGCGCTTTTGGGTGAGGTAATCATCGGCGCGATTCTGGATGATGGGAAAAAACACCATCACAAGCACCATAGCAGCAACCGTTACCCTTCAGACGGACCGGGCTTTACGGTGCCGAACGACTATAATGGCTGTCACGACATGGGTTGCCTGGTTGATCGACCAGACTGATCTTGAAAGACCTTTGACAGAAGATCAGGGGTCCGGATCGAGATAAGGTCCAGTCCCGGGCAGGCACATGGGCGCTCTGCGCGCTATGTTCGGGACGGACCGGCAAACCTCTCAGCCATGTATTCGTCCATCAGCGTACTTAACCAGTCCGCAAACGCGCTGATCATCGGGCTGGCGCTTGGTCTCTCCGGCGAGACAACAGCAATCGGCATGGCTGCGGTGCGCTGGTCCGACATGACTTCGACCAGCGAGCCGTCCTGAAGCATCAACTGCACGTCATATGCGGGTATCTGGATGAGGCCCATTCCGGCCTTGCAGCACGCGATAAAAAGCTCGGCGCTGTTCACGCTGACCAGACACTTCATCCGGATCGACGATTCAACGCCGTTCTCGACGATCGTCCACGGTTGGTCCCGGCTGGCACGCCGCGAGGAATATCCAACTGTGATATGCCGATGCAGGTCATCCACGGTCTGCGGCACTCCGTAGCGTTGCAGATAGGCAGGGCTGGCACAGTTGAGCATTTCAAGCTCGCCGATCTTGCGTGACATCAGGTTGGAGTCCTTTTGCCGGCCCACCCGGACGACGCAATCGAACCCCTCGCCCAACAGATCGACGGGGCGGTCGGTCGAGACCAGATCGAGTTCGATATCCGGATATCGCGCGAAGAAATCCGGCAGCGCCGGAGCAACGATGTGGTGCGCGATCCGGCTGGGCAGGCTGACGCGCAGCGCCCCCCTGGGTGCCGGACCATCCCGCGCGAACATCTGCTGCATGGATTCCGCTTCGCAGATCAGGGCGATACATCGCTCGCGGAACGCGTGCCCGTCCGGTGTCAAGGACACCTGGCGCGTCGAGCGTTGGATCAGGCGCGTGCCCAGTTCATCTTCGAGATCCTGAATCAGCTTGGACACCGATGAACGCGCTATTTGAAGCGAGGCCGCAGCCTCGCTGAAATTCAGGGTATCCGCCACCCTCACGAATGCCCGCAGGTTCAGAAGTCTGTCCATCGGGTCCCCATTGTTCGATCATTCCGACAAGAGTTGCCGATTTTGTGGCGCGAACGTCCCTCGTAAACCACAGGTTGCAATGTCACAACGGAAAAAATGTTCGTGAAGGACATGATTCATGGTGCCGCGCTTGCACGTTTCAAGAGCGATGCAGTGTGAACTGAAAAAACAGCCGGTCCGAATTGCAGATGTGGGCAGGTGCAACTGAAGGATTGGAGACCAGGAATGCCCAGACTGACACCCATGATAGGGCTATGTGCCGCAACCGCGATCGGACTGAGCGCGTGCAGTCCCGCGCCAACACCGCAAGCGCAAGCCGCGCGTAACCACGAAGTATCCTGCCTTGCCGGCAGCGTCAGCGGTGCGCTGGTCGGGGCCGCGGTCGGCAGCCTTTTCGGCGGTGGGCTTGGCAAGGACATCCTGATTGGCGCAGGCGGCGGCATCGGTGCGAGTGAAGGTCGTCGTCTGGCCTGTGGCAGCTGATGGATTTTGAGGAGTAAGACAGATGAGAACAGGATTTTTGATCGCGACAGCAGTCGTAGCGCTTGTTTCAGCACCGGCCATCGCAGAGGAGTTCATCTCCGAAAGCGATTTGCAGGTGATGGACACCAACAAGGACGGCGTTGTCTCCAAGGCGGAATATGTCGCCTTCATGGATATGGCGTTCGACGCGCTGGATGACAACGGTAATGGCGGCCTGACCGCTGCGGATTTCGACGTCCTTCTGACGCCAGCAGAGTTCTCCGCAATGGACGCGAACGGTGACGGGACGGTTTCTCGTGCCGAATTTGATTTGCAGACCGCCAAGGATTTCGATGCGGCTGACAAATCTGGGACCGGCACTCTCAAGTGAAGTCAAAAGCGGGCCGGCATCGTTGGCACGATTGGTGCCTTTCCGTTTCCGGAACGCCCGCCTGACTGCAAACAATTCGAAAACGAGGATACGAATAATGATGAAATTGGTTGCCATCACGGCAATTCTTGCGCTTCCGCTGGCTTTAAGTGCCTGCGACGAGATCAACGAGTGGGAGGCAGAGATAGACGCGGAACAGCAGGCCGCAGATCTCAAAAAATGCAACAGTCAGGGCTTCGTAACCGGAACCAACGCAATGGCAACGTGCATGGCCACCATCTCGAATGAACGCCAGGCCGCACAGGCCCGTGCCGAGGCAAGCTATCAGGCATCCGAAGCCAGGAAAAAGGCCAAGAAGAAAACGGATATTTCGCGTGTTCCCGCGTCGACGCGACCAACCGCTGAAAGCATGGGTGTTGATCCCGGAACAGCGAATATGACCAGATGCTCGGATGGCGCACTGCGTGAAGACTGTAGCTTCGCTCCGCTCGATTATTAAGGCATCGGATGGGACGAATCGAATTTGGCGATGCGTCGGACCTTTTCGGCAGGTCGTCAATTTTCTCCCGGAACCTTCTGGGTTCAAATCGTTTTCTTCGGGTCCGCCCCGACACCAACGCACCTACAAAAGCGGATGACGGCATGACGACCAGCGACCAAATACCGATGACAGCAAAAACCCGGCGGGGGCCGTTGCGACAATACACAGTCACCGCGCTGGCTCTATGCATGTTGGCGCTGATTGTCCTGCCGGGGTTTGCCGTCGCGCAGAATGCTACCGGGGTTACGCGGGAGACCGTCAAGATAGGGCTTTATGAAAGCCCGCCCTTCGTGATGGCGGGATCCAGTGAAAACCCAAGCGGCATGGCGGTCGACCTTTGGGAGAAGCTCGCCGAAGGCCTTGAGATCACATCCGACTATACCGTCTATCCATCCATGTCCGAACTGAGGAAGGCGACACAGCGCGGCGACGTTGGTGTCGCCGTCACGAATATGACCGTGACCCACGAACGCGCCAAGACGGTGGATTTCACCCATCCTTGGTTCGACGGTGGCATGAGGATCCTGACGAACCAGACAGCCGATACCGGTCTGGCCGCGGTTATCCGGGGGCTGTCGTCGGCGGGACACCTCAAGGCCTATGGCTGGCTGGCCCTTGTGATCGTCCTGTCCACGCTGGGACTGACGTTCTTCGACCGCCGTTTCGATCCCGAGTTTCCCAAGCGGTGGCGCGACGGGGTCGCCAACAGCTTTCACAACGTGATGTCCGTGGTCACCTCGGGGCGTATTCCGTCGCGCAAAAACCTGTTCGGCTGGGTCGGGCGCATCTGGTCCGCGATCTGGCTGGTCTGCGGGATCGGCGTGCTTGCCTATGTCACGTCCACCGTGACCAGCGTGATGACCACGCTTGCCATCACCGGAACGATCACCGGGCCGGGTGACCTTCCCGGCCTGACGGTGGGTGTTTTCGAAGGGACCGTGGAGGAAGAGTTTGCAGTGACCATGGGGCTGGATACGCACTCCTATCCGGGGATCGAGTCCGCGGTCACCGCCCTCGGAGCCGGCACGATCTCCGCGGTCATCGGCGATGCGCCGGTTCTGGAATACTACGTCAAGATCAACCCCGGTCTGGGTCTGGACGTCGTTGGCCCGATATTCGAGCCGGACAAATACGCATTTGCCCTCGAACCGGGCAGCCCTTTGCGAAAGCCGATTACCGTCCAGCTTCTGGCCCTCAAGGAAGACGGGACAATCGACCAGCTGAAGCGCGACTATTTCGGGGATGCATGGTGAGAAATCCGCGGTGCAAACGATGAGCCACAGCGCGGATGCCTATTTCCATGTGCGGGTTCTGATCGGCCTTGTCACCGGCCTTGGCCTGACACGATTGCTGAACGGTCTGTCACGGTTCGTCCAGCATCCCAGCCGCACGCAGATACACCCGGCGCATCTGGCGTGGACCTTGTTCATGCTGATCTACATCATCCACTTCTGGTGGTTCGAATTCGGCCTGTCGGTCATCGAGCGCTGGGAATTCGAGCATTACGCCTTTGTCATTGGTTACGCAGCGTTGCTGTTTTTCATAACAACGCTGCTGTTTCCGGACCGGATGGAGGACTATTCCGGGTTCGCGGAATATTTCACATCCCGCGCCGGGTGGTTCTTCGCCTTGCTCGCGCTGGTTTTTGTCGTCGACATGCTCGACACATTGGTGAAAGGACGCGCCCATTTCACCGGGCTTGGGCCCTGGTATCCGGTGCGGCAGATCGGCCTGGCGATGCTGTGCTGTATTGCCATCTTCATCCGGAACGGACGGCTTCACCTGGTATTCGGCTTGATCGCCATCCTTGCCGAGCTTTGGTGGATCGGTTCCAAATTCCGGTTTCTTTAACTGTCCGACGAGCGGTCAAGGAGAAAGAGTATGGCAAGCCTGCACGATCTGAAAGGCACCAAGGTGGCCATTGCCCTCGCGCTGCTGACCGCCATTGCGGCCTCTGCGGCAGACCCGGAAACGATCCGCATCGGGATTTCCCACTCGGACGCCACGATGGAAAAGCTCGACCAATCGTCAGAGCGGGTGATCGTAAGCGAAATCTATTCGGCAGCCCCCGCAGGCGACGGCAAATTGGAAACGAACGATACCGGCATGATCAGCCTTGGAGCGGACGCGTTGCAGATCTCGCCGCCGCAGGGCGATTTGGCCGTCTCTATCGCCGGGCTCATTCTTCCGGATCCCGTCGACATCAAAGGTGCCATCGCGGTCAACATCAACATCTTTTCGGCGCGCCGAAGCGGCGCCGGACATGATGACTGGCAACGCGGCGGTTGTTGCGGATTGATCCGATCGGACAATAGCGACATCCACGCTGCGCTCAGTTAGGAAAGGACACTGAAAAATGACGAGAACCCGGCTTGCCATTGCCTTCGCGGCGGCCCTTTTTTCAACCGGTGCCAATGCCCAATCGAACTGTAGCTATGCGGCCGATCAAGCCAGCCTCAATCGGTGCGCGGACCAGGCATTGAAGGCCGCCGATGCGACTCTCAACCGGACCTACAAGGCGCTCATGCGACAGCTTGCTGCGCCCAGCCAGCAAAGGTTGAAAAAGGCGCAACGGGCATGGATTGCCTACAAGGATGCACAATGTGCCTTCGAGGCAGAACCTTATCTTGACGGCAGCATCCATCCGATGGTTCTTGCCAACTGTCTGGAGGCGGTCACAACGTCGCAAACCGACTTGTTGGAGAAACATCTTTATTGTGAAGAAGGCGATGTTTCCTGTGTCCGTCAGTAGCGGAAAGGAATAGTCCTGATCGGGTTCTCGCGCAGGTCCTCAAGTGGAATGCGCCCCAGAAAAGTCGTTCTCTACTTGAGGAATTTCCCCGATTTTTTGCGAAGGGCTGTCCAACGCCGAACGCAGACGCCGCTTGGTCGAGACAATCCGCCTCTACGCACGGGCGTCCCTGCTGATCGTGGTCGAGATCGGCTACCTGCCCATTCCCCAGGGCCGCGCGAACCTGTTCTTCCAGCTCGGTCAACGCGCGCTAAGAAAAAGACGCCATGGTCCTCAAATCCAAGCGCGGCTTCGCCGAATGGGGCGAGGTCGTTGGCGGTCCGGTCGTCGCCACTGCGCTTCTGGATCGGCTCCTGGGACACCGACACTTACCGTCCAACAGGAGCTAAAACGCCGCATCGAAAAGGTCGGGCTGTTTCCGAACGAGGATTCTCCGGAACGGCTGACAAGCGCCATGCTGGTCGAGATCGCCGATAAATGGGACGCCGAAACCAAAGCCTACATCAAATGGGAATGCCAGGATGCACGATCACACCCGCGCCGAATTTCCAGACGACACGTTGCTCAATCGGTTTGCTCTCGGGCGTGGATACTGAAAAACAGTGGGGCAAAGGTCAGTCGGCCCTCACATCATAATGAGGGATTTCGGGGAAAGGCAGGTCAGCGGCTCTTTGATGAACCGTGCTGCCTGACATGGTGAGTAACAGATCGGTCAGGCGTTATCAAAGGCCCCAATCGTCGATAGCGATGTAAGGATCAGGCCTGTTGACCCAGCTCTTCGATGACTTTGGTCCATAGCTCCGCCGATTGCGCGCCCGGCACGGCATGTTTGCGGTCCACGATGAAAGTCGGCACCGAAGTCACGCCCATCTCGCGGGCTGCCGCGTCACGGTTGCGGATCTCGTCCACATCGGCATCGGAATGCATCAACCGCATCACCACGGATGCGTCCATGCCGCATGCGTCAGCAATATCCGCCAGCACTTCGCGGTTGCCAATATCACGACCCTCTTGGAAATAAGCTCGAAACAACGAGGAGACGATGGCGGTCTGCCGTCCTTCGATGCCACCCCAATGGATCAAGCGATGCGCATCCAGCGTATTGGGCGTGCGAGTGATGCCTTCGAGGTTCAGATCCAGCCCCGCGGCCTTGGCATGTTCGCCAACCGGCATATAGGCCTTCACCGCGCCTTCCTTGCCGCCAAACTTGCCCTCCAGGTACGCGCGCCGGTCCATCCCTTCTGCGGGCATGTCGGGGTTCAGCTGGAACGGATGCCACTCAATCTCGAACGGATGGTTGAGGTTTTTCTCCAACGCGCGATCCAGTTGCGCCTTGCCGATATAGCACCAGGGGCAGATCGGATCGGACATAATATCGAGCTTAACCATCCAGTTGGCCTTGAATTGGTCGGGCAGCGCACGACGCAGGATCTTTCCATTGACCCCGCCGGGAAGCGCGACCATGTGCCGATAAAGGCGCTGCTGCTTGTAACCTGCAAGACAAGATAGCGCAAACTGAATGGCCGCTATGAAAGCAAGGCACCTTGCAGCGTATAGATTTGAAGCAAGAAGGTTACGATTTCAGGAATACCCTACACAGGAATATTAAAATAAGTTGAAGTATCGCGTGTGAAAGAACGAGGATGAGCGCATGGAAAGTTTCCGGAATTAACGCCGCTCATCTCTTGTGCTCTTGTCATATGTGCCGGGGAATACCGCGAGGGACGTCAAAGTGCTGCACTCGCAACTGATCGTTGTTGTCGTATTGGCATCGCTTCCTTGATCATGCGGGTCATGTGCTTGACCTGGCCCTGCGTCGTAAAAATCGTCGTCCGGACTGTTTTCTGATCTGCACGGCGCCACGGAGGGTTTGGTGTCGTCAAATGCAGGTGACGGGCAGCGCCTACACGCAGGCCCGCAAGAACAGCAACGCGCAGAAATGGGCGCATCTGACGACATTCGAGAGATGCGCGAATATCCTTGGCGCGGCGGATTCGCCGGACACCGACCTTTTTCCGAACTGTAACAATACTGGATTGCCCTATGAATACCCGCGTGAGGCGGTGGCCACGGACAGCCAGCGCGGCCCGATGCTGGAGCGCCCCCGCCACCGTGTGCGCCATGGCCGACCCGGACTTTGGCCCGGACGGACTGCGCGCCCGCTGAGCGGTTACATGGCCCGCTACACTCCGCGCCGCGCTTCGGTGTCGTGCGGGGACAATCCCTTGAAAGGCCAGTGAAAGGGGTGATCGCAGATCAGAGTTAACCGGATCTTAAAAACCGTTTGCTGTAAATATCTCTGTAAAGCACTGCCAATATCTTTGTCACGCTACGCACGCTTTCGTCGGAATCGGTCCGCGCGGCACAAACCGTTGACCCAAAACGGGAACAAGGGTAGAACAAATCAAGATAAACGAGGTGGAGTGGCAAGAAATGCTCACGAAGAAGCAACTGGACCTGCTGGAGTTCATTAACAAACGGATGCTGCGTGACGGCGTCCCACCCAGTTTCGACGAGATGAAAGAGGCGCTGGATCTGCGCTCGAAATCCGGAATACACCGGCTGATCACGGCACTGGAAGAGCGCGGCTTTATCCGCCGTCTGGCCCACCGCGCCCGTGCGATCGAGATCGTGAAACTGCCCGACAGCATGAATTCGACGCCCGCAGGCTTTACACCCCGCGTGATCGACGGCGGTTCGAACGGGCAGCCGGCAAATGCCCAACCGATCGAGCCTGTGCACGCGATGGACCTGCCATTGATGGGCCGCATCGCCGCCGGTGTCCCGATCGAGGCCGTGTCGGACAGCCCGCCAAACATCGCTGTGCCCGGGCAGATGCTGAATGGCTCTGCGCGGCACTATGCGCTTGAAGTCAAAGGTGATTCCATGATCGAAGCCGGGATCAATGATGGCGACGTGGTGGTGATCCGCGAAACCAGCCAGGCCGATAATGGCGATATCGTCGTCGCCCAGGTCGATGGGTACGAGGCAACGCTGAAACGCTTTCAGCGCAAGGGCGACATGATCGTTCTGGAACCCGCCAACCCTGCCTATGAACCGCGCGTCTTGCCGACCGGACAGGTCAAGGTTCAGGGCAAGCTTGTCGGTCTGATCCGCACTTACTAAACCTTACCGCTCTGCCTCTTTTCCGGCAGGGCGAGCTTTGCGGGCGCGCGGCTTGTAGATACGCTTTGTCACCGGTCCCATGTCCGAGACAAACGAACGTTTCCGTTCGGGCCCTGTGTCTGACGAAAACGGGATGCGGTGCGCGCCTGTTGGTTGTCTCTGCATTGCGCTTATTTGGCAGTGGCGAGATTCAGGGATTTGCGCGCACCGCCAGTCCACGGTCTTTGTCCGGCATGTTCCGTTGCGGTGCGGCGCTCCATCCGCCCGTTTACAACGTCGAAAGACAGCGCACCGGTCCGGCGCAGTCTTTTGGGGCCGTACACCTCGCAAGGCAGTTTCTGGCCCTCAAGATCAACTGTCATCACCACGATGTCATTCGGCGCACAGCCCGCTTTTAGCAAAGCCGCCAGCCCGCGTTTGCCCTGCGCGTGCCGGAACAGCCGGTCGCCGAACATCAGGTCGCGCAGCACTCCGGTGCCGGGCCAGCGCTTGGCGGCCTGCGGTTGCTCTGCCGCATCGCCGTCGTTTTCCAGCCAGACCCCGGCGACGAATCCCGCGCCTTTCGGCTTGCTCAGCGCCCGGCCCTGCGGCCCGAGGATGCCAACCAGCCCGCCATTCTCGGCCACCAGCACACCCGGCCGTTCCGCCCCGGCCCACAGCACCAGACCCAGCGCCACCGGTGCCAGACCCGCCCAGCGAAACCGCCCGTGCCAGAGCATCATCAGCAGCATGCCGCAGGCCAGCAGGGGCAGCACCCTGGGGCCGGGGCTGATCACCTGCCCCACCGCGCCATCCCACCCCGACACCGTCCCCGCGACCAGCAGGATCCAGTCCAGCCCCAGCCCCATCACCCAAAGTGCCAACCCCTCCAGCCCCAGCGGCAAAAGGCACGCCGCAACGACCGCCGCCGGCATGACCAACAGCCCCATCAAAGGCACGGAAACGAGGTTCGCCATCAGCCCGTAATGCGCCGCCTGATTGAAATGCGCCATGCCGACGGGCGCGGTCGCGGCCCCTGCCACGGCCGACGAGATCACGACCGCCAGAACCGGCCGCACCCAGCGCGGCATCCAATCCATGTCGATGTTCCGCAACGCCCCGAACACCGCGACAAGCGCGGTGGTGGCCGCAAAGGACATCTGAAACCCCGGCCCCAGCAACGCTTCGGGCCGCAAAAGCAACACGATCAGCGCGGCCATCGCCACGGCCCGCAGGCTAAGCGCCCGGCGGTCGACGATCACCGCCCCCAGCGCCACCGCGACCATCACGAAGGCACGCTCGGTCGCGACATTGCCGCCAGACAATGCCAGATAGCCCCCCGCCGCCAGCATCGCCCCCGCCGCCGCAAGTTTCTTGACCGGCAGGCGCAGGGCGGCGGCGGGCCAAAGCAGAAAGCCAAGACGCAGCGCCGCGAAGACGAACCCCGCCAGCAGCCCCATATGCAGACCGGAAATCGCCAGAAGATGGGCAAGGTTGGTGCGGCGCAGATCGTCCAGCGTGCCCTGCCCCATGCCCGACCTATCGCCGGTCATCACGGCAGCGGCAAAAGCGCCTGTCTCGCCCGGCAGCGCCGCCTGCACCCGCGCCGACAGGGCCATGCGGGCGCGAAAGACATGCAGCCCGCCCGCTGGCGGCTCCAGCATCAGAACGGGCGTACGGGTGTAGCCGACCGCCCCCAGACGCAAAAACCACGAATGGCGGCGAAAATCGAAACCGCCCGGCTCTACCGCCCCTTGGGGCGGTGACAGATGCCCGGTCAGGATCACCGTCATGCCGGGCGTGGGGGTGATGAACCCCTGCTCTCCGTGCAGGGACACCCGCACGCGGTCAGGCGTGCGCGCGGGCGAGGTGCGCCGCAGCACGACAGTGTCCAGCGTCAGCCGCACCGCGTCCGAGGCCGAGCGGTCAATCCCGACGATCCGCCCTTCGATTGGCCCGTAATAGCGAAAGCTCAGCACCGGGGCGGATACCTGATGCGTCCGCGCACCCGCCACGGCAAGGCCCAGAAGGACCAGCGCCAGTGCCGCCACCAGAGGGCCGGATGCGGCACCCAGCCGCCTTTGCAGCATCAGCAGGCCCAGTCCGGTTCCGCCACACAGCCACAGCATCCAGATCGCAGGCTCCACCCGCAGCAGGAAATAGCCGCCGATCCCCAGCGCCAGGAAAACCGGCGCCCAGGCGAAGAGATGGCCGCGCTGTTCCAGCATGGCGGCTTCGATCCGGTCCAGGGCGCGCATCTTGTCCTTCGCGTGTGTGACGTTTAAGGATGCCTCAACGCTATCCCTCCCAAGGTTTACAGAAGGTAAATATTGCCCATGACCGGCCAAGTCGTGACCCGTTTCGCGCCCTCTCCCACCGGCTACCTGCATATTGGCGGGGCGCGCACGGCGCTGTTCAACTGGCTGTTCGCGCGCGGGCGTGACGGGCGTTTTCTGCTGCGGATCGAGGATACGGACCGCGAACGCTCTACCCCCGAAGCGACGGCCGCCATCCTGAAAGGGCTGGACTGGCTGGGGCTGGACCATGACGGCGAGGCGATCAGCCAGGCCGCAGGGGCCGCGCGCCATGCCGAGGTTGCGCATGAGTTGCTGGCCAAGGGTGCGGCGTATAAGTGCTTTGCCACCCAGGATGAAATCGCGGCCTTCCGCGAGGCTGCCAAGGCCGAGGGCAAATCCACCCTGTTCCAAAGCCCCTGGCGCGACGCCGACCCGGCCACCCAGCCCGATGCGCCCTTCGTGATCCGCCTGAAGACACCCTTGGAAGGCACGACCGTGATCGACGATCAGGTGCAGGGCAAGGTCACGATCCGCAACGACCAGTTGGACGACATGATCCTGCTGCGGTCGGACGGGACGCCCATCTACATGCTGGCGGTGGTGGTAGACGACCATGACATGGGCGTGACCCATGTCATCCGGGGCGACGATCACCTCAACAATGCCGCGCGCCAGATGGGAATCTATACCGCGATGGGCTGGGATGTACCGGTCTGGGCGCATATCCCGCTGATCCACGGACCGGACGGCAAGAAACTGTCGAAACGCCACGGTGCATTGGGCGTCGAGGAATATCAGGCGATGGGCTATCCGTCGGCAGGTATGCGCAACTATCTGGCCCGTTTGGGCTGGAGCCATGGCGACGACGAATTTTTTACCGACGAACAGGCGCAGCAGTGGTTCGGGCTGGATGGAATCGGCAAAAGCCCGGCGCGTCTGGACTTCAAGAAGCTGGAGAATCTCTGCGGCCAGCACATCGCGGCCGCCGACGATGCTGCGCTGCTGCACGAAATTGACGCTTACCTTAAGGCAGCCGAACAGCCCGCCTTGACATCCGCGCAGCGCGACGGATTGGGACGTGCGATGTATTGCCTCAAGGATCGCGCAAAAACATTCCCGCAGCTTCTTGAAAAGGCAGAGTTTATTCTGGCGAAATCTCCGATCGTTCCGGATGAGAAAGCCGCCGGACAACTTGATGCGGTATCCCGTGGTATACTGGCTGCATTGACGCCGCAATTGCAAAATGCTAGCTGGTCCCGAGACGAATTGGAGGGTGTCTTGTCCCGGTTTACCGAGGAGAATGAACTGAAATTCGGTAAACTAGCAGGTCCGCTTCGGGCCGCACTTGCCGGACGTTCAGTGACACCCAGCGTATTCGACATGATGCTCGTTTTGGGCCGGGACGAAACACTCGTCCGGCTGGATCAGGCTGCGGCCATTGGGAAAAGCTGACCAGATCATCTTGTCTCAATGCCTGTTGACATAGGAAGCCGTTGCATTCGCTCAACGGCATTGAGACGAAGGGACCACTTCATGGCAGAAAGTACCAAGAACGCTACCCTGCAACTGGATGGCAAAAGCTTTGATTTGCCGATCTTTAGCCCAACCGTGGGCCCCGACGTGATAGACATCCGCAAGCTATATGCCAATGCAGGTGTGTTCACCTACGACCCCGGCTTCACCTCTACTGCGGCCTGCGACAGCACGATCACCTTCATTGATGGCGACAAGGGCGAGCTTTTGCACCGCGGCTATCCGATCGACCAGTTGGCCGAGAAATCGCATTATCTCGAAGTCTGCTACCTGCTGCTTTACGGCGAGCTTCCCTCGGCGCAAGCGCTTGAGGATTTCGAAAACCGCGTGACCAACCACACGATGCTGCACGAGCAGATGCAGTATTTCTTCCGCGGGTTCCGCCGCGACGCGCATCCGATGGCGATCATGGTCGGCGTCGTGGGGGCGATGTCGGCCTTCTACCACGACAGCACCGACATCACCGATGCCTGGCAGCGCGAGGTCGCCTCTATCCGGCTGATCGCCAAGATGCCGACGATTGCCGCCTGGGCCTACAAGTATCACACCGGCCAACCATTTGTGTATCCGCGCAACGATCTGGATTACGCGTCCAACTTCCTGCGCATGTGCTTTTCCGTTCCGGCCGAGGAATACGAGGTCAACCCGATCCTGAGCCGCGCGATGGACCGGATCTTCACCCTGCATGCCGATCACGAACAGAACGCTTCGACCTCGACGGTGCGGCTGGCGTCATCCTCCGGTGCCAACCCCTTTGCCTGTATCGCCGCCGGCGTTGCGTGTCTTTGGGGTCCGGCACATGGTGGGGCCAACCAGGCCTGTCTTGAAATGCTGCGCGAGATTGGCACCCCGGACCGCATCCCCGAATTCATCGAACGCGCCAAGGACAAGAACGACCCATTCCGCCTGATGGGCTTTGGCCACCGTGTCTACAAGAATTTCGACCCGCGCGCCAAGGTGATGAAACAATCCGCAGACGAGGTGCTGGACCTGCTGGGGATCGAGAACAATCCCACATTGCAGGTTGCCAAGGAACTCGAAGCTGCTGCCCTTGCGGACCCCTACTTCACCGAGAAGAAGCTGTTCCCGAATGTCGACTTCTATTCCGGCATCATCCTCGAAGCGATGGGTTTTCCCACCTCGATGTTCACCCCGATCTTCGCGCTGTCGCGCACCGTCGGCTGGGTTTCGCAGTGGAAGGAAATGATCGGCGATCCGCAGAACAAGATCGGCCGTCCGCGTCAGCTTTACCTGGGCAGCACCGCGCGCGACTACACCGATATCGAAAAGCGCTAAGTCTGCTCAGCGACGCAAACCGCAAGCCCGTCCCTTACAGGGGCGGGCTTTTTTCATTTGCCAGAGTTGCCACCCCGGCCGGGCCGGTGCGAGTCTTGCTGTGGTCTTCAGGGGATCTGTCGTTGGGGATAAAATATGCCGCGAAATGAATGCCACGCACTCCTACATGGGATCCACTTCGCGACATGAGAAGAATCAGGGCCACTCACCCGTTTCCCGCCGTCATAAAAAACCTCCTCTTGCAAAGAGATCTTTGATAAAATTGTTGCAGACCCGAAAATCCTTCGAATTACAGGTCTATATATATGAATAAAGTGTAGACATTGTATACGATATACATTGAGACAATTTCAACAATTAAGTTGAAGAAAAAACCCTGTAGAATCAACGAATGAAATTAAATGAATGCAATTCAAATGCGTCGGGAATCAACTTACCCAACGTCATTCGACTTGTGGCAGCCTGCACGCCCTGTGCTCCGCTTCGAGAGCGTGGCCGCAAAACACGCTCTGCACGGATGCCTAGCGCCTGAAACCCACGGCATCAGGTGAACGCCTCAAGCGTGCCGAACTGTGGTCCGGCACGGGTCAATCCGGTGGTTGCGCTTCAGCGCCCTTCGTAATTGGCCGGGCGTTTTTCAAGAAAGGCCACGACACCTTCTTTGAAATCACGGGTCTGACCGCATTTGCCTTGCAATTGCGCCTCCAGCGCCAATTGTTCGTCCAGCGTATTGTCAAAGCTGCCGCGAATTGCCTGTTTCAGCGCATTATATGCGGCCGTTGGACCATTTGCCAAATGCGCCGCGCGTTTGCGCCAATGGGCTTCAAACCCGTCATCCGCCACGGCCTCGTAGATCATGCCCCAGTCATCGGCCTGTCGGGCGGAAATCTTGTCGGCAAACAACGCCGCCCCCATCGCCTTGGCCATGCCCATCTGGCGCGGCAGGTAATAGCTGCCGCCTGCATCCGGGATCAGGCCGATCCGGGTGAAGGCCTGAATGAAGGCAGCGCTTTCCGTGGCAATGACAACATCCGCCGCAAGCGCAAGATTCGCCCCCGCCCCCGCAGCCGCACCGTTCACGGCACAGATCGTCGGCACCGGGCATTCGTAGATCGCCTTGAGCATCGGTTCGTATTCGTCGCGCAGCACGCGTTCCAGATCCAGATTGGCCGCATTGGCCCGGTCGCCCAGATCCTGCCCGGAACAGAAGGCCCGCCCGCCCGCGCCTGTCAGGACCACGACGCGCGCCTCTTTACCGCCTTGGCGCACGGCTTGCGTGATCTCAGCACGCATCTGCGTGTCCAGAGCGTTCATCACGTCGGGCCGGTTCAGCGTCACGACGCAGATGTTGTCGCTGACCTCATAGGTGATGGTTTCGTAATGCACGGGCGCGGTCTCCTTTTTGAGCAATCTTTGCGCCGCATCAAACACGCAGCCGCCGGAAATGGCAAAGCCCAACGCAACGTCACGGGTCGTTGCGATCAAGGATCTCTTTCAGCCGCGCGCTTTCGTCAGCGTTCAGCCCCTGCTCGCCGGGTGCCCGCGCGTGTGACCGGCGGCGGATATAAACGACACCCACCCCAAGCGCGGCGACCAGCATCAAGGGGCCTGCCGCCCAAAGCAACCAGTTCGCGCCCCCGGTCGTGGGTTTCAGCAGCACGAACTCGCCATAGCGATCGACGATAAAGGCCAGCGCCTCTGCGTCGCTGTCGCCCTCGACCAGACGTTCGCGCACCAGAAGGCGCAGATCCCGCGCCAGCGAGGCATTGGATTCGTCGATGCTCTCGTTCTGACACACCAGACAGCGCAGCCCCTTGGACAGTTCGCGCGCACGCAACTCCAGCGCCGGGTCGTCCAGCACCTCGTCCGGTTGCACAGCCCAGACCGGTGCGGCCAGCAGCGCAAGGCAAAGCACAAGGATGTAGGGTGGGGTTTTACCCCACCATTCCCGGAACCGCCTCATTCCGCAGGCACGCCCGCAGGTGCAGGCGCTTTGCGCGCCCCCGCGGCCACCCGGTAGCGGCGGTCCGTCAGGGACAATCCGCCGCCAAGTGCCATGATCAGGCACCCGGCCCAGATCCAGCCCGCCAGCGGCTTGACATAGGTGCGCATGGTCCACGCGTCATTGCCCTGCGCATCCCCGATCACCACATAGACATCGCGCAAAAACCGGTAATCGATGGCCGCTTCGGTCGTGGGCATCTTGGCCACCGGATAGCTGCGCTTTTCGGGATAAAGCGTCGCGATCTGCTGCCCGTCCTGTGCCAGGGTGACATTTGCCGTGGTCGAGAAATAATTCGGTCCGCGCACCCTTTCGACGCTGTTCAGGGTCAATTCATAGCCCGACACCTCGAAAGGCTCGCCGATATTCGCGACGCGGATATCCTCGGTCTGCCAGGCGGTCAGACCGGCAATGCCGAAGATGGTGATGCCCAGCCCGGCATGGGCCACCGATTTGCCCCAATCGGCGCGCGGCAGGCGCATCAGGCGGCGCAGATCACGCGATCGGCCCGTGCGGGTCCACAGATCCGTCAAAGACCCGAAAACCAGCCAACTCCCCAGGAACAGCCCCACCGGCCCCAGCAGGCTGCGCCCGGACTGCATGGCCCAGGTCAGCCCCGCCAGCGCCAAGGCCAGCACCAGCGCGGGAAGTAGTTGACGGGTCACCCGGCCAGGCTTGGCACGTTTCCAGGGCAGCATTGCGCCCAGCGGCAGGATCAGCCCCAGCACCACCATGAACGGCGTGAACGCCATATCGAAGAAGGGTGCGCCGACGCTCAGCTTGCGGTCAAAGAACATCTCGGCGGCCAGCGGCCAGATCGTGCCGACAAACACCACCAGCGACGCCACCGACAGCAGGATGTTGTTCGCCACCAACGCGCTTTCGCGGCTGACAACGGCAAACACGCCTTTTGCCTCCATGGTTCCGGCCCGCGCGGCAAACAACGTCAACGCACCTCCGGTAAAGACGGCAAGGATCATCAGGATGAACACGCCGCGTTCGGGGTCATTGGCGAAGGCGTGTACACTGGTCAGCACGCCGGAACGCACGATGAATGTGCCAATCATCGAGAAGCCGAACGCCATGATCGCCAACAGGATGGTCCAGCTTTTCAGCGCCTCGCGCTTTTCCACGACAATGGAACTGTGCAGCAGCGCCGCCGCAAAGAGCCACGGCATGAAGCTGGCATTTTCCACCGGGTCCCAGAACCAGAACCCGCCCCAGCCAAGCTCGTAATAGGCCCACCAGGACCCGAGCGCGATGCCGATGGTCAGGAAGATCCACGCCGCCAGCGTCCAGGGCCGCACCCAGCGACCCCATGCGGCATCCACGCGCCCCTCGATCAGCGCGGCGACGGCGAAACTGAAGCAGACGCTCAGGCCGACATAACCGAGGTAGAGAAAGGGCGGATGGAAGGCCAATCCCGGATCCTGCAACAGCGGATTCAGGTCCTGCCCGTCAAAGGGCGGCACCGCGAGGCGCAGGAACGGGTTGGAGGTAAACAGGATGAACGCCAGAAAGGCCACACCGATCGCGGCCTGAACCGACAGGACCCGCGCGCGCAGACTGGGTGGCAGTTGCGCCCCGAACCACGCCACCATCGCGCCGAAGAGGCTGAGAATCAGCACCCACAACAGCATGGAGCCTTCGTGATTCCCCCAAACGCCCGAAATCTTGTAAAGCATCGGCTTGGCCGAATGACTGTTCAACACCACAAGGCGCAGGCTGAAATCGCTGGTCACAAAGGCATAGGTCAGCGCCGCAAAGGCAAAGCCCAGCAGCAAAAACTGCGTGGTGGCGGCCGGTTCGGCAACCGACATCCAGCCCGGCCATCGCTTATGCGCACCGATGATGGGGACAACCGTCTGCACGATGGCGACGAGGAAGGCGAGGATGAGGGCGAAATGCCCGAGCTCTGTAATCATGCTTCGGTTATATTCGCGTAAAGCGGGGCGAGCCAATGGTTTTCCCCGCCCCGCCCCGTTCACATTGTCGCGCCCTGCCCGGTTTTGCTGGCCCGCCACTCTGCAAGCGCGGGATTTTCTGCATTGCTTTCGGCCAGAGGCACCGGCTCGGGGGCCGGTGCGGGCGCTGCCTGTGTCTGCCGGAAGGATGTTTCCCGCAACGACTCGATCTCTTCCACCGTGCGCATCACCCCTGGCGTCATGCCGACCGTGCGCGCCAGATCCGCCTGATAGGCCTGCCCCTTTGCCTGATGCCGCGCGCCGAAATAGAACGACACGATTGCGCCCAGAAGCCACCACATCGGTTCCGGCACCAGCGCAATCCCGGCCATGCGCGCGGCGAACCACACCGGGTCCACCATCGCCGCACAGAACAGCCCCAGCGTGCCAAGTGCCAGCGCGGGCCGTGGCAAGCGGTTCACGCCATCCATGAACCTGTCGAACCCGCCACGTTTGGGTTGCACGAATTCCTGCCCGAATTGCCGCAAGGCATCGCCGCGAAGTGTCGCGCCACGCATTGCCTCGGCCTCGGCATTCACCCGGAAGATCTCGGCGGTTTGCGCCACCACATTGCGCCCGCCGCCAAAGACGACCCCCAGCAGTCTTTCGATCAACCCCATGCCGACACCCGTGCCCGAAACGCGTTTTCACTCAGATGGAACCGCGGCGAGATGAACTCCTCGGCGCGTTTGATCCAGCCGCCCTTGCCGCCCTTTCGGCTGCGCGCATATTTGCGCGAACTCGGCCGCGCATCGGCGAGGCCGAAATAGTAATTCCGCCGGGCAATCCCGTAGGCATCCACCAGATAGGCCGGGGCCGCAGCCATGCACCGTGCCGCCGCCGCGATGGTCTGTGGACCCAAGGCACCATCGACCGAGACAGCTTCGCCCATCTCGCACAGCAGCCGTTGCAGGATCTTGACCGCATTGGCCCCGGCATTGACATACATATCGAAAACCGAGGGCTGAAGCGCCTCGGGAAGTTCTGCCAAGCGCGGCTCGACGAAATAATGGCGCAGGAAGATCTCGACCGCTTGGGCACGATCAAGCTGCCGAACATCCGCAGCATCAACTTTGCCGTCGCGGGTCAGATCCAACCCCAACCGCCGCATCGTGTGGATCGTCACACCATGGTTCGTGGCCCCGCCGGGATCGTCGGGGTCGTTCACATAGCCGCCTTCACGGGCGACAATCTGCTCTGCAATCTGCCTGACATTGGGCATGTGGGCTGCCTCTCGCTTGCCTGAAACCTCGGCACAAACGATTGCAGCAATTGGTTAATGCGGCCCGATCTGACCGTGCGCAGCCCCGCGCGTCAGCTTTCGGGGGCCTGGTAGACGCCTTGTTCCTTCAGCGCGTCCACAACCTCTTTCGGCATGTAGGTCTCGTCATGTTTTGCAAGAATTTCAGAGGCTTCGAAGACACCGTTGATGTATTTTCCAGTGCCCACCATGCCTTGCTTCTCGCCGAACAGATCCGGCAGGACGCCGCCGAACACCACCGGAACGGTCGCGCCCCCATCGGTCACGCGAAAGCGGATCAGCTCTCCCTGGCCGCGTTGCAGCGATCCTTCCTCGACCAATCCGCCAATCCGGAATGTCTCATTCGGGGCGGGTGGTTCCGCCATCACCTGACTGGGTGAGCGGAAAAAGTTGATCCCGTCCTGCATCCCGTATCCGATCAGCACGGTGCTGGCCGCAAGCGCGACCACGGCCACTGCGATAACCTGAATACGGCGCTTTTTCTTGAGGCTCTTCATGCGTCCTCTCCTCTGGAACACGCGAAACCTACCCGAACAGTTTTGCCGGAACAGATGTCAAAACGTCCCGGCACAATGCAATTACGGGAAACAGGGCACCAGGGTCAGCCCTGCGATCTCTTCCTCACCTAACATCAAATTCGCATTTTGCAATGCTTGGCCCGACGACCCTTTGGTCAGATTGTCCAGCGCCGCCACGACGATGGCCCGACCCGGTTTGCGGTCGCCGGTCACGCCGATATGGCAGAAATTCGACCCGCGCACATGATGCGTCGAGGGTGTCTCGCCAAAGGGCAGCACGTGCAGGAACGGCTCGTCGGCATAGGCGTCGCGCAGCGCGGCATAAACCGCTTGCGGATCGCCGCTGACATATGTGGTGGCAAGAATGCCGCGGTTCGCGGGCATCAGATGCGGCGTGAACTGCACCTCTACGGGCCGTCCGGCAAGCTTGGAAAATTCCTGATCGAACTCGCCCAGATGCCGGTGCGTGCCGCCAACGGCATAGGCGTTGTAGCCCTCGGACAATTCGGCATGCATCAGGTTTTCCTTCAGCGCCCGGCCCGCGCCCGACACGGCACATTTCATATCGAGGATGATATCGTCCAGACCGATCACACCGGCCGAGATCAACGGCCGCAAGGCAAACTGCCCGGTCGCCGCATTGCAGCCAGTGCCGGCCACAAGCCGCGCTTCCCGAATCTCGTCGCGGTAGAATTCGGTCAGGCCGTAGACCGCCTCTTTCTGCACCTCGACGGCGGCATGCGGGTTGCCGTACCACTTTTCGTATTCCGCCGGATCGCGCAGCCGGAAATCCGCCGACAGATCGACGATCTTCAGGTCTTTCGGCAGATCGCGGATCACCTCCTGGCTGGTCTTGTGCGGCAGCGCGCAAAAGCACAGGTCGATCTTGGCAAAGTCGATCTCATCCGCCGTCACCAGATCCGGCAGGTCGAGATGCCGCAGATGCGGATAAACCGTCGCCATGCTTTGGCCGGCTTTGGCATTGGCACCAAGAGCAGCAATCTGCATCGACGGATGGGTGGCGATCAGCCGGATCAGTTCCGCACCGGTATAGCCAGAGGCACCGAGGATCGCGATTTTATGAGTCATGTCGTTTCCCTTCAGGGGGCATTTGTACAAATTCGGGGGGGCAAATGTCACAAAAGGCACCAAACGCGGCGCGTCAGGCGCTTTGAAACTCGACCTGTCGTCGCAGGAAATGCGTCGCCTGATCGGACACTTTGCGCGGGTTGCCACTGGTCAGGCAAATCGCGTTTTCACCACGCCCCAACATTCCCGGATGACGCTCCAGATAGTCGGCGAGGCTGGCGGCGACCAGATCGGCCTGGCTGTAAACCGTCACGTCCGGGCCAAGCGCTGCCTGAAACACATCCTGCATCAACGGGTAGTGCGTGCAGCCCAGAATGGCCGCCTGCGGTTCGGGCATTTTCCGTTTCAAAGCATCGACATGGCTGCGCACCAAAGCCTCGGCCAGGATCATGTCGCCCTCTTCGATGGCATCGACCAACCCGCCGCAGGCCTGCGCCTCGACATCCACGCCAATGGCGCGGAACGCCAATTCACGCTGAAACGCACGGCTGCGCACCGTGGCGGGCGTCGCAAACAACGCAACATGCTTGACCGCCACTTCGCGCGGCGGGCTGTTATCGCCCCATTGCCGTTCTGTAAGTGCCTCGATCAATGGGACAAAAACGCCCAGCACGCGCTTTTCAGGCGGTATCCAGCTTTCTTGCATCCGCCGCAACGCCGCAGCGCTCGCGGTGTTACAGGCCAGAATCACCAGATCGCAGCCTTCCTCCCAAAGCCGCGACACGGCGGCGGTTGTCAGGTTGTAGACATCCTCGGCATCCCGGACACCGTAGGGCGCATTCTTGTTGTCGCCCAGATAGACAAAAGGCACGTCCGGCAACCGCCTGGACACCGCGTCGAGGACCGTCAACCCCCCAAGACCACTGTCAAAAATTCCTACCGCCATGCGGATACCCCGGCCGTCAGCCCTTGCGTTTGTCTTAAACCTCGAACCCGCAGTCATAAGACCGAAGCGGGATCGGTGAAAGCTCTTACGTCTCTTTTCGCAAGAAATCCACAAGTGCGCGAGTCCCATTCCGGACGGCGCCGATGGGCTTGCCGACCACGCGGTGCGCCGGATCTATTCCGCTGCCTTGGACATCGGCGCGCCGCCCGCGCGCAGCATCGCCAACAGTTCTTCGCGTCGTTTGGCAGCCTTGGTCTCATTCGCCATCTTTACCGGCCCGAACCCGTTGATCTGCAACGGCAATTCCGCCAATGCGACCGCCACATCCATCGTGTCGGCGCTCAGATGCTTTTCGACCTCGTCCATATCCGCCTGATATTGCGCGATCAGCGCGCGTTCCATCTTGCGTTCCGCGGTATAGCCGAACGGATCGAGCGGCGTGCCGCGCAACCCCTTGAACCGCGCCATCATTCGCAACGGACGTTCCAGCCAAGGCCCGAATTCACGCTTCTGAGGACGGCCATCCGCGCCCATGCGAGCAAGCATCGGCGGCGCGAGGTGAAAGCTCATCTTGAAATCGCCGTCAAACTCTTCCCTGGCCTTGTCGCGGCTGGTCAAAAGCAGACGGGCGACCTCGTATTCATCCTTGTATGACAATAGCTTATGATAGCCTTTTGCCACGGCCTCGCGCAGGGCTGGATCGGTGAAGCGGTCAACCATCTGCATGTAGCGCTTGGCCAGACGCTTGCCCTGATAGGCGGTCAGATGTTCGACGCGGAACGCGATCTTCTCGTCCAGCGATTGCGGCAGGCCGACGACATTCGGCTCTATCAACTGTCTGGCCTGTTCCGGATGCAGCACGGCCCAACGTCCGATCTGGAAGGCGCGCTGATTGCGCTCCACCGCCGCACCGTTCAGCTCTATCGCCTGATTTATCGCATCCAGGCTAAGCGGCACCAGCCCGCGCTGCCACGCGGCCCCGAGGATCATCATGTTCGAAAAGATCGAGTCGCCCATCGTGGCGCGCGCAAGTTCGGTCGCGTCGAACAGATCGACCCGGTCTTTCATCCTTGCTTCAAGAGCAAGCCGCAACCTGTCGCTGGGCAACGTAAAATCCGTGTCGCGCGTGAAGTCCCCGGTGATGATCTCATGGCTGTTCACGACCGCACCGCTGCGGCCCGTGCGGGTCAAGCCAAGCGTTTTGGCACCCGCACTGACCACCAGATCGCCGCCGATCAAAGCATCTGCTTCACCCGTGGCCACGCGGATCGCATTGATATCTTCGGGCCGTTCGGCGATGCGGCAATGGATGTGCACCGCGCCGCCCTTTTGGGCAAGGCCTGCCATTTCCATCATGCCTGCGCCCTTGCCGTCGATCTGCGCGGCCTGGGCAAGCACTGCTCCGATGGTCACGACCCCGGTGCCACCAACGCCCGTGATGACAACATTATAGGTTCCGTTGATCGCCGGGATCTGCGGGTCAGGCAGGTCCGGCAAGTCCAGAGCGGCCGTCGCGCCCTTCTTGAGCTGCGCCCCTTCCAGCGTCACGAAAGACGGGCAAAACCCTTTCAGACAAGAGAAATCCTTGTTGCACGCGGATTGGTCAATCGCGCGTTTTCGGCCCAGCTCGGTGTCTTCCGGCACGATGGCAACGCAGTTCGACTGCACGCCGCAGTCGCCGCAGCCCTCACAGACATCGGTGTTGATAAACACGCGCTTGTCGGGATCGGGAAACTTGCCCCGCTTGCGCCGACGGCGCTTTTCGGCTGCACAGGTCTGAACGTAGATGATCGCCGAGACGCCTTCGTGTTTCGTGAACGCTTCCTGTATCGCAGGCATTTCAGAACGCTCATGCAATTCAATGCCTTGCGGAAAAGACTTAAGGTCAATTTTTTCCTTTTCGTCGTAAACCACCGCAATATTCTTGCACCCCATCGCCTTGACCTCGGCGGCAATGCGCTGCGGGCTAAGACCGCCTTCGTTGGGCTGGCCACCCGTCATGGCAACGGCGTCGTTATACAGGATCTTGTAGGTGATGTTCGTCCCGGCCGCCAAAGCGGCCCGGATCGCCTGCACGCCTGAATGGTTATAGGTGCCGTCGCCGAGGTTCTGGAACACATGGTCGCGCGTAGAAAAAGGTGCCTCGCCGATCCAGTTCGCCCCTTCGCCGCCCATATGGGTGAACCCGGTCGTTTCACGGTCCATCCACTGCACCATGTAGTGACAGCCGATACCCGCATAGGCGCGGCTGCCGTCGGGCAGTTTGGTAGAGCTGTTATGCGGGCAGCCGGCGCAGAAATACGGCAGACGTGCGGCAATATCTTCGGCATTATCGGCGCGGCGCGCCTCGTCCAGCGCCTGCATCCCGGCCTTGACACCATCTGTGCCGCGCCCTTCATCGATCAGGATGCCACCGATTTTCTCGGCAATCAGGATCGGGTCCAGGGCGGCGCGTGTCGGGAACAACTCGTCGTCATGCATGCCCCCTGCACCGCTTTTGTACCAGCCATAGACGCGGCGTCCCTGTCGGTCGTCAAAGATCGCCTCCTTGATCTGAACCTCGATCAGCTTGCGCTTTTCCTCGACCACAACAATCAGATCCAGCCCCTCGGCCCAGTCGTGAAAGCCCTTCATGTCCAGCGGCCAAGTCTGTCCGACCTTATAGGTGGTCAGGCCCAGACGCAGCGCCTCATCCGCGTCAATATTCAGCAGGCTGAAAGCATGCACCAGATCCAGCCAGTTCTTGCCAGCCGCGACAAAGCCGATCTTGGCACCGGGCTTGCCCCAGACGCGCTTGTCCATCTTGTTGACATGGCTGAATTCTTCGGCAGCAAAGCGTTTGAAGTCGATCATCCGCGCTTCTTGCGCATGCGGAGTGTCGCCCAAGCGAATGTTCAGCCCATCCTTGGGCATCACGAAATTCGGCAGGCTCAGCTGCATCCTGTCCGGACGGCCATCTACCACAGAGGTCGCCTCGATCGTGTCTTTCATCGTCTTGAGACCAACCCAGAGGCCGGAAAACCGCGACAGGGCATAGCCGTAGATGCCGTAATCCAGCACTTCCTGCACACCGGCGGGGCTGACCACCGGCATATAGGCATCGACCATCGCCCATTCCGACTGATGCAACACGGTAGAGCTTTCGCCGGTGTGGTCATCGCCCATCGCCATCAGCACACCGCCATGCTTTGACGATCCGGCCATATTGGCGTGGCGCATCACGTCTCCGGACCGATCCACCCCCGGCCCTTTGCCGTACCACAGACCGAAAACGCCGTCATATTTGCCCTCGCCGCGCAATTCAGCCTGCTGGCTGCCCCAAAGCGCCGTCGCGGCCAGATCTTCGTTCAGTCCGGGCTGGAAAGTGACATCATATTTGCCCAACACCTTGCCGGCACGGGTCATTTGCAGATCGACGGCCCCCAGCGGCGATCCTCGATAGCCGGTGACAAATCCCGCAGTGTTCAATCCTGCCGCGCGGTCACGCTCTTTCTGCATGAGCATCAAGCGCACCAGCGCCTGCGTCCCGTTCAGCAGAACCGGTGACTTTTCCAGATCGAATCTGTCGTTGAGGGTGATCTCGGTCTTGCCCATCTCGCGTCTCCCGTCGCCAGTTGATGCATCATTTAGCGCTATATTAGGTCATAACAACTGACCTGCATAGCAAATTATTTCTGATTTTTCCGTGATCTCCGGATGTAACTTGCGTAAGAGACTGTATTTCACAATACGATCAACAACAGAGTGAAAGTTGCCGACATGGACTGGGACAAGCTCAGAATATTTCACGCAGTGGCGGATGCTGGCAGTCTAACCCATGCGGGCGACGTCTTGCACCTGTCGCAATCAGCCGTCAGCAGACAGGTGCGCGCGCTGGAGGAATCGCTTAACACGACGCTGTTCCGCCGGCATGCCCGAGGACTGATTCTGACCGAACAGGGTGAATTGCTGTTCGAAGCCACGAATGCGATGATCAAACGCCTTGATGCCGCCTCTGCGCGGATACGCGACAGCGAAGAAGAAGCCTTCGGTGACCTCAAGGTCACCACCACGACCGGGTTCGGCTCGCTCTGGCTGGCCCCGCGCCTGACGAAGCTGTACGAGAAATACCCCAATCTCAAGATCGACCTGATGTTGGAAGAGCGCGTGCTTGACCTGCCGATGCGCGAGGCCGATGTGGCGATCCGCATGAAAGAACCCAGTCAGGCCGATCTGATCCGCAAGCGCTTGATGAGCGTGCGGATGCGGCTTTACGCGTCATCGGAATACCTGAAACAGAACGGCGTACCGGTTGAGATGTCCGATATGTCGAACCACCGGCTGATTTGCCAGAACACCACATCTGCGCAGGTCGGGGCCGGCCTGAACCTCGTGCAGGAACTGCTGACGCATGACATCAGGTCGATGCTGGCCGTGAACAACTATTTCGGCGTTTTACAGGGCGTCATAAATCATCTCGGCATCGGCGTTCTGCCCGATTACATCATCGAGGACTTCCCACAGGCAGTCCGCGTTCTTCCGGATGTCCAATCAATCGAAGTGCCGGTGTTCCTCGCCTATCCCGAAGAGATGAGACACTCCAAACGGATCTCTGTGTTCCGCGATTTTGTCGAAGAAGAGATCTTTGCCCACCGCAAACAGTTGAAAATGCTCGCCAGCACTTCAGCCATGCAATAATCGCATACCGGCAATGCTGCAACTGCGGCATTGCGGGGCTTGCCCGACTCAACTTCGATGACTAATTGAGCTTTTGAAGATGACGCGCCCAACAGCGCATCATTTTCACCTCCCTGTTGGACTTCGGCCGAGCTTTATGCTCGGCCTTTTTTTTGCAGATGTTTGCGCAAACGTCGGACGAATCATGGCTGTTGCGTTGCTGTGCAGCACGGCCCCGTTTGGCGATGCACCTTTGGCCGGGCCTAAGCATTTGTAACTGCGCGACCCACCAATCTGTCTGCCTGCCCAGGGTCCGCCAACCGCGCGTATATGGGTCTTCCAGGCGACGCCTATTGGCAAAATTGGTACAGACCGTTTACCTAGGCATCCATGATTGACGTCTTGTTTGGTGCCGCCCCCTTTCCCCCATGCGCCCCTTGCCCTAAAGAGACGCCAACCCGCAGCCTTGGATATATGACCGATGCAAGATCCCGTGATCACCCCTGATCTGATCGAGGCCCACGGCCTGAAAGAAAACGAATATGCCGAGATTCTGCGGCTGTTGAACCGAGAGCCGACATTCACCGAGCTTGGCATATTCTCGGCCATGTGGAACGAGCATTGTTCCTACAAGTCCTCCAAGAAGTGGCTGCGCACCTTGCCCACGACAGGCCCGCAGGTGATCTGCGGCCCCGGCGAGAATGCCGGCGTCGTCGATATTGGCGATGGTCAGGCCGTGGTCTTCAAAATGGAAAGCCACAACCACCCATCCTATATTGAACCCTATCAGGGCGCTGCGACAGGTGTCGGTGGCATCCTGCGCGACGTGTTCACCATGGGCGCGCGTCCAATTGCGGCGATGAACTCGCTCAGCTTTGGCGAGACGGCTCACCCCAAGACGCGCCAGCTTGTGCATGGCGTGGTCGAAGGCGTCGGCGGCTATGGCAACTGCTTCGGTGTGCCGACCGTCGGCGGCGAGGTGCGTTTTCACTCTGCTTATAATGGCAACTGTCTGGTCAATGCCTTCGCGGCTGGCCTCGCGGATGCGGACAAGATTTTCTATTCTGCCGCCTCGGGCGTCGGCATGCCCGTCGTCTATCTTGGTGCCAAGACCGGGCGCGACGGCGTTGGCGGTGCCACAATGGCCAGCGCGGAATTCGACGAGACCATCGAGGAAAAGCGCCCCACTGTTCAGGTTGGCGATCCGTTCACCGAAAAGCGCCTGATGGAGGCCACGCTGGAGCTGATGCAGACTGGCGCGGTGATCTCCATTCAGGATATGGGCGCGGCCGGTCTGACCTGTTCTGCGGTAGAGATGGGCGACAAGGGCGGGCTTGGCGTGCGACTCGACCTTGAGAAAGTCCCCTGCCGTGAACGGAATATGACAGCCTATGAGATGATGCTGTCGGAATCTCAGGAACGCATGCTGATGGTGCTGCGCCCCGAGAAAGAGGCCGAGGCCAAGGCCGTGTTCGACAAATGGGACCTTGATTTCGCCATTGTCGGCGAAACCCTGCCCGAAGATCGCTTTCTGATTCAGCTGAACGGTGAGACGAAGGCCGATCTGCCGCTCAAGGCGCTGTCAGGCACTGCGCCCGAATATGATCGCCCCTGGGTTCCGACCCCCGCAGTCGAGCCGCTGGCGGATGTCCCCGAGATCGATCCGATCGATGGGCTGAAGGCGCTGCTTGCCAGCCCGAACTATGCGTCCAAGCAATGGGTCTACGAACAATATGACAGCCAGGTCATGGCCGACACCAATCGCGGGCCGGGGCTTGGCGCGGGCATCATCCGCGTGCATGGCACCGACAAGGCGCTGGCCTTCACCTCTGACGTGACACCGCGCTACGTCCGCGCAAACCCCGTTGAAGGCGGCAAGCAGGCGGTGGCCGAAGCGTATCGCAACCTGACCGCCGTCGGTGCGCTGCCGCTTGCCACGACCGACAACCTCAACTTCGGCAATCCCGAAAAGCCCGAGATCATGGGCCAGTTCGTCGGGGCCATCCAGGGTATTGGCGAGGCTTGTTCGGCGCTGGATATGCCGATCGTGTCGGGCAACGTCTCGCTTTATAACGAGACCGACGGTCAGGGCATCCTGCCCACGCCGACCATCGGCGCCGTTGGCCTCATCGACCATATCGACAATGTGATCGGCAAGGATGTGCGCGAAGGCCATGTGGCGCTGCTTTTGGGCGAGACCAAGGGCCATCTGGGGCAATCCGCCCTGCTGGCCGAGGTGTTCAACCGCGAGGATGGCGATGCCCCGCATGTCGATCTTGCCGCTGAAAAAAGCCACGGCGATTTCATCCGCGCCAACCGCGACTACATCACCGCTTGCACAGACCTGTCCGATGGTGGCCTTGCGCTGGCCGCGTTCGAATTGGCCGAGGCGGCGGGCGTCGGTCTGGTGCTGGACGCAGGCGATATGACGACATTGTTCGGCGAGGATCAGGCCCGCTATCTGATCGCGTGCAATTTCGATCAGGCAGAGGCTTTGATCGTCGCGGCGGGGCAAGCGGGTGTGCCGCTCAACTCGGTCGGCAAGTTCACCGGCGATACGGTCTCGCTTGGCCGCTCCTCTGCCCCTCTGGAAGAGCTGTCAGCGATCTACCGCGACAGCTTTGCCAACACCTTCGCCTGAACAACACAGTGCGCCGCCGCCGGATTACTTTCCTGATCGGGGCGCACAAGACCGCGACAACGCATCTGCAACGCAGCCTTCAGGCCAGCGCCGAACCGCTCGCGGAACATGGCATTGCGGCGGTCGGGCCTATGCCGCTGGGTGCCGATCTTATCCCGTTTGCCGAACTTGCAGGCAAACGCACGGACCACGCCTTTCTTCAAATGGTGGCCGAGGCGTTCCTGTCCAAATACTGCGGCTCTGCCTCGCATGCGGTGCTGATGAATGAAAACATCATGGGGCAACTCAGGCCAAAGCCGCTTTTGCGCGGTAGCCGGCTTTACGCCCCCGCGCCAGACCGGCTGGAACGGCTCTGTGCCCTATTTCCGGATCACGATCTGGACTTTGGCCTGGCAATCCGCAACCCCGCCGATTTCCTCGTCTCTGCCTGGGGCGAGGATATGAAAGGCGGAGCATTTTATCCGTTCCGTGACTATATTCGCGGTGTCGACCTGACCCGGCTCAGCTGGGCCGATCTTGTCACTCGCCTACAAAATGCCGCAGGCGGGTGCCCGTTCACTATCTGGCAATACGAAGAGTATCCCGCCATGGTGCCCGCTTTGCTGAAACACCTCTTGGGCGAAGAGGCCGCCTGCAACGTACATCTGAAAGGCGGTCGGGTGAACCCGGGCCTGTCCTCAGACGCGGTCGCCCTGTTGCGCAAAGGGGGCGACCCGGGACAACAGGCGTTCAAGGCCGCGCAGGCCGCTTTTCCCAAATCGGCGACGCACCCGGCTTTCGATCCCTGGGACGCTGCGACCAGACAGTGCTTCAATGCAAGCTACGCCCGCGATATTGCGGCAATCCGCGCCCTGCCCGGCGTGACGATTCCGGGTTAGGCCCCACTTGTCATCCGTGCCCGCGCTGCTTAGTTTCCGGGACAAGAGAAGGAACACGCCATGCCCATGCAAGCTCAGGAAATCGAGGATTTGATCCGCACCGAATTTCCACATGCCCAGATCACCATCACGGATCTTGCCGGCGACGGAAACCACTATGCCGCCGAGGTCATCGACGAGAGCTTTCGCGGCAAGAACCGGGTGCAGCAACAGCGCGCGGTCTATGCAGCCCTCAAGGGCAGTATGGATGGCAACCACGGCGAACTGCACGCGCTGGCTCTGACGACAAAGTCGCCGGAATGACCGGGACGGCTCGAATTTCGACATGCCTGCCAGGCAACAAACGAAATCTGGCCGAGACACACTGACACCAAGAGGCAGTCCGCAGAGCGGCACCTCATGCCCAGAAACGGAGCAAGACATGACCGACGCGAAAACCAGCATCGACGAAACAGTAAAAGCCAATGACGTGGTGCTTTACATGAAAGGCACCAAATCCATGCCGCAATGTGGCTTCTCCAGCCGGGTCGCGGGTGTGCTGAATTACATGGGCGTCGACTTCACCGATGTGAACGTGTTGGCGGATGACGCCATTCGCCAGGGGATCAAGGATTATTCCGAATGGCCGACCATTCCGCAGCTTTATGTGAAGGGTGAATTTGTGGGCGGCTGCGACATCATCACCGAAATGACCCTGTCAGGGGAGCTCGACCAGTTGTTTGAAAGCAACGGCGTAACCTATGACAAGGACGCCGCAGAGAAGATCCGCGAAGCCAACGGCTGACACAGTTTCAACACCGCTCCATTGCGGCTGACAAATTTAGTACCCCAAGGAAGTGTTTCCTTGGGGTACTGTGTTAAAGCTGTTGGGAAGTTCAAGCGGCGTCAATGGATAGCGCCGCTCAAGCCAACCAGTTCAGTCGTTCATGGCAGCACATTCTTCTTTAGCCTGCCAGACTTCGATTGTGACTCTCACAAGCATGTTGTGACCGATTGCCCGCCAGACATTCCCCGCGCGAACGAATTGCTGCGTCTCAGCCACCCGTTTTCACGTTGAGCTTTTCTTCGACATCCGCCGCAAGGGATTCTGCCCGCGCCGCTATTTCGGCCAATTGATCGGTCACCGATGACGGCACAACAGGAACCTCGACACGCTCTGGCTGCGGTTCGGGTCGTTGCTGCAAGTCTCGCAGCTCCGCCTCAAGGGCGGAAAACCGGTCTTCGGCGTCGCGCAGCTTGTCTTCCAAACCGGCTGTTTTGTCGGCCAGCATCAGACCGGCCATCAACAGCATCTGCGCTTCCGGCATCCGGCCGATTTGTTCGGACAGTACACTGGCTTCGCTATCCAGCATCCTGGCGGCGGAGTGCAGGAAGTGTTCTTCGCCTTCCTGACAGGCGACTTCGAATGTGCGGCCACCGATAACGACGTTCACTTCGGGCATCAGACGCCTCCTTTTGGCGCTACGTTGGCATCATTGTCGCCGTTCAAGTTGTTCGCAGCGTCGATGAGCAACGGCTCCAGCGCCGCGAGAATAGCGCGGTTTTCGGCCGTCTCTGCCGCGCGTGTCGCGCGCAGGCCTTCCAATTCTGCCAACATCGCCGTGTCTATCAGGTCCGTGTCGGCCATTCCGTCTTCCAGAGCGCGGCGCAGAGCGTCGTTGCTGTCTCGCAAAAGATCGTTGGCTTTGCGCAGGCGCTGCAAATCCCGGTCGATCTGTTCGGCAGCGGCACGTTTGCTTTCAAGCTCTGCACGCAAGGCGTGGACTTCGCCCTGCTGTTTCTCGTGAATGGCACGCACGCGTTCTTCAAGCTTGGCATTTGCCTGCCGCTCGTTTTCCAGCGCGTCTTGCAGCTTTGCCATATCTTCCGGGTCATGCGCCGTCGCGGCGGCGGGTTCAGCAGTCTGGGCTGCGTCAAGCGCCACGACCCCCTGCCCGATCCTGTCCAGCGCCGCAACGATCCGGCGTTCCAACTCTTGAATCTGCGTCATCGGCCTCAAACCTCCGTCTATCGCGGGGCTTGACTGGTTGGTCTGTTACGAATCAGCCGCGCCCCGTTGTTGCGTAACTTTAGCAACCAAAAAGCGCAATTGCGCCCCCTTATGTGTCAAGGTGTTACAGGCGGTGCTTGAACTTCAATCCCGGACTGGTATGAGCAGGGCGACATTTCTCACGCAAGGGACAGACAACGTGGATATCCAGGCTCTCCGCTCCACCAACCCCGATCATTGGATGCGCGCAGCCGCGATCCGCGCCCTGACGCTGGACGCCGTGACCGCCGCCAATTCCGGCCATTCGGGAATGCCGATGGGCATGGCCGATGTGGCGACTGTGCTATATGAAAAACACCTGAAATTTGACGCCGCAGATCCGACATGGCCGGACCGCGACCGGTTTATCCTGTCCGCCGGCCACGGCTCTATGCTGCTTTATTCGTTGCTGTACCTCACGGGTGACGCCGAAATCACGCTGGATCAGATCAAGAACTTCCGCCAGTTGGGTGCCAAGACAGCCGGGCATCCGGAAAACTTCCTTGCCAAGGGGATCGAGACCACCACCGGGCCGCTGGGTCAGGGCATTGCCAATTCCGTCGGTTTCGCCATTGCCGAGGAATCCTTGCGCGCGCGGTTCGGCAAGAAGGTCGTCGATCACTACACCTATGTCATTGCAGGTGACGGTTGCCTGATGGAAGGCATCAGCCACGAGGCCATCGGCCTTGCCGGGCGTCAGCAACTGTCGCGGCTTGTGGTGTTCTGGGACAACAACAACATCACCATCGACGGCAAGGTGGAACTGTCCGACCGCACCGATCAGGTTGCGCGCTTTGAAGCCGCAGGTTGGCATGTGCAGGAAATCGACGGCCACGATCCGCAAGCGATCGACGCCGCGATCACGGCCGCCAAGAAGGCCGACGCGCCCTCGATGATTGCCTGCAAAACCCATATCGCCCTGGGCCACGCGGCGCAGGACACCTCCAAGGGGCATGGCGCGCTGACCGACGCGGATCAGATGGCCGCCGCAAAAGAGGCCTATGGCTGGACCACCGGCCCGTTCGAGGTGCCCGCCGACATCAAGACGCAGTGGGAAGAGATCGGCAGCCGTGGTGCCGCCGACCGCGCAGAGTGGCAAAGCCGCTTCGACGCCCTGTCGGAACAGCGCCGCAACGAGTTCACGCGCACGATGACCGGTGCCGCGCCCAAGCGTCTTTCCGCCACGATCAAGGCGCTGAAGAAGCAGAATTCCGAAGCCGCCCCCAAGGTCGCGACGCGCAAATCCTCGGAAATGGTTCTGGAAGTGGTCAATCCGCTCATGCCAGAAACCATCGGTGGCTCTGCCGACCTGACGGGATCGAACAACACCAATGCGGGCGATCTGGGCGTGTTCGACGTGGATAACCGCAAGGGCCGCTACATTTATTTCGGCATCCGCGAACACGGCATGGCCTCGGCGATGAACGGCATGGCGCTGCATGGCGGCATCCGACCCTATGGCGGCACGTTCATGTGCTTCACCGACTATGCCCGCCCCGCGATGCGTCTGGCGGCACTAATGCAGGTGCCGTCGGTCTTCGTGATGACGCATGACAGCATCGGTCTGGGCGAAGACGGCCCGACCCACCAACCGGTCGAGCATCTCGCGATCAGCCGGTCGACGCCCAACACCTATGTCTTCCGCCCCGCCGACACGATTGAAACGGCAGAAGCCTGGGAAATCGCGCTGACCTCCAACAGCACGCCGTCTGTTCTGGCGCTGTCGCGTCAGGGTCTGCCGACCGTGCGCACTGAACACAAGAACGCCAACCTGACCGCCAAGGGCGGCTATGTGCTGGCCGATGCGGAAGGCAAGCGTCAGGTGATCCTGATCGCCACCGGCTCTGAGGTGTCTGTTGCCATGGCCGCGCGCGAGGCATTGCAGGCCGAAGGTATCGGCGTCCGTGTCGTCTCCATGCCTTGCATGGAACTGTTTGCCGCACAGGATGATGCCTATCGCAAGCGCGTGTTGCCCGGAGGCCCGATCCGGATCGCCATCGAGGCGGGCGTGCGGCAAGGCTGGGACCGTTGGCTGCTGGGCGAACGTGGTCGCGAGGCCAAGGCCGGCTTCATCGGCATGAACAGCTTCGGTGCCTCCGCCCCTGCGGAAGAGCTGTACGAGCATTTCGGCATCACGTCTGAAGCGACGGTAGAACTGGCAAAATCGCTGCTTTGATCCGCCGTTGAGCGAGAAAACGTCGAAAGGGAGCCATTTATGGCTCCCTTTTTTGTGCCGCGCGCCAGGCCTTGCGCGCAATCATCACAACGGTCGTCATTCACTCGACCCCGCCAAGCGTTACCGACTTCTCTGGATCCGGTTCGGGTAGCTCAAACTATATTGTGTCGAATTTCGCAACGATAGGTAGCGCTTCAAACGCTATTTCCTCGGTGCCTTTGCCGGCGCTATTGCGCCTCGGAATACCGGCTTCAGGCGACGACAAGAGCCGTCTTTTGATCTGCAAAGATACATTGTTCGCGGTAGCACCGCGCAAGTTGCAATGAGCAGTCGTCAGGGGGATGGTTTGCCATAGACACGTTGCGCAGCCTCGGTCGTGATCCGCCCCAGCCGGACATCCTCAGCCACCGATGCCGGGTCGCGTTCGGCAGGCGGGCCATAACCGCCGCCGCCGGGGGTGCGGACGCGCACACGGTCGCCTGCCGACAGTGCAATATCCTGCGCCTTGGACAGATGTTCGGGGACGAAAGATTTTCCGCCCTGTGTCACCTCCACCCGGTTGACGCCGCCATCTTCGCCGCCCAATGCGCCTTGCGGACCAGTGCGGCCGTGATCCATCACGAAACTCGCCCGCGCCGTGCCTTTCAGCACCTCGACCTCGTAATCCAGGCCAAACCCACCGCGATGTTTTCCCGCCCCGGCAGAGCCTTCATGCAGCGCGTAGCGATGATAGAGTACCGGGAATTGCTGCTCCATGATCTCGACCGGCGGCGCTTTGGAGATACCGATGGTCGAACACCCGTTCGAGATGCCATCCCCCCCCGCATAACCGCCATAGCCGCCGCCCGAGATCTGGTACATCACATAGGAGCGCCCCTCTTCCGGCACTTCGCCGCCAAGCGCGAAATTGCCCGAGGACCCGGCGGGCGAGGCCGTCACCAGATCCGGCAGCGGGCCGACCAATGCGGCAAACACCGCCTCGGCGATGCGTTGGCTGACCTCGGCGGCGCAGCCCGAAACCGGGCGCGGATAGCGCGCGTCAAGGAACGTGCCTTCGGGACTGAGGATGTTCAGCGGCTCGAACGCGCCCGCGCTGATCGGCACATCGGGAAAGATGTGCCGCATGGCGAGGTAGACAGAGCTGTGCGTCGTCGCCAAAACCGAATTCATCGGTCCGGCGCAGGGCGCGGAAGACCCCGTGAAATCAAATGTCAGCCCATCGCCAGCCGCCGTGATCGCCAGCCGGATCTCCAGCGGTTCGTTCACCACGCCGTCGCTGTCGATAAAGGCGCTTGCGCGGTAGGTGCCGGGCGGGATCTGCGCGATATGCGCGCGCATCTGCCGGGCGGCGCGGGCACGCAGTTCGGCGATGGCTTCGCGTACCGTGTCGTCGCCGTAGCGGTCCAGCAGTCGGGTCAGCCGGGATTGCCCGACATACAGCGCCGCCGCCTGCGCCTTGACATCGCCGATACGCTGATCGGCAACGCGGATGTTGGAGCAGATAATGGCGTAAATCTCGGGATCCAGCTTGCCCTGCTTGAAAAGACGGACGGGCGGCAGCCGCAGCCCTTCCTGTTCGACCGCTGTGGCTGAAGCCGAGAACCCGCCCGGTACCGCGCCGCCGGTATCAGGCCAGTGGCCGGTATTGCTGAGCCAACAGAAAATTTTGCCATCCCGCCAGACCGGCATGGCAAAGCGGACATCCATCAGATGCGTGCCGCCAAGATAGGGATCGTTGACGATATAGATGTCACCCGGTTCGGGCGCGATCACGCTGCCTGCCGCGATCATCTTAATGATCTGTGCGGTCGAGAATTGCATCACCCCGACAAAGACCGGCAGGCCCATGCTGCCCTGTGCGATCAGGCTGCCATCCTCAGCCGAGTAGATCCCGTCGGAACGGTCATTCGCCTCGGCAATCACCGGCGAGAAGGCCGCGCGCGAAAAGCTGAGATCCATCTCGTCGCAGACCTGTTGCAGGCCGGATTGGATGACGGTGAGGGTAATGGGATCGAGGGTCATTGCATTGCCTCTGACTGCGGCGCGACGGGATGGTTCGGGAGCCTCCGGCGGGAGTATTTTGACCGAGAAGAAGCGCAAGAGTCGGGTATGCCGATGTCTGGTCCAGTTGCTTGGGAAAGCATTGGAGGGACGGCACGGGCAAGACGTTCTTTGCCAGGATGTATGCGCCGGGTCATCTCTGTGCCGCCACGGTCACGATCAGATTGCCGTCCGCGTCCTGAACGGCGCGGTCTCCGGGTTCCAGCACCAACGTGCAGTCCATCTGCTCGACAATCGCCGGACCGGTCAGGCTTGCCTGCGCTGGCAGGTGGTCGCGCCAGAAGATGGGCGTGTCGATCCAGTCATCGAACCAGACGGGCCGGGTGCCGGTTTGCGCCTCGGCGAGGGTATTCCTGCGGCCACCGGCGTCGATCAGCAGCGACAGGTCCACTTCGGGCCGACGCCCGATCACCGAGGTGTTGACGTTCACTAGGGCCGCGCGGATCTCTGGCAATGTGACCTGAAATCGTTTGAAATAGGCATCTTCGAAGCGTGTCTGGAGATCGTCGCGGGTCGGGGCCGGGCCGGGCAGCGGCACCCGCAAAAGGTGGGTCTGGCCGATGAAGCGCATATCGACCGAGTGAATGACGCGCAGTTCTGCAATCTCCACCTTTTCCCTGCCTATCGCGTCGCGCCCCTCTTGTATCTGGTGGGTAAAGGCCTGATGGACCGCGGCCATGTCACACACATCGAGTGGCGCGTTGATCGTCTGAACGTAGTCGTGGCGCAGGTCCGCAACGATACATCCCAGCGCGTTGGTGATACCGGGACGCGCGGGCACCAGCACGCGGGGCACGCCCAGTTCCCGCGCAATCGCACAGGCATGCAACGGCCCTGCCCCGCCAAAGGCGAAGAGCGCGAAATCGCGGGGGTCCTCGCCCAGCGAGATAGACACCATGCGCACCGCATCGGCCATCTTGGCATTGGCCACCCGCAAGACGGCTGCGGCGGCGTTTTGTGCATCCAGCCCCAGCGGCTCGCCCAGCTTGGCGGCAAAAGCGTCGCGGATCGCGGTGATGGAAATGTCGCCGGAAATGCTGTTGAGTTTGCCGGGATCCATCCGGCCCAGCACCATATTGGCGTCCGAGATCGTCGGCTCCGTGCCGCCCTTGCCATAGCAGATCGGTCCCGGCGTGCTGCCCGCGCTGTCGGGACCGACCTGTAGCAAGCCCGCGGCATTGACCCGCGCGATGGAGCCGCCCCCTGCCCCCACGGTGCGCACATCGACCATCGGCACATGGATGGGCATGGCGTATTCGACCTCGATCTCGTGGCTGACGGCGGGATCGGCGCCACGGATCATCGCGACGTCGGTCGAGGTGCCGCCCATATCGTAGGTCAACAGATCCGCAATGCCCGCGCGGCGGCCGGTAAACGCCGCCGCCATCACGCCCGAAGCCGGGCCTGACATGACGGTCTTGGCCGCCTCTTCGGCCACGATGCGGGCCGAGACCATGCCGCCATTGCCGGTCATCACCAGCAGATCTCGTGCGTAGCCGCGCGCCGCCAGCCGGTCGGCCAGACGTTCGACATAACGGCGCAGCAATGGCTGGACCGAGGCATTGACGGCCGCCGTCACGCCGCGTTCGTATTCGCGGCTTTCCGACAGCAGCGCGTGGCCAAGCGTCAAGTTGACCTCCGGCCAGACTTCGCGCGCGATCTGGCCTGCGCGCAATTCATGCGCGGGGTTGGCGTAGGCATGCAGGAAATGGATCACCAGCGACTCGCAGCCTTCGTTCCGCAACTGGCGCAGGGCGGCGCGCAGGGCGTGTTCGTCCAGGGCGCGATATTCCGAGCCATCGGCCAGCATACGCTCCGGTATTTCCAGCCGCAGATCGCGCGGGATCAGCGGGCGAAACTGCCCCGACATGCCGTATGCCTGCGGACGGGTGCGACGGCCCAGTTCCAGCACATCGCGGAACCCCATCGTGGTGATCAGGCCGGTCTTGCACAGCCGCCGTTCCAGCACGGCGTTGGTGGTGGTCGTCGTGCCATGCACGATCAGGTCAAGCGCCGCCGCATCGACCGAGGCCGCGTCGAGCGCGGCCAGCACCCCATCGGCCTGATTGTCCTGGGTGGTCGGTACCTTGGCAAGCCGCACCTGCCGGGCCGCGCTGTCGTAATGCAGCAGGTCGGTGAAGGTCCCGCCCACGTCGATGCCAGCAAAGCGGCCGCCAAGCCTGTTGGTCCCCGTCATTCAAACTGCCCTGTCATAAATCGGTGAAATGCCCCGTGCCATTGCGGTGAAACTGCTCAACGGCCCGCTCCGCCGGTCTGCGCCAGGATCGCCGCGCGCACCCTGTCGGGTGTGGCGGGCAGATGATGAAGGCGCGCGCCGCAAGCATGGGTGATGGCGTTCAGGATCGCCGGTGCGGTGGGGATCAGACAATGCTCGCCCAGCCCTTTCGCACCATAGGGGCCGTGGGGGTCGCCTTGCTCGATCAGGATCGAGGTGATCGGCGGGACATCCCCGATTGTCGGGATCAGGTAGTCGTGCAGATTTTCAGTGCGGCCGGGCAGGAATTCCTCCATCAGCGCAAGCCCGATGCCCTGCGCGATACCGCCTTCGATCTGCCCTTGGGCAAGCGCGGGGTTGATCGCGCGCCCCACATCATGCGCCGCGATGATCCGCACCAGTTTGACGGTGCCCAGTTCGCAATCAACCTCGACCTCGGCCATCTGCGCGGCGCTGCCGAACACGGCGTAGGGTGCGCCCTGCCCGTTGGCATCCAGCGGGGTTGTGGGCGGATCATAGCTTTCGGTGGCCTCAAGCGCGTATCCCTCCACCCGTGGCAGAGCCACCCTGTGCGTCGTGCCGTTTTCGGCCAGTTCCAGCGCGCCATCGGCCAGATGGATCGTGGCACCCTCACCCACATTGCCCAGCCGAAGGATTTGCGTGCGCAAGGCCTCGCCGCACAGTTTCGCGGCGTTGCCGGTGATAAAGGTCTGGCGGCTGGCAGAGGTCTTGCCCGCATCGGGTGTCAGGTCGGTATCCGCGCCCAGCAGAGTGACGGCCCCCAGCGGCACGCCCAGGGCTTCGGCAAAGATCTGCGCGATCACGGTGTTTGACCCCTGGCCGATATCCACCGCCCCCTGATGCAGACGCAAGTCTCCGGCAGAGGTGATGCCCGCACGGATGGTCGACGGGTTCGACATCGAGGTATTGCCGCAGCCATACCACCCGCCTGCAATGCCAACGCCGCAGCGCCGACGACGCGTGCCGCCCGCATTGCAGGCCGCAATCTCGCGCAGGACGCGCTGCCAATGCGGGCGCAGCGCATCGAAACAGGCGTCGATGGCCATGCCTGTATCGAATACCTGTCCGGTAACTGTCGGATCGCCATTGCGCAGGCAGTTCAGGGCGCGAAACTCCAGCCGGTCCATGCCCAGCTTCTCGGCCAGGCGGTCATAAAGCTGTTCCTGCGCGACGGCCGATTGCGGCACGCCAAAGCCACGAAACGCCCCTGCCGGGGCGGTGTTGGTGTGGATGCCGGTGCTGTTGGCCTCGTAATTCGGCGTCAGATAAGGGCCCGACGCATGGATCGGCACGCGGTTGGCGACGGTGGGGCCCCAACTGGCATAGGCACCGGTGTTGAACGTGCCGTCAAAACGTGCCCCTGTCAGTCGTCCATTAGCATCGGCACCGATCTCCATCCGGATCTGCGACGGGTGGCGCTTTGTCGTGCTGGCGATGCTCTCGGCGCGGGTATAGGTGATGCGGACAGGGCGGCGCAGCAGCCATGCGGCAAGCGCCACGAACGGCTGCGCGGACAGGTCGAGTTTCGAGCCAAAACCGCCTCCGGTTGCCGTTGGCAGAATGCGCACGGAGTCTGGCGCGATACCAAGGATGCGCGCCAGCCCGTCGCGGTTCATAAAGGGCGCCTGCGTACAGCATTGCACCTCTATCCGGTCACCGACGCGGCGGACGGTGGCGGCCTCGGGTTCAATATATCCATGCTCGATAAACCCGGTGGAAAAGTCACCCGACACCACATGCGCCGCATACTTTAGCGCCGCTGCGGCGTCCCCGCGCGCAACGTAGCCGCGACACATCACGTTATCCGCGCGGTCGGAATGCAGCAGTACCGCTTGCTGCGCGTCGTCCGGCGTCAGGGTTGCGGGCAGCTCTTCCCAAGTGACCGGAAAATCCGGCAAGTTCTCTACAATATCGGCGTGGCCAATGACGGCGGCGATGGCCTCTCCCTTGAAGCGAGTCGTGTCAATGGCGAAGACCGGCTGATCCTCGAAACCGGGGATCACGCCAAAGCGGTTTTCGCCCGGCACATCCCGCGCGGTCAGGATCAGGTCCAGACCATTGGCATCGCGGAACTGGTCCAGATCGCCAAACTGAAAAGACGCCCGGTGAAAGGGCGACCGGATCACCCGCAGTGTCAGCGCATCCTCCGGTGCCACGTCATCGCCAAACCGTTCGGTCCCCGACACTTTTGCCCAGCCATCCAGCCGCTCGACAGAGGCACCTACGCCGCCTTCGGTCTCGGGCGCACCGTCGCCCACGTCCAGCACCGCCGCTATGATGCTGCGATAGCCGGTGCACCGACACAACACGCCGCCGAGCGCATCCGAGACGGACGCCTCTGTCAGCACCGCACCGGAGCGCAGGAACGCCACCGCCGCGACCATCATGCCGGGGGTACAAATTCCGCATTGCGCGGCGTGGTGGCGCTGAAACGCCCGCGCCAGCCGCGCTGCCAGCGGATCATTGGCGACCAGCCCGGCCTGTGTGTCGATCCGGCGACCGTCTGCCTGACCGGCCGCGACAAGACAGGCGCAGACAGGCGCACCGTCCAGCAGCACCGTGCAGGCCCCGCAATCGCCCGCGTTGCATCCAACCTTGACGTCGCGCGCCCCGGCCTGCTCGCGCAACACCTGCGACAGACGCGCGGTGGGTGCGGCCTGCACATGGATCGCGGTCCCGTTGAGGGTAAAGCCGATCCGGCCTTCCAGGTCGTCAAGCGACATCGCATGCCTCCATCGCTTGCAGGACCGTGCGGGTCACCAGCGTGCGCACGGCCTCGGACCGGTAGGCTGCCGTTGCCCGCACATCACTGATCGGCGCAAGGGACGGCATCGCGGCAGTCGCGACGATCTCGGCAATATCGCGCGGTCCCGCGCCGCGCAGCGCGGTTTCAAGCTCTGGCAGGCGGCACGCCACCGCCGAGCAAGCACCGACGGCGATGCGGGCGCGGGAGATGTAGCCATCCTCAACGGCAATCACCGCGCCGACCATTGCGATGGAAATCACCAGATATTTCCGCGCGCCCAGCTTCAGAAAGGCCCCCTGTCCCGGCGTGTCGGCAATCACGATTGCCGTGATCAGTTCGCCGGGTTTCAGCGCCGTATCGCGCGGCCCCCGAATGAAGTCGCTCAAAGCCAGTCGGCGCACGCCCTCTGGCCCCAGCAGTTCAACCTCGGCGTCCAGAGCCAGCAGCGGAGGCACACCATCGGCGGCGGGCGACGCGTTGCAGATATTGCCTGCGACCGTCCCGGCATTCTGGATCTGGACCGAGCCAACCTCGCGCGCGGCCAGCTTCAGCCCGTCGAAGAGCGGCGGCACATCCGCGCGGATCGCATCGCTCCATGTTGTCGCCGCCCCGATACGCCAGACGCCGTGCGCCCGCGTGATCCCGCGAAATCCGGGCAGAGCCGACAGGTCCACCATTGTTGCAGGCGGCGGCCCGTCACGCAGACCGGGGTAAACATCGGTGCCCCCGGCCAGGATCACCGCACCTTCCCCGGACAGCAGCGCAAGTGCCGCGTCAAGCGATTGGGGGCGATGAAGCATTGCGCGGGCCTTTCATCTTCACATCTGACATCGTTTGTATGCGAACGACATGGGTCCACCGTAAGAACTTGGCGGAAAAGTTGTCAATCACAGAAACAGATGAACGCGTGATCGGCATAGCGGGAAACAAGACCTTCGCGGCGCAGCCGGACATGGCGCGGGGGCTGCCCACACCTGCGCCACATGCCCGTCCCTGACGACAAAACCACAGACCCCAAAACGCCGGTCACCAAAGTGACACGCGCTTTAAGTGGCCAAATCTGTTGACTCGCAAACCGCTCTTGTGCGTTCGTATACAAACAACCTGTCGGGCTGCGACCCCGCGCCAGTCCCCAGATCGGAGCAAATGACGTGACCGAGCCTACCGCCCCGCGCAGCCGGACGGATCGCCCCGAAAAGATCCGCTGCGACGCTTGCCCGGTGATGTGCTACATCGCCGACGGCCGGTCCGGTGCCTGCGACCGCTATGCCAATGAAGGCGGCGCGCTGGTCCGTCTCGATCCGCTGACCATTCTGGAGAACCGCGAAGCCGAAGCGCCTGTGGTGCCGTTTCTGGACCGCGAATGGGATGGCGATCTGCTGACCGGCGAGGAGACGTTCCTTACCGCGGTGGGGTCCGGCACGACCTATCCCGACTATAAGCCCGCGCCCTTCATCGTCGCCTCCAAGACCGCCGATGCCGATATGATCACCGTCGTGACCGAGGGCATCTTTTCCTATTGCGGTGCCAAGGTGAAGATCGACACGGACCGGCATCTGGGTGCCGAATGTGCGCCGGTCCGGGCCGAGGGCGAGGTGATCGGCCATGTCACCACCTCGGAATACGGCTCGCAAATGCTCAGCCTTGGCGGCGTCAACCATCTGACCGGCGGATCCAAGAAAGAGGGGCGTGTCACCTGCGCGTCGCTTCTGGCGCTGTGCAATGGCGGATCTGTCGCCATGACAATCGACGGCGGCGCGGACCTGGAAGTGACCGCCGGACAGGCGCCCATCGTCGATGGCAAGAAAGAAGAGCGGATGCGCGTCGGCTGCGGCTCTGCCACCGTCGGTATGTTTGCCGCGCAATGGCAGGGTCTGGTGGACGAGGTCGTGGTGGTGGACGATCACATCACCGGCGTCATGTCCGAGCATCAGGCAGGCAAGGTCATCGGCTGGGCCCCTTCGGGCATTCGCATCAAGGGCCGCCGTTCGACCCCCGGACGCTATTTTCAGGTGGCAGATCCCGGCACCGGCTGGGGCGGCACCGATCTTACCGATCCGCTGACCATCCTCGGGGACTGGAAGCCGGATCAGGCCCGCCCCGGCCTGTCGCTGCTGATGGTGTCCACCACTGGCGAGAACGCGGCCTATTACGAGTTGAACGACGATCTGGTGCCGGTGCAGCAGGAAATGCCGGCGCGGCTGGTCCCCTCTGTCCGCCGGATCGAGGAGAATTGCGAACCGTCGCTGGCCTCCGTCCTGTTCATGGCGGGGGCCGGTGGCTCGCTGCGATCCGGTGTGACGAAAAACCCGGTCAGCCTGACACGTTCGGTGCAATCGCGGCTGACAAGGGTGACATGCGGCGGTGCGCCGGTCTTCATGTGGCCGGGTGGCGGCATCACCTTCATGGCGGATGTCACGCAGATGCCGAAGAACGCGTTTGGCTATGTGCCGACGCCAGCCCTTGTGGCCCCTATCGAGTTCACGATGAGCGCCACCGATTACGCGGCCCTGGGCGGCCATATGGACTATGTCATGCCGCTGGAGGATGCCTTGCGCGGTGTGCATAGTCGGCAAAATGACCACCAGCTTTCCGGGCAACGGGCAGAGCCACGCAAATCCGGCGCGCCATGGCCGGTCGGCCGGGCGGGCAAGCCATGAGCTGGGCTGAGACCGCCCGCGCGCATCTGTTGCCGGATGGCAGGTTGCGGCTGACCCACGGGCCGATTGACGTGATCATCTGCGCAGAGGGGCCAGAGGATGCGATCCGCGCCGCATATCTGCGCGCCCGAGACGCGTTCCAGCCCCTGCTGGAGGATCTGGTCGCAGAACTGCCCCGGTTGCGCGCGTCTGCGGGTCCGGCCCCACAGGGCGAGGTGGCAAAGCGGATGCACAGGGCCGTGTCACTCTTTCCGGACGTTTTCATCACGCCGATGGCCGCCGTTGCCGGATCGGTTGCCGATCACCTGCTCGCGGCGCTGCTGATGCCGGAACACGGCCTGACCCGTGCCCATGTCAATAACGGTGGCGATATCGCGCTTTGGACGGCGGATACGCCGTTTCGGCTGGCGATCTGCGAGGATCCGCTGATGCGCCGCATGGGCGCGCGGGCCGTGATCGGGCCGGATGACGCGATCGGCGGGGTGGCGACCTCTGGCTGGCGCGGGCGGTCGCATTCGTTGGGCATTGCCGATGCGGTGACGGTTCTGGCCGCAGACGCGGCCACCGCAGACGCTGCGGCGACGCTGATCGCCAATGCCGTCGATCTGCCCGGCCATCCCGGCGTTTCCCGCGCGCGCGCCGACAGCCTGTCGCCGGACAGCGACCTTGGCGCGCGGCTTGTGACGACCGATGTCGGCCCCCTGCCCCTGCGCGACCGACAAAGCGCGCTTGCCCACGGATCGAACCTTGCGCAACGCTATATTGCGGACGGGCTGATCGCCGCTGCCTGCCTGACCTGTCAGGCAGAGCGGGTGATGCTGGGCCGTGCCGTGACAAACCCCGAAAACCCGGCCATACACGGCGCGAACAGCCGCCAGAAGGACCTGACCCATGCCTGAACCGCAGATCCGCAAATCCGCAACACTGGTCGAGACGATCTACCATGAAGGCGGGCCCGCGCCGGAGACACCCTTGCGCCGCGCGGCCTGCATGACGGTCATCGCGAACCCCTTTGCCGGTCGCTATGTCGAAGAGATCGAAGGCTTCATGAAGGATCTCGAACCGCTGGGCATTCAGATGGCGCAGCACTGCATCGACGCGCTTGGTGGCGATGCATCCGTGGTCGAAGGCTACGGAAAGGGTGCCATCGTCGGCACGAATGGAGAGTTGGAGCATGGCGCGCTGTGGCATGTCCCCGGCGGTTACGCGATGCGCGACAAGATTGCCGAGAGCATGGCGATCGTCCCGTCGACCAAGAAGGTCGGCGCGCCGGGGGCGCGTCTGGACGTGCCGGTGACCCATACCAACGCCTCGTATGTGCGCTCGCATTTCGACGCGATGGAGGTCGGGCTGAACGACGCGCCCAAGGCCGACGAGATCCTGCTGGTGCTGGTGATGACCACCGGCCCGCGCATCCATGCTCGCGTCGGCGGCCTGAAGGCCAAGGACGTGGCGGGCAAGGACGGCTTGCGGTGAAATTGCGCCGGATCATCACCCTGGTCGAGGAGACGCGGCGCGAGATGGGGCAAGAGATTGCCCCGCCGTCCCGTCGCGCATTGGCGGCGGCCGTGATCGAAAACCCTTATGCCGGACGCTACGCAGAGGATCTGGACGCGTTGATCCAGACAGGTGCCGCGCTTGGCCAGCGTTTGGGCCAAGAGGCGCTTGCCGCGCTTGGCTGTGACGCCAGTGACGTGCAGGGTTACGGCAAGGCGGCACTTGTCGGAGAGGCCGGAGAGTTGGAACATGCCGCAGCCCTGCTGCACCCGAAGCTTGGCGCACCGCTGCGCGAGGTGCTGGGCGGCGGCAAGGCTCTGGTGCCCTCCTCCAAGGCGATGGGTGGTCCGGGCGCTGTGATCGACGTGCCGTTGGGCCACAAGGATGCGGCCTATGTCCGGAGCCATTTTGATGGAATGCGGCTGGAACTGCCCGACGCGCCGCGCGCAAATGAAATCGTGGTGGCCGTGGCGCTGCAACAAGGCGGCAGGCCCAATCCACGGGTCGGCGGGCTGACCCATGCAGAGGTACTGGGCACGGACGGGCTGCGCTAGGGAAAGGACGGAGGCAGACAGATGGGCAATTTCATACGCAATGCCTGGTATGTCGCGGGCTGGTCGTCAGAGATAGACGACGAGCTGCGCCGCTTTACCATTCTGGGCGATCACGTCGTCATGTACCGCAAATCGGATGGCGGCGTCGTGGCGCTGGAAGACCGCTGCCCGCACCGGCTGCTGCCACTGTCCAAGGGCAAGCGCATCGGGGACGACATTCAATGCGGCTATCACGGGCTGACGTTTGATTGCTCGGGTGCCTGTATCCGCGTGCCCGGACAGACCAACCAACCCAAAAGCGCCTATGTTCTGGCCTTCCCGACATTCGAACGCTACGGCATCGTCTGGATCTGGATGGGCGACCCCGAAAAGGCCGATACCGGCAAGGTGTTCGACCTGCCGCAATTCAGCGATCCCGGCTGGGCCACGCATCACGGCGACGCGCTGCATTTGAAATCAAATTACCTCAACGTCGCCGAGAACCTTGTTGATCCCGCGCATGTCAGCTTTGTCCACCCGACCACGTTGGGCAATGCCGCGTCGGAAAACGTCCCCGTGCATGTCCAGACCGAGGGCGAAGCAATTGTCGCGTGGCGCTGGATTCGCGACGCTGAACCGATTGGGTTTTTCAAAGGGTTTGGCGGCTTCACCGGCAATGTGGATCGCTGGCATTACTACTACCTCTATACCCCCTGTACGGCGGTGATCGATTTCGGGTCTGCCCCGGTGGAGGATGCCATTGCCGAAGATGAGCGTGATCGCGGCGTGCGCATCTTTGCCCTGCATTTCATCACCCCGGTGACAGAGACCACTTCGATCGACCGCTGGATGCATATCCGCAACACCGCGCTTGACGACGCCGGCGCCGAGGCCACGATGGACACCATGTTCCGCAAGGCGTTTGACGAGGACAAGGCGATCCTGGAGGCCGTTCAGGAAGAAGAGTTGCGCCCCGCCAAACGACGCCCCATCCGCATCGCCATCGACAAGGGACCGCTTGTCTATCGCAAGCGGATCAGCGAACTTCTGGAACTGGAACGTACCGAGGATCTGGCGGCCGACCCCTCGCCCGCCTTTGTCTACCACGATTGACCGGCGTCAGACCGGACCATACGGCAGCCCAACGCCTGCCGACCAACAGGAGACTGACCATATGACCTTCACGCGACGCACATTGCTCGCCATGGCCACGGCGCTTGCCCCGATTGCGGCATTGACCCCGGTGACTGCGCTGGCGCAGGACAGTATCAAGATCGGCGAGATCAACCATTACAAACGCCTTGCCGCATTTGCTGAACCCTACAAGCTGGGTATTGAACTGGCCGTGGAAGAGATCAACGCCGATGGCGGCGTGCTGGGCAAGCCGCTGGAGTTCATCTTCCGCGACGACCAGGGCGACCCGGCCGAAGCGATCAAGATCGCCGAGGAACTGATGACCCGCGACGGTGCGGTGATGCTGACCGGGACAATCCTCAGCAATGTCGGGTTGGCGCTGTCGTCCTTTGCCGCCGAGAAAGGTTACCTTTATCTTGCGGCGGAACCGCTGGCGGACAGCCTTGTGTGGTCCTCCGGTAATCCGCAAACCTTCCGGCTTCGCGCGTCAACCTGGGTACAGGCCGCGATGCTGGCGGAAGAGGCCGCCAAGACCGACGCAATCCGCTATGCCACCATCGCGCCCAACTATGCCTACGGGCAAGACGCTGTCGAGGCCTTCAAGGAAAACCTGCTGCGGTTGAAGCCTGACGTGGAATTCGTGGCCGAACAGTGGCCCGCGCTCTTCAAGATCGACGCAGGCGCCGAGGTGCAGGCACTGGAACGTGCGAAGCCCGACGCAATCTATAACGTGACCTTTGGCACCGATCTGGCCAAATTCGTGCGCGACGGCGGCGACCGCGGCCTGTTCGATGGCCGCAATGTCTACGGCCTGCTGACCGGAGAGCCGGAATACCTCGACCCGCTGGGGGATGAGGCACCCGAAGGCTGGTTCGTGACCGGCTATCCCTGGTACGCGCTTGAGGACGGCACCCCCGGCAAGACCTTTGTCGACGCCTATATGGACACGACAGGCGAGACGCCAAAGATCGGCTCGCTGGTGGGTTACATGACCGTGTTGTCGATTGCCGCCGCGATTGAGAAAGCAGGTGCCACCGATACTGCATCCCTGATCGCCGCCTTTGAAGGGCTGGAGGTCGAGGATACGCCGATTGGCCTGCTCAGCTACCGCGAACTCGACAATCAGTCGACGATGGGCGCCTATGTCGGCACGCTTGCGGTGGAGGACGGCAAGGGCGTGATGGTGGACTGGTCTTACAAAGATCCCGCGCCCTATATGCCCACTGACGACGAAATCCGCGCAATGCGTCCTGCCGAGTGATCCGCAGGCGCATGGCCGCAAGGCCCCGGATCAAGTCCGGGGCAGGTGTCCTTCCGTATCAGCGGTGCGCTTCCCGCCCCGGGCCTGACCCGGGGCCTCCACCTCGGCGTCCATCTGCCGCCGAGACTGCCTTCTCCCCGTCAGACAGAGGACCGACATGGCCTTCTTCTTCGCCCAGTTCCTGACCGGGCTTGCCAATGCCGCAGCACTTTTTCTCGTCGCCTCCGGCCTGTCGCTGATCTTCGGTGTCACGCGGATCGTGAATTTCGCGCATGGGTCATTCTACATGCTAGGTGCCTTTGTGGGCGTTACTCTCATGGAGGTTTTGCCGGGTGCCGTTGGCTTCTGGGGCGCAATCATTTTGACCGGCCTTGCGGTTGGCGCAATCGGTGCCTTTGTGGAAATGGTCGTTTTGCGGCCCATCTACCGCGCACCGGAGCTGTTCCAGCTTGTCGCCACTTTCGGCGTGATCCTCGTCATTCAGGACCTCGCCCTGATGATCTGGGGTGCCGAGGACCGGCTTGGCCCGCGCGCCCCCGGCCTGCGCGGCGTCTGGCGCATCTTCGGAGAGCCGGTGCCGAAATACGACATCATCCTGATCGCCATCACGCCCTTCATCCTGTTCGCCTTGTGGTATCTCATCACCCGCACGCGTGTCGGCGTGTTGGTCCGTGCGGCCACGCAGGACCGAGAGATGGTGGGCGCTCTGGGTGTGAATCAGGCGTGGCTTTTCACCGGGGTCTTCGCGCTTGGGTCTGCCCTTGCCGGCTGGGGCGGCGCATTGCAACTGCCCAAGGGTGGCGCGGATCTGCTGATGGATTTCAACATCATCGGGGCGGTCTTCGTGGTGGTGGTGATCGGCGGCATGGGGTCGCTGCCCGGCGCATTCATTGCCGCTGTCCTGATCTCTGTCCTCAGCGTCTTCGGCGTGACCTACCTGCCGCAATCGACGCTGGTGCTGATGTTCGTGGTCATGGCCATCGTGCTGATCGTGCGGCCCTACGGCCTGTTGGGGCGCGAGGAAGTCGCGGGCGAGCACGGGCAAGCGGGCGCGCCCGAAACACCGATCCGTCCCTATGGCCGTGTCGGCAAGATGCTGGTGGCGGGCTTGCTGGCCCTATTGGCCACCCTGCCCTTGTTTGCCGAACAATTCGTGCTGACACTGACCGTCGACATGATCGTCTTCGCGCTGTTCGCCGCGTCGCTGCACTTCATCCTTGGCACCGGCGGGCTGGTCAGCTTTGGCCATGCCGCGTTCTTCGGTGGCGGCGCTTATGCGGCGGCGCTGCTGGTGTTTCACACCGACACGCGCATGGAACTGGCTTTTCTGTTCGCGCCCTTCGCCGCCGGCCTTCTGGCGCTTGGCATCGGCTGGTTCTGCATCCGTCTGACGGGCGTCTATTTCGCCATGCTGACACTGGCATTCTCGCAGCTGGTCTGGTCGCTGGCCTTCCAGTGGCGTGATGTGACGCGCGGCGATGACGGGTTGGTCAATATCTGGCCCGCCGACTGGCTGAACAGCCCTTCGGCCTATTATTACTTCACCCTCGCACTTGGTGTCGGCGGCATCCTGTTCCTGCGTCACGTCATCCACGCGCCGTTCGGCTATGCCCTGCGCGCAGGGCGTGACAGCCCAAGACAGGCCGAGGCGACGGGCATCGACGTCAAGCGCATCCAATACGCGGCGTTTGCCTTGGCAGGCGCGATGGCGGGCCTCGCAGGCGGCATCTTCGTGTTCTCAAAAGGCTCTGTCTTTCCGACCGAACTGGAGATCGGTGCCAGTTTCGACGCGCTGATCGTGGTCTTCCTTGGCGGCGTAAAGACGCTGGCCGGCGGGGTTGTCGGTGCGGGCTTCATGACACTGGTCGAGGATTGGCTGACCCGGCTGGAATACTGGCGGCTGCTGCTGGGCTTGCTTATCATCGCCGTGGTCATCATCGCCCCCGAAGGCATCGTCGGCTCGCTGCGCAGCCTGTGTACGCAGATACGCGGCAGCGAAAGCGAGGTGTCGAAATGACCGAGATCCTGCGCGTCGAACACCTCAAGAAAAGCTATGACGGGTTTCTTGCCGTCAATGACGTGTCCTTTTCCGTGGCCAAGGGCGAGTTGAAGGCGCTGATCGGTCCCAATGGGGCCGGAAAATCCACCTGTTTCAACATGCTGATGGGTCAGTTGAAACCCACGGCGGGCACTGTCTGGCTGGATGGCAAGAAGATCACCGGCCTGCGCCCGCGCGAGATCTGGCGACGCGGCGTCGGGCGCACCTTCCAGATCACCGGCACCTATCCGTCGATGACCGTGATCGAGAATGTGCAGATGGCGCTGATGAGCCATCACCGCAAACTATACGCCATCGCGCCGCGCGCCTGGCGGCTCTACCGCGATGAGGCATTCGAGTTCCTGAAAACCGTGGAGATGGAAGATCAGGCCGACCGTCCCTGCTCTGTTCTGGCCTATGGCGATCTGAAGCGGCTGGAACTGGCGATCGCGCTATGTCACCGTCCGCGTCTTTTGCTGATGGATGAACCCACGGCGGGCATGGCCTCCAGCGCGCGGATCGCGCTGATGCAACTGGTGGCGGATATCGTACGCGATCAGGGCGTGTCTGTCCTGTTCACCGAACATGACATGGATGTGGTCTTTGCCCATTCGCATCACATCATGGTGCTGAACCGGGGCGAGTTGATCACCGAAGGCAGCGCCGAAGAGGTCCGCAACGACGCCCGCGTGCAAGAGGTTTACCTTGGCGGTGGCACCCTGTTTGCGGAGGCGCGGAATGCTTAACGTCAACGACATCCACAGCTATTACGGCAAGGCGCATATCCTTGGCGGGCTGAGCTTTGACGTGCCGCGCGGCGAGGTGGTTGCCCTGCTGGGCCGCAACGGCGCGGGCAAATCCACGACGATGAAATCGGTGATGCAGCTTGTGCGCCCACGTCAGGGGTCGGTCAGCTTTCAGGGGCAGGAGCTGATCGGGAAACCTGCCTTTCGGGTGGCCAAGGCGGGCTTGGGCTATGTCCCCGAAGACCGCCGCATCTTCACCGACCTCACCGTATTGGAAAACCTCGAAGTCGGCCGTCAGCCGCCCCGAGACGGTGCCCCGGAATGGACGATGGAACAGCTTTTCGAGATCTTTCCCAATCTTGCCGAGCGTCGCACCAATCGTGGCAAGCACCTGTCGGGCGGCGAGCAGCAGATGCTGACCATCGGGCGCACGCTGATGGGCAATCCACTGCTGCTGCTGTTGGATGAACCGTCAGAGGGCATCGCGCCGGTCATCGTCGAGGAAATGGCAGAGACCATTCTGAAGCTGAAATCCGAAGGGCTGACGGTGATGATCTCTGAACAGAACCTGCATTTCGCCCGCGCCGTGGCGGACCGCGCGATCATCATCGAAGGCGGCGAAAAGAAGTTCGACGGCAGCTTTACCGAGCTTGAAGCCCATCCGGAAATCCGTGATGCCTATCTGTCGGTCTGATCCGATCGTAACCGCCGTGAGGGTGGCATGAGTCGGGACAATGTCGATGGGGCCAACGGAGGCCATGGCTATGTGCTGGACGACCAGATCGGCTTTCTTCTGCGCCGGGCCTATCAGCGCAACTCCACTCTCTTCGCGGCTCTGGTGCCGGGCAAGTTGACGGCGATGCAGTTCGCGGTTCTGTTCAGGCTGGCCGAGAACGGCCCCGCTTCGCAGAACCTGCTGGGCCGCTCCGTGGCGATGGATGCGGCCACCACAAAAGGTGTCGTCGACCGGCTGATCGTACGGTCGCTGTTACAGGTCGGCCCCGACCCTGATGACCGCCGCCGCCATCTCGTGTCGCTCACTCCTGCCGGGACGACGTTGATTGACAAGGCTGTCGCCGCTGCGGTGGAGGTCAGTGAGACCACGCTTGCACCGCTGCGCGAGAAGGAACGCGAAACCCTGCTAAGGCTGCTGCGCAAGATTTCCTGATACCCGCCGCTTGCCCAGCCGGTCATCCGTTCTGGCCTGTTTGCGAAAACGGTTAGCGCCACCATGTGCCCGCTTGTCACGTTTAACGCTAACACATTGCCAAAAAACGTTTTTTACCTTTGCGGTCGCAGTATTGGTGGCTATAGCCGGGGGAACCCGACCGCTGAACAGGAACCGCCCCATGACCGTGACACTTGGCATCAACGGATTTGGCCGTATTGGCCGCAGCACCCTTGCCCATATCACAGAGGCCGCGCGCAACGACGTTCAGGTGGTCAAGATCAACGCCACCGGCCCGATCGAGACGAACGCTCACCTGCTGCGTTATGACAGTGTGCATGGCCGCTTTGGCGGCGAGGTCCACGTCGAGGGAAACACGATGGATCTGGGCCGTGGCCCGATGCAGGTCTATTCGACCTACGACCCGGCAGAACTGGACTGGTCCGGTTGCGACGTGGTTCTGGAATGCACCGGAAAATTCAACGACGGGCAGAAATCCTCGGTCCATCTGGAACGCGGCGCCAAGAAAGTCCTCATTTCAGCGCCTGCCAAGAATGTTGACCGCACCGTGGTCTACGGCGTCAACCACCGCGACCTTCTGGCGAACGAGCGCATGGTCTCCAACGGGTCCTGCACAACCAACTGCCTTGCCCCGCTGGCGAAAGTGCTGCACGAGGCGATTGGCATCGAGCGCGGCATCATGACCACGATCCACAGCTATACCGGCGATCAGCCGACGCTGGACCGGCGTCACGATGACCTGTACCGCGCCCGCGCTGCCGCTTTGGCGATGATTCCCACCTCCACCGGTGCAGCGAAAGCACTGGCAGAGGTTCTGCCGGAAATGGAAGGCCGTCTGGATGGCACCGCCCTTCGCGTCCCCACACCGAACGTCTCGGCCGTGGATTTGACCTTTGAGGCAGGCCGCGATGTCACCGTCGATGACGTGAACGAGGTCATGGCAGAGGCCGCCGCAGGCCGCATGGGCAGCGTGCTGTCCTATGATGCCGCCCCCAAGGTATCGATAGATTTCAACCACACCACGCATTCGTGCATCTTTGCACCCGACCAGACCAAGGTCGTGGGTGGTCGCTCAGTGCGCGTGCTGGCCTGGTACGACAATGAATGGGGTTTCTCGGCACGCATGGCCGACGTGGCCGCCTGCATGGGTCGCCTGCTGCACTGAGTTTTGCGACGACATGCATCATTTTACGCCCGGTTGGCATCATGTCAGCCGGGCGCTTTTGTGTTTGCGAACGCCGCAATTTGCGCGTGACAGGGCCGCAGCCATCTGCCATCCCGGTTCTTGGGCAAGCGGCCCGCACCCGATCCGCAGAGTGACGACAAGGCTGGCATGACCAATACGCTTTCCATCATCCTTGGTATCTTACTGCTTGCTTGCATCGGCGTGGATGTGGTCCTGAACGACGGCATTGGCCTCGTTTTTCTTGCGAGAAAATTCGCAACCCTGATCGATTGGCTTGCCTTCTGGCGCTAGGGTAAGGAAACCTGTGGTGACAGCCCGGTTGACTTTTTTGCTCAGGTGCGGTTGTTACCGCTAACAAAGATTACGCCAAATCAAGGAGCGCAGACATGACAGTCAAAGTTGCTATCAACGGGTTCGGACGGATCGGACGCAATGTGCTGCGTGCCATCGTAGAATCCGGTCGTACCGATATCGAGGTGATCGCGATCAACGATCTCGGCCCTGTCGAGACCAACGCCCATCTGGTGCGTTATGACAGCGTTCATGGCCGGTTCCCCGGCACCGTGACCGTCAATGGCGACACGATTGACGTGGGCCGTGGCCCGATCAAGGTCACTGCGATGCGCAACCCCGCCGACCTGCCCTGGGGTGACGTGGACATCGTACTGGAATGCACCGGGATTTTCACCTCGAAGGACGCCTGTCAGGCGCATCTGGAAAACGGTGCCAGCCGCGTTCTGATTTCTGCCCCCGGCAAGGATGCAGACAAGACCATCGTTTACGGTGTGAACCACGATTCGCTGAGCGCGGCTGACCTGATCGTGTCGAACGCGTCCTGCACCACCAACTGCCTGTCACCCGTCGCCAAGGTTCTGAACGACGCCATCGGCATCAAGCGCGGCTTCATGACCACGGTGCACAGCTATACCGGTGACCAGCCGACACTGGACACGATGCACAAGGATCTGTACCGCGCACGCGCTGCGGCCATGTCGATGATCCCAACCTCGACCGGCGCGGCCAAGGCCGTGGGTCTGGTTCTGCCGGAATTGAACGGCAAGCTGGACGGCGTCGCCATCCGTGTTCCCACCCCCAACGTGTCGGTCGTCGATCTGACATTCGAAGCGGATCGCGACACGTCAGTCGAGGAGATCAATGAAGCGATCCGCAAGGCGGCCGCGTCTGGTCCTCTCAAGGGCATTCTGGCAGGCACGGATGAGCCGCTGGTCAGCTCTGACTTCAACCATGACCCGCACAGCTCTACCTTTGCTTATGATCAGACCAAGGTGATGGACGGCAACATGTGCCGCATTCTGACCTGGTATGACAACGAATGGGGTTTTTCCAACCGCATGGCCGACACGGCCGTTGCGATGGGCAAGTTCATCTAAGCGTCAGCTTTGATAGAATGAACGAAACGCCTCGGGGTTAAATCCGGGGCGTTTCCTTTTGCAAGAGGATGCCCGACCTCGGCACGGATGCACAAGATCAGAGATTTCCGAAGCCTAGCGTGGGTATACGTCAACGACGTCGCTTTGACAGGCGCTGCGCTGTGACGTTATAGAGCATACAGATTTCAATATCTTATTCAGTCAGACGCAAGATATTCATCCCTGATCGAACCTGGATATCAGCGCATCGCGCACCGGAGGTGTGACGAACTTGCGTACATCCCCTCCCAATCGCGCAATCTCTTTCACCAGTTTTGAGGCAATCGCCTGATGCCGCGCGTCTGCCATCAGGAACACCGTCTCGATAGAGCTGTTTAGCGCGCGATTCATACCAACCATCTGATATTCATACTCAAAATCCGCGACCGCCCGCAAACCGCGGACGATCACCTGCGCGCCGACGTCACTGGCACAGTCGATCAACAGGTTCTCGAAGGGATGAGCGACGATCTCTGTCCCGGTCTGTTCCGACAAGGACGCGCATTCCGCCTCAATCATCCCTACCCGTTCCTCAAGCGAAAACAGCGGCCCCTTGTCGCGATTGATGGCGACGCCAATCACCAGCCTGTCAACCAAGACGGCAGCTCGGCGAATAATGTCGATATGTCCCATCGTGATGGGATCGAAAGTGCCGGGATACAGGCCGATGCGCATGGGATTTCTCTCTTTTTTCCTGCCGCGCACGCAATATTATTGCGTACGGGAATGCAAGAAAAAAGCGAAATCAATGCCCCATGATCATGCCTTCAAGCGCGTCTTTTTCCATCGACAGTTCTTGCAGGCGTGCCTTGACGACGTCGCCGATGGTGACAATTCCGATCAGTTCGTTGTTCTGTGTCACCGGCATATGGCGGAATCGACCGTCCGTCATGCGCTGAAGAATGTCATCGGCCTGATCGCCAGATCCGCAGCAGGACGGATTGCGAGTCATCATCTCCCGAGCCTCTTCATCCAGACAGGACGCCCCTTTCAGCGCCAGCGTCCGCACGATGTCGCGCTCTGACAAGATACCTTCGACCGCCTTGCCATCGGATGACACGATCACACCGCCGATCCGGCGCTCTGCAAGCAAATGCGTCACTTCGGAAACCTTGGTTCCGGGCTTGATTGTAACCACACCGGTATCACCTTTGGCTTTAAGGATCTGGTGGACGAGCATGTGGCGAGCCTCCGCACAAAATTGCAATGGTTTCAGCGTCTACAGAACAGACGTAGCTGTCAAGTCAGTGCTTCAAGACGTGCGACCTCGCGGCGCAATCCGTCCGCCAGTGCTGCGGCAAGGCGGTTCATCCGTTCCAGCTTTCGGTCGTCAGCATGGCGTATCAGATAAAAGCTGCGGGTCAGCCAGATCTCATGGGTCAGAACACGGCGCACATTCGATGTGGACGGAATGGCAAAGTCATGCACCACGCCCAGACCCGCCCCCTGCCGCACCCAGTGAAATTGGACCGAGACCGAATTGGACGCCAGCGCCACGCGGGTCAGGCCGAATTCATCCAGATAGTCCAATTCCTTGTCAAAGATCATGTCCGGAATATAACCGATCAAACGATGCCCGCGCAGCGCTTGCGTGGTTTCGATCGGCCCGTTTTGGTCCAGATAATCCAGTGACGCTGCCAGATGCAGTTGGTAATCGGTGATCTTCTGCACGCTCAGCCGCCCGGTTTGCGGCGGGCTGACGGCGATGGCCATGTCCGCCTCGCGCTTGGAAAGATTCACCACGCGGGGCAAGGCGACGATCTGGATTTCAAGATCGGGATTGGCGCTGGAAATTTCGGCACAGACCTGCGGCAGCAGGAAATTTGCGCAGCCATCCGGTGCACCGATGCGAATCTGACCTGAAAGCGCACCGGTGCCGCCCGTCACGGCCTCTTGCGCCGCCTGCATCGCCTGCTCCGCGCGTTCCGCATGGGTGATCAAGCGCTGGCCTGCTTCTGTCAGCGCATAGCCCAGCGGCGACTTGACAAAAAGCGGCGCACCGAGGTCTTGCTCCAGCCGCGAGATCCGCCGCCCTACCGTCGCGGGGTCCATCCGCAGGACGCGCCCCGCCGCCGACAGGCTTTCGCCACGCGCGACCCCCAGAAAGATCCGCATATCGTCCCAGCCCTGCGCCATTTGCCCCCCTTTGCATTTCTGCAATGTCTTTTTGGCAAATTGGGCCTTCTTTCCGCATTTTTGCAAGACTATTGTGGCGGCAATCTCGGATCCAAGGAGGAATATCGGATGCAGGAACTCAGCCACTATATCAATGGCAAGCACGTCAAGGGCACGTCGGGCCGGTTTGCCGATGTGATGAACCCGGCCACGGGCGAAGTGCAGGCCAAGGTGCCGCTGGCGACCGTCGAAGAGTTGAACGATGCCGTTGCCAAGGCCGAAGAGGCGCAAAAAGCCTGGGGCGCCACCAACCCGCAGCGCCGCGCGCGGGTGATGATGAAATTCGGCGCGCTGATCAACGAGCATATGGACGAGTTGGCAGAGTTGGTCAGCCGCGAGCATGGCAAGACCCTGCCCGATGGGCGCGGTGACGTGCAGCGCGGGCTGGAAGTCGTCGAGGTTTGCATGGGCGGGCCGTCGCTGCTGAAAGGCGAGTTCACCGATGATGGTGGCCCCGGCATTGACCTGTATTCCATGCGCCAGCCACTGGGTGTAGTTGCCGGCATCACGCCGTTCAACTTCCCCGCGATGATCCCACTGTGGAAAATGGCGCCTGCCCTGACCTGCGGCAACGCGATGATCCTCAAGCCGTCCGAGCGTTGCCCGTCAACCTCTCTGCGTCTGGCCGAGTTGCTGACAGAGGCCGGTCTGCCGGACGGGGTGCTTCAGGTCATCAACGGCGACAAGGAAGTCGTGGATGCGATCCTCGACAACGACACCGTGCAGGCCGTGGGCTTTGTCGGCTCCACCCCGATTGCGCAATACATCTATGGTCGTGCCGCGAATAATGGCAAACGGGCGCAATGCTTCGGCGGTGCCAAGAACCACATGATCATCATGCCGGATGCCGATATTGAAAAGGCCGCCGACGCGCTTGTGGGCGCAGGTTTCGGCGCGGCGGGCGAACGCTGCATGGCGATCTCTGTTGCCGTGCCTGTGGGCGAGGAAACCGCCGACAGGCTGATGGAAAGCCTGATTCCGCGCGTCGAAAAGCTGAAGGTCGGTCCCTACACGTCCGGCGACGATGTGGACTATGGCCCTGTCATCACCGCCGCCTCCAAAGAGCGGATCGAGGGGCTGGTCAATTCCGGGGTGGATCAAGGCGCCAAGCTGGTCATCGACGGGCGAAACTTCAGCCTGCAAGGCTATGAGGATGGCTTTTTCGTCGGCCCATCGCTGTTTGACAACGTGACGCCCGATATGGACATCTACAAGGAAGAGATCTTCGGCCCCGTCCTCAGCACCGTGCGTGCCGAGACCTACGAGGACGCGCTGAACCTTGTGATCGACAATCCCTATGGCAACGGTACAGCGATCTACACGGCGGATGGCGACACGGCGCGCGACTTTGCCCACCGGGTCAATGTCGGCATGGTCGGCATCAACTTCCCGATCCCGGTGCCGCTGAGCTACCACACATTCGGCGGCTGGAAGAAATCGGCCTTTGGCGATCTCAACCAATACGGCCCCGATGCGTTCCGGTTCTACACCAAGACCAAGACCGTCACCGCGCGCTGGTTCTCGGGCATCAAGGACGGCGGAGAGTTCAACTTCAAGGCGATGGACTGATCCGCGCCTGACGCCGGATAAATGACCAGTAAAGGGCGGCTTCACGGGCCGCCCTTTCGCCATGTGGCGTTCGCGCGAGGCTTGCCCTGCCCGGCATGCTCTGGTCAACTGACAGAAGCGATCAAGAGGGGCAGCCTGTGACAGAACCCGCCTTCAGCATCGGCATCGAGGAGGAATACCTGCTCGTTGACCTTGAGACATACGCCTTGGCCGAAGCGCCGGAAGAGTTGATGGACGCCTGCACATCAGAGCTTGAACATCAGGTCAGTCCCGAATTCCTGCAATGCCAGATAGAGATTGGCACCAAGGTCTGCGCCGATACCGGCGAGGCGCGCGAGGACCTTAAACGGTTGCGCAACACAGTGTCGAAACATGCGCGCAAATACGGATTGGCCCCGATCGCCGCGTCCTGCCACCCGCTTGCCGACTGGAAGACCCAAAGCCACACTGACAAGGACCGCTACAACACACTGGAGCGCGATCTCGGCGGCGTGGCGCGGCGTATGCTGATCTGCGGTTGCCATGTGCATGTCGGATTGAACGACGATCTGCTGCGGGCGGATCTGATGCGGCAAATGTCGTATTTCCTGCCGCATCTTCTGGCGCTGTCGACCTCTTCGCCCTATTGGCAGGGGCAGGACACCAAGATGGCGTCTTACCGCATCTCTGTCTTTGACAACCTGCCCCGCACCGGCCTGCCCCCGCAATTCGAAAGCTGGCAGGATTTTCAACGCTCTGTCGATGTCCTGATAGAACTGGGCGTGATCGAAGATATCTCGAAAATCTGGTGGGATCTGCGTCCCTCCGCACAGTTTCCAACGCTGGAAACGCGCATCATGGACGTGTCGCCCCGGCTTGAGGACACGCTGGCGCTGGCGGCACTGAACCAATGCCTGCTGCGGATGCTGTGGCGGCTTCGCGTCAAGAACCAACGCTGGCGAATTTATGATCGCTTCCTGATCAGCGAAAATCGCTGGCGGGCGCAGCGCTACGGCGTCACCGAAGGGCTGATTGATTTTGGCCGGGGCGAAATCGTCCCGTTTCACGAATTGGTCGATGAACTGATCGCGCTTGTCGAAGAGGACGCAGGCACCCTGAAATGCATGCGAGACATCGAACAGTTGCGCCGCATCGCCGCGGATGGAACATCATCAACCCGGCAACGCGAGGTGCTGGCGACAGCCAAAGCGGACGGCAAGGACCACGAAGGGCAGATGCGCGCCGTTGTTGCCCATCTGGTCGAGGAGTTCCACGAAGGGCTTTGACGGGGACCGGAAATGGCGACACGTTTTCTGATCGGAAGGCAGCCAGATCATTGGGACATGCCCTTGAACACTCGAAACACTCCTGCAACAAACCCGAATTAACCATTCGTTCAATTCACTACCGCCGGAGGGGACATCATGGATTTCGCGCTGAGCGAGGAACAGACCGCCATTTTCGACATGGCACGCGCCTTCGGGCAGGAACATATCGCACCCTTCGCGCGCGACTGGGAAAAGCAGGGCACCATCCCCAAAGATCTGTGGCCGCGGGTGGCGGAACTTGGCCTCGGCGGGATCTATGTGTCCGAAGATTTCGGTGGATCGGGTCTGTCGCGGCTTGATGCCACGCTGGTCTTCGAGGCGCTGGCAATGGCCTGTCCCGCCGTGGGGTCGTTCCTGTCGATCCACAATATGTGCGGCGGCATGATCGACAAGTTCGGCAGTGAAGAGACGAAGGCGAAATGGCTTCCTGACCTCTGCACCATGTCGAAACTGTTCAGCTATTGCCTGACCGAGCCCGGTTCAGGCTCTGACGCGTCTGCCCTGCGGACCCGTGCCAACAAGACGAATGAGGGCTATGTGCTGAACGGCACCAAGGCCTTTATCTCGGGCGCGGGCTATTCAGACGCCTATATCACCATGGTCCGCACCGGCGAAGACGGGCCAAAGGGCATCTCGACCGTCGTGATCGAGGATGGCACAGCGGGTCTTAGCTTTGGCGGGCTGGAGGACAAGATGGGCTGGCGCGCGCAACCCACCGCCCAGGTGCAATTCGACGATTGCACCGTGCCGCTTGACCACCTGATCGGCGAAGAGGGGCGCGGTTTTTCCTATGCGATGGCGGGGCTGGATGGCGGCCGTCTGAACATCGCGGCCTCCGCGCTTGGTGGCGCCCAAAACGCGCTGGACCTGACGCTGGCCTATATGGGCGAGCGCAAGGCCTTCGGCCAGACCATCGACCGGTTTCAGGCGCTCCAGTTCCGGCTGGCGGAAATGGAGGTCGCGCTGCAATCGGCACGGATCTTCCTGCGTCAGGCCGCGTGGAAGCTGGACAATCAGGCACCCGATGCCACAAAATTCTGCGCCATGGCAAAGCTTTACGTCACCGACGCGGCCTTTGATGTGGCCAACCAATGCCTGCAACTGCATGGCGGCTATGGCTATCTCGGCGATTACGGAGTCGAAAAGATCGTCCGCGATCTGCGCGTGCATCAGATCCTCGAAGGCACGAACGAGATCATGCGCCTGATCATCTCGCGTCAGATGTTGGCAGAGCGGGCATGAGCATGGACAGTCACATCCGCCGCGAAGGCCGCGCCGGACGGATCACCCTGACCCGCCCGAAGGCGCTGAACGCGTTGACCTATGACATGTGTCTCGACATCGCGAAAGCGTTGGAGGATTGGCGCGATGATCCGAACGTGGACCTGCTGATCCTCGACGGGCAAGGCGACAAGGCGTTCTGCGCCGGTGGCGATATTGCCGAGATGTACCGTACCGGGGCGCATGGCGACTACGCCTATGGGCGGCAATTCTGGCATGACGAATACCGGATGAATGCGGCGCTTGCCGAGTATCCCAAACCTGTCGTCAGCCTGATGCAGGGCTTCACGATGGGCGGCGGTGTCGGTCTGGGCGGGCATGCCTCGCACCGGATCGTGGGCGATAGCAGCCGAATCTCCATGCCCGAATGCGGTATCGGCTTTGTGCCGGATGTCGGCGGGTCCTGCCTTCTGGCGCGCGCGCCGGGCAGGCTTGGCGAATATCTTGGCCTGACCGCCGCGCGGATGGGTCCGGGCGACGCGATCCATGCGGGATTTGCCGACGCTTTCGTGCCAGAGGATGCGTGGCCCCAGCTTATCGCGACGCTTGAACAGAGCGGCGACATCACAGCAATCTCAGCGGCGTCGCGTCCCGCACCGGAAAGCACACTCGCCGGGCACCAGTCGCGGATCGACACGCTGTTCAGTACAGATACGCTTGCCGATCTCGTAGCAGCGCTGCGTCAGGACAGCAGCACCTTTGCCGCCGAGACCCTCAAGGCCATGATGCGATCATCCCCGTTGTCGATGGCGCTGACGCTGGAAATGCTGCGCCGGTTGCGTTCCGGGCCGTTGACGGTCCGGGATGCGTTGGCGCTTGAATATCGCGTCTCTTGGCGCATCATGGAACACGGCGATTTTCTGGAAGGGATCCGCGCCGCGATCATCGACAAGGATCGCAACCCGAACTGGCGGCACAATATCGACGGCGTGCCTGCGGATGAGGTGTCGCAGATGTTGCAACCGCTGGGCGCTGACGTATTGAGTTTCGACGGAAAGGATTAACGCATGAAGATCGGGTTTATCGGATTGGGCAATATGGGCGCGCCGATGGCCGCCAATCTTGTGAAGGCCGGACATGATGTGATCGGCTTTGACGTGGCGGGTGCCACGGCCGAGGGCGCATCAGTGGCGAAAAGCGCCGCGGAGGCCGCAACAGGGGCCGATGTCGTCATCACCATGCTGCCCAGTGGCGCGATTTTGCGCGATGTCGCGGACCAGATCATCCCGGCCATGACAAATGGCGCGGTGTTTCTGGATTGCTCTACTGTCGATGTGGACAGTGCGCGCGCCGTGGCCGAGCAGGCGCAGGCGGCGGGCCTGTCAGCGCTGGACGCGCCGGTATCCGGCGGGGTCGGTGGAGCTGCGGGCGGGACGCTGACCTTCATGGTGGGCGGGGACGACACAGGCTTTGCCAAGGCCGCGCCACTGTTCGAGGTCATGGGCCAGAAAGCGGTGCATTGCGGTCCGTCGGGCAACGGGCAGGCCGCGAAGATCTGCAACAACATGATCCTAGGCGTCACCATGATTGCCACATGCGAGGCCTTCGCGCTGGCCGACAAGCTGGGTCTTGCGCGCGAGGCAATGTTCGACGTTGTCTCCACCTCTTCAGGCTATAGCTGGTCGATGAACGCCTATTGTCCGGCACCGGGGGTTGGTCCGCAATCACCCGCCGATAACGGATACCTGCCAGGTTTTGCGGCCGAACTGATGCTGAAAGACCTTGGCCTGTCGCAGCAGGCTGCGGATGCGGCGGATGCTGACACGCCGATGGGCGCGGCCGCACTGGAACTCTACAAGCGGTTTGTCGAGGACGAGGATGGCAGAGGCAAGGATTTCTCTGCCATGCTGCCGCGATTCGAGAAACGCGCGCGGAGTTGATCTGTGTCATATTCCGCGAATTGTATATGTCGTTAAGCTCAGCCTCGAATGAAACCTTCATTGGAGAAAAGAAAATGCTTGCGAAAAACATGGGCCAGACCGACCGGATGATCCGCGCCGTGCTGGGCGTCGTGCTGCTGCTGTTGGTCTTCACGTCGCTTACGGGCGGTTGGGCTTGGATTGCGGGCGTCGTCGGCGTGGCGATGCTGGCGACGGCGGCCATGGGCTCCTGCCCGCCCTATGCGCTGCTCGGCATCAACACCTGCAAGACCAAGTAGGCAAGTCGCCGCCGCATGACGGCAAGGATCCGCGCGCGAAACTGAAACAGCTGGAACATTTCTGGATACCGGCGCATTGGCGTTTGGAACGACTCTGGAGAAACAGTCATGCACATGAAACTTGCTGCCATCGCCATGCTTGCCGGATTGATGACGGTTGGCACGGCTTCTGCGGGACTTGCCGGGCCGAAGGCGTGCCCCCCGGGACTGACCAAGAAGAGCCCGGCCTGCGTCCCACCCGGACTTGCGAAGAAGCAAGGCATTCGGGATGACGATCATGACCGCTACCATTACCGCGTCGGCGAGGTCGTGCGGCGCGGCGATTACATAATCATCCGCGAACCGGGTCGTTATGGGCTGGACCCAAGCGACACCTACTACCGCGTGGGTGATCAGGTGCTGCGGGTCGACCGTGAAACACGCGAGGTGCTGGACCTGATCGGTGCGGTTGCTGCGATCCTCGATTGATCGCAGCGACTGGTAGCAGTGCCCTACTCTGCCGCCACCTTGCGGGCGCTCAGCATACCCTTGAGGTAATGCCCCGTGTGACTGCGCGGCTCTTCCGCAACCTTCTCGGGGGTTCCCGTGGCCACGATCTCGCCGCCGCCATCGCCGCCTTCGGGGCCAATGTCGATGATCCAGTCGGCGGTCTTGATCACGTCGAGATTATGCTCGATCACCACGACCGAGTTGCCCTGATCGACCAGCTCGTGCAGCACCTCCAACAGCTTGCGCACATCCTCGAAATGCAGGCCGGTGGTCGGCTCGTCCAGAATATACAGCGTGCGCCCCGTGGAGCGTTTTGACAGCTCCTTGGACAGCTTCACCCGCTGCGCCTCACCGCCCGAAAGCGTCGTCGCTTGCTGGCCGACCTTGATATAACCAAGCCCGACACGGGCCAGCGCGTCCATCTTGTCCCGGATCGACGGCACGGCCTTGAAAAAGCTCTGAGCGTCTTCAACCGTCATATCAAGAACGTCGGCTATGCTCTTGCCTTTGAACTTTATTTCCAGTGTTTCACGGTTGTAACGCGCGCCTTTGCAAGTCTCGCATGTCACATAGACATCGGGCAGGAAATGCATCTCGATCTTGATGACGCCGTCACCCTGACAGGCCTCGCAGCGGCCACCCTTGACGTTGAAACTGAACCGACCGGGCTTGTAGCCGCGCGCCTTGGCCTCTGGCAGCCCGGCGAACCAGTCACGGATCGGCGTGAACGCGCCGGTATAAGTCGCAGGGTTGGATCGCGGCGTCCGCCCGATGGGGCGTTGGTCGATGTCGATCACCTTGTCGAGATGTTCCAACCCCTTGATCGTCTCACACGGTGCAGGCGTCTGCCGTGCCCCGTTCAACCGCATCGAGGCAGTCTTGAACAGCGTCTCGATCGTCAGCGTGGACTTGCCCCCACCTGACACGCCGGTCACGCAGACAAACTTGCCCAGCGGAAATTCCGCCGTCACGTTCTTGAGGTTGTTGCCGGTGGCCTTGACGACCTTCAGCTTCTTCTTGTTGCCTTTGCGACGCTCCTCAGGCACGGCGATTTCGCGCGCGCCTGACAGGTATTGCCCGGTCAGGCTGGCAGGATCGGCGATGATCTCTTCGGGCGTGCCACGGCTGACCACCTGCCCGCCATGCACCCCGGCACCGGGACCAATATCAAAGACGTAATCCGCCTCGCGGATGGCTTCTTCGTCATGTTCGACAACGATCACCGTATTTCCCTGATCGCGCAGGTTCTTCAGTGTGCCGAGCAGCCGGTCATTGTCGCGTTGATGCAGACCGATCGACGGCTCGTCCAGAACATACAGCACACCCGTCAGGCCAGAACCGATCTGGCTGGCCAAGCGGATCCGTTGCGACTCGCCACCCGACAGCGTGCCCGCGTTACGCGACAGGGTCAGATATTCGAGACCCACATTGTTCAGAAACCCAAGCCGTTCGCGGATTTCCTTGAGGATGGCGCGGGCGATCTCGTTCTTCTGAGCGGTCAGTTGGCCCGGCACGGCTTCGCACCAGTCAAACGCTTCGCGAATGCTCATTTGTACGACCTGCCCGACATGCAGCCGCTCCTCTGGCTTGCCATCGGACGGCCCGATCTTCACTGCCAGTGCCTCTTCGCGCAGGCGGTATCCGCCGCAAGTGCCGCAGGGCCGGTTGTTCTGATAACGCTCGAATTCTTCGCGGATCCAGTTGGAATCCGTTTCACGATAGCGCCGCTCCATATTCGGAATGACGCCTTCAAAGCTCCGCTCAACCTGATAGACACGGCCACCCTCGTCGTAACGGAAAGGGATCTCGTCCTCGCCGGACCCGTACAGAAAAACCTGCTGTACATGCGCGGGCAGATCCTTCCACTTGGCCGATTTGTCAAATTCGTAATGTTTGGCAATGGCTTCGATGGTCTGGGTGAAATAGGGCGATTTGCCCTTTCGCCACGGTGCCAGCGCCCCGTCGCCGATCTTCAGCGTTGTGTCGGGGACGACCAGATTGGGGTCGAAGAACAGTTCCACCCCCAGCCCGTCGCATTCCGGGCAAGCCCCGAACGGCGCGTTGAACGAAAACAGGCGCGGCTCAATCTCCGGGATGGTGAAGCCGCTGACGGGACAGGCGAATTTCTCGGAGAAGGTCATTCGCTCCGGCTCGCCCTCACTGACGGCGGTCTCCAGCACGGCGATGCCATCGGCCAGGTCCAGCGCGGTACGGAAACTGTCGGCAAGGCGCACCTCCAGACCTTCCTTGACGACCAGACGGTCAACCACCACGTCAATATCGTGGCGGAATTTCTTGTCCAGTGTGGGCGGCTCATCCAACTCGTAAAAAGTGCCATCGACCTTGACGCGCTGGAAACCCTGCTTGCGCAACTCGATGAATTCCTTGCGGTATTCGCCTTTACGGTCGCGCACGATCGGGGCCAGAAGGTAGGCCCGCGTCCCCTCCTCCATCGTCATCACGCGGTCGACCATGTCCTGCACCTGTTGCGCCTCGATGGGCAGGCCGGTTGCAGGGCTGTAGGGCGTACCGGCGCGGGCAAACAGCAGACGCATATAGTCGTAGATCTCTGTCACCGTGCCAACGGTCGAGCGCGGGTTTTTCGAGGTCGTCTTCTGTTCGATCGAAATCGCGGGGCTGAGACCGCTGATATGATCCACATCGGGTTTCTGCATCATATCAAGGAATTGCCGGGCATAAGCCGACAGCGATTCCACATAGCGGCGCTGCCCTTCGGCATAGACCGTGTCAAAGGCCAGCGACGACTTGCCGGACCCCGACAGCCCGGTGATCACCACAAGCTTGTCGCGCGGAATGTCCACGTCGATATTCTTGAGGTTATGCTCGCGCGCGCCGCGCACCTCTATATGCTTCAACTCAGCCATGACTGCCCCTGCGATTGACGGTTAACACATAGTGGACAGTCAGCGTTTCGCCAACCCATAACGAAGAACGAAATGGGAACGCGCCCAGATGCGCGCTCGGGTCGCATGTTGAGTGCCGTATCAAAAGGAACATTCGCCCGGATGCAATTGCGACGCGTAGTGACGAAACTCGGGCCGCGCGCCTTACGGACGGGGAAGCACGCGATAGGTCAATTCTGACGTATCAAAGACGTCCCCGGCCTCGCCAGCGACAGGATCGCCGAGCGCGGGAGCGTCGGCGCCTTGCAGCTCTGCCTGAGTTTGCGACGTCAGCCAGCCATGTTGGGGCGATTTCACACATACCGGGTCTGTCGCCGTGGCGTCACCCAGAAGCGCGAAAGCCTGACAGCGACAGCCGCCGAAATCCTTCAGCTTGCGGTCACAGGACTTGCAGGGTTCAGCCATCCAGTCGGTTCCGCGGTAGGCGTTAAAAGCCGCGCCGCGGTACCAGATCTCGGTCAGGGATTTATCCGTCACCCGGTCGAATTTCAGATGCGGGATGCTTTGCGCGGCGTGGCAAGGCAACACCTGCCCATCCGGGGCCACGTTCAACCCCGAAGACCCCCAGCCGCCCATGCAGCGCTTTGGGTAATCCTCGTGGTAATCCGCCGGGACGTAGTCGATGACGAGCGTGCCTTTCAGCGCCGCGCGCGCCTCTGCCACGATCCGGGTGGCTTCTTTCGCTTGCGCATGCGTGGGCATCAGGGCACCGCGGTTCTTCAATGCCCAGCCGTGAAACTGCACGGTCGCAACCTCGATCCGGCGGGCACCCATTTCAACGGCCATTTCCAGCGCGCGCGGCAATTGGTGCAGGTTGTGGCGATGAAGCACGGCATTCAATGTCAGCGGAAAGCCAATCGCGCCGATCCATTCGGCAACCTGCATCTTGCGCGCGAAGCCGCCTTTGTACCCGCCAACCGCATCCGCCATTTCGGCTGTGGTGCCTTGCAGCGAAAGCTGGATGTGGTCCAGCCCGGCCTTGTCAAGCTCTTGCAAGCGCCGCTCGGTCAACCCGATGCCGGACGTGATGAGGTTGGTGTAAAGACCAGCGTCGCGGGCGGCCAGAACCAACTGCGTCAGATCCCGGCGCGAGGCGGGCTCCCCGCCAGAGAGATGCAATTGCAAGACGCCCAAATCAGCGGCCTCACGAAAGACACGCGCCCAGGTTTCGGTGTCCAGCTCAGTCTCTTGCCGGGCCAGTTCCAGCGGGTTCGAACAATAGGGGCAGGACAGCGGGCAGCGATGCGTCAGCTCTGCCAACATGGCGATGGGGGGCGGTATTTTCACGGTGCAACCTCCAGAAATCGCCGATCGCGCAGCGCGCCCAGAAAGCCCGCACTGTCCCCGGTGATCTGTTCGACGGGGGCGTCATATCGCGCCGCCAGCGCTTGTGCGATTTCGCCAAAGCTGCGGGTGCCGTCAACTTCGCCAAGGATGGCGTGGCCCACCGCATCAAGCGTTATCGCCCGTTCCGGGGCCAGCAGAACCCAGGTGTCACGGACCTTGTCAAAATGAAGCCGCACACCGCGCGGCAGAAAAGGAACGTCGTCGGGCGTCATCAGGACGCCTGCCGGATCAGGGTACCGGTTCCGGGCTGCCATGCGCCGGGCGGGATGCGCGCCGGCTCCACATAAGCGCCCCAAAGCGCGTCAAGTTGCGACCAGAGGACATCCGTCTTGAAGATCAGCGCCTTTGCCGCCGCGTCCTGCTTTTCCGACGTATCGGCATGATCCAGCACCCAAGCCAGACCAAAGGCCACATCCTTGGGCGCTTCTTTCAGACGGTTGCGGAAATAGGACAGTGATGAATCGTCGGCGAAAGCGTAGTTCTTCAGCAGCCCCTCGATGCGATTGGCGTGGATCTTCGGAGCAAAGAGTTCTGTCAGGGACGCGGCCACCGCTTCCAGCAACGTCTTTTCACGGACAAAGCGCACATAGGCATCGACGGCAAATCTTGTCGCCGGAAGCACCCCGTCGCAGGAGGCAACATAGTCCGGATCAAGCCCCACCGCCTCTGCCAGACGCAGCCAGCGCCGAATGCCACCTTCGTTTGCATCCGTGCCGTCGTGATCCTCCATCCGCGAACGCCAAATGCGCCGCAGGTTTGAATCCTCCACACGGCTCATGAAAGCGGCGTCCTTCATCGGGATAGAATGCTGATAATAATACCGGTTGATAACCCAGGCCTGCACCTGTTCAGGCGTGCACCCACCGCCGTGCAACCGGTCGTGAAACGGGTGCAGATCGTGATAACGCTCAGCCCCGATCTGGCGCAGCCGGGCTTCGAAAGCTTCGCGTGACTGCGGTACGCGGGTCATGCCGTAATCTCCATTCCATCCTGCCCTATTGTCCATCCGGCGGCCTGCGCTTCGGCGCGCTCGGCCCCGTTGGGGCGTAGAACAGGGTTGGTGTTGTTCATATGAACAAAAACCTTCTGGCCAATATTGAGGTCGCGAAACGCCGCGATAGAACCGTCCTTGCCCGACATCGACATGTGGCCCATACGCTGGCCGGTTTTCTGTCCCAGCCCGGCGCGGATCATCTCGTCATCCTGCCAGAGTGTTCCGTCGAAAAACACCAGATCCGCACCATCCAGCCGCGTTCGCAATGTGTCGTTCAGCGTCGCACAGCCGGGAATGTAGTAGACCCGTGTCTTACCCAAGGTCAGCGCCACACCAACGGTATTCTCACCGATCTGGCCGGTTTCGACGGTCTCCCCCTCAAGGTAAAGCGGGACCTTGCCCGGCACTGGGAAAAGTTCCGCCGCAAGATCCGGTGCCAGTTCGAATGGCTGTTCCAGCGCGATGGATTCCCGCGCGACGACGTCCCGGCGCAGGGCATCAAAAATTGTGTTGTTGTCCAGCACATCGTGGATCGCCCGTGTCGCGAATAACGTGAAGGGCTGCATTTCGCGCAAGGTCAGCAGCCCGGCCACGTGGTCAATGTCTCCATTGGTCACAAGAACAGAACTCAAAGGAAGCGTTCGCGACCCTGTGGGATGTAGAGGGACCGCATCGGCCAGTTGCTGTCGGATGTCAGGCGAGGCATTGAGGATCGCCCAATCCCGGCCATTCCCGGACACCGCCAGCGAGGATTGCGTCTGCTGCGGTATCTGCCCGATGCGCGCAAGATTACAGTTCTGGCAACCACAATTCCACTGCGGCAGGCCACCGCCCGCCGCAGCGCCCAGAATATATGCGCGAAACGTCATTCCATTAATCCGCGCAGGTCGTTCAGAACAGCACTTCGCGCTCTTCGTCGCTTTCAGGTCCGTACATGTTGATTTCCATCCCGCATTCGATTTCGCGGATCTTCGGTTTCGTCCATGCCATGTCGATATCTCCTTATTCTGCGTATGCTTACGCCGTGTCAGATTGCACGATGACCGGGCATGAAAGCGATTCTTATAAAATAAGAATTGCACAGACCTTGGTCGTAGATTGAAGCCGTCAAATATCTGACCGATGATTCGCGGTTCGAAATAAATCCGCGAATGGCCGTTGAACGGGTTTGTAAACCTCAGATCATCAATTTCAGGTGACACGGCCGTGAGTGTCGAAGGATGCTTATGGCCATGCGCTAAGGGTGCCTCTGGCAGCTGTCGTATCTCTTCCAATAGATCGCCCGATCTATCAGTGCGCGCTTGTTGCCTTTGACCGCAGTGCTTCAAATGCAGGAACGCCTTCAGGTTCAAACGGATGAAGAGTGGCGGCGTCTTCGTTAATCTTGCTACCAAAGCCGACAGACTGGGACGACGTCCGGAAGACGCACAAAATGCAAGTATATCAAGTCCAACAAAGACACGCCGCCGGCGGCCCCTTTCTGGATCATAAGATTTGAAATCCCTGCGAACAACGCCGCGTAGACTAGACCTTTCCGGTGCGGCGGCCACCAGCATCGAACAGCATCGCGTCGCCATCGTTCCAATCAATGCCGATGGTTTCGCCCTCGGCCGGGATGCGCTGCGTCGCATCCTGCCGCGCGGTGATCTGATTGCCGTCCGGCAGACGGCAGTGGATCAATGTCTCGGCACCCAGCGCCTCGGTATAGGCGACGGTTGTCTGAAGCCGCCCATCCGCGCCCAGTACCAGATGCTCGGGTCGAATGCCGATGGTGTTGCCGGTGGCGAGCCCCGGTATCAGCCCGGCATTCAGGAAATTCGTCGGCGGCGAGCCGATGAACCCGCCGACAAAGGCTGTCTGCGGGTCGGCGTAAACCTCAAGCGGTTTGCCAATCTGGTCCGCGACCCCGCCATTCATCACCACCATACGATCCGCGAGCGTCATCGCTTCGACCTGATCGTGGGTGACGTAAAGCGCCGTGACACCCAGTTTGCGCTGCAACGCCTTGATCTCCAGCCGCATCTGCACACGAAGCTTGGCGTCAAGGTTGCTGAGCGGCTCGTCGAACAGGAACACGGCGGGTTTGCGCACGATGGCGCGGCCCATGGCCACGCGCTGACGCTGCCCGCCCGACAATTCGCGCGGTTTACGGTGCAGATAGGGTTCAAGCTGCAAAAGCTCTGCGGCACTTGCCACACGCTCTTCAATCTCGGACCGGGGGGTTTTGGCGATCTTGAGCCCGTAGGCCATATTGTCGAAGACCGACATATGCGGGTAAAGCGCGTAGTTCTGGAACACCATTGCGATGTCGCGATCCATCGGCTCGACATCGTTGACCAGTTTACCGCCGATCCTCACCTCACCGGATGTGACGGTTTCCAGCCCCGCAACCATGCGCAGCAAGGTGGACTTGCCGCAGCCGGACGGCCCGACGATCACGATAAACTCGCCATCGGCAATATCAAGATCAATGCCATGGATGACATCGGTTTTCCCGAAGGATTTCCTGACGTTTTGAAGTGTGACAGTCGCCATTATTTCTCGCTCTCCACCAGTCCGCGCACGAACAACCGCTGCATTCCCACCACCACCAGAACCGGCGGCACCATCGCCAGAATCGACGTCGCCATGATCACCGGCCAATCGGCGGTATCGTCGCCGCTGGGGAACATCTGTTTGATGCCCATGACGATCGTGTTCATGTCAGGGTCGGTGGTTATCAGCAACGGCCACAGGTACTGGTTCCAGCCGTATATGAACAGAATGACAAAAAGCGCCGCGATGTTTGTCCGGCTCATCGGAAGCAGGATATCGAAGAAGAAGCGCATCGGCTTTGCGCCATCGACCCGCGCCGCCTCGGCCAATTCATCCGGCACGGTCATAAAGAACTGGCGGAACAGGAAGGTCGCGGTGGCCGAGGCAATCAGCGGCAGGATCAGCCCCTGATAGCTGTTGAGCATCCCGAAATTCGCGATGACCTCATATGTCGGCACGATCCGCACCTCAACGGGCAGCATCAGGGTCAGGAAAATCAACCAGAAGAACAGCTTTCGCAGCGGGAACCGGAAATAAACGATGGCAAAGGCCGAGAGCAGCGAAATCGCGATTTTGCCCACCGCAATTCCAAGCGCCATCACCATGGAATTCAACAGCATTGTCGCGACCGGGGCATTTACCCCGGACGTCAGGGCGCGTCCGTAATTCTCGAAGAACTGATCGCCGGGCAACAGTGGCATTGGCGGGCGGACAATATCGGCCTGCGTCACCGTCGAGGCCACGAAGGCCAGCCAGATCGGGAAGAAGATGAACAGGACGCCGATGATCAGCCCCAGATGGGTCAGCCACAGCCCCGCGCCACGCTTTTCCACCATGCCGTTCCGCTCTGCCATCAGTAATGCACCCTGCGTTCGATGAATTTGAACTGCACCACCGTCAGGATTGAAACGAGGAACAGCAGCACCACCGATTGCGCCGCGGATGACCCCAGATCCTGCCCGACAAACCCGTCCGAAAACACCTTGTAAACAAGGATCGTCGTGGCCTGTTGCGGCCCGCCGCTGGTGATTGTGTGAATGACGCCGAAAGTCTCGAAAAAGGCGTAGATGATGTTCACGACAAGCAGAAAAAACGTCGTGGGCGACAAGAGCGGAAAGACGATGGTGCGAAACCGTGTCCAGAAATGGGCGCCATCAATAGCCGCAGCCTCGATCACCGATTTGGGAATGGCTTGCAGCCCGGCAAGGAAGAACAGGAAGTTATAGCTGATCCGCCCCCAGGCGGAGGCCACGACGACAAGGCCCATCGCTTCGCCCTCGTTCAGAACGTGGTTCCAGTCATAACCCAGAAGGCCCAGATACCATGACACGACGCCCACGCGCGTGTTGAACATGAACAGCCACAGAACCCCCGCTACAGCAGGCGCAACAGCATAGGGCCAGATCAACAGCGTCCGATACGCGCCCGCCCCCTTGATCAGCCGATCCGCAAGCAGCGCGAGATAAAGCGCCACGCCCATGGAAACCACTGTAACAAGAATAGAAAACACTGCGGTTGTCACGAAAGACGCACGGTAATACGGGTCGGAAAACAGGTATTCGAAATTCCCAAGCCCGACCCATTGCATCGACAGGCCGAACGGGTCGGGAATGAACAGCGACTGCCAGACCGCTTGCCCCGCCGGATAGAAGAAGAACACAGCCGTGATGACTATCTGCGGCAGGACCAGCAGGATCGGCAACCAGATGCCTTTGAAGGTGACGCGCTTTTCCATGATGTGTCAGGATTGCTCCGGTAAGACAGGTTATCGCATGGGCACCGAAAGAAGCGTCCACTGGCGAACCTGTGCAACCACCCTCGCCCCTTCGTTCATTCGGTCGGCAATGGCGCTGCGTTGCTGGGTCGGGCAACCGATAAGCAGGGCGGCATCGTCCAGAAATTCGCGTGTTGCGTCGCTTTCTCCGATGACCTGACAGACAGAGCCCGGATCTGGATAGGGGCGCACGGCGTATAGACCGGCGTCACTGGCACTGGTGACTTGCCCGGTTGCGGGGTCGGCATCGTTGGCTGATGGCTCTGACATGACGCATCCCGTTAGTCCGAGACAGGCGAGGAAAATCAGCGGTTTGTATGTGGTGTGCATCCGAACCTCCGGCTTTTGAACGTGTGTGGGGCGGCACCGGGCCGTATGCTCCGGCACCGCCCTGTGGTCATTCAGCGTTGAGAAGATTCGAAACGACGCAGCAACGCGTTGCCACGCTCTACCGCGCTGTCGAGCGCGGCTTGCGCGTCCTTGTCACCGGCCCAGACCGCTTCCAGTTCCTCGTCGATGATTCCGCGGATCTGATCGAACGACCCAAGGCGCAGACCTTTGGAGTTGTTCGTCGGCTCGTTCGCTGTCATCTGGATCACGGCGATGTCGGTGCCGGGGTTTTCATCGTAGAACCCGTCCGCACGGGTCTTTTCGCCAGCTTCAGTGGTGATCGGCAGATAGCCGGTATCCTGATGCCACTTCGCCTGGATCTCCGGCGAGGACAGGAAATTCAGGAACGCCGCGACGGCCTTGTATTCCTCGTCCGTCTGACCTTCCATCACCCAAAGCGAGGCCCCGCCGATGATGGTATTCTGCGGCTCATCGACAAGCTCTGACCAGTAAGGCAACGGACGCACATCAAAGGCAAATTCTGCTTCGGCCTTGATCCCTGCATAGCCAGCCGAGCTTTCGGTGAAGAGCGCGCATTCGCCCGAGCGGAAGTTGGCACCGCCCTCGTTGCGACGACCGGCATAGATGAACTTGCCCTCTTTCGCCCAGTCCCCCAGGGCCGAGATATGAGCGACCTGTGCGGGGCTGTTGAAAACCAGTTCGGTATCGGTGCCGCCGAAACCGTTATCCTTGGTGGCAAACGGCACGTCATGGTAGGCGGACATGTTTTCCAGCTGGATCCAGCTTTGCCATGCGGTCGTCATCGGGCAATCGACGCCGGCCTCTTTCAACTGGTCCAGCGTCGCGCCAACATTTTCCCAGGTGGAAAGATCTGTATCGGGGTCGATTCCGGCCTCTTCCAGCATGTCGCGGTTGACCCAAAGGACCGGCGTGGAAGAGTTGAAGGGCAGCGACAGCATGTTACCATCGGCCGATGTGTAATAGCCTTTGACCGACCCGATATATTTCGACTGGTCAAACTCGGCACCGGCATCTTCCATGACCTCATAGACTGGCTTTACCGCGCCCTTGGCACCCATCATCGTGGCCGTGCCAACCTCGAACACCATCAGGATGTCGGGCTGCTCGCCTGCGCGAAATGCCGCGATACCCGCGTTCAGCGTTTCGGAATAGTTGCCCTTGTGGCTGGCGACGACCGTGTAGTCATTTTGGCTGGCATTGAAGGTCTCTACCTGTTCGGCGACCAGTTCACCCAGACGTCCGGTAAACGCATGCCAGAACTCGATTTCCGTCTGCGCAAAGGCGGTTTGCGCCGAGCACAAAACCGCAGCACCCGCGATAAAAGATGTTGAATATTTCATCAGTATTCTCCCAGAAAGTGACAAATGCCGGACACGAGATCCCAGTCGCAACTATGTGTGCACAATTGAAGCGCGCCAGTTCAAGGATTAACTTGTGAATAACAGTCGATCTACCACGAAGTCACAAAAGTTTCACAGAACGACGCCGCGCATTTGACAAAAACAACTCAGTGAAAAACTGGTTAAGTTTCTCTTTTTTCATTTAAATACAACGTTATACGAAATGTTTTTGGACACTTTTTCCAACTTTCGACCTTACCCTAGGGCATGTTGCCAAGGCGCGGCCGCACCTGACGTCAGGATAGCGTAGGATGGCTGGTTTTTGTTGCGTGTTTCGGAGATCGTGTCGGTGCCTCGAGAATGTCGTCCCGTGCCGTGGAAAGCGCACGCACAGAAAGTTGGCCAAAGCCTGCGTGTCAGAGCGTCACGCCAAACCTCTAGCAGCCCTCCCGCCCAGACTGGCCTGGCCCCTTCCGCGCGCGGCGAGACCACAACAACCATTAGCGGTAAAGCAGCGAGACCTCGTTATAAAAGATATGAACCTTCGTGGGATCCGCGGTCAGGCGGACGGTCTTGCCACGGCGATCCTTGTGGATGCCCGGCAATTTGCCGATGACCGGCTCTCCTCCGCCCTGGGCTTCGAAATACAACAGCGTTACCTCCCCCAAGGCTTCGGTGATATTCACCTTGCCTTCGAAGACGAATGAATCCGTCGCCTCCACCAGATCTTCGGGGCGGACCCCGACATTGACCTTCAGGCCCATATCCTCCGAACGGCTGGGCACGTCCGATACAGCCGTGCCGCCGCCGTCCAGCCGGATCGACGTCTGCTGCCCGGTTCCTGTGATTTCGCCCGGTAGCAAATTCATTGAAGGCGAGCCGATGAAACGCGCCACGAATTCGCTGTTGGGGCGTTCGTACAGGTCCAGCGGGCTGCCGACCTGCGCAATGCCTTTATTGGCCAGCACGACGATGCGGGTGGCGAGGGTCATCGCCTCGACCTGATCGTGCGTGACATAGATCATTGTCGAGTCCGGCATCTGCTCTTTCAACTGTGCGATCTCGATCCGCGTGGCCACGCGCAAGGCTGCATCAAGATTCGAAAGCGGCTCGTCGAACAGATAGACCTTGGGGTCGCGGACGATGGACCGGCCGATGGCGACGCGCTGTCGTTGCCCCCCGGACAAAGCCTTGGGCAGGCGGTCCAGATAGGGTTCCAGTTGCAGGATCTTGGCCGCTTTGGCGACCGCCGCGTCAATCTCTTCCTTCGACTTCTTGGCGATCTTCAGCGCGAAGGTCATGTTGTCGCGCACCGTCATATGCGGATAAAGCGCGTAGGACTGGAACACCATGGCGATGCCGCGCTGGCTGGGCGGCACATCGTTCATCCGCTGGCCGTCAATTTCCAGCGTGCCGCCAGTGATCTTCTCCAGCCCCGCGATCATGCGCAACAGCGTGGACTTTCCGCAGCCAGACGGGCCGACGAAAACAATCAACTCTCCGGTCTTGATGTCCAGGTTGATGTCATTGAGCACGTTCACCGTGCCGCCATAGGTCTTTTCGACATCGGTAAGCTTCAGATCGGCCATGTCGGGTCCTTCCTCATGTCCTTGTCTTTCGTCAAACATCACGCTCCGCGAGGCAGGGTTGCCAGGGGCCGAGATGCAGCTTGCCATCGGCTGACGGGGTGGCACTGCCCAACTCTGCCCCGGTCTGATGCCAATCGCCTGCGGGCATCTCCAACGCGCTGGGGGTGTCGCTGAGATTGAAGGCGCAGAAGATTTCCTTGCCGTCTTGCGCGCGGGAAAACCACAGCACGTCGCCTTTCCGCCGGACCTCGCTGCTGGTGCCGGTGATCAGCGGCGGATGCATCCGCCTGAAGGCCAGTGCGCGGCGGTAGTGGTGCAGGATCGCGCCGGGGTCTTGCTCCTGACTGACCACGGAACGTTGCAGATGTTCATTGCTGACCGGCAACCACGGCTTGGCCGAACTGAACCCGCCATTCTGGTTGGACGGCTCCCAGACCATCGGTGTGCGACAGCCATCGCGGCCCTTGTATTCCGGCCAGAACTCGATGCCGTAGGGGTCCTGCAAGTCCTCGAACGGAACATCGGCCTCTGGCAAGCCCAGCTCCTCGCCCTGATAGATGCAGACAGAACCGCGCATGCAGACCAGCAGCGTCGTGTAGACACGCGCGGCGGCGGGCGACAGATCCCAGCGGGTGATGTGGCGGGTGACGTCATGGTTGGAATAGGCCCAGCAGGGCCAGGCATCCGGCGCGGCCTCGTTCAGCTTTGCGAAGATGTCCACCGCAGATGCCGCGGTCAGACGCGCAGGCTGCAACAGTTCGAACGGATAGCACATCTGCACCTTGTCGCCGCCCGAGGTATATTCGGCCATGATCTCCAGCCCGCGCTGCGCATCGCCAACCTCGCCCACTGCGGCTGCGCCGAACGGGTCGATCACGGCGCGGAACCGCTTGAGGAACTCCAGGTTCTCGGGCTGGTTCTTGGAATATAGATGCACCTGATGATTATACGGGTTGACCGAGGGCGCGATGGAGTTGTTACGGTCTTCAGGTGCCAGTGCAGGATTGTCCCGCAACGCCTTGTCCGCGAAATAGAAGTTGATCGTGTCCAGACGAAACCCGTCGACCCCGCGTTGCAGCCAGAAGGTCACCGCGTCCAGAAGCGCGTCCTGCACATCCGTGTTGTGGAAGTTCAGATCCGGCTGCGAGGTCAGGAAGTTATGCAGGTAATATTGCTCGCGTCGCCCGTCCCATTGCCACGCGGACCCGCCGAAGATCGACAGCCAGTTGTTGGGCGGCGTGCCATCGGGTTTTGGATCGGCCCAGACATACCAATCGGCCTTGGCATTGTCCCGGCTGGCACGGCTTTGTGCGAACCAAGGGTGCTGGTCTGACGTGTGCGACAACACCAGATCAATCATCACCCGCAGGCCAAGACCATGCGCCGTCTCGATCACCTGATCGAAATCGGCCAGCGAGCCGAACATCGGATCGACGTCGCAATAATCGCTGACATCATAGCCGAAATCCTTCATCGGCGACGTGAAGAACGGCGAAATCCAGACCGCATCAACCCCCAGCGAGGCGATATGCGGCAGCCGTTGGGCAATGCCGGTCAGGTCGCCGATACCGTCGCCGTTGCTGTCCTGGTAGGACCGCGGATATATCTGGTAGATGACAGCGCCACGCCACCAGTTCTTGTCCGTCGGGTCGAGTTGTCCAGCCATGTCTGCCTGCACTTTCTTGGTTTGATATGTCATTTGACCGAACCTGCGAGCATACCGCGCACCAGATATTTCTGCATTGCGAAGAATACGATCAGCGGCACGGATATTGACACGAAAGCCGCCGTTGCCAGGATCTCCCAGTTGCCGCCACGTGTGCCCAGAAGCTCCACGATCTGGCGGGTCATCACCGTGGTTTCACCGGTCGAGTCGATCAGGAAGACCAGCGCCACCAGCAGGTCATTCCACGTCCAGAGGAACTGGAAGATCGCAAAGGACGCGAGTGCGGGAAAGCTGAGCGGCAGGATGATCTTCACGAATATCTGGAAATCCGACGCGCCATCGACGCGCGCATTCTCGATAATGTCGCGCGGAAGGCCGACCATGTAGTTGCGTAGCAGATAAATCGCCAGCGGCAGGCCAAAGCCAGTATGCGCCAGCCAAACGCCCAGATAGCCCTTGCCGATGCCGATGCCCAGATGCAGCTTCAACAGCGGGATCAGCGCCAGTTGCAGCGGCACCACCAGCAGGCCGACCACAGCCGCGATCAGCAGCGCCCGACCCGGAAAATCCATCCAGGCCAAGGCATAGGCCGCGAATGCCGCGATCAGGATCGGGATGATGGTCGCCGGGATGGTCACGGTCAGCGTGTTGAAAAACGCCTTTGCCATACTGTCGGTCGCATCCTCGGACAACAGCACCTGTCGGTAATTGTCGAGCGTGAATTCCGGCGGCGCGGTGGCGGTGACAAACACGCGCTCGCCGCGACGGCCCTCGAATGCGGTGTCATTCTCGTAGCGATAGTTGCCATCCGCCATCACGGTCAGACGCCCGTCCTCGCCCAGATCGGCCGTGTCGCCGGGACCATAGGCCGAGATCTCGCGCGAGGACGTGCCCCAGGCGGAAATCTCCGACTCTGAACCGGTCTCGAAAAGATTGCCCTCGATCACATAAAGCGTGCCCTCCTGCACCTGCGTGTCAGGTGCGGCGGTGCGCAGCACTTCGTTCTGTTCCTGTGGAAACAGTGCCTTCCACCAGCCCGATGTCGCGATCTGGTCCGCCGTCCGGAACGAGGACACGAACAGCCCCACCGTCGGAAACAGCCAGAGCGCCACCAGAATGGCGACAGAGATATGCACCGCCCATGTCAGAGAGGATTTGGTTCCTGCGATATTATCCATGATCCCTCTCCCTCAGCGCATTTCTTTGCGGGCGTTGTATACGTTCCACACCAGAATGGGCGTCACCAGCAGCATGATGACCATCGCGCTGGCAGACCCCACGCCCCAGTCATTCGACCGGAAGAGCTTGTCATACATGTAATTTGCCAGGACCTGCGTCTCCCACTGGCCGTTGGTCATGGCAAAGACGATGTCGAAGATCTTCAGCACCACGATGGTGATGGTCGTCCAGACAACCACGATGGTGCCCATGATCTGCGGCACCTTGATCTTGAAGAACACCTGAAACGGGTTGGCACCGTCCACAATCGCCGCCTCGACGGTTTCTTCGGGAATGCCGCGCAGGGCCGCCGACAGGATCACCATGGCAAAGCCTGTCTGAATCCAGACCAGCACGACCATCAGGAAAAAGTTGTTCCAGAACGGCGTCGTCAGCCATTGCTGCGGCTCGCCATCCATCAGCCCGACATAGATCGCGTTCAGCACGCCGATCTGTTCGGTGCCGGGGGGCCGGGCATCATAGACCAGTTTCCAGATCACGGCGGCACCGACAAAGGAAATCGCCATCGGCATGAAGATCAGCGACTTGGCAATCGCGCCCCATCTGATCCGGTCCGTCAGCTGAGCGACCAGCAGGCCCATTGCGGTCGACACCGCAGGCACCACGAGCAGCCACATCATATTGTTGCGCATCGCCTCCCAGAATTTCTGCTCGCCGAACATCTGCGCGTAGTTGTCGAAGCCGACAAATTCCGATCCGCCGCCGGGGATGCGCTGCGTTACCGACAGGCGCAGCGTCTCGACCACCGGATAGGCGAGATAGAGGCTAAGCGCGAAGACAGCAGGAAACAGAAACAGCCAGGGCCGAATGATGTTGGCGCGGTTGATATTGCGCCCTGCATTCGGGCCTTTCGGCGGATAGAGAACCTTGTCCAGAAACTGGTTCGATCCCCAGAAGTATGTGATGCACGCCCCTACACCGATGACGATGGTCAGCATGCCCTGAAGTGCCGGATGCATTAGCCTCTCCCCCGTTAAAGTATTGGAAAATGATACTTTTTCGACACCATGCCCCGATGTGCAGGGGCATGGCGAGAGCATGTAGAGAAGGTCTTACTTCAAGCCATCCCAGCTTTGCTGGATTTCGCTGGCAACTTCCTCGGCGGATTTGCCGCCGGTATAATCAACCATACCTGTCCAGAACGATCCCGCACCGACGCCGCCGGGCATCAGGTCCGATCCGTCAAAGCGGAAGGTGGTGGCATTGGTCAGGATCTCGCCCATCTGCCGCTGCGTATCATTGGCATAGATCGCCGGGTTCACGCCGGTATGCGGCGTCAGGAATCCGGACTGCGCCATCCAAACCTCATGCGCGATGGGAGTTGCCAGAAAATCGATCAGGCCTTGTGCGGCGGGGGAATCCTTGGTGATGGCGAACAGCGTGCCCGCGCCCAGCACCGGTTTGCCCAGATCCTTGCCCTCATAGGCCGGGAAGTAGAAGAAATCCGCGTCCAGACCGACCTCTGTGCCTTCCGGGAAGAAGGACGGGATAAAACTTGCCTGACGGTGCATGTAACATTGCGGCGGTGACGCAAACAAACCCTTGGGGCTGTCACGAAAATCAGTGGACGCAACCGCGCCCGCGCCGCCCGCAACATAATCGTCATTGCGCGCGAAATAACCGAATTCCTCGATCGCCTCGACGACACGTTCGTCGTTGAACGGGATTTCATTGGTTGTCCACTGGTCGTAGACCTCCGGCGTCTGCGTGCGCAGCATCATGTCCTCGACCCAATCCGTCGCGGGCCATCCCGTCGCACCGCCGGATCCCAGACCGATGCACCAAGGCGTTTCGCCATCGGCGACGATCTGATCGGTGAGCTCTTTCAACTCTTCCATGGTTTCGGGGACTTCGTAGCCGGCATCCTCGAAATTCTCGGGGCTGTACCACACCAGCGACTTCACGTCGGCCTTGTAGGGAAAGGCGTAAAGATGCGGTTCGCCATCGGCCCCCGCATAGGTGCCCAGATCGACCCAGGACTGTCCGGCGGCATAATTATCGCGCAAAGCTGCGGCGTCATCGTCGCCCAGAGGCGTCAGAAAGCCACGGCGCGCCAGATCGGAGGCCAGGCCCGGCTGCGGGAACACGGCGACATTGGGTGCGGAGCCGGCCTCTGTATCGACAACGATCTGCTGCTCGAAACTGTCCGACCCGGTATAGCGGACGTCAGCCCCGGTGGCTTCGGCGAAATAGGCAAGCACGCTTTCCACAAGCGCCTGATCGGGGCCGATCCAGGGCCCGAAAACCGTGACCTGCTCACCACTGAAATCATGGGAGTCTGCAAAGGCGTTAAAGCTGTCCCAGTTGAAATCGCCCTCGCCCGGTGTGAATTGCATATGCCCTGCGGCATGTGCGGTGCCGGCTGTCAGCGCGATCGCAGCAACGCCCGCCAGAAATCGGTTTTTCATGGTAATCCTCCCAGATTGCGTGTCTTCGCAGAGTCACATAGTTCGCATGCGCCGACGTCAAATCAAAGCGCTTTGGATGCGTTACCATTTCATACAGCATATGGTTGAGTCAATCAGAGTTTATATGATAACAAATGCACTTATGCTGCACTGCGGCTTAAGCTGGCGTCCAGGATTTGGGCTTTTATTTCGGCGGGTTTCACGTTTATGGTCCGTTTATGCAAGCGCTTTGATTGGCCAAATTATGAATCTTAAAACACTTTCGGAACATCTTGGCTTGTCCCAGACAACCGTCAGCCGCGCGCTGAACGGGTATCCGGAGGTCAGCGAAAAGACCCGCCAGCGCGTGCTGGAATCGGCGCGCAAGCTGAATTACAGCCCGAATGCCCGCGCCAAGGGGCTGGCAACCGGCAAGTCCATGGCGATCGGGCACGTCATTGCACGATCCAGCCGACATGAAATGGTCAATCCGGTGTTTGGCGATTACACCGCCGGCGCGGGCGAAAGCTATTCCGCCGCCGGATATGACATGCTGATTTCTCTGGTCGATGACGACAATGAGGAACAGTTCTACCGGGCGATCAAATCCAAAGGCAATGTTGATGGGCTGATCGTTCACGGCCCCAAGATGGAAGACACGCGCATTGATCTTCTCAGCAGTCTCGGTCTGCCCTTCCTGTCACATGGCCGCGCATCGAACGTGACCCGGAATTATGCTTGGCTTGATGTCAACAACTGCCGCGCGTTTCAGCGCGCCACGGAATTTCTGCTTGATCTGGGGCATCGGCGCATTGCGTTGCTTAACGGGCTGGAGTTTCTGGATTTCGCGCATCGCCGCCGTCAGGGCTATATCAAGGCGCTTGCCGGACGTGGCCTGGAACCCGAGCCGGCGCTGATGCGGTCGGATGAGATGACAGAGATTTACGGCTACCGCGAAACCCGCGCGATGCTTGAGGCCGACGATCCACCGACCGCAGTGCTTTGCTCGTCCATCATCTCGGCCATCGGGGTCAGGCGCGCCCTGTCGGATGCGGGGCTGACAATGGGGCGCGACGTGTCGGTGATCACTTATGACGATGACCTGTCCTATATGTCGAACGGACAGGAGGTGCCGATTTTCACGGCCACACGGTCCTCGGTCCGCGAGGCGGGACGGCTGTCTGCGCAGATGCTGCTCGACATGATCCGCAATCCCGGACTGCCGCTGCCCACCCACCTGATGGAGGCGGATCTGATCATCGGCCAGTCAACCGGCCCTGCCCCGAACCACACTTGAGGCCTCTCATATTCTCTGGCTCGCTTGGCACTCAACGGATTTGACGTCGAATATCGTCCCACTGTAAGCCCCGTGCATAGAAACCAGTAGCAGGATTGCCATGAATGACCCCCTCGCCATTGTTGCGGATATCGGCGGCACCAATACCCGCGTGGCGATGACGCGCGGGCCGCGGGTGCAGACAGACTCGATCCGCCGGTTCCGAAATGCCGATTTCTCGGGCCTGACGGAGGTTCTGCAAACCTACATCAAAGACAGGGAGGACCGGCCAAGCTGTGCCTCGGTGGCGGCCGCCGGACCTGTGCATGAAGGTGTGGCGCGCATGACCAATCTGGACTGGGTGATCGACCGGGCCGATCTGGCACAGGCGCTGGATCTGGAAACCGTGGCGGTGCTGAACGATCTTCAGGCACAGGGTCACGCGCTTCGTCATGTCGATCCGGCCAAGATGCGCCTGCTCCTGCCCGGATCAGATGAGGATGTCAGCAGCCATGCCGCCCGGCTTGTCGTCGGTGTCGGCACCGGCATGAACGCGGCACTTGTCTACCGGACAGAGACCGGCACGCTGGTGCCCCCGTCGGAATCCGGCCATATCAGCTTTCCGGTGCAGTCCGAAGAGGAGCTGCGCCTGATGCGGTTTGCCGGGCGCAAGCACGGCGTTCCGGGGGTCGAGGACGTACTGTCAGGACGCGGGATCGAACGCCTTTATGCCTGGCGCTGCGAAGAGGAGGGCGCATCGGACGCCCCTGCCCTCGCCGCCGCCGAGATCATGGCAGCCTGCGCCGCAGAAAATGATCCGCGCGCCCATGATGCGGTTGCAATGGCTGTGCGCCTGCTGGGCCGTGTTCTGGGAAACCTTGCGCTGATCCAATTGCCGTTTGGCGGCATCTATCTTGTCGGCGGCGTCGCCCGCGCCTTGGCGCAGCACGCGACGCAGATGGGTCTGGCCGAGGCATTCATGGACAAGGGCCGGTTCGGGCCGTTCATGCAGCAATTCCCGGTCTGGGTGGTCGAGGATGACTATGCCGCGTTGACCGGCTGCGCAGGGCATCTGTGCGAGTTGATCGGACAGAAGGGCTGAGCCAGACGACGTGTTTGCATTCAGGGTCCGCACTGGTATCGGTCATTGTTGCCGACGCGCACGCTGCATGTCCCTCGCGGAAGGATCGCCACCATGTCCACACAAACGCAAGCGACACCGGATCTTAACCCGGTGTTCAAAGCCGCGCTCTGGATGACCGGGGCGATCACGTCTTTCACCTCTATGGCGGTGGCCGGACGCGCGGTCAGCTTCGAGTTGGACACCTTCGAAATCATGCTCTACCGCTCGATTGCCGGGATCGTCATTGTCCTGCTGATCTCGACCATGGCGGGCACGCGACACCAGATCACCACCCGCAGCATGCATCTTCATCTGGTGCGCAATATCAGCCATTTCGCCGGTCAGAACCTGTGGTTTTACGCCATCGCGATCCTGCCGTTGGCGCAGGTCTTCGCGCTGGAATTCACCTCGCCGCTATGGGTCGTTCTGCTGTCTGCGCTGCTCCTTGGCGAGAAGCTGACAAAACCGCGCTGCATTGCCGCGCTGATAGGTTTCGTCGGCATCCTGATCGTCGCGCGCCCAAACCCGGACAGCTTTGACATCCGGCTTCTGCTTGCGACAGGCGCGGCGATCGGCTTCGCGGGCTCTGCGGTGTTCACCAAGCTGTTGACGCGCACCGAGACCATCACCTGCATCCTGTTCTGGCTGGTACTCATGCAGGCGGTCTTTGGCCTGATCTGCGCCGGGCTGGACGGGGACATTGCGGTGCCCTCTGCCGCAACCTGGCCATGGATCGCGCTGATTTCCTGCGCCGGACTGGTCGCGCATTTCTGCCTGACCAGCGCGTTGCGAATTGCACCCGCGTCGGTTGTCATGCCGTTTGACTTTCTCCGCCTGCCGTTGATCGCGATCATCGGGATGCTGTTCTACAGCGAGCCTCTGGACATTTTCGTGATCCTGGGAGCGGTGGTGATTTTCGGCGCGAATTACTACAATATCCTCAGAGAAACCCGCTCCGTTGCTGCAAAGTGACGCTACGGAGCGAAGGTTCAGGTTACGCTTGGTCAAAGATTGACCACTCAACCCAGCGACGACTACGTTTCCTCTAGGGACACTGGCCACAGGGCCATTGAGGGATGAGGACTGAAATGAGAACATATGTGCTTGGTGCGTCGGTAGCAGCGCTTTGTGCGACGGGTGCCGTCGCAGGTGGGATTGAACGGTCGTCGAACAATTACGGGCTGTTGTTCGACGACGGAAATCAGGTCGAGCTGACATTCTCGCATGTCGCGCCGAACGTGTCCGGCGACTATGTGGCGGCGGCCGGGGGCGGCAGCACCGGTGACATGGCGGGCGACTACACGTCCACCGGTGTCGCCTACAAGACCGACATCAACGACCGGTTGAGCTTCGGGCTGTTTTTCAATGAGGGTTACGGTGCAAGCTCGACCTACAGGGAAGGGTTCTACACCGGGTTGAACGCCGAATGGGATTCGAACCAGACCGCTGTGATCCTGAAATATCAGGCGACGGACCGCGTCTCTGTCTATGGCGGTGTGCGCTACATCGAAAGCAGGGCCGATATTGCAATTCCCGACCAGATGATCCGCGCTCAGACCGCCAGGGGCGCCGCAGAGGCCAGCGCCGCGGCGGCGGCGGCGGCGGCGGCATATGGTGCCTCGGATCCGCGGACAATCGGGGCGCAAAACCTTGCAGCGAGGCTGAGTGCCGTAGCTTCCTCGCCCACCAGTCTGGAATTTTCCGCCAACGCCGAGACGGATGGTGTTTTCGGATATGTGCTGGGCGCGGCCTACGAGATCCCGGACATCGCCTTGCGCGTCGGCCTTACGTGGCAGAATGCCGTCACGCATGAGTTCGACACGACAGAGACATCCCTTGGCTATGGTGTGGTCGGCGTGGAATCCACGACCGAGATTGAATTGCCGCAGTCCCTGGCACTGGATTTCCAGACCGGCGTCGCCAAGGACACCTTGGTCTTTGGCCAGATCAAGTGGACCGAATGGTCGAAATGGGAAGTCCGGACCCAGGAATATGACAGGGTGACCGGGGGCGATGCGATTACCGGTATCGACGATGACGTCATCACCTGGCAGTTGGGCGTTGGTCGGCGCTTCTCGGACGCGTTCTCGGGCTTTGCGCGCGTGACCTACGAAAAATCGAACGGCGGCATCGCGTCGCGGCTGGCACCCACGGACGGGCGGATCAGCCTTGGTCTGGGCGGCACCTACACGGATGGCATCATGACGATCCGCGGCGGTGTCGAATTTGCCAAGCTGGGGGATGCGGAAGACGCGTCCGGCACCAAGTTCGAAGACAACACGTTTATGGGTCTTGGCGCTGCGATGACCTTCGCATTCTGATCGCGGCCCACGCTGAACGACACATGACCGCCCGGCCCTCGTGCCGGGCGGTTTGCGTTTCAGGTCTGCCATTTCACCCGAGACTCCGATTGAGTGCCATAGCGCAAGAAACGGGTCGCGCGCTTGCGCAGGCCATGACATCGTCGCGCCATGAGCATGCAACAAAAATCCGTCTCCTCGCGCGCCTGGGCCGAGCTTTCGCTGCTCGCGCTGCTGTGGGGCGGGTCGTTCCTGTCGATCCGTATCGCCCTGGACGAAATCGGCCCGCTGACCGCCGTCCTGCACCGGACCGGCTGGGCGATGATCCTGCTGTGGGGCGTGGTCAGGCTGCGCCGCCTGCCCGTTCCGCGCGCGGTCTCCACCTGGGGGGCCTTTCTGGTGATGGGGTGCCTCAACAACGTGATCCCCTTTGGCCTGATGGCCTGGGGACAGTTGCATATCTCGTCCGGGCTGACGTCGATCTTCAACGCCACCACGGCGATTTTCGGGGTGCTCGTCGCCGCGATCTTCTTTGCCGATGAACGGCTCAGCCCGCGCAAGCTGGCGGGCGTCGCGCTGGGCTTTGCAGGTGTCGTGACCGCCATCGGGATAGAGAACCTGTCGCAGCTCAACCTGCGCTCGCTGGCGCAACTGGCGGTTCTGGGCGGCACGCTGTTCTATGCGCTTGGCGGCGTCTGGGCCCGCAAATATCTGGGCGGGCTGCATCCGGTTGTGGCCGCCGCTGGTATGCTGACCGGATCGACCCTGGTGATGATCCCCCTGGTGCTGCATTTCGAGGGCGTGCCCACGCTGGCGCTGGAGCTTGGCACCTGGCTTGCCATTGGCTATTTCGCGGTGGCCGCGACGGCATTTGCCTATCTGCTCTATTACCGCGTGCTGGCCATGGCGGGCAGCGGCAATCTGATGCTGGTCACGCTGATGATCCCGCCGGTGGCGATCACACTCGGCACCCTGCTGCGCGACGAGACGCTTGCACCGCAGGCCTATGCGGGCTTTGGCCTGTTGGCGCTGGGGCTGGTGGTGCTGGACGGGCGACTTCTGCCGGGACGCAGTCGAAAGCGCAGAAGCGTTTGACGCCGCGCGGCACTCTGGCTACCAACATCCGGACCGGCCAGAGGACAGATGCCAGATGATCTACGAGACCGCCCAGGACTGGCACCGCGCCGCCAATAAACGTGTCGTTCTGTTCGCCATGTCGGGTCTGGGCAAAACCCATGTGTCCAACATCCTGCGCGAGTCGGGCAGCTGGTTCCACTACTCCATAGATTACCGCATCGGCACGCGGTACATGGGCGAGTATATCGCCGACAACGCCAAGCGCGAGGCGATGAAGGTGCCGTTCCTGCGCGAATTGCTGATGACGGATTCGATCTATATCGGGTCCAACATCACGTTCGATAACCTGGCACCCGTCTCCACCTACCTTGGCAAACCGGGCAACCCCGACAAGGGCGGGATGGAAATGGCCGAATACGAACGTCGTCAGGGACAGTTCCGCCGCGCCGAAATGGCCGCCCTGACGGATACCGGGTATTTCATCGACCGTGCGCAGGATCTTTATGGCTATCCGCATTTCATCTGCGACACCGGCGGGTCAATCTGTGAATGGGTAGACCCCGAGGACCCGCAAGATGCGCTGCTATGCGACCTGTCCCGCCAGTCGCTGATGGTCTGGATACGCGGGTCCGAGGCCCACACCGAGGAACTGATCCGACGCTTCGACAAAGCGCCAAAGCCGATGGCCTATCAGCCCGAATTCCTGCATCGGGTATGGGCGCAATATCTGAGTGAAAACAACATTCAGGAAAGCGACGTTGATCCGAATTCCTTCATCCGCTGGACCTATTCGCAGGCGTTGGCGCACCGCCAGCCGCGCTATGAAGGTATCGCCAAAAACTGGGGCGTGACGGTTGAAGCCAGCGATATGGCCACGGTGCGCGACGAGGCCGATTTCACCGAGGTGATCGCAAACGCGCTTGACCAAAAGCCGTGATCAGCGACTTGATATGGCTGGCACCGACAATGCTGTACGCGCTCGCTGACGAACGACACTGACCGGACCGGTTGCCAGCCTTGCAGCCCGATGCGGATCGCCTTATCTGTCAACGGCCTGAAAAAAAGAGCTGCATTATGCCCATCAAACTGCCCGCCGACCTGCCCGCCTATGACGTTCTCTCGAAAGAGGGCGTCATGGTCATGTCGGAAGATCAGGCGTCGCGGCAGGACATCCGCCCATTGCGGATCGGGCTGTTGAACCTGATGCCGAAGAAGATCCAGACCGAAAATCAATTTGCCCGGCTGATCGGCGCGACGCCCTTGCAGATCGAACTGTCGCTGATCCGGATGACCGAACACGAAGCCCGCAACACCGCCGCCGAACATATGGAGAGCTTTTATCGCCCCTTCGCCGAGGTCGCGGATTCTGACGAGCGGTTCGACGGCCTGGTGATCACCGGTGCCCCGATAGAGCATCTGGCCTTCGACGATGTCACCTATTGGGACGAGTTGCGGCAGGTGATGAACTGGACGCAAAGCCATGTGCATTCGACCTTCGGCGTCTGCTGGGGCGCGATGGCGATGATGTATCACTTTCACGGCGTTCAGAAACACATGCTCGATCAAAAGGCTTTTGGTTGTGTGCGGCACCGCAACTGTGCGCCTGCCTCGCCCTACCTGCGCGGATTTTCGGACGATATGGTCATGCCCGTCAGCCGCTGGACAGAGATGAAGCGAGAAGAGATCGAGGCCGCAGGCGGTTTGGATATCCTGATCGACAGCGCCGAGACCGGCCCCTGTCTGGTCGAGGACAAGGCGCATCGCGCGCTCTATATCTTCAACCATCTGGAATATGACAGCGGCACACTGAAAGAAGAGTATGACCGCGACGTTGCGTCCGGAACGCCGATCAATGTGCCCGCCAACTATTACCCCGGCGACGACCCCTCGAAGCCGCCGCAAAACCGCTGGCGCAGTCACGCGCACCTGCTTTACGGAAACTGGATCAACGAGATCTACCAGACGACGCCGTTTGACCTGCACGGGCTAGGCGAGCCATCGCATTGATACGCTGGCTGATCCTCGCAGCGGTCATCCTGTTGGCCGTTGCGCTGGTGCAATGGCGCGCCCGAACAGCCGAGGCGCAGGCCGTTCAGAGCTTCCCGCCAGAAGGGCAGTTTCTGGAGGTGGACGGCACCCGTGTACACGCGCTGGTCAAAGGCGCTGGCCCGGATCTGGTGCTGATCCACGGAGCCAGCGGCAATATGCGTGACTTCACCTTTCATTTGGTCGACCGGCTGGCGGATCGCTACCGGGTGATCGTTTTTGACCGGCCCGGACTGGGATATACGGACCGTCTGGGCCGTGAGGACCGCAGCATCGCGGGACAGGCCACGCTTTTGCAGAAGGCCGCTTCGCAGCTTGGGGCAGCAAAGCCCATCGTGGTCGGTCAGTCCTATGGCGGGGCCGTGGCGCTGGCCTGGGCGACGGAGCATCCGGACAAGCTGTCGGCGCTGGTCACATTGGCTGCGGCGTCTCACCCTTGGCCGACCGGCCTGCCGTTTTTCTACAAGGTCACGTCAAACCCGTTGGGGCAGGCGCTGGTCGTGCCCCTGCTCACCGCCTTCGTCCCCGAAAGCTATGTGCAATCCGCCATCACAGGTGTGTTTGATCCGGAAGACGCGCCTCAAGGATACGCCGAACATATCGGCGCTCCGCTGACGCTGCGGCGCGAGTCGCTGCGCGCCAATGCCGATCAGCGCGCCAGCCTGAAAGAAGAATTGCGGGCACAAGTGCCCCACTATCCGCAAATCGCTGTGCCGACGGAAATCCTGCATGGCGATGCCGACACGACTGTTTACCTCAAAATCCACTCTGTACCTCTGGCAGAGGCGGTTCCGGACGCAAATCTGACAGTGTTGCCCGACGCCGGACATATGCCGCAGCACACCCGCGAGGATGATGTCGTGGCGGCAATAAACCGGGCCGCGACGCGTGCCGGATTGCACTGACCCTTCCGCATGGCCATATTGAAGCAAAACCCGGAGGTTACCGATGCAGTTGCCCTTTGACGGTGCGATCAGCGCTTTCTACAAAGATGACGCGCCCACCGCGATCCGCAATGCCATCGCCCGAGCCGAAAAGGGTGACGTTCTCAACCCGACCTATCCGCATTCCGAACGGATGCCGCGCAAAGCCTATCAAAGGGACATGGATGCGCTTCAGATCGAACTGGTCAAGATGCAGTCCTGGGCCAAATCCAGCGGCGCACGCATCGTGATCGTGTTCGAGGGACGTGACGCCTCTGGCAAGGGCGGCACCATCAAGCGCTTCCGCGAAAACCTCAATCCGCGTGGCGCGCGTCAGGTCGCGCTGTCCAAACCCACAGAAACCGAGGCGACGCAGTGGTATTTCCAGCGCTATATCGACCACCTGCCGGCGGGCGGCGAGATCGTGTTCTTCGACCGGAGTTGGTATAATCGAGGTGTCGTCGAAAAGGTTTTCGGCTTTTGCACCGACGCACAGCGCGAACATTTCTTCACGCAAGTGCCGGAATTTGAAAGGATGCTCGTGGACGAGGGCATCCAGCTTTTCAAGCTTTGGCTTAATGTCGGACGGGCCGAGCAACTGCGCCGCTTTCTCGCGCGTGAGCAAGACCCCCTGAAACACTGGAAGCTCAGCCGGATAGACGTCGAAGGCCTGCACAAATGGGACGCCTATTCCGAAGCGATCGGCGAGACCCTCGCGCGCAGTCACACCGAAGAAGCTCCCTGGACCATCGTCCGCTCTGACGACAAGCGCCGCGCCCGGCTTGCGGCGATCCGGCATGTGCTGCACGGCATCGACTACGCGGGCAAGGATCACAAGGCGCTTGGCAAAATTGACGGGCAGATCTGCGGGGGGCCGGACACCTGGGATGGCTAAACGCGGCTATCACCACGGCAATCTGCGCCAGGCCCTGATCGAGGCGGCACTTGAACTGATCGAGGTCAAGGGTCCGATGGGCTTTACCCTGTCGGAAGCTGCCAAGCAGGCAGGCGTCACGCCGGCCGCTGTTTACCGCCACTTCGAGGGGCGCGAGGATCTGATCGCCGAAGGCGCCCGGCAAGGCTATGAGATTTTCGCCGACGTCATGCAATTCGCCTATGACACGGGCCAACCTTCGGCGCTGGCGGCGTTCGAGGCCACGGGCCGCGCCTATCTGGCCTTTGCACGGAAATATCCCGGCCATTATATCGCGATGTTCGAAAGCGGCATATCGGTCAATCGCTCGCCGGAACTGGCAGCGATCGCGACCCGCGCACGCGGCGTGCTGGAACAAGCCGCAACTGACCTCAGCCAGCACATCCCCCCGGAAAAGCGCCCCCCCGCCGCCATGTTCTCAGCCCATATCTGGGCGATGAGTCATGGCGTCGTGGAGCTTTTTGCAAGGAACTCGCCCGGAACACAAAGCCCTTTCCCCCCCGAAGACCTGCTGGAATCGGGCATCGGCGTCTATTTGCGCGGGTTGGGATTGATCCGTCCGGACGAGTAAGCCGCGCTGCTACCGATTGACCGCTGTCGCAAGTGCTTGTTCAAGCTGGGTCAACAGTTTGGCATTGTCGAACTTCTCGAGTGCAACTGCTCGCGCATAAGCTGCCATCTCACGGCGTTTTTCTTCGGGCAGCTTCACCGCGTCGCGGATCGCGTTGGTAAATGCGACCTCATCCAACTCATCGACAAGAAACCCCGAGCGTCCCTCTTCCACAGCCTCGGGAATACCCGCATGCCGCGTCGAAACAGTGATGCAGCCTGCGGACATGGCTTCCTGAATGGCCGTCGGCAGGCCCTCGGTATTGCCGTTATTTGCCGTGACCGAATGCTGTATGTAGAATTCCGTCCGCTCCAGATGCTGCCGCACGTCTTCATGCGGCAAGGCACCCGGCAGGCTGACTTTGTGCGCAATTCCCAGTTCACTCACCAACGAACGGGCACTCTCCAGCAAATCGCCATCGCCGATCATCGTCAGATGCGCATCGTCCAGATTCTGAGTCGCCTCCGCGAAAGCACGGATCGTCAACAGAGGCGCTTTCTTCTCGACAAAACGTCCCACACCCAGGCAGCTTAGCGGCGTCTTGTCCCCGGGCACGAAGCGCCGCACATCCACGCCCGACGGGATGACAACAGCGTTCGGATGCCGGATGTCGCGCCGCGCCAGATTGTCGAGCAGGAATTGCGATACCGCGAAGATTCCCTCAAGGCGCGGCATCATGCGTTGATAGGCGCGCTGCACATGGTCGTGGCGAATGCGCGAAGAGGCGTCACTACCGCGAAAGTAACAAAACACCGGGATGCCCAACTTGTTGGCGATTGGCGCTATGGCAACGCCCTGCGGCCCGAATTCCGCAAGGATTACATCAGGGGCCTGTTCGCGCAGAAATTTGCGTACCGCGCGGTCGGCGGCACCATGCGGCATTCGGCTGGACCCGTGGCGCAGGTGGTTTGTCAGTCTTTGAAAAGGTTTCGTGACGCCGGATACCGGCACTGAATGCCAGCCCATAAACCGATCATCTGTATCACGCAGATCATTCAGACTGTCCGAGATGACGCAGGTATCGCCGCCAAAGAGTTTCTCGATATGTCTGTTTACAAATGTCTGACCCGGTGAAAAGTAAGTGCCGACCACGATACAGGCTTTCATTATCGCTCTTTCTCTTTTTGCCGCTCGACCAGTCAATAGAACTCGTCCACGACGTCCAGCAACTGGCTTGCAATCATTTTAGGCTTCACTGCGTTCGACATGGCACTCATTCGTTCACGCGCCTTGCGCCAATTGTCACCACCGAAATCGTCGTATGCGCGCTCGAAAGCCGTTTCAACACCTTCTGACTCGTCGTAGAAATACGGATAATCCGCGCCCAAGAAATGTTCTGCGTCTTCTACGTTTCTGGGCAACAGGATGTTCGCTCCGATATGTGCAGCGGTAAATCCTTTGAGGAACGGTTTTGCTGTTTGTTCCAATCCCGACTGGAAAAGCCTCGCTGCGAAATGCAGATTGTATTCCGGCAAGTGCCGGAGCACGGCTCGAAACTCATTCTGATCGCGCGCATTGAGAACCTCGATTTCCGATCGCAGCGTCTCAGGAATTTGAGTATTGAGGGGATCACCCAAATAGAGCGGCGCAAAATGCTCCTGCTGCGCTTGCGGAAGATTATGCAGACGAATATCCGCCGCATGCAGAACGAGGCGCGCCTTGGACGCAACCTCGGGTCCCATCGCGCGAAATCGTTGAAGCTGTGCGTAAGAGCAGCAAATGTGTCGATCCGCGAGCTCAAGTCGCAGCTTTTGCGGTTCTTCATCAACATGGTCGAACAAGATTCCGCGGGCACGCAAACCAAGGATGCGGGCCGCTACCGTCGTCAACGACCTTACCGATGTTTTGGCAAAGAAATATACCGCATCCCGCGGCATCGAAAGCGCCCACCGCTCTTGTGCTGCAAACCCTTCGCTCTTCCTCTCGGGCATAACGACAAGCCGAGCGCTTATGCGATCACCAAACGTTGCATTCAGAATTTCATTCATCTGCACGCAGCGCATAAATGTGCTACCGACGTGGATTTTGCGCTCAGTATAAACGAAATATATGGTTTGCAGGGACAACGTCGACTATCCTAAAGAACCGCGCATGCCGATTGCCGGCACGCGCGGTACATAGTGTAAGCAGATTAGACGTAATCGCCAGCTTAACGCTTGGAGAACTGGAAGCTCTTACGCGCTTTGGCCTTACCGTATTTCTTACGCTCGACGACACGGCTGTCGCGGGTCAGGAAGCCTGCCGCTTTCAGCGCGCCGCGCAAGCTGGGATCATAAAGTTGCAGCGCCTTGGACACGCCGTGCTTGACCGCACCGGCCTGACCGGACAGACCGCCGCCCTTGACGGTGGCCATCACGTCGAATTGATCTTCCGTGCCCGACACGGTGAAGGGCTGCTTGAGGATCATCTGAAGCACGGGACGCGCGAAGTAATCGTTGATCGGCTTGCCGTTGACGACGACCTTGCCGGAGCCCGGCTTGATCCAGACACGGGCAACCGCATCCTTCCGCTTGCCTGTGGCATACGCACGGCCAAGCGAGTCGCGAACCGGCTCACGCGGGGTTTCGACCTCGGCGACCGGCTCGATGCCGGCGACCGTGTTCAGGTCTTCGAGAGTGTTGATCTGGTCAGCCATTATTTTGCCACCCGAGTGTTTTTGGAGTTCATGTTCTTCACGTCCAGCACTTCGGGCTGCTGCGCCTCATGCGGGTGCTCTGCCCCGGCATAAACGCGCAGGTTGGTCATCACCTGACGCGACAGACGGTTGCCCGGCAGCATGCGCTTGACCGCGGCGGTCACGACACGCTCTGGGTACTTGCCTTCCAGGATCTGACCGGCAGTGCGGTGCTTGATGCCGCCCGGATGACCTGTATGCCAGTAGTATTTCTTGTCAGCGCGCTTGTTGCCGGTCATCTGCACCTTATCGGCGTTGATGATGATGACATTGTCGCCCATGTCCATGTTCGGCGTGAAGCTTGCCTTGTGCTTGCCGCGCAGGCGCGTGGCCACGATCGAGGCAAGACGACCCAGAATCACGCCTTCGGCGTCGATCAGGATCCATTTCTTGTCGATGTCTGCCGGAGTAGCAGAAAAGGTTTTCATGACGGGATTGCCCTTTGGTTTGGTTGGAACACCGGTAACAGGTCGGTATCCGAATTCGATTGCCGGGTTATATACGGCACGGAATGCAGGTCAAGCGCCAGTTTTACTGATTTATATAATGAAAACAAACTACTACAAAATAGGTATCATTATACCCCAATTTTGCGGACCGGATTCCACCCCGCCTCGGGCGATTGCATCGTGAACGCGTCTTTAGAACGTCTGGCGCGGCGAAGCTGGCAGGAATGGTAATGCCTTGCCGCCATGCACACAGACGACCCGCCCTGGATCTATGCCGATAACGTGGGCCAGAATATTCTCAGCTCCGACGGTTCATTCCACGACAAATGGCACGAAGTTACCCCACCGGGACAGGCGGGATCGAATAGGTCAGACTGGCTCGGGCGACGGGCGCTTCATGGCCTTCAGAGTGAATCAGCACATCGCCCACGGCCAATACGCGACCCAACTTCAGCAAACGGCACTCGGCGATCAGATCAACGCCCGCGGCAGGCTTGCGCATGAAGTCGATGGAACAGTTCGTCGTCACCGCCAAGGCCTGCGGTCCGATCATCGCAAGGACGGCAAGATAGACGGCCACATCCGCCAGCGCGAACATTGACGGGCCGGAAACTGTGCCACCCGGCCGCAGATGACGGTCACTGACGATCAGCCGCATGGTGATGCCCATCGGGCGGACATCCTCGACCGCGAAATCCCCGACGACCTGCGGGAACACCTCTGCCATGAACTCGGTCAGGTCTTCTGTGGTCATTTTCAACTGCATTCTCTTCCCTCTCAGACGCTCGCCGCCTAGGGTTGGCCCGTCAGCAGCAGGAGGACAAGATGGGAATTCTCGAACGGCACGATACAAACGCTGTCAGACGGCTGCATATGAACGCGCCGGAACGGCTGAATGCGCTGTCAGACGAGATGCTGGCGGCCCTCAAGGCGGAATTCGAGACGCTGCAAGATGACACAACGATTCGCGCGGTGATCCTGTCGGGCGAGGGCAAGGCGTTTTGCGCGGGCCACGATCTGAAACAGATGACGGCCGGTCGGCAGGCAGAGTATGGCGGCCGCGCCTATTTCAAGGATCTGTTCGACCGTTGCACAGAGGTGATGCTGGCGATCCGTGCCCTGCCCCAGCCCGTCATCGCACAGGTCCATGGCATAGCCACGGCAGCGGGCTGCCAGCTTGTGGCGTCCTGCGATATGGCGGTGGCGGCGACGGGCACCCGCTTTGGGGTGAACGGGGTCAATATCGGCCTGTTCTGTTCAACCCCGATGGTGGCGCTGTCACGCAATATCCCCCGCAAACAGGCGTTTGAGATGTTGACCACCGGCAGCTTCATCGACGCGCAGCGCGCGCTGGAACTCGGGCTGGTCAATCGCGTCGTTGCACCCGATGCCGTGGCGGCAGAGGCCGAGGCGCTTGCACAGACCGTTGCCGACAAGCTGGGCACCGCCGTCAGGATCGGCAAACGCGCCTTTTACGACCAGATCGAAATGACGGCGGCCGACGCTTATGCGCATACCGGTCAGGTCATGGTGGAAAACATGCTGCACAGCGATACGGCCGAGGGCATCAGCGCGTTTCTTGAAAAGCGGCCCCCCGAATGGGAACAGTGATGGCCGCCCCGTGACAATCCCGGTGCGGCGCATTACATGCAGCGTATGACACAGGAATTGCACATCGTCGGCGGCGGAATGGCCGGATCCGAGGCCGCCTGGCAGGCAGCACAAGCCGGGGTGCGCGTGGTGATCCACGAAATGCGCCCCAAGGTAGAAACCTTTGCCCACAAGACCGGCAATCTGGGCGAGATGGTGTGTTCCAACTCCTTCCGGTCGGATGATGACGAACAGAACGCCGTGGGCCTGCTGCATTGGGAGATGCGTCAGGCAAACGGGCTGATCATGGCCACGGCCGACCGCCACCGCCTGCCCGCAGGTGGCGCGCTGGCCGTGGATCGCGATCCTTTCGCCGAAACCATCACGGCGGCGCTGATGGCGCATCCCAATGTGTCCGTCTCCTACGAAGAGATCACAGCCCTGCCCGACGATGGCAACTGGATCATCGCGACCGGTCCGCTGACCTCTTCCGCGCTTGGTGCCGCCATACAGGCCGAAACAGGTGCGGAGGCGCTGGCGTTTTTCGATGCCATCGCCCCGATCATCCACGCTGAAAGCATCGACATGTCAAAGGCGTGGATGCAGTCGCGCTATGACAAGGGCGAGACAGAGGAAGAACGTACGGCCTACCTGAATTGCCCGATGGACCACGATCAGTACGAAGCGTTCATCGACGCGCTTCTTGCGGCGGAGAAGACCGAATTTCACGAGGGCGAAACTGCCGGATATTTCGACGGTTGCCTGCCGATTGAGGTGATGGCCGAACGCGGCCGCGAAACGCTGCGCTTTGGCCCGATGAAACCCGTTGGCCTGACCAACCCCCATCAGCCGGATGTCAAAGCTTACGCAGTGGTTCAACTTCGTAGGGATAACGCACTGGGAACATTGTATAACATTGTCGGATTTCAAACCAAGATGAAATACGGTGCACAGACCGAAGTCCTGCGGATGATCCCCGGCCTGGAGGAAGCCCGCTTTGCGCGTCTGGGCGGCATCCATCGCAACACATTCCTGAACTCGCCCACTTTGCTGGATGCGCAGATGCGCCTGCGCTCGCGTCCGAACATCCGCTTTGCCGGTCAGATCACAGGGGTGGAGGGCTATGTGGAATCCTCGGCCATGGGGCTGCTTGCAGGACGTCTGGCGGCGGCGGAAATCAATGGCGCGCCGATGCCTGATCTGCCGCAGGACACAGCCCATGGCGCGCTGGTCCATCACATCACTGGCGGTGCAGAGGCCAAGACCTTCCAGCCGATGAACGTGAATTTCGGCCTGTTCCACCCACTAGAAGGCATGAAGGGCGGCCGCCGTGGCCGCAAGGACCGCTACAAGGCCTATACCGACCGCGCGAAATCCGCATGGTCCGACTGGCTGTCAGCCCAAGCGCCTGTCCCGGCCTGACCCCCATGTTCATCACCCGGTTTGCCCCGTCGCCCACCGGACCATTGCATCTGGGTCACGCCTATTCGGCGCTTCTGGCGCATGACATGGCGCGCAAGGCGGGTGGAAAATTCCTGCTGCGCATCGACGATCTGGACCACACCCGCGCGCGACCGGAATGGGAGTCGCAAATCTACGATGACCTGCGCTGGCTCAGTCTGGACTGGCCCACGCCGTGCCGACGCGAATCGGACTGTTTTGCAGAATACGATGCCGCGTTGGACCGGCTTTGGGATCTGGGCGTGCTTTACCCCTGCACATGCACCCGGCGCGACATCGCAGAGGCGCTCGGTGCGCCGCAGGAAGGCGTTGTGCCACACGGCCCCGATGGCCCCGTCTATCCCGGAACGTGCCGACAGCCGATATGGGAAGACGCACGATGGGCGGACGGTACATTTCCGCGCCCGAAAGACGTGCATTTGCGCTTGCACATGAGCAAGGCGCTGAGCGTTCTGGACCGCGCCGAACACGCCGTCACTGGCACCGGGATCTCGCAACCGATCTCTTTCGACGAAACCGGCACTGGCCCGTCCGGACAGCACGGGCATATCGGCGTCCCGTCAGATCATCTTGCCCATGCCATCGGCGACATCGTTGTCGCCCGCAAGGATTTCGGCGCATCCTATCATCTTGCGGTCGTGGTGGATGATGCCGCACAGAGCATAAGCCATGTCGTGCGCGGGCAGGATCTGTTCGAGGCAACAAAGATCCATATCGTGCTGCAAGATCTTCTTGGATTGCCCCGCCCCACCTACCACCATCACCGGCTGATCCGCGATGACGCGGGTAAACGGCTGGCCAAGCGCGACAACGCCCGCGCCATCGCCGCGTTCCGCGAGGCTGGCGCGACGCCACAGGACATTCGCAATCGCGTCGGTCTGCCCGCCGTGGGCTAGGCCGCGCTTTCCGGTGCCATCAGCTCTACCTCTTCACCATCCCGCACGCCCGTGTAGAAACAGCTTCGGCGGTTGGTGTGGCAGGCCGGGCCGGTCTGGTTGACGACAACCAGCAAACAATCCCGGTCGCAATCCACACGCAGATCGACAAGTTCCTGCACATGGCCGGAACTTTCGCCCTTGACCCAGAAGGACTGGCGCGAGCGCGACCAATAGGTCACCCGGCCTGTCTCTAGGGTCCGCGCCACCGACTCGGCATTCATCCACGCCATCATCAGCACCTCGCCGGTGCCGTCTTGCTGGGCAATCGCGGGGATCAGGCCGCGGTCGTCATAGACCAAGGTCGCAGGATCGAATGTCATCGGTAAAAACCTTTTTGCATTGGCGCGTTTGACGCCTATTTATGAGGTTGCGGAACGAAGGAAAACCCATGCCCGGTGAAAGCGACCTGATAAAGCTCTATTCCACGCGCATTCTTGCGCTGGCTGCGGATATTCCGCGCCTTGGCAGGCTGGACGCGCCGGAGGCCAGCGTCAAGCGGCGCTCACCGCTTTGCGGGTCAACCGTGACCGTCGATCTGTGCATGAAGGACGGCAAGGTGTCGGACTATGCACAGGACGTGAAGGCCTGCGCACTGGGCCAGGCCTCTGCCTCGGTCGTGGGCGGTGCCATCGTCGGTGCCACCCGCGCCCAGATCGAGGCCGCGAGGGATTCGCTGAAAACCATGCTGAAAGAGGACGGGCCCGCACCCGCCGCGCCGTTTGACGGTTTGGAGGTTCTGCGCCCGGCCCGCGATTACAAGAACCGGCACGCCTCGATCCTGCTGACGCTGGAAGCCGCGTCCGAGGCCGCGGAAAAGGCCGAGCGGTCAGACTGCGCCTGACGCATAGCACTTCCGCGAAGCCCCTTGCGCGATAGAAAGAAAATCAGGACTTTTGCCACCGCAAGAAAAAGCCGCCGCACTTCCAAAAGAAGGCGGCGGCAAGTCGCGCTGTCTTGTGTCATTTCCGGACCGTCCGGATGAGGCGGGGACCTCAGGGGGGGACGGAACAGGCAGTGTCGGTCACAGGACGCATCTAAGTTGGGACAGGATGCGGGACGGTCCGGCACAAGGGCGCAGGCAGAAACTCAGACAAGACCGGGCAGATGCAAGGCAGCCACCAACATGACGACAAGGGCGACGGCACCAACAGCATCCTGCACCAGCGTCGCGTCAGAAGATCGGATCGTGGATTTGACTTGCTTGATCATCTCTAACCCTCGTCGTTAATATCTTGTTGCTACTTTGTTCTCATAAAATTAACCGCCAGTAAAGAACTTTTTAAGAACATTTGAGAACATTACGGGATTTCGAAGAGATCGCCGGGGCGACACAAGTCTGTTCAGCCGACCGAAAGCAGCCGGATCGCCTCGTCCTGGCGCATCAACCACAATAATACGCGTGCCGCTTTACCGCGATCGCTTTGCAAGGTCGGGTCGTCTGCCAACAGCTTGCGCGCGTCCGACTGGGCAACGGCCATCAACGCCGCCTGCGCTTCCATGTCTGCGATCTGAAACCGTGGCAGACCGGATTGCGCCGTACCGATCAGATCGCCCGCGCCGCGCATCTCCAGATCCACCTCGGACAGACGAAACCCATCCTCGGTTTCGCGCAGGGTGGTCAGACGCTTCTCGCCGGTCTCACTCAGCGGCGGCTGATACATCAGCAGACAGGTCGAGGCCTTGTCGCCACGCCCCACCCTGCCCCGCAACTGGTGCAACTGCGCCAACCCGAAGGATTCGGCGCGCTCGATCACCATGATCGTCGCATTCGGCACGTTCACGCCCACCTCGATCACTGTCGTCGCGACAAGCACGGATGTTTCGCCACGCTGAAACCGGGCCATCGCGGCGTCCTTCTCCGCCGGTGGCATCTGCCCGTGCACCAAGCCGACAATGCCTTCGCCCAAGGCCGCCCGTAGATGCGCAAAACGGTCCTCGGCAGAGGACAGATCGGAAACCTCGCTTTCCTCGACCAGTGGGCAAACCCAATAGGCTTGCCTGCCATCGCCGATGGCGCGGCGCAGGTGATCAATCACCTCACTCATCCGTTGGGTCGAGATCATCGCCGTCCGGATCGGCAGCCTGCCGGGTGGCTTTTCGTCCAGCACGGACACGTCCATATCGCCATATTGCGTCAGCGCCAGACTGCGCGGAATCGGCGTCGCGGTCATCACCAGCACATCGACAGCCGCCCCCTTGCGGCCAAGTTCCAGCCGCTGGCGCACGCCGAACCGGTGCTGCTCATCCACGATCGCCAGCCGCAGATCGCGAAACGCAACATCCGCCTGAAACACCGCATGTGTGCCGACAAGGATCTGAATATCTCCGTCGGCGAGCGCTTCCAGCTTTGCGCGCCGTTCCGCGCCCTTGTCGCGCCCGGTCAGCAGTTCCAGAACCACGCCTGCCTGTTCCGCGAGCGGTTGCAGCCCCTCCAGATGCTGCCGGGCGAGGATTTCGGTGGGCGCCATCATCACGCCCTGCCCGCCAGCCTCGACCGCGATCAGAAGCGCCATGAACGCCACAAGCGTCTTGCCAGAGCCGACATCCCCCTGAAGCAGCCTGTTCATGCGTTCGGGCCGCGCCAGATCGGCCTCGATCTCGGAAACCGCGCGGGTCTGCGCGCCTGTGGGGGCGTAAGGCAACTGTTGCCGCACCCTGTTTCGCAGACGCGCATCGCCGCGCGTCGCGACCCCCTTGCCGCGTTTGCGGTTCATCCGGGCCAGCGCCAACGTCAACTGATGCGCCATGAATTCGTCATAGGCCAGTCGTTCGCGTGCAGGCGCATTTGCCGCCAGATCGGCGAGGCCCTCCGGCGCATGCGCAGCCCCAATCGCGGCCTTCCAGTCAGGCCAGTTCTTCGCCGCCTTCTGCGACCCGTCGATCCACTCGCCCAGATCCGGCAGCCGGGTCATCGCATCGGCCACGGCGCGGACCATCAGCTTTTGGGTCACTCCGGCCGTCAGCGGATAGACCGGCTCAAACGCCGGGATTTGATGGCCCGCATCGGGTGAAACCATGTGGTCGGGATGCACCATCTGCGCGATCCCGTCGAAAAACTCGACCCTTCCCGACAGCAGCATCCGCGCGCCAACGGGTAATGCGCGCAGCAGATAATCACCCCGCGCATGAAAGAAGACGAGTTGAAAGCTGGTCTTCGCATCCTGAACATCGACGCGGTATGCCCCCTTGCCACGCGGCGGCCGGTGCTGACCGATCGTCACTTCGACGGTGATAACGCGGGGCAAATCCGCGCCCTGCACCGTTTCGCGCAAGGCCCGATCAATGCCCGAATACGGCAAGGTGAAAAGCAGATCGCGCGGACATTCGATGCCAAGCTGGCCCAGATGGGCCGCCGTTTTCGGGCCGACGCCGTCCAGCCCCTGAACATCCGCAAACAGCGGAAACAGGACCTCGGGCCGACCGCTCATATCTGCCCGATGAGGGTCAGCCAAGCCTCCTCATCCATCACGGTCACGCCCAGCTCTTGCGCCTTCGTGGCCTTGGACCCGGCACCGGGACCGGCAACCAGAATATCTGTCTTGCCTGAAACAGAACCGGACACCTTGGCACCCATCGCTTCGGCGCGCACCTTGGCCTCGGCCCGTGTCATGCGTTCCAATGTGCCGGTAAAGACCACGATCTTGCCAGCGACGGGACTGCCTTCGGTGTCGGGGCGGGATGCCTCTTGGACCGTCAGATGCGCCACCAACCGATCAATCGAGGCGCGCTCTGCCTCTTGCTTCATCGTGGTGACGACGGATTCCGCGAGCACGTTTCCGACGCCGTCGATCCCGGTCAGTTCCGCCCAAGCGCCGCCTTCAAGCGAGGCAGCCTCGCCCATCGCGGCCTCGAATGCCTCCCAACTGCCGTAATGCGTCGCAAGAAGGTTCGATGCCCCCTCGCCCACATGCCGAATACCGAGCGCGAAAATCAGTTTGCGCAACGGGATCGTCCGGCGGTTTTCGATGGCGGAAAACAGGTTGGCGGCAGACTTTTCGCCCCATCCCTCCCGGTTTTTTAGCTGTTGCAGGCCAGAGCCATAGCGCGCCTCCAGCTCAAAAATGTCGGCGGGCTCCTTGATCCATCCGTCGTGGTAGAACTGCTCGACCTGCCTGGCGCCCAAACCTTCGATGTCAAATGCACCACGACTGACGAAATGTTTCAATTTCTCAACGGCTTGCGCAGGGCATATAATCCCGCCAGAGCAGCGGCGCACCGCATCGCCTTCTTCGCGAATCGCCTCTGACCCGCAGCGCGGGCAGGTGGTCGGAAACGCGAAAGGCGCGGAATTATCCGGGCGTTTTTCTAGATCCACATCTGCAATCTTGGGGATCACATCGCCGGCGCGGTAGACCTGCACCCAATCACCGATGCGGATGTCCTTGCCGTCGCGGATCTCGGCACCGGTGCTGTCGCGTCCCGCGATGTAATCTTCGTTATGCAGCGTCGCGTTGGACACCACGACACCGCCGACCGTGACCGGGGTCAGCCGGGCCACGGGTGAAAGCGCGCCTGTGCGGCCGACCTGAATGTCGATGGCTTCGAGGCGGGTCCAGGCGAGTTCGGCCGGGAATTTATGGGCAATGGCCCAACGGGGCGTGGTGCTGCGAAAGCCCAGGCGTTCTTGCAGCGCCAGATCGTTCACCTTGTAGACCACGCCGTCAATGTCGTAACCCAGCGTCGCGCGCCGGGCTTCAATCTCGTGGTATTGCGCCAGCATCTCGTCCGGCCCGTCGCAGAGCCGCGTCAACGGATTTGTTTGGAACCCGAACCCTTCCAGACGCTCGATCGAGGCCATCTGGGTATCGCCCAGCGGTTCGGAAAGCATGCCCCAGGCATAGGCAAAAAACCGCAATGGCCGTTGGCGCGTGATGTTCGGATCAAGTTGCCGCAGCGAACCTGCCGCGGCATTGCGGGGGTTCGCAAACAGCTTTTGTCCGGTATCCGACTGGCGGGCGTTGAGCGCTTCGAAATCATCATGGCTCATGTAGACTTCGCCGCGCACCTCCAGCACGTCAGGGGCGTTTTTGATCTGTTCGGGAAGGTCGTCGATGGTCTTCGCATTGGCGGTGACATTTTCGCCGATGCGTCCATCGCCACGCGTCGCGGCCTGGATCAGCCTGCCCTGTTCGTAGCGCAGCGACAGCGACAGCCCGTCGATCTTGGGCTCTGCCGTGTAGGGCAGCGCGTCAATGTCACTCAGGCCGAGGTAGCGCCTGATCCGGACGTCAAACTCTGTGACGTCTTCATTATCGAAGGCATTCCCGAGTGAGAGCATCGGCACGGCATGGGTGACTTTGGAAAACTTGTCCGCCGGCGCGGCACCGACCTGCTCACTGGGACTGTCCGCGCGCTTGAGACCGGGAAACCGCGTCTCGATCTCGGCATTGCGGTGTTTCAGCTTGTCATATTCCGCGTCGGAAATCTCCGGCGCGTCGTCGGTATGATAGGCGGTGTTGGCCACCGCAATCAGTGCCGCAAGCCTTTTCAGTTCTGCTTTCGCCTGATCTTCCGTCAGGTCTTTGACCGCAATCTTGTCCGTCACGCGTCCCCACTCTCTCTGCGGATGCCCAACTGGGCGTCAGGTCACAGTGATAGGGTTCGCGCGACGACAGGTCCAGAGCTTGTCAGGCCCCGACAGCCAACCGCGCGGGCGCAAGCGCGGGTTCTGGATCGCGCAGCACATACCCACGGCCCCAGACGGTTTCGATATAGTTTTCTTCGCCGGTCGCCTCTGACAGTTTCTTGCGAAGTTTGCAGATAAACACGTCGATGATCTTGAGTTCCGGCTCGTCCATGCCGCCATATAGATGATTGAGAAACATCTCTTTGGTCAGGGTGGTGCCCTTGCGCAGACTAAGCAGCTCCAGCATCTGATACTCTTTGCCGGTCAGGTGGACCGTTTTATTATCGACTTCGACAGTTTTCGCGTCAAGGTTGACTGCAATCTTGCCTGTGTGGATGACCGATTGCGAATGTCCCTTGGACCGGCGGATGATCGCGTGAATACGCGCAATCAGCTCTTCGCGGTGGAATGGCTTGGTCAGATAATCATCGGCCCCAAACCCGAATCCCTTGATCTTGCTTTCGGTGTCATCCGCGCCTGACAGGATCAGGATCGGCGTCTCTATCCGTGCCAGTCGAAGCTGGCGCAAAACCTCATGCCCGTTGAGATCGGGCAGGTTGAGATCCAGCAGAATCAGATCGTAGTCATACAGTTTGGCCAGATCTATGCCTTCTTCACCAAGATCGGTGGCGTAGACGTTGAGATTGGCATGGGTAAGCATCATTTCAATGCTCTTGGACGTCGCGGGATCGTCTTCCACCAGCAGAACGCGCATTATTGTTTTCTCCGTTTACAGACCCTTCACACCCGAACGTCCGTGAAATTAGTTAACTGTGCGTTACTATAGACGCGATTTAGCGACACGCAACTCATGGTTGTCGAAATCGCTGCACCGCTGTGGCTTTCAGGGCCTCCTCGCCATGCTCGGCGAGCGCGCGCACCCATTCGTGCAATTCATCGTCGCTCAACGCATAGCGCGACTTGGCAGCGTCCTGGGTCAATAGCCCGTAAGCTACGGCCCTGACAACGGCAAGTTTACGCGACGCCACCCAGCGACGCGTCTCGGGCGGGGGCAGATCCGCATGTGTCATCACCCGCCCGTCCGGCAACGTAACCGTGCGCGGACCCTCAACCTTTTTCAAAAACATCACCTTACCCTTCTCATTACAGGGTAAAATTGCCGCGACGGCTCTTAAGGAGATATGAAACCGCCCCTTGAGAGTATCTTGCATTTGCCTATATTCCGCGCAAACCCCAAGGAACCTGTTATGCCCCTCGATAGACCTCTTAATTCGCTTGGCTTTGCCAAGGCGCCTGCCGACACCCGCGTTGTCGTCGCCATGTCAGGCGGCGTCGACAGCTCGGTCGTGGCAGCACAGCTCGCCGAAGAAGGCTATGACGTGGTGGGTGTGACGCTGCAACTGTACGATCATGGCGCGGCGCTGGCCAAGAAAGGCGCGTGCTGCGCGGGGCTGGATATTCACGACGCGCGGCGCGTGGCCGAGGAAATGGGCTTTCCGCATTATGTGCTGGATTATGAGAACATTTTTAAGGATGCGGTGATCGACGAGTTCGCAGACAGCTATCTTGCCGGTGCCACGCCGGTGCCCTGCATCCGTTGCAATGAGCGGGTGAAGTTCAAGGATCTGCTGGAAACCGCCCGAGATCTGGAGGCCGACTGCATGGCCACCGGCCACTATATCCAGCGGAAGGACGGCGCGCATGGGCCGGAACTGCACAGCGCCGAAGACGCCAACCGCGATCAAAGCTATTTCCTGTTCTCGACAACGCCGGAACAGTTGGCCTTTTTGCGGTTTCCGCTTGGGCATTTGCCGTCGAAGGCCGCAACCCGCGAATTGGCTGCCAAATACGGGCTGGCCGTGGCAGACAAGCCCGACAGTCAGGATATCTGCTTTGTCCCCAACGGCGATTATGCTTCGGTGATCGAGAAACTGCGCCCCGACGCGATTGACCCCGGCGACATCGTGCATGTCGACGGGCGGGTATTGGGGCGGCACGAAGGCGTCATCCATTACACGATCGGACAACGCCGGGGCCTTGCCATCGGCGGGCTGAGCGAGCCGATTTATGTGGTCAAGCTGGATGTCGATGCCAAGCAGGTGATCGTGGGCCCAAAGGAAATGCTGGCCACAAGGATCGTTCCGGTGCGCGAGATCAACTGGCTGGGCGACGCCCCGATCACCAGCCGCGACGAGTGGCACATCTCGGTCAAGGTGCGATCCACCCGCCCCCCGCGCGAGGCGATCCTGCGCCCGATCTCGGACACAGAGGCAGAGGTGGAACTGTTGACGCCCGAGCAAGGCGTCGCGCCGGGTCAAGCTTGCGTGTTCTACGAAACCGTCGGCACCCGCATCCTGGGTGGTGGCTGGATCTGGGCAGGCGGCAGATAATGACTGACGCTGTGCAGGCGGGGCCACACATACCGAAGACATATCCCTGTCCGTTGGCGACGGCGCTGCAAGGTCGGGCCGCTTTTGCGCCTCGCCGCCCATTTTTTGGGGAGGGACGGCCCTACAAGATCGTAACGGAATTTGTCGCGGCCATTGAGGTCAAAACATTCAGATAGTTCAAAGCGACGAAGACGGCTACACGTGTCACTTCGACGTTTGGCTTTTTTGTTCAGCCGTCACCAAGTCAAGCAGATCCAGAAGAGCCTCGTAATTCTCGTCCCCCAGCCGGGCTTTGATGGCATCGGCGATCGCCGCAGCTTCGGCGATGTTTTCATCGATGACTGCCTGCCCCGCCGGGGTGATCATCAGAATTTGGCGCCTGCGATCACCGTCATGCTGCTGACGGGTGATCAGCCCTTTCTCGGTCATCGTCCGCAAAATGCGGCTGAGACTGGGCAGCAACAAAGACGCCCGGTCCGCCACGTCGGTCGTGTCCTGCGGTCCGTATTCGGATAACACCCGCAAAACCCGCCATTGTTGTTCAGTCAAACCGGAGTCCGCCAACATCGAACGGATCGGTGCCATGACAGCCTCGCGCGCGCGGATCAGCAGAATAGGCAGCGAACGTGAGGTCAATGGCAGCGTCTTGTTCACCGGCAGGCTCCTTGGGGTGGCGGTCGGGCCGTGTGACCGCTGCCCATGTTATGGAGTGACGTTAACAGCGCAAGCGGAATTGCTTAATATCGCAAGTGATAATATCGTCAGGATAAGTCGTGCCGCATCTTCAGATCGAAATCAGAGTCTGTCAGATCTGAATGGCGAACCGACTGCCACGACACCGGTGAGCACGAAGGCACGCGCGGCCGCACGATGCGGCCTATATTGCGGGCGGTGCCGACAGATCGGCCAGGATCGGGCAATCGGGCCGGTCATCCCCGGCGCAGGCATGCACGAGCCGTGTCAGCGTCTGGCGCATTCCGGTCAGTTCGACGATCTTGCGGTCAATCTCTGTCAGATGCTCTTCGGCGATCTGTTTGACCTCGGCACTGCTGCGGTCCGTATCCTCGTAGAGTTTCATTAACCCGCGGCAATCCTCGATCCCGAAGCCCAGGGCCCGCGCGCGCCCGATGAAGGCCAGCTTGTGCAGGTCCTGTTCGCGAAAGACACGGTAGCCATTGGCGCTGCGCTGCGGGGTGATCAGGCCGATTTCTTCGTAATAGCGGATCGTCTTGGCCGGCAGACCAGACTGCCGCGATACATCGCCGATATTCATCGCTCCCTCCTTCACTGCGCCGCCACCTCCGAAGGCCGTCTTTCGAACGGTTCCGGCGTTTTCGCCTCGTCCATCAGCGGCGCGATCCGGCGAAGGCGCAGCGCGTTCGACAGCACAAAGACCGAAGACAACGCCATTGCGCCCGCTGCCAGAACCGGCGACAGCAACACGCCGAATGCCGGGTACAGCACGCCCGCTGCAACCGGGATCAGCGCCACGTTGTAACCGAAGGCCCAGAACAGGTTTTGTTTGATGTTGGCCATGGTCCGGCGTGACACTTCCAGCGCATTGACCACGCCGCGCAGATCGCCCGACATCAACACGACATCGGCGGACTCAATCGCCACATCCGTGCCCGTGCCAATGGCAATGCCCACATCCGCATGGGCAAGCGCAGGCGCGTCATTGATGCCGTCGCCGACAAAGGCGACCTGTTTGCCCCCCGCGCGCAGCTCGTCCAGAGCTGCCACTTTGCCGTCGGGCAGAACCCCCGCGATCACATGGTCGATGCCGGTTTCGCGGGCGATGGCCTCGGCGGTTTCGCGTTTGTCGCCGGTGATCATGGCAACCTTCAGCCCCATCCCGTGCAGCGCCGCAACAGCGGCGCGGCTGGCGGGCTTGACCGGATCTGCGACGCCGATCACCGCCGCGATCTGCCCGTCGATGGCGGCATAAAGCGCGGTGCGGCCACGACCTGCCAAGGCGGTTTCGGACTCGACGAGTGCCGAGGTATCAACACCCTCACGGGTCATCATGCGGTCAGCCCCGACAAGGACCTCAACCCCACCCACAAGCGCGCGCACGCCATACCCGGTGGTCGAGACAAACTCTGACACGTCGTGCATTGTCAGTCCTTCTGCCTTCGCGGCCCGCAAAATCGCATCGGCGATGGGATGTTCCGAGCGCGCCTCGACCGCTGCGATCTTTGCCAAAACATCTGCGCGGGCAAATCCCTCTGCCAACACCAGATCGGTCAGTTCGGGGCGTCCCTCGGTCACGGTGCCGGTCTTGTCCAGCGCCACGACACCCACCTGCCCCAGCCCCTGTAGCGCATCGCCACGGCGGAACAGCACGCCCATCTCGGCGGCGCGCCCCGTCCCCACCATGATAGAGGTCGGCGTGGCCAGCCCCATCGCGCAGGGACAGGCGATGATCAGCACCGATACCCCGGCAACAAGCGCCAGCGTCAGTGCGGGATCCGGCCCGATCACCAGCCAGACCAGCACGGTCAGCGCCGCCAGCCCCATCACGGCCGGTACGAACCACAGGGTGATCCGGTCCACCAGCCCCTGAATGGGCAGCTTGGCACCCTGGGCTTCCTCGACCATGCGGATGATCTGGGCCAGAGTCGTATCTGCGCCGACCCGCGTCGCGCGAAACTGCAAGCTGCCCGCGCCGTTGACGGTGCCGCCGGTGACGGGATCACCCGTCTCCTTGGCAACCGGCGCAGGTTCCCCGGTGATCATGCTTTCGTCTACATGACTGTCGCCCTCGACCACCTCTCCGTCCACGGCGATCCGTTCGCCGGGACGGACCACAATGACATCGCCGCTTTGCAGCATGTCGATGTCGGTCTCCACCGCCTCGCCGTCCCGCATCACGCGCGCGGTGCGGGGTTGAAGGCCGACAAGCTTGCGGATCGCGGCACCGGTGCGGCCCTTGGCGCGCGCCTCCAGCCAGCGCCCGATCAGAATCAGCACGACAATCACGGCGGCGGCTTCGAAATAGACGGCACGCACAGCCTCGGGCAGCAGCCCGGGCAGGAAGGTGGCCACGACGGAATAGGCATAGGCCGCCCCGGTCCCCACGGCCACAAGGCTGTTCATGTCAGGCGCGCCTTTCAGCAGCGCCGGAATGCCCTTGAGATAGAACTGCCGCCCCGGCCCGATCAGAACGGCACTGGTCAGCGCGAACTGGATCAACCAACTGGCCTGATGACCGATGGTACGGCCAATCAGCCCATGCATTCCGGGAATCATATGGCTGCCCATCTCCAGAATGAACACCGGAAGGGCAAGCAGGGCGGCCAGCGTCACGCGACGGGCCAGGCCCCGCGCCTCTTCCTCTTTGCGCGCAGTCTGGTCCTGGGACGCATTGGCACCAGCGATCCGGGCGGGATAGCCCGCTTCGGTCGCGGTGCGTACCAGATCACCCGGCTCGACCGCGCCTTCCAGATAGGTGACGCGCGCGGTTTCCGAGGCGAGGTTCACATTCACCTCCAACACCCCCGGCACGGTGGCCAAGGCCTTGTCCACCCGTCCGACGCAGGACGCACAAGACATAGACGCGATGCTCAGCACCGCTTCGCCCCGGCGCGCGGGGTAGCCCAATTCGTCCAACGCCGCTGCCACCGCTGCCAACCGGTCGGGCGCATCGAGTTCCAGCCGCGCAGTCTCGTTGGCAAGGTTCACGGACACCGATTCCACACCGGACAGGTCCGCAAGCGCGCGGTCGACGCGCCCCACACAGGAGGCACAGGACATGCCCTCAATTGAAAGTGTTGCCTGATATGTCGCGTTCATGACGGTCTCCGTTTGTCGCTAGACAGCTCAGATAAGGCTTCCAGTGACTGTAAGGTCAAGAGGGGTACCCGGTTTTTCCATTCGACACGGATGCGCACGAAGAAATGACCCCGCTCACTGTTGACCTTTGGCCCTCCGCGAGGCCCATCTGGCGGGCAGAAGCATTGGAGGGCCGCAGTGAACACAAGACGCATCCTTGTCATCGGCACCGTAGCCGCCGCGGCCGTGTCCATTGGCCCTGCGATCCGAACCGTCAAAGACATTTTCGCCCCATTACCCGCCTTTTCACCGCTGGGTGACCCGGAGGGGTTTCGCAGGATCGCCGGTGGGCAGATCTCTGCTTCGGGAAATTTTCTCGTCGGTCTGGATGCGGATCAAAAACCGCGCCCCGGCGTTTCGGTGGCCGATGTCCGCGCCAATCCCTGCAGGGCACTATACGGGAGCATTCAACAGACCGATGACATCGTCGCCATCGCGTCGTTTTCGGACTATTATTGCCCCTATTGCCGGATCCAAACTCGGCATCTGGCAGAATTGGCCACCGATCCGGCGCAGCGTATCCGTGTCAGCTGGCATGAATTGCCACTGCTGGGGCATGCCTCCGTTGTCGCGGCGAAGGCGGCACTGGCGGCCGGACGGCAGAATACCTACACGCAATTTCACGACCGTTTGCTCGGCACCCGGTTTCAACCGACACCAAGTTATCTTCGTAAGCTCGCCGCCCAAATGGGCATTGATCCCGACCGGCTGATTGCCGACATGAATGGCGGGGATGTGCAGCACGCGCTGGACCAAAGCGCGGCACTGGCAGAGCTGTTCGGCCTGATCGGCACGCCGTCAATGGTCATTGGCCGCACCGTGGTACAGGGCCGGATCTCTGACCGAAGCTTGCTCAACCTTATCGAAAATGAACGTCAGACCGGCTGGACGCAGGTCTGCTAGGTGACGCAAGGCAGATTTCACCGGCGCTTTCACCCCTGGCGTCCAGCTCATCCATGACGCGGCTGTGTCGTCTTTTGCGGCGCTCTTCCCCGACAACCGCGTTGCGGCCCTTGACGCCGCGCAGAGCAACAGAAACAACAGAGCCAAACGCGACCGCCCAAGCCTGCGGCGCATACGGCATCGCGGTTCGAAACAACCTGCCCATCAGGAGAGTCCCATGAAGTTTCGCTTCCCCATCGTGATCATCGACGAGGATTTTCACTCCGAAAACTCTTCGGGTCTGGGCATCCGGGCGATGGCCGACGCCATCAAGGAAGAAGGCTTTGACGTGCTGGGCGTCACCAGCTACGGCGACTTGTCCAAATTCGCCCAGCAGCAATCGCGCGCCAGTGCCTTCGTGCTGTCCATCGACGACGAGGAATTCAGCGCCGGTCCCGACCTTGATCCGGCGGTTCTCAACCTGCGCAGTTTTATCGAAGAGGTGCGCTGGAAAAATGCCGACGTGCCGATCTATGTCTACGGCGAAACCAAGACCAGCCGCCACCTGCCCAACGACATTCTGCGAGAGCTGCATGGCTTTATCCACGCGTTCGAGGATACGCCGGAATTTGTCGCCCGCCATATCATCCGCGAGGCGAAAAGCTATCTTGAAGGTATCCAGCCGCCATTTTTCCGCGAGCTTCTGGATTATGCCGAAGACGGGTCCTATTCGTGGCATTGTCCCGGTCATTCAGGCGGCGTGGCCTTCCTGAAAAGCCCGATCGGCCAGATGTATCACCAGTTCTACGGCGAAAACATGCTGCGCGCGGATGTGTGCAATTCGGTCGAGGAATTGGGCCAACTGCTGGATCACAACGGTGCCATCGGCGCGTCTGAACGTAACGCGGCCCGGATCTTCAATGCCGACCACTGCTTTTTTGTGACCAACGGCACGTCGACCTCCAACAAGATGGTCTGGCACCACACCGTGGCCCCCGGCGATGTGGTTGTGGTGGATCGCAACTGTCACAAGTCGATCCTGCATTCGATCATCATGACCGGCGCGATCCCGGTCTTCCTGAAACCCACCCGCAACCATTTCGGCATCATCGGCCCGATCCCGCAAAGCGAATTCGAGATCGAAACGATCAAGGCCAAGATCCGCGCCAACCCGCTGCTGGCAGATGTCGATGCCGACACGGTCAAGCCGCGCATCATGACGCTGACGCAATCGACCTATGATGGCGTGCTATACAACACCGAGACCATCAAGGACATGCTGGACGGCTATGTCGAGAACCTGCATTTCGACGAGGCATGGCTGCCGCATGCGTCGTTCCACCCGTTTTACGGGAATTACCACGCCATGGGTCGCAAGCGTGATAGACCAATACACTCAGTGACTTACGCGACACAATCAATCCATAAACTGCTGGCCGGGATCAGTCAGGCCAGCCATGTACTGGTGCAGGACAGCCAGAACACGCCGCTGGACCGTCACCTGTTCAACGAAGCCTACCTGATGCACAGCTCGACCAGCCCGCAATACAGCATCATCGCAAGCTGCGACGTGGCCGCCGCGATGATGGAACCGCCCGGCGGCACCGCACTGGTCGAGGAAAGCATCGACGAAGCGCTCGATTTCCGCCGAGCCATGCGCAAGGTCGATGACGAATACGGCGACGCGGATTGGTGGTTCAAGGTCTGGGGGCCGGACACGCTTGAGGAAGAAGGCATCGGCAGCACCAAGGACTGGGTGCTGGGCAATACCGATGCCGACGGCATGCGCAAAAGCGATGGCGAGGAATCCTGGCACGGCTTTGGCGACATGGCTCGCGGCTTCAACATGCTCGACCCGATCAAGGCCACGATCATCACGCCCGGTCTCAATCTGGACGGCCGATTTGAGGAAACAGGTATCCCAGCGTCCATCGTGACGAAATATTTGGCGGAGCACGGTGTTGTTGTCGAAAAAACAGGGCTTTACAGCTTTTTCATCATGTTCACTATCGGCATCACAAAGGGACGTTGGAACACGCTTTTGACGGCGCTTCAGCAATTCAAGGACGACTTCGACAAGAACACACCGATGTGGCGCACGATGCCGGAATTCTGCGCCAAACAGCCGCGCTACGAAGGCATGGGCCTGCGCGATCTATGTCAGCACGTCCATACACTCTATGCGAAGAATGACGTGGCCGTCCTGTCGACAGAGATGTATCTCAGCGATCTGACACCTGCGATGAACCCGTCCGAGGCGTTTTCACACATCGCCCGCCGGACCACGCAGCGCGTGCCGATCGACGATCTTGAAGGCCGGATCACCACCGGCCTCGTCACGCCCTACCCGCCCGGCATTCCGCTGCTGATCCCCGGTGAGGTGTTCAACCGCAAGATCGTGGACTACCTCAAGTTCAACCGCGCATTCGCTCTTGCCTGTCCGGGGTTCGAAACCGACATCCACGGGCTGGTACAGGAATTGGGCGAGGACGGCACCATCCACTATTTCGCCGATTGCGTGGCCGAGTAGTTGCCAACCCGTTCCTCTTTGCCCTGCGGTCAGGTCCTGCGGCAAAACCGCAACCGCGGGACCTGACAAAATCTGCGCGCTGGTCGCCCGAAAAAAGCGCAACGCACGGTCGACGGCCTAATGCACGCCCGAAACTCTGGCGGGCCTTGCGATAGCATCACAGGCAGGGTCAGTGCGATGCCTCACGTCCGTATTTGACGACGCGCACGGGCGCGCAGGATGTCGCAGAACTCCATCGCGGCCTCGCCCAGCGGCTCTTTCCGGCGAGTCACCAGCCCAAACCCGGCAAGTCTGATTTCGGGACGTATTGGCAAGCGGATGAACAACCCGGCCTTTTCATAGGCCTCGATCACGGCTTCGGGCAGCAGTGCCAGGGCGTCCGACACCTGCACAAGGTTCAGAATCAACAGGATCGACGAGCATTCAATCGTGTTCGTGGGCCGTCGCACGCGTTCGTGGTCGAAGGCCGCATCCAGTACATGCCGCGAGGGGTTTGTGCCCGGTTGAAGCGCCCAGGCGCAATTGGCGAGATCTGCAAGGCGCGTGACGCCTGCGCTTTCCAATGGATGCCCAGACCGGGCGACGACCACCAGCCTTTCCTCGGCAAGTGGCTCGAAGGTGAATTTGCTCCTTTGCCGTTCATCACTGAACCGTCCCACGGCAAGGTCGATGAGACTGCCCTCAAGCTGGTCGAGGATACCGTCGCTTGTCTCGCCGTGGAGTTCGACCATCAGTTGCGGCCGCTTGCGCTTTATCTCAGCCACGGCCCTGGCCACCAGATCGGGGGCCGCGCCGGTAATCGCCCCAATCGACAGGGTGCCGTATCCTCCGGAGCGACGGGCGTGAAATTCGTCTGAAAACCGCCTGAGGCGCGAAAGCTGTGCCCGCACATTGGCAATGACGAACTCCCCCAACGGTGTCGGGATCAGACCGCGTGGCTTTCGTTCGAACAGGCTGCTTTCAAAGATATCTTCGACGTCGCGCAACATTTTTGACGCGGTGGATTGTGTCATGTTCATTGCATCGGCTGCGCGATGCGTTGTTCCGTGATCGGCCAAAGCCACGATCAGTGACATGTGCCGGATTTTCAGTTGCGCGGTGATATCCCGTTTCAAGTATCTACGACCTGTCAGAGCGATCGTGTTTCGCGATCGCAGAGCCCAATTTATTCATTGGAACGTTATCACAGCGCTGGATAGCGTCAATCCGGAGGAGCGTGACTGAACAAGCCAACACACTTGAACGCAACGCGATCACACCAAAGCGGTGACGCGTCGCCGTGTGACCAGATCCCATAGGGCTTCGGTCGCCGTATCAGCCGATGAATACCGGCGGCGGGCACGGTCAGAAGTGACGCACTGAAAAAACAACTAGGAGGATACGCATGCAATTTGTGAAAACCGCAGCAGCCCTTGGTGGCCTGTTGATTCTGGCTGGCACCGTTTCGGCGCAGGAATATCCCGAACGGCCAATTCAACTGATCGTGCCCTGGGGTGCGGGTGGCGGCACCGACGCCGTGGGTCGCCTTCTGGGTGCCGAGATACAACGCGAACTGGGCGTGCCGGTCAATGTGGTGAACCGTACCGGTGGGTCCGGCGTGGTCGGCCACAGCGCGATCGCCAACGCGGATCCAGACGGCTACACCATCGGCATCATGACCATCGAAATTGACATGATGCACTGGCAGGGCCTGACCGAACTGACCTATGAAGACTTCGACATTCTGGCCATCGTCAACGCCGATCCCGGCGGCGTCATGGTCTCTGCTGAGTCCGGCTTCGACAGCGTCGAGGCGCTGCTTGAAAGCATCAAGAGCGAACCTGCGGGCACCTACAAGGCCTCCGGCACCGGTCAGGGTGGCATCTGGCATGTCGGCCTTGCCGGCTGGCTGCTCTCCGAGGATCTGGCCCCCGATCACGTCACCTTCGTGCCCAGTCAGGGTGCCGCGCCGGGCCTGACCGATATGGTCGCGGGCGGCGTGGATATTGTTCCCTCCTCGCTGGCCGAAGGGCGCTCGATGATCGACGCCAACCGCGTGGTCGCGCTGGCAACCATGTCCGCAGAACGACAGGACGCGTTTCCGGATGTGCCGACACTGGCTGAAACCACCGGATCCGACTGGACGGTTGCGGTCTGGCGGTCGGTGGCCGCTCCGGACGGGCTTCCCGATGACGTCAAGACCAAGCTGATGGACGCGGTAGAAGTGGCGTATAATTCGGACGCATACCAGACCTTCATGGCAGACCGCGGCTTTGGCCTTCGTTGGGCAAAGGGTGACGATGCGACCGAGATCGTGGCCAATGACGACGCCGCCTTTGGCGAGGTTATGAAACAGGCCGGACTCGCCGCAGAATAGCGCCGAGCGATAAAGGTCTTTCTTCCGGGCAGGGCCGGGTGCGTATGTCATGTCCACCTGGCCCTTTTCCGCTATGCCGCTGATCGCCGGATACCAAGCAGATAAAGACACGAAAACAGGACATAACGGATGCGCGTCACCGACCTTACCTTGGGACTACTGACTCTTCTGGGCGGCATCGCGATCTATATCTCGGCAATCGAATTTCAGGCTATCCCCGGCCAAGCCTACGGTGCCGGGACGATGCCACGCGCGGTCGCGCTGGTGACAGGTTTGACGGGACTTTTCATGATCGTAAAGGCGGTTATGGAGGGCGAACGCCTGCCCGGACTGAACCTGGCTGACTGGACCCAAAGCCCTGCGGCCATCGCCCGGCTGGTCTCGGTTCTGGTCCTTATTGTGGCCTATATCGCGCTGTCCCCTGTACTGGGCTTCCTGCCCACGGCCGTCGCGGTGATGACAATCGGCATGCTCATCCTACGGGTTCGCTGGTGGATCGCCGTGATTATCGCGCTGGTTGCCGCCATTGCCATCCAGCAAAGTTTTGGCCGCCTGTTGCTGGTGCCACTGCCGCGCAGCGATTTCCTTTCTTTTTTATGGTGAATACCCAATGTCCACGGTGATCGACGCCGCGCAACTTGTTTTTCAGCCCTATGTGCTGTTGGTCATCCTCTGCTCGGCCGCCTTCGGCATGTTCGTGGGCGCCATCCCCGGACTGACCGCAACCATGGCCACCGCACTGCTGGTGCCGGTGACTTTCTTCATGGACCCGGTGCCAGCAATCGCCACCATCGTGACAGCCACCGCGATGGCGATCTTTGCGGGCGACATTCCCGGCACGATGTTGCGGATGCCCGGCACGCCTGCCAGCGCGGCCTATGTGCAGGACGCCTATGCGCTGACGAAACAGGGCCGCCCGGAGGCCGCGCTTGGTGCCTCTCTCGTCTTCTCTTCGATCGGCGGCATCTTCGGGACGCTGGTGCTGATCACCGCGTCGCCGGTTTTGGCCGAGATCGCGCTGAAGTTTTCCTCCTTCGAGTATTTCTGGCTGGTCGTTCTGGGCTTATCCTGCGCAGTTTTCATCTCTCCCGGCTCTCCGGCGCGGGGTTTGGTCGCTCTGTTCATCGGATTGTTCGCCGCGACCATCGGACTGGAGAACCCCGCAGGTGCGCCACGCTATACAATGGGGTCGGTCGAGCTGATGGGAGGCGTGCAATTCATCCCCGCGATGATCGGTCTGTTTGCCGTGTCCGAGGTTATCCGTACCTTCATCAAGCGTGGTGAAGAGGTGCGTCCGCCCGCAACACCGGGCAAGGGAATCTTTCGTCAGCAGGCGAAGAACCTGGTCACCTACCCGGTCCAAGCCCTGCGCGGCAGCGCGATGGGTACCGCCATCGGCGCATTGCCCGGTGCCGGGGCGGATATCGCCGCGTGGATCTCGTTTGCTATCTCGAAGAAATTCTCGAAAACGCCCGAGAAATTCGGAACAGGCCATGTCGAGGGGTTGGTAGAGGCCGGGGCCTCGAACAACGCCGCGATGTCGGGGGCGTGGATTCCGGCGCTGGTTTTTGGCATTCCCGGCGACTCGATCACTGCGATCGTGATCGGCGTACTTTACATCAAGGGGATCAACCCCGGTCCGATGGTGTTCATCACGCAGCCGCAGATGATCTATGCGGTGTTCATCGTTTTCCTGCTGGCCAATCTGATCATGCTGCCACTGGGCTGGCTGGCGATCAAGGGCGCGCGGCAAGTGTTGTCGATCCCTCAGAAGGTGCTGATGCCGGTCATCCTGATGTTCTGCATGGTCGGGTCCTTTGCCATCAACAACTCGGCTTTCGGCATCGGCATCATGCTTGTCTTCGGCGTCATCGGTTTCTTGATGGAGGAAAACGACATCCCCATCGCCCCGGCAATCCTCGGGCTGGTGCTGGGACCAATGCTGGAGCAGAACTTTGTCACGTCGATGATAAAGTCAGACGGCAGCTTCATCGCTTTTTTCGAGCGCCCCATCGCCGCCGGGCTTGGCCTCTTCACCATCGCGGTCTGGATGATCCCGCTACTGCTATTGCTGCTGCGCCGCCGTCCCCCCGCCGGTGTTTCAGAGCCCTAAGCCCCTGCCCCTCACGGGAACATACGTTTGAGAATTAGACCCGGCAGTTGGTGAACCGGAATATCTTTGAACGCGTCTTTCCAAACGTCTTATGTTGATGTGTGTGTCGGCGGCTTGACGAAAGGCTTGCCTCTCCCGGCAAACCGCAAGGTCATGGCTTGCATGACTGGCGGCAAGGCGGATTCCAGATTGTCCTCAAGGTGCCAGCAGTTTTTCGGGAACCTTCGCGCAACTTGACCGTTGCCTTGCAGAGCGCGCCCGACGCGTCGAACTCGGAAGGAAATGATAATGCATAATATTTTTTACATCATCGGTGTTGTAGTCGTTGTAGTGGCAATCGTTGGCTTCGTGCTGTGATCGAATAATGTCTGTTGGCGGGCCTTTTGGCTGCACCTGAGTCATAGGCCCGCAAGACGACAGAGCCTCCAATCGGCAATATGCTGTCAGCGCGTATCGGTAGTGTGGCTCTTACAGCGAATTCGGTTTTTTTTGATGGTCAGAGCCGTGCTTAGGCGGGCAAGGCCCTGAGCAGGTGCGATTTTCAGATGAACACAACCCGGGGCCGCCAAAATCTATCAACGTGACGCGCTGGCGGCAACCAAGCGGTCGATGGCCAGCTCGGCGGCGGCATAAGGCGAGCTCTTGCTTAGAATGCAACGTTTTCGGGTATGAAACTCTGCTAGGTTTTGTTGCCTAGATTTTGTTGGTTCGGCACCGCTGATCCACCTCCCACACACCTCAAAAGTTTGAAAATCCGGTAGATGCGGGGCATTGCCAATCGCGATCGCTATTATTATCGCTGCGGCACCGTTGCCATGATTTGCATCGCAACCACCGCTCGGGCTTGCGGCTCTGGTCGCGCAATGCAAGCGTGTTACAAAGACGATCAAACCGGAGAGTACGAAAATGATTCAATCCAAGGCTTTTCTCGTGGGTCCGTTGTTCCTGCTGGGTCTGTCCGCCTGTGAAACCGTGCCTTCCGATGGCGGCGCAAGCCGTGGGGACTATGTCAGCGTACCGGAATCGGTCTCCTCAATCGCGGCATCCTATCAGGATCTGACCACGGCAAGGCTTCGGAAAGAGGACGGGTGCTATTGGTACACGCATCGCGGGCCGGTTGAGACGACCGAACTGCCCGTGCGCACAGACAATGGCAGCCCGATCTGCACCGGCCCGGTCAGCTAAGTTTCAGCGTGTTACAATGTCCCGCCATCTGTCGGGTACAGATAGGCGGTGACGCCGGTATTCACCTGCTCGTACAGCGCATTGATATGCGGCATCACCATCCGCACACATCCTGAACTGGCCCGCGTTCCGACAGAACGCGGCGCAGGCGTCCCATGAATACGCAAATATGTGTCGCGATTGCCGACAAAAAGATACAGCGCCCGTGATCCCAACGCGTTCGCCGGACCTGGAGCCATACCACCTGCCCAGTGCGCATATTTCTCAGGCTCGCGTTTGATCATCGTCGCAGTGGGGGTCCATCGGGGCCACTTCGCCTTGCGTTTGATCGTGTAAACGCCCGGCTCGTACAGATTATCGCGCCCGATTGCCACGCCGTAGCGCATGGCCGTGCCGTCTTGCTGGATGTGGTACAAGTAGCGCGCGACCGCATCGACATGAACGTCCCCCGGCACCAGATCCGGATTGGCCTTTACCAAAGTTGGCAGAAACCGAGGGTGCAATCCCCATGGATTGCTGGTTCTCAAGTCAAATCCCGCAGGCGTCACCTGCGCATCCCAAGCCTCCCAATCGCTGGGCGCTGCGAAAGCAGGCCCGACAAAGGCCGGCGCAGCCAGCGCGCCCAGTACGCCAATCATTTTGCGTCTTGTAAACATGCGATACCTTTCGAACTTTTCGCACCAAATGCCGAACCCCGGCACATGGCTTTCGTCTCATGAAACCGTCAAACTCTAGGCAGGTTCAAATGCAATCGCTCCTTTAGCTGATCTTTTTTGCAAGATGAGGTGTTGAGGTTGCAGGTGCCGCGAGGTCAGGCACCGGCAAATGCGCGCCCGATGGATAATGCGCCGCCCATCATGGAAAAGAAAAGCTCAGGTTTTCTTGCGCGAATAGACGCCCTCGGGAAGCGAAAGTGCCGCTGCGAGATCCCGCATCTGCGAAATCGAAAGCGTAATCGTGTTCACCCGGTCCGTGCGCGGATCGTATTGTTCAACAGTGATGCATTCTTCAAATCCGTTGACCACCACATCCTCTTGCAAGGGGGTTTCGCCCTCGTCCACGAGGGTCACAACGGTCGCGTCGAATTCGTGCTCTATGCTGAACATGGCACCAGCCTATCGGTGGGGGAGACATCTGTGCAAGCACTGCTTTGGCAAGCTAGACGTTCTTGCAGTGCCTCCTGTCCCCTGACATTGGCCTACCCCTTGAATTGCCACCTTGGCCGGGTCAAACTGACCCCCGTTGCCTTCCGGGCCCCCTATTCTGTTCAGGACATCGCATGCGCTGGTTACTTCCTATCGCTCTTCTTCTCTTTGCCGGCTGCGAAGTGATCGAGACACCCGCCCCGCCGCCGCAAAAGTCCTCGGCGCAGGCCGCCCAGCCCAGTGATGCCGCGCGACGGCTTCGGGCGCAACGCGCAGCCCAGCAATTTGTCAGCGTCGTCAACATTATGGAGCCTATCGCCGAATCGGAATGCCGCCGTCGCGCGCCGGGGATGAATTGCGATTTCCTGATTGTTGTGGATGACCGGCCCGGTCAACCACCCAATGCGTTTCAAACCCTCGACAGATCGGGCCGGCCGGTTGTGGCCTTCAATCTCGCGCTTATCGCAAGTGTCGAGAATGCCGATGAACTGGCCTTTGTGATGGGCCATGAAGCGTCGCACCATATTCTTGGCCACCTTGCCCGCAGCCGCAATAACGCAATCGCGGGGGCCGTGATCCTGTCCGGGCTTGCCTCACTGTCGGGCGCTGATGCGGCCGGGATCCGCAGCGCCGAAGAGTTTGGCGCCGCCGTGGGCGCACGGACCTATTCCAAGGATTTTGAGCTTGAAGCCGATGAGTTGGGCACGATCATCACCAGCCGTGCGGGGTTCAACGCCATACGCGGTGCTGCGTTTTTCACCCGGATCCCCGATCCGGGAAACCGGTTCCTCGGCAGCCATCCTCCGAATTCTGCGCGCATCGACATTGTGCGTCGTACCGCCGCTCGCCTTTGATTTGGAAGTCCGGCCGGAGAACGCCGTCGGGGATGGGTTTCCGGCGGTTTGATAGAATTGTTCAAACTGAAACAAGCCATATCAGGCTGAACCGTGGCGTCCGACATGATGTAACGTGGGGTCGGATTTGCTTTGGACCATCTGCTGCGGAATGAACCAACGCGAAAAGGCACAAGCCGGTTCCGTCCGGAAACGAAGCGGTGCCATTCTACGGTCAAGGGCCATTACTGATCCAGCCTTGCGCGGTAATACGGCCGTCCACTCAACATATCGGGGTGATTCTTGCGAAAACACCGGCGCGTCACGCCGATCTTCGAATATCCAACGGAGACCCTGCAAAACAGGGTGGTACCCAAGGCCGGACTCGAACCGGCACGCCCGTTAAGGCGGGGGATTTTGAATCCCCTGCGTCTACCATTCCGCCACTTGGGCACACTGAAAATACTAGGTTTTTTCGTCTACTTGCCTTCAAGGCACCCCGTTAGTAACATCATAACGTCTACCAAACGTCTACCAACTAAACTCAGGGGATTAGATGCCTACAAAGATAACCCAACGAACCCTAGCGAGCATCGAAGCCACAGGTAAACGAAAGTTCATCCGCGACACCGATACTCGTGGGTTTCTTATCGAAGTCTCCGCAAAGGGTAAAGCTACCTTTTGTGTGGAAAAGCGAATAAAAGGGCAAGCAAGCGCAAAGCGTATCAGGATAGGTGACGTTGACCTTGTGCCACTGGTAGACGCACGTCAGGAGGCCAAGAGAATACTCCTGCAAGCCTCTCAAGGTTTTGACCCTAGACATGCCCAAGTTGATGAAGACCCCCTTCCAGAGACACTCTTGGGCGCGTTGCAGGCATATACCAACATCAAGCAGCACAGCTTGAAAGCTAGCACGCTGAATGACTACAATAAAACCTTCAGCAATTGTTTCTCCGACTGGAAGAGCCTCCCCACCCGCCAACTAAGCAAGAGGATGGTTCAAGACCGGTACTCGGAACTTTTAGCAGAAAAGAGTCCTGCATACGTCAACAAGGCTTTTAGGAACCTGTCAGCCATTCTGAATTTCCACGACATAACACCAAACCCTTGCGACATCCTCACCAAGAAGAATCTTCGGGTCCAATCCCAGCCTCGCAATAGGTTCCTGTCTGGAAGAGAGATTTATGACATTATGCAGGTACGCTCGACCTTTAAGGTTAGGGTTGCGAATATTTTGCTATTTTTCATGCTTACAGGTTTGCGTAAGAGTGAAGTTCTTCGGTTGACATGGGCAGACGTAAAGGAAGGTCAGATATATATCCGCGATACCAAAAACCGAAAAGATCACGTCATACCTATAGTCGGCTTGATCGGTGAGCTGTTAGAGGATCGCAGAGCTGATGATAAATTAGTTTTTGGTTATACAGAATCCAGCCTGAGAACCGCCGTCGATAAGTTCAAAGCACGACACACCCTCAAAGGAGACTGGACGCTCCACGATCTTAGGAGAACATTCTCAGAACACATGAACCTAATCGGATACACAGAGCAGGATATTGCAGTTGCTAACAACCAATCAGGTCATGGGGTCACAAGGAAACATTACCTTGCGGGTCAACTAGCCAAACAGCAACTTCTGAAAAAGATGTATACTGATCTAGAGTCGCAATACCGATATTATGAGTATGACCATGGCGGTCAAGTCAGGAAAGTACCCGAAAATTGGGAACCGGTATAAAAAATTCGCCCACAACCGCAGAGGGGCCCGCTGAGGGCCGTGATCGCTCAAGACTACCACCCCTCCCCGCCGAAAGCACTATATGGGCACTCAGCGGGCAGCACAGCGCCTCTCAGATACCTTCCAGTACCATTCATTGGCAGCCACAGTAGGAGGCGCGGACTCACGATGCCCTCAGAGGCCCTCAAAGGCCGCTGTAAGCCGCCTCTCCGCGCTGGGCGGCTGGGTAGCCAAAAACATCACACAAGCACTCAGCGGGCAGCACAGAGCCTCTCAGGCATCTTCATGGTCATTCATCGGTTGCTATTGGAGCCTGTAGACTATTTGCTATGGTGAGAGTCGGGTGAAGCAAGAGCAAGAGTGGCGAGGATTCTTCAGTGAATGCAAAACCAGCGACGGAAAAGACAGAAGGCACTTTTGCGGCTCCAATATATTTCATACCAGAAACCAGCCCTGTTTATGAAGAGGCACAAAAGCTGTTTGCTCGGATAAAGTGGGAAAAGCCACCTAAAAGGGCAGACGCTATAAAAAACAGGTTCAATGCCTTCACAAGCTTACTTTGGGCGGTCACAAGTGACGAAAATTGCATAGTTTACACCGACCTAAACAAAGCCAGCTATGACATAAAAAAATGGCCTATCAACTACGATGCTATGTCTCAGACCGTGAAGGCCGTGGTGGGTATGGGGTGGCTAAAGCTTCACGGTAAAAGGACCAGGAACCGACAGGTCCGTTACAAGGCTTTTAGCGGCTCGCCAATGCGCAAGATACCGTCTTTCAAAAAGTATGAGCTGTCCTGGTGCCCACCTGCCGTGCAGGTAAGGCTTGGGGGAACAGATTTATCACAGGCACCATGGGATATCGAACTAATGGCCAACCGTGAGTGGAAGGCTTGGATCAGGGAAAATCTTGTTCCACCTGTGGAAAACCTTAACGATAGGTTGCTCGATCATGACTTTGTTTTGTTTCCGTACGGGGAGCGTGATGAATGGGTTGACGTGCAATATCGGCGGATTTTCACCAACCTGCCTCAAGCTGATGGAGAGCCTTGGCTAACGCATGGGCGACTATACCCTTTGACTTTTAGCATTCCCAGCAAGATGAAAGGTTGGCGTCAAAAGACCTTGATTGATGGCGAGCCTACCTCCGAGATTGATGTTCATGCGTCTGGACTGCGCCTCTTGGCAGAAGATGAGGATATTGGCTTTGACCTACCTGCTACAGAAGACCTCTACACATATGGCCAGCTATCAGGCTTGAATAGGAAGTTGACCAAGACGATTATCCAAGCTGTGATTAACGGGGTTTCACTGGATCGTAAAAGCTGGCCTAAAAGCTTCAGAGAGGATTCGAAGGCGGCTCAGCTGATCGTTGGACAGGATTGGAAAACCTACGCACAGGCTCTTAGCGAGACATATCCTGCGCTGTCTAAGGTTCGTAGCGGTCATGGAATGGACCTGTTTCGAATAGAGAGCGAAATCATCCTTCGGGCGATGAACTACCTGCTAGACAAGGGGGTTGGCTGTTTGTCGATCCACGATTGCCTTATCATACCCACAAGCAGCATGAAAGATGCTCAAGATGCCTTCTTGGAAGCCTACGCCCATATGGGATTCAAGCCCCCCAAGCTGTCGGTCGAATGGTCATCCAGCTAGGAGTGCAAAGCCGTCCTAAATCGTATTAGTAGGCGAAAGAACAAACTATATATAACCTATAGGTATTACCTTAATAGTAGTATACCATAATCATATATGATCTATAACCCTTAACTGAAGGAGGGTGGTACAGATATTACCCTCAGAGGGATATTTCATAAACATTACAGGGTATAGCAGATATTGTGTAAATGCGGCTTGAAGCGGCTATATGTTGTATTTCCTATATTGCCTTATTTATCAAAATGGATGTGTCTCATGCTCTCAGGTAAACCATCAGGTCTTCTGAAGATTCCCTTCGGTTTTGTAGGCACTTCATTCCTCTGTGGCTCCAATTTCGCTGGGGCCGGTATCGCTTGAGTTTTCATCAGGCGGGGCGAGCACGGCTTATGGCTTCCAATGACAAGCTGTTGCTAACGGGTCGATCCGCTCTCTTAGCCCAGAAATATCGAACTTAAACTCAACTGGTCCGGTGTAGGTGTTGTATGAGATCACCAATCTCTGCTTACCAAACGTTCTCTTAATGAATGGAATAGCGCGAGAGCCAGACCAAATGCCTATCCCCTCCCCCCCGCGCATGGTCTCCATCCACTGTTTTTGAACCGGACCATCATCAAGCTTGTATTTAACGCTTTGGTTGTCAGTGGTGTATCGTCCAAATCCAATGAACACGTTAGTTTTGTTTTCCATGCAGCGAACCCACAGTGTTGCCCTTGTTGGTGAGCCAATAGCGTTCCCTTCAGTGTTTTTGCTGGACAGGCTCAGCCACACATCTGTTCGATCATCTAGCGCGCTGACCTCATCCCTGTACCGCCATTGTTTTCCAAGTGGCTTTTCTTCCGGCTCAACTTTTTGTTCTTTATTGGCAACCTTTTCTTGCTCATCAGGTTGCGGTTCAACGTATCCGGTCTCTTTATCGTAACATGTAAGGCGCAAATCATTCATCGACATAGCATGGCATCTGTCGAACCTGGCATCTGCTGCTGGAAGCACTGAGGGGAACAAAGCCAACGGTAAGGTGAAAATCAATCTGTTCATGATCGGACTCCTGAAAGGTTCAACAGAGAGAACCATAGATTTTGGAGGGTTATCAAGGCCGCACTCAAGCGCACCCCTGCAACTTGCCTCACGTCTCTTTAGACCCTGATCCAGCGACACAGCGAGAAACTGTCTCAAAACCCTATACATTCCACCCTATTGAGGCTATATTCATAATATCCTTAGAATCATGTGAGAAAGAGACGGATATGTTGGTAGGTTACGCGAGAACATCGACGCTGGAGCAGGACGCAGGGCTTGAGGCTCAGGTGCGGGACTTGAAGGCACTTGGCTGCGAAGAGCTATATCAGGAACAGGTTTCGTCTGTAGGTGAGCGTCAGCAGTTGGATGCCGCTATTAAGTCGCTTAGGTCAGGTGACAAGTTGGTGGTCTGCAAGCTGGATCGTCTCGCAAGGTCTGTGCGTCACCTTGGGGAACTTTTGGAAGAGCTAGAGGCCAAGGGTGCTGGTGTGGTTATCCTGTCTATGGGCGGTCAGCAGGTTGACACTACTACAGCCACCGGACGAATGATGCTCAACGTCATGGCTTCTGTTGCCCAGTTCGAGCGTGAGATGATGCTTGAACGCCAGAAGGAAGGCATTGCCAAGGCCAAGGCTGAAGGGAAGTACACAGGGCGCAAACCTACAGCCATGGCCAAGACCGATGCCGCCCTGTCACTGCTCAAGTCCGGTATGAGCAAGGCCAAGGTTTGTGAGCAACTGGGGATCAGCAGGGCCAGCCTGTACCGCATCTTGGGATCAGCTAAGGAAACTGCCTAAAAGGTGGGGCCCCGTGGGTTTCTGGTAGGGCAGGCGTGTTTTGGCCGTGCAGCCACCTCAGAGGTCTAGCGAAAATTCTTAAAACAAGCTCGACCCCGTGCAGAGGAGCTATTCGTAACCGATCATGTTAAACATCATCTCGCGCGCTTCAATCCACAGCGCCTCTTGATCGAGTGGGTGTATGTATTCGAGCGCTCGATAAGTGCGGTTTAATGCATTATCAAAATCACCTTTTTCAAAATAGCATTTTGCTTCGAGAAGCCAATATTCGTTCCTTTTTAAGAGGAGATTGTTAGAAGCTCGCTCTACATTAGCTAAGTCGGAATTGGCGGACCGCTGGATTATTGCACTCGAGTCGTCACGGTCAGCAGAGTAAAATGGCTCCAGTGACTGACGCAATACGTTAGCTGCAACATTTGCATGCTCAGCGAATCCAACATCAGCACCTTCCAAGCACAGTCCGTCAGAAAACGCAGCTTTGGCCTTGTCTTCGAGCGCCTGTAAATCTCTAAGCTTAACCAGTTCTTCGCCATCCTCTACGACTTGATACCGCGAAAGAGACGATTCTTCTCTGCTGTCTGAGAGCGTGTTTTGAGAGAATGCCGGACCAGTCATAAGCGCTATGACGGTCGCAATTTTAATTGTCGTTACAGGTCTCAATCCCTAAATTCCTATTTGTACAGTCGTGCAGTAAGCGGCCAAAAGCACGTTTTTCGTTCCCTCAGTGCTTAGTTTAAGCAAAGGTAGAGATACTCAGTTGCAATCATGTACTCACCAGCAGGAACCTGACGGGAACTTGCCCGCTCAGCACGACGCTTAGGGCCACGGCTACAGATTTCCTGTGCCTTTGCATCAGCCATAGCAATAGACTTAGCCTCTGCTTCAGGTGTCATTACTGCTAAAGAACTCTGCTGGATTTGAATTCCGACAGTCGACTCGTTGAAAGATGTGACAATCGGCTCTGACGCCATTTCTGTGCAAGCTGTCAGCGCAAATGTTGCTCCGAAGGCTATTACTAAAGTTCTCATGCGGAATTCTCTCTCTATGGTTGCGCTGGCACGCTGCACTAAACAAGTCGGTACCGCAAGCGGATTTCTGCCCATCAATGAGCCTGCCCTTATCCATGCGATCAAACGGGATGACCTGACTGAGGACTGACTGGTGCAGCCAGTGGTGGCCATAGAGGTTGTTGGTGACGTTGCCGAGTTGGGTTGTTGTGCGAGTCTGTCTACCATTCGTCTACCAATGAAGGCATACCCTCACGAAGTCCCTTAATTGTTGATGTTGTTATGCAAGCTTGAGAGGCTTTTGAATCCCCTGCGTCTACCATTCCGCCACTTGGGCAACGTGGGGTTCTCTACCCAAGCGAGGCGCGTTCGTCCAGAGGCAAAGTCGCATGTTGACCCGCAAAGCGGCGCATGATCTGTGCCCGACAACAAAAACCAAGAGATTTTCGCGATGCTTCGTCGATTTTATGATTGGATGCTTGGCCTCGCAGAGCATCCGCACGCGCTTTGGGTGCTGGCCTTCGTGGCCTTTATCGAAAGCTCTGTCTTTCCGATTCCGCCCGATGTTCTGATGATCCCGATGATCCTGGCGCGTCCCAGCCGCGCCTGGCTGATTGCGCTGATCGCCATGGTCAGTTCCGTCATCGGCGGGTTGCTGGGCTATGCCATCGGCGCGCTGTTTTACGAACAACTCGGCCTGCCGATTCTGCAATCGCTGGGCAAGGCGGATGCAATTTCTGCATTCAACACGCGGTTCAACGATTTCGGCTTTTGGGCGGTCCTGATCGCAGGCATCACGCCCTTTCCCTACAAGGTCATCACCATCATGTCGGGCTGGACCGGCATGCCGCTGGCGACGTTCATCGCGACCTCTGTGCTGGCGCGCGGATTGCGGTTCTTTATCGTTGCAGGGCTTTTGCGCGTCTTCGGCGCACCAATTCGTGATTTCATCGAACGGCGTCTGGGTCTTGTCTTTACGGCCTTTGTCGTGTTGCTTCTGGGTGGGTTTCTGGTGGTGAAATATCTATGAATTGCAAAACACTGACAATCCTTGCCGGACTTGGCTCCGCGCTGCTGTTGCTGGGGGCCTTCGGTTTTCAGTATCTGGGCGACATGCCACCGTGCAAGCTGTGTATCACGCAACGGTATCCGCATGCGGCGGCGGTTGTGATCGCGGTTGTTGCGCTGGCATTCGGCTGGCGGTTGCTGACACTGGTGGGGGCCGCGGCAGCTGCGACAACCGCCGGCGTGGGGATCTATCACACCGGGGTTGAACGCGGCTGGTGGCCGGGGCCTGATACCTGCACCTCTGGTCCGGTTGGCGGTCTGTCCACCGATGCCCTGCTCGATCAGATCATGGCCGCCCCGATGGTACGCTGCGACGAGGTGCCCTGGGAGATGCTGGGCCTGTCGATGGCAAGCTGGAACGCTGTCGCGTCCCTGATTCTTGTCGCGCTATGGCTCGCGGCGTTTCGCGCAAACCGATAGCGTCCATCACGCCTCTTAGATGCCGGCCGCTACAGCCTAAACGGAGGATATGATGACAAAGATCCATTGCCGATTGATCGGTGCCCCTGTCGATAGCGGCCGTGTTGGACGAGGCTGCCTGATGGGGCCGGATGCAATGCGTACCGCACGTCTGGCCGAAGCACTCGCTGATCTGGGCCACGATGTAACCGATATGGGAAACCTGAGCCCGGACGACGTGCCCGGCGGCGATGTTCCGCCCCACATCCACGCCTATACCGAGACAGCGGGCTGGACACATGCCCTGTCGCGCGCGGCAAGGGCGGCGATGGCCGACAGCGTACCGATCTTTCTGGGCGGCGATCACAGCCTGTCGCTGGGCTCTGTCCACGGGGTAGCGGAACATGCGGCGGCGGAAGGTCGCCCGCAATTTGTACTCTGGCTGGATGCGCATTCGGATTTTCACACGCCTGACACCACATCCTCGGGCAATATGCACGGCACGCCGCTGGGCTATCTGACCGGACGTGCAGGCTTTCCCGGCATGCCGGACGTGGCGCATCCGCTTGAGGAACGCAACATCTGCATCATCGGCCTGCGTTCCGTCGATGCGGCGGAAAAAGAGGCACTTCAGGCAAGCGACATCCGCCGTCATGATATGCGCGATATTGATGAACACGGGATCGCCAAGCCGCTCTCGGCCTTCCTTGACGAAGTATCGCGCGCGAATGGCGCGTTGCATGTCTCGCTGGATGTCGATTTTCTGGATCCGGCTGTGGCCCCTGCCGTCGGCACAACCGTTCCCGGCGGGGCAACCGTGAGAGAGGCACATCTGGTCATGGAAATGCTGCATGACAGCGAGTTGATGACCTCTCTGGATCTGGTGGAGCTGAACCCAGCACTGGACGAACGCGGACGCACGGCGCAGTTGATGGTAGATCTTGCCGCCTCTGCGCTTGGCCGCCGCGTGTTCGACCGTCCAACCACGCGCCTGCTGTGACATCGCCAAACAACGCAAGTCATCCGCCATCATGTGTCATTCATCGTCCAGACTTAGGCAGCCGACATAAAAAAGGGGCTGTCCCAGCCCCTTTTTCTATCCGAAATATCGTACGGCCTAATTACAGGTAATCGGATCTCTGTAGCTGATATTTAGCCATCTTCTCGTTCAGCGTGCGGCGTGGCAGGCACAGCTCTTCCATGACGCTAGCGATCGAGCCCTTGTGACGGCGCATCGTATTGTCGATCAACATCCGTTCGAACGCCTCGACATATTCTTTCAGCGGCTTGCCTTCGGTTGTCATCACCGGCTGCATGTCGTCATGGTCGTTCATCAGCAGCGATGAAATGGTGCCCGATGCGCGCCGCGATTGCAGCACCGCCCGTTCGGCCAGATTGATAAGCTGCCGGACATTGCCGGGCCACGGTGCCTGAAGCAGTTGCGCCGCCTCCTGTGCCGAGATTTCCGGCGCGTCACAGCCATATTCATCGGCAAACTGTTCGCTCAGACGATTGAACAGGGTCAGAATATCCTCGCCGCGCTGACGCAAGGGCGGAACGGTGATGCGCAGCGCCGCAAGCCGGTAGAACAACCCCGATTTCAACGCATCCTCGCAGGTGCGGCCTTCATTCTGAAGGTTAGAGATCGCGACGATCCGCGTCTCTGGTGGTGATCCCTGTTCATTTATGGCGCTCAGCAGCCGTGCCTGTGCCGTGTCGCCCAGCGTTTCGATATCTTCCAGCACAAGAGTTCCGCCGCGCGCCTGTTCCATCGCGGGCAGTTCCGAATCTTCGAGCTGCGCCGGACCGAACAGCCGCCGGATCAAGGCGTCCTCGTCATAGGCGGCGCAGGGCAACAGCACAAATCGCTTGCCGGCACGAGAGCCGACCGCATGCAGCGCGTGGGCAATCAGCGTCTTGCCGGTCCCGGTTTCTCCGTCGATCAGCACATGACCATCAGCCTGACCAAGATCCAGAATATCCTCGCGCAAACGCTCCATTACCGGGGAAGCGCCGATCAGCTTTTTCATCAGCTGGCCACCATCCGACAGTTCCTTGCGCAGCGCGCGGTTGTCCAGTGTCAGCCGACGTTCATTGGTGGCCTTCTTGGCAAGCTCTGTCATCTTGTCCGGGTTGAACGGCTTTTCAAGAAAATCGAACGCCCCTACCCGCATCGCCTCGACAGCGATCGGCACATCGCCATGGCCGGTGATCATGATGACCGGCAAGGCGCTGTCCGTGCTCATCAGTTTCTTCAGCAGTTGCAACCCGTCCATGCCGGGCATCTTGATGTCAGAGATGACAATGCCGGGATAGTCCGCCCCCAGCTTGCTCAGCGCATCTTCGGCGCTGCCGAAAGTTTCAGTGTCATAGCCCGACAGCGCCAGCCATTGGCTGATCGACTGTCGCATATCCTGTTCGTCATCGACGATGGCGATCTTCATTGCCTTGGACATCCGTTCTACTCCGCGGCCTGTGTTTCATGTGTTTGGTCTAATATAGGCAATTGCATCTCGAACACTGCCCCCCCTGCATCAGAATTTCGTGCGGTCAGCCGGCCGCCCAGATCCGCTACGATACCTGAAGAAATCGCAAGTCCCAAGCCGACACCGTCACCGGGTTGCTTGGTCGTGTAAAACGGCTCGAACAATTCATCGAGATCTTCGATCCCGTGACCGTTGTCGCGCACCGTCAGAGTCGCTGATCGGCCCGAAGAAAGCAGAATATCGACCTCTGCATCATCTTCGCCCTTTGTGGCATCCAGCGCGTTGCGTAACAGGTTCACCATAACCTGTTCAATCCGCATTCTATCGCCCATCACCAGCACCGGATCGTCTGGCAGGATGCGGGTGATCTTGACCTGCCGCAGCTTCAACTGCGGCTCCATCATCGACAGCGCCGAGGCCAGCGCATCCCGCAAATCCACGGGGCTTAGCTCTTGCTGGCCCTTGCGGGCATAGGATTTCAATTGCCGGGTGATCGCGCCCATCCGTTCGATCAGGTCGTCGATACGGTGGAAGCTTGACATCGCTTCTTCGGGGCGCTCGCGGCGCAGCAAAAGCCGTGCGCCTGCCAGATAGGTCTTCATCGCCGCCAATGGCTGGTTCAACTCATGGCTGACGGCGGCGGACATTTCGCCAAGCGCTGCCAGCTTGGAACTTTGCGCCAGAGTCTGCTCGGCCACGGCCAGGTTTTCCTGAACCTTTTCACGCTCTGCAATCTCGCGCTGAAGCCGCAGGTTAAGCTGCCGCAGTTCCGCCGATTCGCGCTGGAACAGCGCCATGCGCAGCGCCGTCTTGCGGCTAAGCACATAGAAGGCCAGTGCAAGCAAAATGGCAAAACCCATGATTTCCAGCGCCAGAACGCCGTTCACTCTTTCGCGCACGGAAGTATAGGTCGTAAAGCTGGCCATGCGCCATCCGCGAAAGCTGATCCGGTTTTCGGTGCGCATCACCGCCTCGCCCAGAATATACGCGTCGGCGGAATCGCCTCTCCAGCCATCGGTGATCTTGATCGCACGCTCGATGGCACCCTCGGCCGGTTGTTTTGCAAGGGCCTCGGGTTCCGTCAATCCCCGCCAGCGCGGCTCTGTCGCCAGAATGATCGTGCCTTCGCTGTCGGTGACCAGCACCGCGTCAGAGATCCCCGCCCAGGCGCGTTCGAACTTGGCCAGATCGACCTCTACCAGGATCACGCCGACCGTATTGCCGTCGCTTTCAACCCGGCGTGAATAGGTGAAGACATAGCCACCGCTTTCACGCGGCAGCGTGGTGAACACGGTTTGGTTGGACCGCATCCCCTCGACAAAATAGCTGGCCGTGCGATGATTGGACCCTAATCTGTTACGATCCGTCGCGGCCACAGTGCGCCCGTCGCGATCCAGCAGCATCAGGGATGCCGCGCCAATTTCATCGACAAAAGAAATCAGCCGCTGCGTCGATTGCGAAAAATCGTTTGAATTCAGCGCGCCTATCAGCGCCGGATCGCGCGCCAGAAGCTGAGGCACAATGGCGTTCCGACGCAGTTCCGACAGCAGGTTCCCCGAATAAAGCGCCAGTCGCAATTCTGCCCGGTTGCGGGTGGTTTCGGTAAAGCGATCGGTCAGCAGCCGGTTGGTGAAATACACCGTGACCGCCGCCAACAAAAACAGAGTGACAAGCGCGATTCGCACCCGCCAGCCAAGCGGGGCAGAGCGACGTTTGCTTTGTGGTTTGAGGGCGCGCGTAACCATGGCCACCAGCCTAGGCTGATGGCGCGAAATCCTCAAGTCAGGCGCTGGCGAGCGCTTGCGTCAGATGAGCGAAAAACGGCGCACCATCGGTCCCGCCATGGCGCGCATCCGCCGCCCGTTCCGGATGCGGCATCATGCCCAGCACACGGCGGTTGGCAGACAGCACGCCCGCAATATCCTGTGCCGAGCCGTTGGGGTTTTCGGCATATGTGAAGGCCACGCGATCCTCATCTTGCAGACGCGCCACGGTCTCCGGATCGGCGGTATAGTTGCCATCGTGATGCGCAATCGGAATGTTGATCAGCGCGCCCTTTGTATAGGCAGAAGTGTAGATGCTGTTTTCGGTCGCAACATTCAGAGGCGTCGTTCGGCAGATATATTTCAGCCCGGCATTGCGCAACAGCGCCCCCGGCAGCAGCCCGGTCTCGGCGAGGATCTGAAAGCCGTTACAGACGCCCAGCACAAAGCCGCCCCGCTCTGCATGCGCTTTCACCGACCGGCAGATCGGCGAATTGGCGGCAATCGCACCGCAGCGCAGATAGTCACCAAAGGAGAACCCGCCCGGCAATGCCACCAGATCCAGCCCCGCGGGCAGTTCGGTGTCCTTGTGCCAGACCATTGTGACATCCAGCCCCGCCGCAGTCAGGGCGGTGGCCATGTCCCGGTCGCAATTCGAGCCGGGGAAGACGATGACGGCTGCACGCATGTCCGGGGCCCTCCTCAGGCCAATTCGATGTCGTAGCGTTCGATGACCGTATTGGCGAGCAGCTTGTCGCACATCTCGCGCACGGTCTTTTCCGACGTGCCGTCGGCCAGGTCCAGCTCGATCACCTTGCCTTGGCGCACACCGCCAACACCATCAAAGCCCAGCGACCCAAGCGCGTGGCGCACCGCCTCGCCCTGCGGATCAAGGACCCCGTCTTTCAGCATCACATGAACCCGTGCCTTCATCTTACTCTCCGGTCGGCTGAGGCACGGCCAACGCCCTGCCCTTTTCCTAATATTTTCAATCGGTTTCACCCGCGCCTTCATGCGCGGAAAGGTTTAGTTGATAAGGGTCGGTCTGGTGATCTGCGTAGCGTTCTTGGGCATGACACCAAGACGGCGCGCGACTTCAGTATAGGCATCGGTCAAGGACCCCAGATCACGGCGGAACACGTCCTTGTCCAGCTTTTGCCCGGTTTCGATGTCCCAAAGGCGGCAGCTATCGGGGCTGATCTCGTCGGCGATGATCAAGCGCTGAAAGTCACCGTCATAGACGCGTCCGATTTCGATCTTGAAATCCACCAACTTGATGCCGACGGCCATCATCACGCCCGACATGAAGTCGTTGACCCGCAGCGCGAGGCTGAGAATATCGTCCATATCCTGCTGGCTGGCCCAGCCGAAGGCCGCGATATGTTCCTCGGTGACCAGCGGATCGCCCAGCTTGTCATCCTTGTAGCAATATTCGACGATCGGACGCGGCAGAGATGTGCCTTCTTCGATCCCCAGCCGCTTGGAGAAGCTGCCGGCGGCAAAGTTGCGCACGATGATCTCCAGCGGAATAATTTCGCAGGACCGCACAAGTTGCTCGCGCATGTTCAGCCGGCGAATGAAATGGGTGGGCACGCCGATATTGTTCAGACCGGTCATGAAATATTCGCTCAGCCGGTTGTTCAGAACACCCTTGCCGTCGATCACGTCTTTTTTCTGCGCGTTGAAGGCGGTCGCGTCATCCTTGAAATACTGCACGATTGTGCCGGGCTCGGGGCCTTCATACAGGATCTTTGCCTTGCCTTCGTAGATTTTCTTGCGCCGCGCCATTTTTTCTCTTTCTTCGCCGTGCGGGGCCGAGTCCCCGCCGCACAGCGCTCTCTTAGTGCATGGGCGGCATTGTCGCAAGCGCGGCTCAAGCCTCTTGCTCTTGGGCGTTCTGTCACGCATATCAGATGAAACCGGATTTCCACCAGGGAGCAGCGCCAATGACCGCCTTTGACGACCGCGAAAGTGCCTTTGAGAACAAGTTTGCGCATGACGAAGAAATGAAATTCCGCGCCGAGGCACGGCGCAACAAGCTTCTGGGCCTGTGGGCGGCGGAGTTGCTGGGCAAGACGGGCGACGACGCCAACGCCTATGCGCGCGAAGTCATCAAATCGGATTTCGAGGAAGCCGGGCATGAGGACGTGGTGCGCAAGGTGTCTGGCGATCTGGGCGATATCGCCACCGCTGACGAGATCCGCACCAAGATGGCCGACCTGCTGATTGTGGCCAAAGGCCAGTTGATGAAAGAACTCTGACAGGTTCTCACGATCCGAATATCCGAGATATTAGACAAAGCGCCCTGCCGACAGATCGGTTCGGGGCGCTTTTTTTTGTTGGCGCTTGCCGCCGCTCCAATCCGGCTTTGCGCAAATTCTCATAATGAAGATGAACATTATGAATTTGCGTCCAGACAGGCAATGTGGGACATGGGCACAAACGTCCTGACACACGAGTGCCCTGTTCAATGACCAATCCGCTGACAAAGCTTCTTTCCGAACGTGACTGGCTGATGACAGATGGGGCGACAGGCACCAACCTGTTCAACATGGGCCTCGAATCCGGCGAGCCGCCCGAATTCTGGAATGTCGATGAACGCGCGAAGATCGTCAGCCTGTACAAAGGTGCGGTGGATGCGGGCAGCGACATCTTTCTGACCAACAGCTTCGGGGCCAATGCATCGCGGTTGAAGCTGCACAAGGCCGAAGACCGCGCCTTCGAGCTGTCGCGCATTTCCGCCGAAATCGGCCGCGAAATTGCCGATCAGGCGGGCCGCACGGTTATCGTGGCCGGGTCGGTCGGCCCCACCGGCGCGATCATGAAGCCTGTCGGCGACCTTGGCCATGCCGAAGCTGTCGCGATGTTCGAGGAAACGGCCAAGGGATTGAAAGCAGGTGGCGCGGATGTGCTGTGGCTGGAGACAATCTCGGCCCCCGAGGAATTTCGCGCCGCGGCCGAAGGCTTTGCCAATGCTGAGATGGATTGGTGCGGCACGATGAGCTTTGACACGGCGGGACGCACGATGATGGGCCTGACCTCTGCCGATATGGTGCAATTGGTCGAAAGCCTGCCCAACCCGCCCATCGGCTTCGGGGCAAATTGCGGTGTCGGCGCGTCCGACCTGCTGCGCACCGTGCTTGGCTTTTCAGCCCAGGGGACAGAGCGGCCGATCATCGCCAAGGGCAATGCCGGCATCCCGAAATTCATTGAGGGTCACATCCACTATGATGGCACCCCTGACCTGATGGCGGAATATGCCATTCTGGCCCGTGACTGCGGTGCGAGGATCATCGGCGGCTGCTGCGGCACGATGCCGGAACATCTGCGCGCCATGCGCGAGGCGTTGGAGACCCGGCCCAAGGGTCAGCGCCCATCGCTGGAGATCATCACCGAAAAGCTGGGTGGATTTTCGTCCGACAATGACGGGACGGGTGCCGACAAACCCGCCGCGCGTCCGCGACGCCGCCGCGCCCGCGGCTGACACCGCGACCACAACCCAGATTGCAAAAGGACCGCCCTGCCCGTTTTGGACAGTGCGCCGGAACAGACATGGCCCAACAGATCGCCTTAGAACAAGCTCAGCTGATCGCCCGCCCGTTTCGGCGGACAGAACAAATCACAGCGCAGCGGCGGCGTCTTTTGGTCCAGCCCGAGCCTGCGGGCCGCTACCGCGAACCGACGGGCGATGATCTGCGCATAGGCACCTTCACCGCGCATCCGCCTGCCCCAGCTGGCATCATAGTCCTTGCCGCCATGCATCTCGCGCAGCCGCGTCATGATACGGCCCGCGCGGTCCGGAAAATGCGCGGCCAGCCATTCCTGCCACAGCGGCGACACCTCTCGCGGCAAGCGCAGCATGATCCAGCTGGCCGCATCGGCACCAGCCTCAGCCCCAGCTTGCAGAATGCTTTCCAGTTCGGGATCTGTCAGCGCGGGCACGACCGGCGACACCATCAGGCGCACGGGAATGCCTGCCTGCGTCAGCCTGCGGATGGTTGCAAGGCGACGTTTCGGGGCGGGCACGCGCGGCTCCATCAACCGCGACAGTCCGGCGTCCAGTGTGGTCACGGAAATGCCCACCCGCGCCAACCCGTCCGCCGCCATATCCGCCAGAATATCTATGTCCCGCTCCACCAGCGCCCCTTTGGTGACAATGGCCACGGGGTGCCGAAACGCGCGCAACACTTCCAGACAGGCACGCATGATGCCATAGGTCTTTTCGATCGGCTGATAGGGATCGGTATTCGTGCCGATGGCAATCGGGGCCACGCGATAGCGCTTTGCCCGCAACTCTCGTGCCAACACCTCGGGGGCCTCGGGCCGCGCCACCAACCGCGTCTCGAAATCCAGACCCGGCGACAATCCCAGATAGGCATGGGTCGGACGCGCAAAACAGTAGATGCAGCCATGTTCGCAGCCCCGATAGGGATTGATCGACCGGTCGAACGGCAGATCGGGCGAGCGGTTATAGGTGATCACGCTGCGCGGCCGCTCTTCGCTGACCTGGGTGCGGATAACCGGCAGGTCTTCAGGAATATCCCAACCGTCGGACACGGCCTCGCGGACATGCCGTTCATAGCGCCCGGTGGCGCGGCTCAGCGCGGCACGTCCCGGACGTTGTTCGGCTGCGATCTGTGGGCGTCGGCAATCCATGACGTCAAACTAGAACAGATGGAGAACATTGGCAATCACAGTCGCGTTGAAACGCGGCCTCAGGTCGGTTGCAAGCCGATGCAGGTCGGAAAACGCCAAGTCACACAACCACAATAAGCTGACATACGAAATTGAACCGGTACGGCTCTGGGGCCTGCCCATACGAAAAGGAAAATCCCATGTCGGAAGAAGAAGACGAAATCATCCTGTCGGAACTCGACGACAATGATCTGGTGCAACAGATGTTCGACGATCTTTATGACGGTCTGAAGGAAGAGATCGAGGAAGGTGTGAACATCCTGCTGGAGCGGAACTGGGAACCCTACCGCATCCTGACAGAGGCCCTGGTCGGCGGCATGACCATTGTCGGGCGCGACTTCCGCGACGGCATCCTGTTCGTCCCCGAAGTGCTGCTGGCCGCCAATGCGATGAAGGGCGGGATGGCGATCCTGAAACCCCTGCTGATCGAAACCGGCGCGCCGCGCGTCGGCAAGATGGTGATCGGCACGGTCAAGGGCGACATCCACGACATCGGCAAGAACCTTGTCGGCATGATGATGGAAGGCGCGGGCTTCGAGGTGGTGGATCTGGGCATCAACAACGCCGTGGATGCCTATATCGACACGGCGAAATCCGAAGGCGCGGATATTGTCGGCATGTCAGCGCTGCTGACCACGACCATGCCTTACATGAAGGTTGTGATCGACACGATGGTCGAGCAAGGCATCCGCGACGACTATATCGTGCTGGTCGGTGGCGCGCCTCTGAACGAGGAGTTCGGCCGCGCGATCGGGGCCGACGCCTATTGCCGCGATGCCGCCGTTGCGGTTGAGACCGCGAAAGAGTTCATCGCCCGCAAGCACAACCAGATGGCTGCGGGATAATCCCTGTTTGGCCCGTCCCTGCCGGGGTCGGGCCGGGACTGTATTACAGATGACAGCAAAGCTCCCCAGCGACGAGACCCTGACAGAGACCGGATTGGAGGCCTCTGGCAAGGGTCGCGTGCTGATTATCGCCTGCGGCGCATTGGCCCGTGAAGTTCTGGCATTGGTGCGGCTCAACCGCTGGGATCATGTTGACCTGCAATGCCTGCCCGCGATCCTGCACAACCACCCCGATCAAATCACCGATGCAGTGCGGGACGCCGTCGCGCGCCACCGCAAGGACTATGCCACGATCCAGATCGCCTATGCCGATTGCGGCACTGGCGGGCAGCTTCAGGAAGCCTGCGCGCAGATGGGCGTCGACATGATCGCGGGCCCCCACTGCTACAGCTTCTTTGAGGGTAACGAGGTGTTTGCTGCCCGTGCCGAGGATGAGTTCACCGCCTTCTATCTGACCGACTTTCTGGCGCGACAGTTTGAAGCTTTCGTCTGGCGACCGCTTGGCCTTGATCGCTATCCGCAGCTGCGCGACACCTATTTCGGCCATTACGAAAAACTGGTCTATCTGGCGCAAACCGACGACCCCGCCCTGACCGAAACCGCCCGCGACTGCGCCCAGCGGTTGGGCCTGGAGTTCGAACGCCGCGGCACCGGCTACGGCGACCTTGCCACGACGCTGACCGACTGGGCAGAGGCTTAGCGCGGGGCTGTTTCAGCCAATCACAGGCGACAAACGCGGCTGCACGGCAAGTTTCACGCCCTGACACCCCGCGCCCACGCCAACATCACGCCTGCCCGTTACGCGCCAAGCGCGCGAAGCAGTTCCGGTGAGGGATCACCCGTGGCGGACATGCCGATACTGCTCTGATAGGCGGCGATTGCCTTGCGGCTGTTGGACCCGATCACGCCATCCGCGCCGCCCGCGTCAAAACCGCGGGACGTAAGCCGTTGTTGCAGCCGAATACGGTCATCCTTGGTCAGGCCAAACCTGTCAGGCGGGAAGCTGGCACGAATTGGACCGCCCCCCGCGATACGGTCGGCAAGATGGCCCACCCCGATCGCATAGCTGTCAGAGTTGTTATAGCGTTTGATCACCCCGAAATTGGACGTCACGGCAAAGCGCGGCCCACCCGGCTGAGGCTGGATGATCCGGCCCGACGGCGCGCCATTGCCAGCCTCGCCGCCCCATTTCACACCGCGCGTCCAGCCATTTTTCGCAAGATACGCCGCTGTCGAGGCGAGCGAATCTGACGGGTCTTCAGACCAGATGTCGCGGCGCCCGTCGCCGGTAAAATCGACGGCAAAAGCCTCATACGAGGTGGGAATGAACTGCGTATGTCCCATCGCGCCGGCCCATGAGCCCTTGAGATTGGAGGCCGCCACATCGCCGTTCTGAAGAATTTTGAGGGCCGCAATCAACTGCTTTTCAAAGAACGCACCGCGCCGCCCGTCAAAGGCCAGCGTTGACGTGGCAGAGATGACCGGTACATCGCCGCGCCGCTCGCCATAAAAGCTCTCCAGCCCCCAAATGGCGGTGACGATTTCGGCTGACACACCATAGCGCGATTCGACGGCCGAAAGGGTCGCGCGGTGTCTGGCAAAGGCGGCGCGCCCCTTGGACACACGCTCGTCCGAGGCGGCGATCGCGAGATAATCCTCAAGCGTCCGGCTGAATTCGGTCTGGTCGCGATCCCGCGTGACGACACCCGGAAGATACCCCGCGCCGCGAAAGCCCGCATCAAGCGTGGCGCGCGTGATGCCCTGCCGTTCCGCGCGTGCTCGGAAGCTGTTCACCCAAGCCTCATAGCCCGGATTGGGCACCGGCCGCAGATCGGTAGGCAGGCCCGCCGCGCCGCTGGGGCCGCGCAGGCCGACGGAGTTGCCACAGGCGGAAAGGCCAATCGCCCCCAGACCAAAAAGAACCGTTCTTCGCGTAGAGCGTATCATCTGACCACCATTCATTTTGCCAAAGCCTAGCGCAGGCCGCACCGGGCTAAAAGCGGGATTTCACCACCGCGACGCAACAGGCGAAACCCGAGCGACATATCGCTAAACCGACGTCACTGCTTGAGGCCGGGAAAGGCACGATAGCGATCTGAGCGCTTTACGATATCCACAGCGCATAGGTTGCCATGTACAGGTCACGCGCCGCTTCAGCCCGCAAAGCCGATCAGAGTTCAATGACCCTGACGGAACAGCCTTTGGCCGCCAGTGCAATCCGGCCCTCGCAGAGTTTCAGGGCATCGTCGCCAAACACCTCTCGGCGCCACCCGTTCAGCGCCGCAATGTCACGCAGACCGGCTGCAAGACCATCCAGATCCGCAGCGGGCGCGATCAGTTTTGACGCAACGCCAGAGCTTTCTGATTTGGCCTTCAACAGAACCCGCAGCAGATCTGCCAAAGCGGGGTTCACCTGCATCTTTTCGCGGCTGCGATCGGGTTCCGGCAGGTTTTCCTTTGGACAGTTCATCCCGTCGGCAATGGCCTTCAAAATTCCATCGGCAATATCGCCCTTGCGGGCCTCGCGCAGCAGCAGGCGCGAACGCCCAAGCTCTGCCATATTCGTGGGTTTGGTCGAGGCCAGTTCCACCAGCGCGTCATCCTTGATGACCCGGTTGCGCGGCACGTCGCGCCCCTGTGCATAGGCCTCGCGGAAGGTCGCCAGTTCCCGCACGATGGCCAGAAAGCGCGGCGAGTTGGACCGGGTCTTTATCCGTTTCCAGGCGTCTTCGGGCTGCGTCACATAGGTGTCGGGGCTGGTCAGCGTGCCCAGTTCCTCGGCCAGCCAATGATGGCGGTTTGTCTGCTCCAACTTGTCGGCTAGATATTCATAGATGTCGCGCAGATGTGTGACATCCGCCAGCGCATAGGTCTTTTGCGCGTCAGACAGCGGCCTGTGCGACCAATCCGTGAAGCGCGAGGATTTGTCGAGCTGCTGTTTGGCGATCTTGCGCACCAGTGTCTCGTAACCGACCTGATCGCCGAATCCGCACACCATTGCCGCCACCTGCGTGTCGAAAAGCGGCTTGGGAATGACGCCGGCATCGACGTAGAAGATTTCCAGATCCTGACGCGCAGCGTGAAACACCTTGACGACAGAGGTATCGCGGAAAAGTTCGTAAAGCGGCTCCAGCGACAGATCGCCTGCAAGCGGATCGACAAGTACGGCGTCATCATCGCTATCGCCGGGATAGGCCAACTGGATCAGACAGAGTTTCGAATAATATGTCCGCTCCCGCAGAAATTCCGTGTCAACCGTGACATAGGGCATTTGCCGGGCTTTGGCGCAAAATTCCGCAAGCGCCTGCGTCGTCGTCAGTGTCTGCATTCGTGTCTTCAGCTTCCTGCAAGGATGGCGGTTTGTCCGCACATTTCGTTGACGTTAGCGGGGATTCAGACGGATTGCCAGCGGGTCAGCCCAGCAGGAGAGGCGTTCGGTCATTACCGGCAAAACGGCGCAGGACCGCCGGATAAAGACGGTGCTCCATGGTAAGCACCCGCGCAGCGAGATCATCGGGTGTATCGCCAGCCTTTACCGGCACACGCGCCTGACCAAGGATCGGGCCGTCGTCAAGCTCTGCCGTGACCTCATGCACGGTGCAGCCATGTTCGGCATCACCTGCTTCAAGCGCACGGGCATGGGTGTGCAACCCGCGATATTTCGGCAGAAGTGACGGGTGGATGTTCAGCATCCGCCCTTTCCATCCGTTCACGAAAGGCGCGGTCAGAACGCGCATGAATCCGGCAAGGCAAAGGATATCGGGGGCTGCCGCTTCCAGCCGGCCCAGAAGTGCGGCCTCAAACGCGGCGCGGTCGCCCTTGTAGGCGCGGTGGTCGATGGCGGCGGTCAGCACGCCAAGGGTTGCGGCCTTTGCCAACCCTTCTGCGTCCGGATCATTGGCCAGCACCAGACAGGGGCGCGCCGGATGATCCCCGGTCATATCCTCGACCAGGCGCAGCATGTTTGATCCGCCGCCCGAAATCAGGATGGCGACTCGCTTCACCGAAGGGAACCGGAATAGACCACGCCCTGTTTGGCAGTGACGGTGCCAAGTCGCGTGACGGTCTCACCGGCGTCGCTGAGGATCGTGGTCAGCGCATCGGCTCGGTCTGGCGCCACCACGGCGATCATCCCGATGCCGCAGTTGAAGGTCTTGAGAAGTTCCGCCTCTGCCATCCCGCCGGTTTCGGCCATCCAGCCAAAGACCGGGGGCAGATCCCAGCTGTTCAGATCAATCTCGGCCCCCAGACCTTCGGGCAGTACGCGCGGCAGGTTTTCGGTCAGCCCACCGCCGGTGATATGCGCCAGGGCGTGCACGCCACCGGCGCGCACTGCCTCCAGCACTTGACGCACATAAAGCCGCGTCGGCGTCAGCAAAGCCGCGCCGAGCGTGCCAGCCTGCCAGGGACAATCGGCATTCCAGTCAAGGCCCGAAACCTCGACCAGCTTGCGCACAAGGCTGTAGCCATTGGAATGCACGCCGTCACTTGCAAGGCCCAGCAGAACGTCGCCCTCGGCCACGCCTGCCGGCAGGTCCTGTCCACGCTCCATCGCGCCCACGGCAAAGCCGGCAAGGTCGAAATCGCCGGCCGGATACATGCCCGGCATCTCGGCCGTCTCGCCGCCGATCAGCGCGGCATCGGACTGCGCACAGCCTTCGGCAATGCCTTCGATGACCTGCGCGGCGGTGTCCGTGTCCAGCTTTCCGGTCGCGAAATAATCCAGAAAGAACAGCGGCTCTGCGCCCTGACAAACAAGGTCGTTGACGCACATTGCGACCAGATCAATCCCCACGCCCGAGACATGACCGGTATCAATCGCGATCCGCAGCTTGGTGCCCACACCGTCCGTCGCGGCCACCAGAACCGGATCGCGGTACCCTGCCCCCTTGAGGTCGAACAGCGCGCCAAATCCGCCAAGCCCCGACATAACACCGGGCCGTTTGGTCCGCGCGGCCGCCGGTTTGATCCGGTCCACCAATGCGTTACCCGCGTCGATATCCACACCTGCATCCGCATAGGTGATGCCGTTCTTGCCGTCGCTCATCGCTGCTCTCCACGTCGCCTGCGCGCGCCTTACTGGATTGACCGGGCAATCTCAATCGCAAACCAGCGATGCGCGCCTGAACCGGCGATTGCGCAAGGCTCGCCGCTACGGTCTGTCACGATACCGTCTTTGCGATGATCACTGCCTAGCCACCAAAGCCGGTGCGCCCCGAACCGGTTCTGCCAAAGCCGCCGCGGGACGTTGCGGTGGCGCGCGACATGGGCGTTTTTCCGGCGGTCGCCGCCGGGCGGGTGAATTGCGCCGTGTTCAGTTTTGCGGCCCCCCGGTTGGAGGAAAACGTGCTGGACCGCGCCGCGTTGGTGAACTTGCCATCCTTGGTCTTGTAAAGCGGTTGTGACGCCGCCATCCCGGTGCGCCCGCCCAGCATGTTGCCGATCAGATACCCGGCGAGCAGCGGCATGAAAATGCCCCCCGATCCCCCCTGCTGGGCGCTGGCCTCGGTTCCGCAGGCACCTTCGCCGTGCTGCTCCTCGCAGACCTGCAAACTGTCATAGCGCGGCGCGGATTCGACATGCAGGGTCTCTGCCTCGGCAATGGCCGCTTCGCAATCCTGAACGGTGAACATGCCGCCACGGGTGGCCTCATCGGTACAGCTTTGCAGATCGGGATAGGCCGCGGAATCGACTTGCTCTTCGCGGCACCCCGCAAGGGTAAAGGCCGCAGCGCCCAGGATGGCGATGGCGACCCGATTGGAACGTTTGGTCATGTGCGGTCCTGTGTCTTGATCAGTTGTCAGTGGAGAACTAGCGCAAATCACGCAAGAATGTAATGCGGCTTGAAGCGCGACAGATCCTGCGTGATCCGGGATTTGTCCTCGCGCATCCCGATCCCCACGCAGGTGTCACCGACAACCCACGCGCCCACCACCGGACGAAACCCGTCAAATTGCGGCAAGGGCGCGTAGGCCTGAACAATGCGCGGATGCTCTGCATAGTCGGTGTTCTGCGACCGCTCGACGGTCTCGCCCTCTTTCACGATCTCGACCGATGCGCCTTCCCGCGACAGGATCGGCTTGCGCACATACCCGGCGGTCAGTTTCGCCTCAGCCCGCCCGAAGGCGGATGCCACTTCGGGTGCCGCAGCGCCCCGCCCGGCCAATGCATCGCTGACATCCTGCTCGAAGAAGGCAGGAAGAAGGTTTGGATGCCCTTCGAACATCTGCCAGAGCACCGGCAGCAGTCCCTTGTTGGACAAGAGTGCTTTCCAAGCGGGTTCTAGGAACAGGCAGCCCGATCCGGCGATGTGACTGGCATAGTCATCGCGCAGCAGGTCTTCCCACGGATAAAGCTTGAACAGCACGGCGATGCGGCGATCCTGATCGTCGAGAAACTGCCCGTCATCGCTAAGCGCGATCTTGTCCAGGTCGCAATAATGCGCGCCCAGGCCCGCCTCACGCGCTGCCCAACCCATCGCTTCGACGGTGCCGTAATCCTCCGGGTTGCCACCGACGGCGGTAAAATGCAGATCGCTCTCGGCTTCAAAGACGGCGCCGAACCGGGCCACCAGCGCTTCGTGGATGCCGTTGAACTGGTCTGTCCCGTCAGGCAGGACACCGGCGGCAAGCTGATCTTCCAGCCATTGCCACTGAAACGCCGCACTTTCGTAAAGCGAGGTCGGCGTGTCCGCGTTATATTCCAGCAGCTTCGCCGGGCCTTTCCCATCATAGGCAAAATCGAACCTGCCGTAGATTTCGGGATCCCCGCGCCGCCAGCTATCCGCCACAAGATCGCGATGCGCCTCGGGAATGGCCAAACGCTCCATCAGGGTTTCGCTGTCAAGGATATGGGCCACCGCCTCGCGGCACATGGCATGAAGCTCGGTCGCGGGATCCTCCAGATCGGTTTCGATCTGTTCAAGCGAGAACGCATAGGCCGAGGTTTCGTCCCAATAGGGCTCGCCATGCATGTCAGCAAAGGTAAAGCCGACTTCCTTTGCATGGTCGCGCCAGTCAGGCCGCTCGGCCAAGTCAACTTTCTGCATCTGGCTTCTCCCAAGCTTACACTTGGGGTCTAAGCGGATTCGCATCGAGCGGCCAGCGCCGGTTTGCCGTAAACCGGGCAACTGTCTGACGGCGGTCCGTTTTACGGGCCGCCGCTGACGAGACATGCAAGACTTCTGCGCTTAGTCGCGCAAGACCGCCATGCTGTCGCTGTCCCAGCCGATCCAGATCGGATCGGCCCCGACGGTCTGACCGGTCTCGGCATCGACAAAGGCGCGCAATGTGGCACCTTGTGCTTCTTCGACCATCAGATCCACCGCCATGCGGCTGCCGAGGAAGGTCTTGCCGACCACCTTGCCCTGCACGGCGTTTCCGGTTTCGGGACGGGTGGCGTGGAATCCCAGCTTTTCAAGCCGGACCGATGCCGTAATCGGTGCGCCTTCCGGCGGCGCGCCAGCGGGGGCATGTCCGCGCAAGGTCTGGCCGAACCAGTCCATCACCACGGCATCGCCGTCATGCCCGCGCATTTCACCCGAAAGCAGGTTGGTCTCGCCGATGAATTCGGCCACGAAACGGCTTGCAGGGTGGAAATACAGATCCTCCGGCGTGCCGTCCTGTTCAACCCGGCCCTTGTTCATAACCACGATACGGTCGGACATGGTCAGCGCCTCTTCCTGATCGTGGGTCACGAAGAAGAAGGTCTTGTTGGTCCGGCGCTGGATGGATTTCAACTCTTGCTGAACCTGTCCGCGCAGTTTTGCATCCAGCGCGCCCAGCGGTTCGTCCAGCAACAAAAGCGCCGGATCGGGGGCCAGTGCCCGCGCCAGCGCCACCCGCTGCCGTTGGCCGCCGGACAGTTGCGCCGGATAGCGATCGCCAAAAGCGTCCAGTTCAAGGAACGACATGATCTCGTCAGAGCGCCGCTTGATGGATGCCTTGTCCATCCCCTTCAGTTCCAGCCCGAAAGAGATGTTCTGCCCCACGGTCATATGCGGGAACAATGCATAATCCTGAAACACCATGTTCACCTGCCGCTTTTCAGGCGGCTGCGTCGTCACATCCTGGCCGTCCAGAATAACCCGGCCCGTGGTCGGACGTTCGAACCCGCCCAGAATACGCAGGGTCGTGGATTTCCCGCAGCCGGACGGCCCGAGGAAGGTCACGAACTCGCCCCGCGCGATGTCTAGCGTCAGATCGTCCAGCGCCACGGTGTCGCCGAAATGCTTCGAGACGCCCTCAATGCGGACAAGGGGTGTTTGATCGGTCATGCTTTGGTGTCCTTGTTCATGCGGCGGGTGAAACGCTCTGCCCAGATGCCGATGGCGGCGGTCAGGACAAGCGCCACTGTGGCGATGGCGTTGATCTCGGGCGACATGCCCGATTTCAGCTTTGCGAAGATCAGCACCGGCAGGGTCGGCTCATAGCCACCAAGGAAGAAGGAGCGGACAAAATCGTCAAAGCTGAGGAGAAGACAGAAGATGCTGGCCCCCAGAATGGCCGGCACAAGATAGGGCAGCGTGATGCGCAGAAAGGCGATGATCGGGTCGGCGCCAAGGTCGCGCGCGGCCTCAAGCTGGCTTTTCGGCAAGGTGGACAGCCGCGCCATGACGACAAGCACCACGAAAGGCACGTTATGCACGGCATGCGCCCAGACAATCGCGCCCATTCCGGGCTCTATCCCCAGATAACGGGCATAGATCCGGAACGCGATGGCCGAGATGATACCCGGCACCAGCGCCGGCAGAACCGTCATCCCGAAAATGGCCGTCCGGCCCCAGAATTTGCGCCCCTCAAGCAACACGGCGATCCATGTCCCGACAGCCACGGAAATCAGCGTAGCCAGCACGGCGATGGCAGCGGAATAGCCAAGGGTCGAGAGAATCTCGGCATCGGCGAACACCCCGGTATACCAGTCAAGCGTCCATGACTTGATCGGGAAGCCGATGAATTTGCTGTCCTTGAAGCCCATCAGGATCATCAGGATCAGCGGAACAAAGACATAGAGCACGAACGCCCAATAGACGCAGGATAGCAGAATACGGTTGCCGCGGTTCATTTTGTATCTCCCTTGCGCAGGGCGTTCATCAGTTTCTGGAATACGGCCGTCAGGACCAGAGCCGCAAAGAACATGATCGTGGCAAAGGCCGCGCCTGTCGGCCATTGATCACCCGCCACATGGAAGAAACCGGCAATGGTTTCGGCAAAGGTGGTGGTCGATGGCCCACCCAGAAGAACCGGCGTGGCGTAGAACCCTGTCGAGATCAGGAAGACCAGCGTACAGCCCGACGAAATCCCCTCGATCGTCAGGGGCAGCGTCACCCGGCGGAACCGGGTCCATGCCCCTGCCCCCAGATCGGCGGCGGCCTCATTATAGCTGCGCGGCAGTTTCTCCAGCGCGGAATAGAGCGGCAGCAACATATAAAGCGCGGTCAGGTAGACGATGCCCACCCCCATGGAAAAGCTGGTATACATGAACGGGATCGGCCGGTCGATCAGTCCCAATGTCTTGAGCACAAGGTTCAGCGCTCCGGTATTGCCCAGCAGGATCATGATCGCATAGGTGCGCACGATCTCGCCCACCCAGAACGGGATCAGCAGCAGCAAAAGAAACAGCATCTGGTTCTTGCGGCTGACATGCCGGGCCAGAAAATAGGCGACCGGATAGGTCAGGATCAGTGTGCAGAAAGTGAACCCGCCCGCGAAGATCAATGTGCGGAAAAACGGCTGCCAGAAGATCTGATCGCCGAAGAAGCGCGCGTAATTGTCCAGTGTGAAATGCTGCTCTACCCCGGGGGCCACCGGATAGGCATCTGTCAGGCTGACCCTGACCATCTGCAACATCGGGCCAAGATGCTGGGTCAGCACCCAGAGCAGCGGAAAGATTGCAAGGATCAGGAACTGCCGGCGCGGAGACGCCGTGACCAACCCCATCAGCGCGCGATAAGGTGACCAGTTGGACAGACGCCCCCAGAAGGTGCGCCCGACCCCGGTATGCGCGTCGACATCCTGGGTGGCGCGCGAGGCTGCCTCATTGCTCATACGGGGGTCCTCTTTCAAGAAGATCTGGTGTGAAGGTTTGTGGTGCCCTGCCCGCCAGATTGGGCGGACAAGGGCAATTCTCTGTTGACGCGATCAAGCGGCCTTGATGGCCTCGACCGCGGGGTCCATGAGACCGTATTTCAGCTCGTTTTCCTCGGCGCGGAAGAATTGCAGGTTGGCAAGCTGCTCTTCCGGGAAGGAGGTCGACTTCTTCTCCAGATCCGTCAGATACTGAGCGGAATCCTTGTAGGTAGAGATGAAACCGGATGCTTTGGTCATCGCCGCGCCAATCTCGGGCGACGACAACATTGCATCGAGGAACGTATAGGCATTGTCGGCATTGGGCGCGTTATTGGCGACGTTCAGCGTATAGACAAACCCGTAAGAGCCTTCCTGCGGGATGCTCATCGCCAGTGGGAAGCCGTCATTGATCAGGGCCGCCGCCGGGCCATTCCAGCTATGCCCAAGCGCGATGTCCTGATTGACGAACATCTGCTGGATCTCGGCACCGCTGTCGTAATATTTACGCACCAAGGGCTTCTTTTCGATCATGAATTGCTGGATCTCTGCCATGATCTCAGCAGCCTTTTCGTGATCGTCGGCATATTCGATGAAGTTGCCGTCATAGCCCTTCATCAGCATCACGATCGACAGCATGTCCTGAATGATATAGGCGGTCTGGCCCTTGTATTTCTCGGAGAACAGCGTGTCCCAGGTCTGCGCTTCCTCGGCGGTGACCAGATCGGTGTTGTAGGACAGCACCTCCATCCCGGACAGGATCGGAACGCCCCACTTGTTGCCATTGATCGTCGACCAGTCGCTTTCCGAGAAGGTCGGGTTGATCTTGTCCCAATTGCTCAGACGGTCGGTATCCATCGGTGCCAGCAAATCACTTTCGATGAATTGCAGGAACCGGTGGCCCGCGACGGTCATGATGTCGACGCTCGGGTTGGGTTGTTCGGCAGCAAGCAGGTTGAACTGTTTGCCCTGGTCGTCGACCAGACGCACGTTGACCTTGATGCCGGTCTCGGCTTCGAACTGTTCCTTGAACGCCTCGGGCACGAAGTCGTTATAGGTCCAGATATTGACCTCGCCGCCCTGCGCATGCGCGCGGCGCAGATAGGCGGGGCTGGCAAGGGCCGCACCGGTCATTGCGGCGGTGCCGAGGAACCGGCGGCGGTTAAAAATAAGTTTAGACATATCGGGCGTCTCCTTGTTGGTCTTGGTTTTGTCCGTATCTCTTGATGTTCAGGACACCGTTTCCGGTGCGTCTTGCAGCAGACCGGTACGGGCGGCCTGTCGCAGATCGTCCAGACTGAAGCGGTCAAGCTCCAGCGCGTTCAACAGCGTATTCTCGCGGGCGAAATCACGGCCATACATGGCCGAAAATATCTCGATACCCGCCTCATGCAGCTTTGCGGGGCTGCCTGCCAGCCGTCCCAGCACGGCCGTCAGTTGCAGCCCGTAAGGCACGTCTTCGGTGACATAGCGGCTGTCGGCGGTGGCCGGACCTGTGCCGCCATTGCCCTGCGCATGCATCTGCTGGTTCATTTCGGAAATCGAGGCAACAGGCACGTGAAAGCTCAGATGGAAATGTTCAAAGATTGTCCGGACGCTAAGCCCCAGCTTTTCCGCAATCGCCAGCCGCTCAAGATCCAGTTGTTCCAGCAGGCGGCCCACTTTGGGGGTGACGTTCTGGCCCTGGCTCCATGTCTCACCGCGCTCCATCCGTGTGATATTGCCAAGCGCGATGCCCAGGTGGTTCTGCGGGTTCAGGTTCGACAATGAAATCGCCAGAAGCCCGTCACGCGGCTGGAACCGGTCTCCGAACAGGTTTTGGCAAACAGCCAACGCATCGTCGGCTGCGGTTTCCGGGACGGTGCACAAATCCACACGGGCGCGCAGCGTGTTGACCTTCACCGCCGCCCCTTCCTGCCGCCGCCCGGTGACAACTGTGGTGCCCCAGGCAGTGATCGGCGCAGTCACGCCACGCTTTGCCAGCAACTGCATCAGATAAACGGCCCCAAGCGAGGCATGCGACGAGATGATGACATGCTGCCCGTCGCGGATATGCGGTGCCAAAGCGTCCAGCACGGTCTTGTGGCCATAGCCGGGCAGCGCTATCAGAACCGCATCGTTTTCCTCGGCCAGTTGCTGTGCGCTGCCAGCAACGCGCGGTGAAAACTCTGCCTCGACAGCGCCACTGGCATGCAAGGGCGCCGCTTTCAGCGCCTCTGTTCCGGCACCGGAAGGCGACCAGAGCATCGGGTCATGCCCCTGCTCGTGCAGCAAGGCTGCGCTGCCAAAGGCGATAGAGCCTGCACCTGCAATTCCAACTCTGGCTTTGGTCGTGGTCATCAGTCTCTCACTTTCGGTTACCGTCATGCGACTCATGCTATGCGCAGAGAGGCTGGCGCGTCAATATGGCGGACACAATTCCACTAAACAGGAAAATGCTGACCACTCACGCCTTGGCCTCCTGTCGCACCGGATCGCCCAGCACATGCATCAGCCGGTTGGCCCAGCCGAACAGCGCCGACGAAAGGATCAGGTCGAGGATCTCTTCCTCGCTCAGCCCAGCCGCGCGCAGCGCCTGCATCTCTGCCTCGCCCGCGGCGGGCGGTGCCTCTGCCGCCTTGCGCGCAAAGTCAAAAATCGCGCGATTCCTGTCATTTAGATCAGCATCTTCACCTTTTGCAAAAAGCGTATCAGTGACGGCTGTGTCTTTCTCAAGCTTGGCATGGCGATCGGCATGGACGGCGGCACAGTAGATGCAGCGATTGACCATCGACGCCGCCAATGCGCCCAGTTCTCGCTCTGCCCGGCTCATCCCGCCGGAGTCGTACATGATGGCGTTGAACAGCGGCGAGCGGACTTTCAGGCTTTCGACATCATGGGCCAATGTCAGCACATAATCCGAAACCTTGGTGTTGGAGGGCGTGACCTGAAGCGCATCAAGCTGTGCCTGCGTGGCCTCGGCCAGTTTGACCGGCGTTACACGCGGCTGCCAGTGTGGCACGGTGCGGGTGAATTTGTGGACGACGCGGCTCATGTCAGCTCTCCCTGCATCAGGCGCAGCCCGGCGATCACCCGGATCTGATAGGCCAGAAATGCGACCAACTCGCAGAGCCGCACAATATCGGCGTCTGCGATGCCTTCGGCCTGAAGCCCTGCGATATCCTCTGGTGCGATATCGCGGGTCTGGTTGGCGACTTTGTCGACAAAGGCCACGACCGTGCCCAGCCCTTGGCCTGCGCCTGTCTCTGACGGGTCAGCCAAAACGGCATGATCCCCGGCCCCAGCCAGATAGTGCTGTGCCAAAGCCTCATCCGCAGACAGCCGCGCCACGCGCGCGGCCAATGCGGCACGGGTGGCGTGATCGAATGCACCGCAATCCTCGGGGCGTAGAACGGCGTTTTCAGCGGATTGCGTCATTTCGATGATATTGGCACGGGTGGCCGTCGCGTCTGCCACGGCGCTGCCGTTTGTCACACCGGCGATTGTCAGAACTGTCGAGTCATTATGGGTCATGCTATCTGACCTTCTCGCGTTTGCGCCCCAACCTCAAGCTCTGTCGGCTCCCATTCGTCACCTTTCAACTCTGGCGTGTCATAGTCCTGCATCGCTTGCCAATGGGTCGTCACATCCTCGGCATAGAGCGTTGCAGCCACCGCGCGGGACAACCATGCGGCACCTTCACTGATACCCGGAATATCACCGCTGATCTTGCCCAGACTGGCCGACGCGCCGTAGTTGAAGCAGTAGACCTTGTTCAGCCAAGGCGCTGTTCCGGGATGCTTTTCGCGGAAGGTGAAATCCTCATTGAGATAGGGAAAGCGCCCCAGATCGCCGGATTCTTCGCCCTCTGGTGGCGTGTAGACGTCCTGCCACAACAGGATGTCGTCTGCGGTTTCGCCAAATTCTGTCCGGGCCATCGGGTCGATGACAAACCCGGTGCCAAGGATCACGAAATCCGCCTCGTAGGCCGTGCCGTCAGCAAAATGCACGACCGCGCAATTGCCGCGCTGCTCGATCCGTGTGGTGGCCTTGCCGAAGTGGAAATAGGCGTTCGGATGGCGGCTGACACGTTTTGTGGACCCGTGCGGAGGCGGTGTCTGCGTGGCAAAGCTGTACTGCATGAACCGCCAGCGCCATTCATCGGGAAGGGCTGCGTAGCCTGCGGTGAATCCGAAACTGCCGATGCCCATCATCTTGTTGATTGTCGGCATTTCTTTGCGCCGCACCAGATGACGGACCTCCGCCGCGCCGTGTTCCAGCGCCTCGGCGGCATTATCCACGGCAGAAGCTCCGACACCGATCACCGCGACCCGCTTGCCCTTGAGAGCGTCAAAGTCGATCGCGTCGGCGCTATGTGCCCAAAGATGACGCGGCAAATCCTTGATAAAGCCCGGAATATTCGGCCCGCCCGTGCCGTCGCGCCCGGTTGCAAAGATCAGCTTTCGGGTCAGGGTCGTTTCGGTCTTCGCACCGGATACCGACAAGCGGATCAGATCGTCTTCGGGATCGACCTTATCAACTGAAACACCATTTTCGACAGGTATATCAAGAACCTGCCTGTACCAACGAAGGTAGTCCATCCACATTGGCCGCGGGATCTTGTCCAGCGCGTCCCAGTCCTTCGTGCCGAATTGCGCCCGGAACCACGCCTGAAAGGTCAATGCGCCATGCCCATAGGCGGGGCCGGTCAACACTTTCGGCGAGCGCAAGGTCTCCATCCGCGCGTAGTTCAGCCACGGGCCTTCACGGCCGGGCTCTGCCCGGTCAAGGACGCGGACGTTGTGAATGCCGGCTGTTTTCAGGGCCAGCCAAGCGACCATGCCGCACATGCCGCCACCGATGATGACCACATCCGAGACACCGTCCTGATGCGGCACCCAGTCCTTGCCTGGGACGCACAGAAATTCGAGGTCTTCTCGCAGCCGTGCCTCAAGTACAGGCAAGCCCTGCGCGTCAATTGGACTTGAATCCGTGGTTTGCATGGGAATCATCCTACGAGATTTATGTGTTTCTAATCAGCATCAGTTAGCGGTCCGGGCCCAAATCGGATGAAATTCATCAATCCGAAAGGCATGGACGTGGCGATGTTGCGGGCCGGAGGCCGGCACATTGCGCAGATGCGGGTGATCGTCGGGAAGTTCGGGATGGCTGTGCAGGCGCTCCAGCGGATCATGTGCAGGCCAGACGCGCATCGCCATCATGGCCACCAGCGCGCAGAGCCCCGACAGGATCAGCAGCGCCGGTTCCAGCGAAACGGTTCCCGCCAGCCAGCCCGCCAGCGGATAGGCGACAAGCCAGCCGGCATGGCTAAGCGAGAACTGCGCGGCGAAGACCGCGGCCCGGTCGGTTTGTGACGCGGACCGGGTGATGACCAGCCCGCCGGGCGTCAGCACCAGCGAGGATGCCGCGCCGAATGCGATCCACGCGACCGCCATAAAGGCGAGCGGCGGCGATGGCAGCAGCGCGAAAGCGGCACCCGCAGCGGCAAACCCAAATGCGCCCGCAAGCATCGCGGAACGCTCGGAATATCGGATCAGAAGGCGGGGCACGAAGACGGCACCAAGGCCGGCACCGACCCCGTAAAAGGCCATCAGGATCGGATAGAAACGCTCAGCATCGTTCAGGCGCGCACCTGCGTAGACGACTGAATTGACCAGCACCCAGGCCATTGCCAATGACAGTGCAAAATTCAGCAGGAACAGGCCGCGCAAGCGCGGCGTGCGCCCGTAGATCCACATCCCGCGCAGCGCGCGTTTGAGGAACGGCCCTTTGCGGGCGGCCTCGCCGCGCGCCGGGAACTTTGCCATCAGCAGAGCAACGACCGACCCCAGAAAAGCCAGCGCAGCCGCAACAAAAAGTGCCTCGCCGGTCACCAGATTCAGGACGGCGGCGGCAATCACCGGGCTCAGCACGGCCTCCAGCGTATAGGCAATCCGCGACCAGGCCAGCGCGCGGGTATAGGTTTCCTCTTCCGGCAAGACATCCGGGATCACCGATTGGAACAACGGCGTGAACCCGGCGGCCAGCACGAAAAAAACAAAAGCCAACCCGGCGACGTGCCATGTTTCCGTGACAAAAACCATTGGCAGCAGGATCAGCATCCGCCCCAGATCCAAGCCCACCATGGCCCGTTTGCGCGAGACATTCACCAAAAGCGTTTCGGCCAACGGTGCAAGCAGCACATAAGCCACCATCTTCAGCGCCAGCAGCAGGCCCAAGACCTTGCCGCCTGCGGCAATCCCGCCGATCCGGTACGCGGCCAGCGACAATGCCACGGTCAGCAGCCCGACGCCGACAAGCGAACAGATCTGCGCCGCGAACAGGCGGCGGAAGGCGGGACTGGAAAGTGGGCTTGTCACGATGCGAGCGTTTCTTTCACGGAGCTATCTGGTGTGAATCGGGCGGTTCTCGGGTCAGCCCGGTATTGGTCCGCATAGTCTGGCGCGTCCAGCGCAAGTTTGTCCACCGCTGAAATAATCGCATCCACCTTGTCATCTGACAGCAGCGCCGAAAGGTTCAAACGTACCCAGCCCGGCTTCTCAAGTTCTTCTCCGCGCGCGATCGCGGCCTGCATCGTATCGGACCGGGCCTGGTCAAGGCCCAGCAACCGATGCGCATAAGGCCCGGCACACGCACAGCCCCCCCGCGCCTGGACGCCGTAAAGGTCGCTGAGCAGTCGGGTAAAAAGCTGGTGGTGGACGTATCCACCTGCACCGTCGCGCACGCGAAAGCTGAAAATCGGCAATGCAGTCGCGTCGGGCTGGCCCAGAATTTCGAGCCGCGGGTTTTGCGACCAGCGTGCCAGGGCGCGCGCGCGCAATTCAGCCTGACGTTTGTCCAGCCAGTCTTGTCCCAGCGCTTCTTTCACCATCAGCGCCAGCGCCACGCGGATATCTCCGACGACGTTGGGCGTGCCACCTTCCTCACGGTCGCTAAGCCGCGAGGAATAGACATGCCCCCACGGCGAGACGAAACTGACCGTGCCGCCCCCCGGCAAGGTTGGGCGGAACTGCCTTGCGATGACATCCCGCAGGATCATCACGCCCGATGCCCCCGGCCCGCCGGGAAACTTGTGCGGTGAAAAGACGATGGCATCCTTGGCTGCGTCGGTTCCGGCGCACATGTCCATCCGCGTATACGGTGCAGCACATCCGTAATCCCACAACGCCAGCGCGCCATACGATTTCAGCAATCGTGTCACCGCATCGACATCTGTCACGATCCCGGTGACGTTGGACGCCGCAGAGAACGAGCCGGCCAACAGATCCGCCCCCTGCGCGGCTTCAAGCACCGCTGTCAGTTCATCCATATCCGGGCCACCTGACGACACCTCGGAAATCTCTATGACCTCGGCACCGCTTTCACGCCATGGCAGCAGGTTGGAGTGATGTTCGTAAGGACCGACGATCAACACGGCCCGACCGCCACGCGCGGTGATCCCGGCGATATCCAATAGCCCGGCAATCCGGTTGATCCCGGCGGTAGAGCCGGATCCGGTGAAAACCACGCTTGTGTCTTCGCCGGCACCGGTCAGACGGGCAATTTCGGCGCGCGCGGATTCGCGCAGCCGTGTCGTAAAGGCACCGCAATAGGAGGCTTGTGTATGGCTGTTGGCGTAATAGGGCAGCACCCGGTCGCGTATGAAATCCTCGACCTGCGCCAGCGCCCGGCCCGAGGCGACATAGTCGGCATAAAGCAACGGGCGGGGGCCGAACGGTCCTTCGATCGTAATGCCATCACCGATCAGCCCCTCCTGAATGCGGCGCACAAGATCCGGGCCTGTCAGCGATTTTCTGAACTCATCAAGAGGGGACATTCCGGCTCCGTCATTGGTTGGTAAGACCGATCCAATATGACACCTTACCTGTAGATTTTGTTACTGATATTCACCTTGATAGAACAATTATTCTATCATATGAACGAAGAATGACGCAAAAGTTGGATCATATTGACCGCCTCATCCTGCAAGAACTGCAACGTGATTCCGCGCAGTCCCAGCGTGCGCTGAGCGATCGTATCGGATTGTCCCAAAACGCGTGCTGGCGCAGGCTCAAGACGCTGGAGGCGTCCGGCGTCCTGCAAAACCGCACTGTCGTGCTGGACCGCAAACAGCTGGGCATGGGGCTGGTGGTGTTCGTCATGGTCAAGACGCGACATCATTCCGCAAGCTGGCTGAAAGAGTTTCGCCAACAGGTCACCACCATCCCCGAAGTGATCGACTTTTTTCGGATCGGCGGCGAATACGATTACCTTCTGAAAATCGTGACGCGCGACATGACCAGTTTTGACGAGGTCTACAAGCGTCTGATCGAACAGATCGAGCTTGAGACCGTCACCTCGTATTTCGCGATGGAAGCCATCGCCGAACAGCGGCCCATACCGTTGACATGACGCAGCACGCCACCGCCAGCATTAAAAACCGTCTGTAATATTCTGAAATTACGGCCTCTTCCTGAGAAGCGCATTCATCACGGCAAGCGTGGCGCCAAACAGGCTAAGCAAGGAGGCGAAACCGACCGCCAGCGGATCGCGGGCCAGCCTCTGCGCCCAGCTTGGTTCCAGAAAGGCCGCTTTCGCCCGCGCCCGTTCCAGCCGCAAACGGCTGAAGGCTTCTTCGGTGGAAACGATCAGACGCATACCGTCGCCGTTCGTGTCGAGCGTCAGGAATGCATATGCAGAAAGCGGCGCGTCGGGGTTCATGCGTTCGACCGACACCACATCGCCCAAAGAAAGCGCACCGCTATCCACCAGACGCGCGTCATTGCGCAACCAGAACTTTTCACGCGTTTCGAATTTTCCGGAACGCAAAAGCTTGACTGTACCGTTGTCGGCTTTCTGTCCGACCACCAACTGCCCCGTCAAACCAAGTCCGCCAAACTCGCTGAACGTGCTTGCAGGGATCCTGAGCAGCGTTTCGCTGACGATCTCGACATCGCCGATCATAACCGGGGTCAGATCTGCATCATCCTCATCGAACCGCACCACCACATCGACAGCGCGGTTTTCCCCGGAACGCAGTTCCAGATTCAGCCCCGGCGGCCAGTCCAGTTCGACAAAATCCCGCTGGAGTTCGAGATAGGCCACCCCGTTGCAGCTTGCCGTTGACGCGTCCACGGTGTCGCCGAAGTCCTGCGCCTCGGTCAACGCATGGCGTGGCAGACAAATCCGCAGGCTGGGCAATTCCCAAACGATCTGCGTATCCGAGTCCGTTTGCACGCGAAGATAATCTGTAGTCAGATCCAGAAAGAACGACTTGGGACGCGGCCAGACGTAATAGGCAATGACCAGAGCCAGCATGCCGACCAACAGCCACGGCAATATCCCTGCACCTGGCGTCCGCAGTAGTGTCAGGCCCCTGCTCACTCGCAAGAGACCGAAAAACGGACTGGCGGGAATTTTCGTGTCCCTGTCAGCCGGGCGGGTCTCGTCCATGTTCGACATTTCAGGGTATTTCTGGCGTATAAAGGTGGATGTTTGCCATTCTCGGTGGCGCGGCCTTGCCATAGCGCAGACGCGTGATGCCCACGGTCAGCACCCCGGCCTGATCGGCGGGCACCTGAATACGACATTGGTAGTTGAAACCGACTCCGGCTTCGGATGTCGGATCACACCGGATGGGCATGACGTCCCCCGCCGCGCCGTCGAGCGGCGACAGGACGGCCTGCGGGATCAGACTGTCCGCGCGCCCTGCATTCAGGTTCAGGATCAGCGTCATCCGCCCCTCGCCATCGGTTTCGGGCGTTTCCGCCGCATTCCACAGCACGGGCAGAAAATCGTCTGTGACCAGCCGACAATCGCCTCTGTGCAACGCAATCCCGTTATTGCTTTCGTCACTGGCGCTGACAAACGCCTCGTACTCGGTTTCGTATTCGAGATCGACCAGCCCGCCGCCCCACGCCACGGGGACATGATACTCGAACAGTGCCGAATACCGGCCCTCCTTGTCCGTCGCCCGTGCGCAAAGCGTTTGTCCCTGCCAGTCCGCGCCACCGGGGATATAGCTGTAAAGTCTTGGTCCCTCGGCGTTCCGCGGTGCCGCGGTATGCGCGCCGACCAGCCAGTTGCCATTGATCAGCGCGTCGCTGCGCAATTCCTCGTGAACCCGCTCGCCGCGCAGCCGGAGGGCCGGGTCGGCAAGAGCAGGAAGGGCTGGTACGACGACGGCGACAACCGTCGCTATTGAGATCAAACTGCTATGGATCAATGACATTGTTGGCACGCCCCCCGGATCGTGTAGTCTTCCCCAAAAGCAATAGTGACGGGGATGAGATGTTTCTGGCAAGCTCTTTGATGCGTAAATTGATGATCTTTTCGACGGCGCTGATGGCTTCGGCCCCGGCATTGGCCACTCAATTGGCATTGGTGGACCGCGACGTTGGACATGCCATGCTGTTTCAGCATCGGGGCAACTGTTTTGCGGTCCTGCCATCACATGTCGCTGCAAATGACCGCTTTTCACTGGAATTGCCGCTGCAAAGGGTCGTCGGGTCCGGCACGGCGTTTCTGCGCGACACGGCCAATGACATCGCCATCGCCTATGTCGAGGGTGGCGTCACCGCCTATTGTCACGACCAATGGGACAGTTTTGACCGCGACCTGCGCAGCCTGCTGGAAACCCGCACACGGGGAGAGATTGTGCGGCTTAGCCCCGAAGGCATTCAGGACCGGGCCGATGCGCAGATTTTTGCGGTGACGCCCGAAATGGTCATTGTCCGCACGACTGACAACCTAGCGGATGGACAGATCTATCAGGGCAATAGTGGTTCCGTGCTGGAGGTTGATGGGCGCGTCGTGGGCATCGCCCAGGCGGCGATCAGCGGGCGCGAGGCGCGATTTTTCCGCATGGACGAAATCCTGCGCCGGGTTGGCCCGCAGCTTGGCGGCGGGCTGTCCGCCCGGCATCCCGACGACCTACCGCCGCCGGATGGGGCCGATGGCGAACAGGGGTTCCGTGTCACCGGCTGGACCGGCGCGGCGGGTGGTACCGGTGCTGCGAGCCTTGAGCCGGGGCTTTTGTCACAGGCCTTTGTGTCGCCGTGGAGCAACGAGCCCGTGCAGATCGAAATCACGCTCGACCCTGCGTCTCCGGTCCCATTAGCTGCGATAAATCTGCTAAGCGACCCCGGTGCAGCGCCCGATCAAAGTCCGCCCAAAACCGTGTTGTTCGAGGTTGATGCAGGCGCGCCGGGCCGACCGTTCTGGCGTAGTCTGGGTCAGCGCGACATGCCGCCCAACGGCGTCTTCGCCTATCAGACCGGCGGTATCTTTGCCCGCCGTGTGCGCATAACCATCCAGTCGATGTGGTTCGCGGACAGAAACGCGCTGCGGATCGATGGGCTGACAGTAGAATGACTATTCCTTGAGGTCGATGGCGGCGTTCGCCTGCCCGCCTTCGGCAAAGATGACACCGCGCAGCACACCGTCAGGCCCCAACGCCAGCGACGCCTGGGATCCTTTTCCACGGTTCGACTTGAACTGCACACTGGTGCCGGACACGGTCAACTCGCAAATCGCATAGCGTTCCTGCCCCGACATCCAGCAATTTTCGGCCTTGGCCCCGATGTTGAAGATGTGGTTGCCTTTCTTGCCGTCATGCGTGCCACCGGCATCCGACACCCATTTAAGAACGTTGGCAGACGATTCATCCGTCGCCGTAACCTCGATCCGCAAATTTCCTCCGGCCTCGAAAATCGCGAGGATCGCCGAGTTGCGCAGCACCGGGTTGGTCGAAAAAAGCGCGTGCTCCTTGGCGATCCGCACCAGCGCCGGATCGCCGGATTTCAACAGCAGACGCACAGCCTCGTACTGGATGCGAGCGTCTGGATTTTGCAGCACTTCCTGATACTTGGCGATCCGCTGCGCACCTGCGGAAACGCTTGCCTGAAACTCTTCAAAGCTTTGCGTCGTATTTTGCGATGTCTGAGCGGCGGCACCGTTTCCCAGCCCAACTGCCAGGGCGATAATCCCGCAGGTGCCAGCATGCCGAACGGTCGAAAACAGACGCAAACCAAGGCACTTTACCATCTCGACCATCCTTTCGATTCTACTATCCATGAGGGAATTTGGTGCTAGAATTGGGGTAATAAATCAAGACTTCTCGATTCATGACAAGGTTTTCGATGGCATTGGATTACAAAATTTGGGCTGATTTTTACACCGCACTCAAACGAAGCTGCTGCGTCTTTGCATGGGGGATCGCATCAGCCCTGCCCTCGCAAGGTGCCGCGAATGACGAGTCGACCGAACGCGCCTTTGTCGAGTTTTTGACCCGCGCAGATTACGAGAACGCGAATTTCTATCTGCAAAACGGCCTGGTCACTCCAGAGCGGCTGGATACGGGTGCAATCTTTTACAACATCATCCATGCCGCCTATTGGCAGCAGCTGACCTCCAAAACGCAGGCCATCACCACATTGCATGGCTATCTGCAAGCGCTCAAACCGTTTGATATGGACCAGGAGGTGACGTGCGGACAATATGGCAACGATAGCCAGACCTGCGTGTTGCTGCACGACCTCGTCACCGGCGCACCTGCGAATGTGATAGCGGTTTTTGCCGATCTTGGGCTTGATCTTAACAAACTATACCCTGGCAGACCTCCTGCCACATATGACGTCATCGACCGATTGGGCGCGCAATATTCCATTTCCGACATCCAGATACTCAGCCAGAAAGGCATGATTTTTGGTGATGAACCATATGATCCGGCCACCCTTGCCGCACACCGCGAGCACAACAACACGATGCGCATTCAGCCGGTTCGCAATGTCGCTGCAAGACGTCCGCCACAAATGCCGCATAATTACCTGTCCATCCCGCAATTCAATTTCATGGATGCATTGGCGGTTGCTTTGGGAAACCCCTGGAGCAGCGCACAGGTTGAATCCAGCGCGCGCGATGATGCGTTGTGCCGCTATATCACTTTTCTAGCGCCTCAAATGACACCCTCTTTCGACTATTTGCGCTTTGTCCTCGGCAACAAGAACGAATTCCGCGCCGCACAAATTGGTGAACGAAAACGCAGTGGGAACCGGACATATGAGCCCTTTCCCGCATCTTGTGTTGCTCTGATTGAAGGAATGGCGCAAAATCATGGTAACTTGACTGATGTAATCGCGCTTTTTGGCGCACGCGGCGATGTCGAGATGGCACGATGGCTGTTGTCCCTTCAAGCGCCGCAGCCGATCCCGGCCCAAGAACCTGCTCAAACTCAGGAGCCTCAAAACACTGAATAGAAAGAATTGTTCTGCCAGACAATTCCGTTGTAGAAAGGATAGACCCAATGCATTTTTCATCACGCAAACCCATCGCTTCGGCTGCCGTTCTTGCACTTGTTTCCGCAGGTCTTGTGACCGCGCCGGAACGGGCTTCGGCCGGAAATGACTTTCTGAAAGGCGTTATCGTCGGTGGCGTGGGGGCGGCGATCATCAACCATGCCAACAAAAATCAGCGGAAATCCGCTCCCAGAACGGTCTATAAGAAAAAGACCGTGACCAAAAAAAGTAGCTCTGGCCCCCGCTCTACCATCGCGACCTTTGCGACCACCCGCACCGAAGTGCGCGATTATCAAACCCGGCTCAACGCGCTGGGATACAACGCGGGCACCCCGGATGGCTTGTATGGAAAAATGACACGGAATGCGGTTTCCAGCTTTCAGGCGAGTCTCGGCGCACCGATGACCGGCAAGTTGACCTCGTCCGAAGCTGGCATTCTGATTCAACGATCCAGCCAACCTTTGATCGCGACGGCCGGACCAAGCGCGGGTTACGCGATGGCCGCCCAGCAGCCGCAAGCCTATCCGCAACCACAGACCGCTTTCCAGCAATCCCAACCGCAAACGGGCTATCCCGCGCCCGCAGCAGTGCCGTTTGGCCAACAGGCCGCAGGCGCGTCCCCGGCCTTCCCGGCTATGCCCGCCGGCACCGCGCCGCAGGCAACCAGTCAACCGGCAGCCGCACCGCATAACGCCTTCCCGACACTGGGAACCGGCACGCAGCAGCCCGCGGTCGCAGCACCTGGCTTTCCGCAGGCACCGCAGCCTCAGGGACAGATGGCTGCTGCCACACCACAAGGTGGTGCCTTTCCGACAATGCCTTCGGCTGCCGCGCCGCAATCCGCAACCACACAGGCTGCCGCGCCCCAGCCGGCGTTCCCGTCAATCTCTACGGCTTCTGCAGCCACGCCAAAGACGGAAGGTTCTGTCGCGCCAACTTTCGGGGCTGCTCAGTCAAGCTTTCCCTCACTGCAAACCGCGGCAGTCGCGGTTGCAGCAGGTGCTACATCTGCCGCACAGGCAGTTGGCTTCAAACCTACCGTTCAGATGCCCAAAGGTGCTGCCGCACCAGCCGCGGCCCCTGAAGCAGAGCGGTTTTCCATCCTCGACGTCAGCACCGGCAGCAGCTTGAGCGAAGCGAAACAGCAGTTGGCCTTCGAGGGCCTTACGAATTGTGAAGAGGTCAGCGGCGTCACGCATTGCTCAGCGGGAAGCGACGCCATGCAGGATCTGGTCGCCGTCAAATCCGAAGAAATGCCTGACGGGGAGATCAAGGTCGGCGCGATGAGCCGTCATCTGACTTTCACCCAACCGATGCCGCAGGACAGCCTGCGCGAGATGATGGCCGATCGCTATGCAGCCCTTCTGGACGCCCCCAACCAGATGGTCGGTTCGTCGGATTGCATGTCTCTTGCGAACCTGACCTCGGGCGGCAAGGCCGAACTGACGGCACGCATCATGTCCGGCGACAACGCATCTCTGGCCAGCCTCGCCAAAAGCTGCGGACATTTCTCGCGCATCGTCTTCGGATCTGCGGATGACAATGACCTGATCAACGAAGTCAGCATATTCCTGTTTGATGGCAGTATTTTCGCCGATGGCGTTGAGGCGGCCAAACCTGCGAAAATCAAGTTCTGACATCCAACATGATGCCTGCCAAGCGCCGCCGTTGACTTGAATAACGTGCAAAGCATGGCAGGCTTTCAAACCTCGACCTGCTGGACCAAGCCTGCCCGTTTTGTGATAAAATCGGCGGGCTTGCGTTGTTTTTCCGGGCCTTTACGCTGAGCATCATCACCAACGACGCTGCCAACGCCGAATAATCGTACAAATTCTAGACGCTGATCGCACGGCACTCTGGCAGCATGCCGATGCTTCGCGCGCTACCGCTTCGGTGCCCGCTCGTTGATATTTCACAATCTTTCTTGACTGATGACACGCTACGGACCTAGTGTCATGTATTTACGGGCGTCAAGTTTTCTGTTTGGCGTTAAGTTTCTCGAAATTCCACGATACAAGTGATGGCTAGGGCGCAGAATAACATGAGGGCAAACCCAGTGACCGGATCTAAGATCAAGAATATGGACGAACTCGCCAAGGTCAGCAACATTTCGCGTCCGACCCTGTCGAAATATTTCAACGATCCGGAAAGCGTCCGAAAGACCACCCGTCAAAAGATTGAAACAGCGCTCAAGACGTATGATTACAAGCCAAACATTTTCGCGATCAATCAGAACCGCAAGCTGACCAAGACCATCGGCATACTGGTTCCCTACCTGGCGGACCCGTTTTTTGCCGAAGTCGCGCGACGGCTTGAAAGACATTGCATTGACGCGGGCTATTGGCCCACGGTGTTCAGCGCGCATGGTGACCAAGAGGCTGAAAACAACGCTCTTGCAACGATGCAATCCCTGCGTCCTGCCGGTGCTTTGCTTGCGCCCCTTGGCCGAAGATCAGATTTCGAAGCTGTCAAACGGTTCGCAGATGAAGTGCCGACCGTTGTTTTTGACAGCAACGTCGCCGTTGGCGAAGCCTTTGTAGGCAATGATAATTTCAAGAGTATCGGCTTGATCGTCGACTACCTGTGCCGCACCGGAGAGCCGCCCTGTTTCTTCGAGATGCCACCGCTGAACCCGAACGCCAACAAGCGACGCGAAGCCTATGTCCAGTCGATGGAGCGGCTCGGACTGACGCCTCAGGTAATCAAGGTCGAGGGGACGAACTGGGATTTCGAAAGGATCGGCTTCGAAGGCGGCATGCGCCTGATCGAAGAGCGCTCTTTGCCGTCCAACACCGTCTTGTGCAGCAATGACCGCCTGGCAATCGGATTGATGGCTGCCGCCTATCAAAAGGGCTTGCGGGTCGGGCATGGTCCTGAATGCGCGCTTCGGATTGCCGGGCATGACGACCATCCCTGGTCTCGGTACACTTGCCCTCCGCTGACAACCGTCTCGCAGGATTACTCTGCAATCGCCGATCAAAGCGTCAAGATCCTTTTTGATTTGATTCAAGAGGGCAAGCAAACGCATTCAAGATTTGAGAATCTACTTGACGGGAAACTTGTCTTACGAACCTCCGCATAAAGAGAGTACCTGGCCCAAAAAACTTTACGGGAGTAAAGTTTTTTGTTGACTCGAGGCTTGACGCTCGGTTAATTCGTGCCACTGCACCAGACAGATCTAGGGAGGATCCGGAATGAAATTGAAGAACGCATTATTTGCTGCGTCTGCGCTCGTATCGGTCGCATCGACCGCTGCCTTCGCGGAAGAGTTGACCATCGCCACCGTCAACAACGGTGACATGATCCGCATGCAAGGTTTAACCGATGACTTCACCGAAAAGACCGGACACACGGTCGAGTGGGTCACGCTCGAAGAAAACGTTCTGCGTCAGCGCGTCACCACCGATATTTCCACCAAGGGTGGCGCTTTCGATGTGATGACGATCGGCATGTACGAAACACCGATCTGGGCCAGAAATGGCTGGCTCGTTGCCATGGACGACATGTCCGAGGAATGGGATGCCGACGATATTCTGCCTGCCATGCGCGGCGGTCTGAGCGTTGACGGCACATTGTATGCCGCGCCCTTCTACGGCGAAAGCTCGATGATCATGTACCGCACCGACCTTATGGAAAAGGCCGGGCTGGAAATGCCCGATGCGCCAACATGGGAATTTGTGGCGGATGCCGCGCGCAAGATGACGGACAAGGAAAACGAAATCTATGGCATCTGCCTGCGCGGCAAGGCCGGCTGGGGCGAGAACATGGCGTTCCTCACAGCAACATCGAACGCTTTTGGTGCTCGTTGGTTTGACGAAAACTGGACAGCCCAGTTCGATCAGCCTGCTTGGAAAGAAACGCTGGAATTCTACGTCAACCTGATGAACGATGCGGGCCCTCCGGGTGCATCGACAAACGGTTTCAACGAAAACCTGTCGCTGTTCCAACAGGGCAAGTGCGGCATGTGGATCGACGCGACAGTTGCGGCCTCTTTCGTGACCAACCCCGACGATTCGACTGTTGCTGACAAGGTTGGCTTTGCGCTGGCACCGAACACGGGCCTGGGCAAGAACTCCAACTGGCTTTGGGCCTGGGCGCTTGGCATCCCTGCCGGCACCCAGAAGGAAGCCGCCGCGAAAGAGTTCGTAGAGTGGGCAACCTCGAAAGAGTATATCGAGCTTGTTGCAGCAAACGAAGGCTGGGCCAACGTCCCTCCGGGTGCGCGGACGTCGCTTTATGAGAACGAGAACTACAAGGACGTTCCATTCGCGGCCATGACGCTTGAAAGCATCCAGTCGGCCGATCCTCAGAACCCGACAGTAGATCCGGTTCCCTATATCGGCGTTCAGTTTGCGGCCATCCCGGAATTCGCGGGCATCGCAACCGAAGTCGGTCAGGAATTCTCGGCCGCTCTGGCAGGACAGCAAAGCGTCGATGAAGCGCTTGAAAAGGCGCAGGCCCTGACAACAGACGCTATGGAAGCCGCCGGCTACTAAGCGTCATCGTTCCGGAGGGCGGCCCGTTCGGCGGCCCTCCGACACCAGTGATCAGCTTTCATTTTTGACCAATCATCTGTGGCGGTTTTTCCGTCAACGGGGGAGGTGTGTCCATGGCGACCCAACAATCACGATCCGCTGCACGGTTCATGTTGGCACCAGCCGTCATCCTGCTTTTGGGCTGGATGCTGGTGCCTTTGATCATGACCTTATGGTTTTCGTTCCGGAACTATCTGCCGCTACGCGGTGGTGATCTGGGATGGGCCGGGTTTGACAACTATGTCCGTTTCATCAATTCCAGCTCATTCTGGCCAAGCGTTCAGACGACACTGATCATCGTCGGCGGTGTGCTTTTCATCACCATCGTGTTGGGCGTCATTCTGGCGCTTTTGCTTGATCAGCCGATGTGGGGACAGGGCGTCGTCCGCATCCTCGTCATCGCCCCCTTCTTTGTCATGCCAACTGTTTCCGCGCTTGTCTGGAAAAACATGTTCATGGACCCTGTGAATGGGCTTTTTGCACATATCTGGAAGTTTTTCGGCGCAGCCCCGGTTGAATGGCTCAGTCAGGCTTCGATGCAATCGCTGATCCTGATTGTCAGCTGGCAATGGCTGCCCTTCGCGACGCTGATCCTGCTGACCGCCGTTCAGTCGCTGGACAGCGAACAGCTGGAGGCGGCCGAGATGGATGGCGCGCCGTTCCACAGCCGCTTTATCTACATGATCCTGCCGCACCTGGCGCGGGCCATCACGATCGTGGTTCTGATCCAGACGATCTTTCTGCTGTCGATCTTTGCAGAGATCTTCGTGACCACCGGCGGCGCCTTCGGCACCCGGACCCTGTCCTACCTGATCTTCCAGCGTGTTCTGGAAAGCCAGAATATCGGTCTGGGATCTGCGGGCGGTGTCTATGCCATCATTCTTGCCAATATCGTTGCCATCTTCCTGATGCGCATCGTCGGCAAAAACCTGGACTAGGGAGGAGCAAGATTATGGCACGTGCCGTTACAAACAATCGCAAAGCGCTGAATACCGCCATTGCGTGGTCCATCGGGATCCTGATCTTCTTTCCGATCCTCTGGACCATCCTGACCAGCTTCAAGACCGAAGCGCAGGCCATCAGCGATCCGCCCGTCTTCCTGTTCTTTGACTGGACGCTGGAAAACTACACCGTTGTGCAAGAACGCTCCAACTACATGCGCTTCTTGTGGAACTCTGTCGTGATCGCAGGCGGATCGACCATCCTTGGTCTGATCATCGCGGTTCCCGCCGCCTGGTCCATGGCCTTCGTTCCGTCCAAACGCACCAAGGACATCCTGCTCTGGATGCTCTCGACCAAGATGTTGCCGGCGGTGGGCGTTCTCTACCCGATCTACCTGATCTTCATCAAACTGGGCATCCTTGATACCCGCACCGGCCTTGTCATCGTGATGATGCTGATCAACCTGCCGATCATCGTGTGGATGCTTTACACCTATTTCCGCGAAATTCCGGTCGAGATCCTGGAAGCCTCGCGGATGGACGGTGCCACGCTGAAGGAAGAGATCATCCACATCCTGACACCGATGGCCGTGCCGGGGATCGCATCGACGATGCTGCTGAACTTCATCCTTGCCTGGAACGAAGCGTTCTGGACGCTCAACCTGACGGCCGCAAAAGCCGCCCCGTTGACCGCCTTCATCGCCAGCTATTCCAGCCCCGAGGGTCTGTTTTACGCAAAACTGAGCGCCGCCTCCACGATGGCCATCGCTCCGATCCTGATCCTTGGCTGGTTCAGCCAGAAACAACTTGTCCGGGGCTTGACCTTCGGCGCTGTGAAGTGAGGAGAGAATAATGGGACGCATTCAGCTAAAACAGGTCAAGAAATCCTTTGGTGACGTGACCGTCATTCCGCCGCTGGACCTTGAAATCAACGATGGCGAGTTCGTGGTGTTTGTCGGGCCTTCGGGCTGCGGCAAGTCCACCCTGCTCCGCCTGATCGCGGGGCTGGAGGACACGACCTCTGGCACCATCGAGATCGACGGCAAGGATGCCACCGGCCTGCCTCCCGCGAAACGCGGGCTGGCCATGGTCTTCCAAAGCTATGCCTTGTATCCGCACATGTCGGTTCGCAAGAACATCGCCTTCCCGATGAAAATGGCGGGAATGCCAAAAGAAGAGCAAGACAAGCGTATCGCGGCTGCGGCCAAGGCGTTGAACCTGACCGATTACCTCGACCGTCGGCCCGGCCAACTGTCAGGTGGCCAACGCCAACGGGTCGCCATCGGCCGCGCCATTGTGCGTGAACCTTCGGCATTCTTGTTTGACGAGCCGCTGTCCAACCTCGACGCCGCCCTGCGTGTCGGTATGCGGATGGAGATCTCTGAACTGCACAAGAAGCTTGATACCACGATGATCTATGTGACCCATGATCAGGTCGAAGCGATGACCATGGCTGACAAGATCGTTGTGCTTCAGGCCGGTGTAATCGAACAGGTGGGTTCGCCGCTGGAACTGTATCGCAACCCGCGCAACAAGTTCGTCGCGGGCTTTATCGGCAGCCCCAAGATGAACCTGATGGAAGGGGCCGAAGCCGCCAAGCACAACGCCACGACGATCGGCGTGCGGCCTGAGCATTTCGAAGTGTCCACGCAAAGCGGTGAGTGGAAAGGAACGGTGGGCGTGTCCGAACATCTGGGCAGCGACACGTTCTTCCACGTCAATATCGACGGTTTTGCAGAGCCGTTGACAGTGCGCGCCGGCGGCGAGGTCGATCTGCATTACGGCGACACGATCTACCTGACGCCGCAGTCCGAGCAGATCCACAGATTTGATGCGCAAGGGTTGCGGATCCAATGAAACGGCTAGACGGAAAATCCGCCCTCATCACCGGCTCTGCCCGCGGTATCGGGCTGGGCTTTGCCGAAGCCTATGTCCGCGAGGGCGCAACCGTCGCCATCGCGGACATCAATCTGGACGCGGCCACCAAGGCCGCGAACCAGATCGGCGCGGCCGCCTATGCCGTGCAACTGGATGTCACTAGTCAGGACAGCATCGACACCGCCATCGAAACGGTTGTCGCGAAGGCGGGCAAGCTGGACATCGCGATCAACAACGCCGCGCTTTTCGACGCGGCAGAGACCGTGGACATCACCCGCGCGAGTTACGACAAGCTCTATGCGGTGAATGTCGCGGGCACGTTGTTCACCATGCAGGCGGCGGCACGCCAGATGATCAAGCAGGGCCATGGCGGCAAGATCATCAACATGGCCAGCCAGGCCGGACGCCGGGGCGAACCGCTGGTGCTGGTCTATTGCTCGACCAAGGCGGCGGTGATCTCGATGACGCAATCTGCTGGGCTGAACCTGATCAGGCACGGCATCAACGTGAATGCCATAGCGCCCGGTGTGGTTGACGGTGATCATTGGGAACATGTGGACGCGATGTTTGCAAAGCTCGAAGGCAAGAAGCCCGGCCAGAAAAAGGCCGAGGTCGCCGCCAGCGTCCCTGCGGGCCGCTTTGCCGTGCCTGCCGACCTCACCGGGATGGCGGTCTTTCTCGCCTCCGCCGACTCCGATTACATCGTGTCGCAGACGTATAACGTCGACGGCGGACAATGGATGAGCTGATATGAAACTGTCCAACGATACCCTCAAGAACCTGCCGGAAAGCGTCTTGCGCCCGACCTATGACCGCAGCGCATTGACGCCGGGGATCGTGCATATCGGGCTTGGCAATTTCCACCGTGGCCATCAGGCCTGGTATCTGCACCGCCTGATGCAACAGGGTCTGGCGCAGGACTGGGCCATCATCGGCGCAGGCGTGCGCGCCGGTGACGAGGCGCAGCGCAAACGGCTGGCCGCGCAGGATTACATGTCCACGCTGATAGAGCTTGACCCCAAGGGACGCTCTGCCGAAGTCGTGGGGTCGATGATCGATTTCGTGCCTGTCGAAGATGGTAATGGCCCCCTGATCGCGCGGATGACCGATCCCGCCATCCGCATCGTCGCCCTGACCGTGACCGAAGGTGGGTACTATATCGACCCGGCAACCAAAGGGTTTGACGCCAGTCACCCCGACATCCAACACGACGCTGCCAACCCCGACACGCCGCGCACGGCCTTTGGCGCGATGATCGCCGCGCTGAAACTGCGGCGCGACACTGGCATCGGGCCGTTTACCGGCCAAAGCTGCGACAACCTGCAAGGCAACGGCGCGATCCTACGTCAGACAGTGGTGTCGCTTGCGCGTCTTTCGGATCCGGATCTGGCGGCCTGGATTGATGCAAATTGCACATTTCCCGACTCCATGGTCGATTGCATCGTCCCCGCCACCGGCCCAAACGAATTGGCGCTGGTCAGGGAGTTCGGCATCGACGACGCAGCCCCCGTCACCCACGAGAACTTTCGTCAATGGGTCATCGACGATGCGTTCTGCGCGGGCCGTCCCGACTGGGACAAGGCCGGTGCCACCTTTACCGATGACGTGCATGCCTATGAGGCGATGAAGATCCGCATCCTCAATGGCGGGCATCAGGTGATCTCCAACCCTGGTGAAATCCTGTCGGTCGAGTTCATCTCTGGCTGCATGGCACACCCTTTGATCGGTGCGTTCTTCCGCAAAGTTGCGCGCGAAGAGATCGTGCCACAGGTGCAACCCGTTCCCGGCATGACACCCACCGCCTACGTTGACCTGATCAGCAACCGTTTTTCCAACCCCGAGATTGTGGATACCGTCCGCCGCGTGGCCTTTGACGGGTCGTCCCGTCATACCGGCTTTATTCTGCCGACGCTGCGCGATGCGCTGGCCACAGACAGCCCGATTGAGGGGCTGGCCCTGACAGAGGCGCTTTGGGCGCGGATGTGTACCGGCACGCGCGAGGATGGCAGCACGATAGCGCCCAACGATCCGCTCTGGGACAAGCTGAACGCAGCTGCACTGGACGCGCGGGACAACCCGCAGGCCTGGCTGGAACAGCGTGACCTCTATGGCGATCTTGGCGAAAACGCCCGCTTTACCGATCGTTTCGCACGCTGGCTGCGACTTCTCCATGACGAGGGAACAGAGGCTGCCTTGCGCGCCTATCTGAACGGCTGAGCCCTGTTTTGAATGCCGGGCTCGTCGCGGCGCGACAATACACGACGCTCAAACCGGAAGTGACGCACAAGGACAGCAAACCGCCCGGCGGGCCCGCCCTCTAGACCTTGGTCGAATTGGGTGCCCTGCCCGCACCCTTTAGGTTTCGGGTTATGGGAGTGATCCGCACGTTCTTGGCAGTTTGTCTCTGGGTCAGTCTGGCCCTGCCTTCGGCCGCCGACCCCCTGCCCCGCGACACAATCGCTGAAATGATCGTGCCGCCCATGTCACTTGGCGAACAGCTGAACGACAAGGGCGTCTGGCAATTGCTGAACTCTGGCGGTGCGGATGCGGGCTATGTGTTCGAGACACAGCCCATGGCACCCCTGCCCGGCTTTTCCGGCGCACCGATCAACATGCTGGTGGTGCTGGACCTTGACGGGAGGTTTGTCGATGTGCGGCTGATCTCGCATAACGAACCGATCTTTGTCAGCGGTCTGGGCGAGGCCCCGTTCCACCAGTTCTTCGAGCAATATCGTGGCCATTCGATATCCGAGGCTCTGGTCGTCGGCACCCCCTATGGCGCGGGCGGCGGCGGTGGCCAGTTGGTCTATCTCGACGGCGTGACCAAGGCAACCGCGTCGGTTCGCATCGCCCATGAAAGCCTGCTGGCCGCCACGCTTCAGGTGGCGCGCGAAAAGATGCAAGGCATCAGTTCCGGCCCGCCCGCCTTTCCCGACCCCGACTATTCCGAGGATCTGAGCTGGAAGGATCTGTTTGACCAAGGGCTGATACAGAATTTTCACGTCACGAATGCCGAAGTTGACGCGGCATTTGCAGACACGCTTTGGGAAGATGACGACCCCGAGGCGCAGGATGCCCCGAACGACGCCTATTTGGACCTGTGGATTGCCGATCTGGGACCGCCCTCCATCGCCCGCGCCTTGCTGGCCCAGGACAGTTTTCGGGACTTGCAGGACTTCATGGCGATCTCGCCCGATGACGAACCCATCCTCCTGATCGAGACCGCGCGCCACGGGCTGGTCTCGGACGATTTCGTGCGCAACACCGCGCCGGACCGGATCGGTGCCGAACAGGGCGGTTTTCCGGTGGCGATGCGCGACGCCGATCTTTTGGTCAGCCTGTCGGATCAGGTTCCGGACGCGCTTCAGGACGGTGTCGCGATGATCTTGCGGACGGACCGAAGACTTGGGTTCGATCCCACGCAGGACTGGGTGCTGAAGGTGCAGGCGGTGCGCGAACATGGTTTCTTTCAGCCCGAAATGGGATCGGTCTCACTGGACACGACCCATGTCACCGACCCGCGCTTCTACGACCGCCCCGGTGCCGTCACGCGTCTGGCCCCCTGGCGCGAGGCGATCCACAACCGCCAATCCGACCTGATCCTTCTGTCCGTCTTTCTTGCCGTGCTTCTTGGCGTCCTGGCCTTCCGCCAAAGCGCGTTCGCAGCGCTGCGCCACTACACACCGATCCGGTTGAGCATTCTGGCGGTTGTGCTTGGCTTCATCGGCTGGTGGGGACAGGGGCAACTGTCCATCGTAACCCCGCTTGGCACATTGCGCAGCGTCATCGACGGTGGCAGTCTTGGGTTTCTCCTCTACGATCCGTTTTCGCTGGTGATCTGGGGCGCGGCCATACTGGGATTTTTCCTGTGGGGGCGCGGGCTGTTCTGCGGCTGGCTCTGTCCGTTCGGCGCGTTGCAGGAATTTGCGCATCACATCGGTCGCTTGTTGCGCCTGCCGCAATATGATGTGCCGGACTGGCTGGACCGCCCCCTCAAAGGCCTGAAATACCTTGTCCTTCTGGCGCTGATCGGCGTGACGCTGCTGCTGCCCTCAGCACTCGACAAGGCGGTCGAGGTCGAGCCGTTCAAGACCGCCATCACCACATTCTTTATCCGCGAATGGTACTATGCGGGCTATGCCTTGTTCTGGCTGTTCCTCGGCATGATCTTGTTCAAGGGCTTTTGCCGCTATGTCTGCCCATTGGGCGCGCTCATGGCCCTCGGCGGGGCGTTGCGCATGCGCCGCTGGATCCCGCGCCGCGTCGAATGCGGATCACCCTGTCAATTGTGCCGCGTCAAATGTGCCTACGGTGCCATCTCGAAACAAGGAGAGATCGCTTACTCCGAGTGTTTCCAATGCCTTGATTGCGTCACGATCCACGATGACCCCGCGCAATGTGTGCCCCTGATCCTCAAGGGGCGCTCAGCCACCCGCAAACCACGCGCGACAGGCCATCCCAACGAGGTGCCCGCCCAATGAAACGCCGCCGATTCCTCACCCTCTCGGCGGCCTTCGCCTGTGCGCCCGGCCTTGCAAAAGCGTCAAGCTGGCAGGGCCGCGCCCTGGGGGCCGAGGTCTCGGTCACCTTGCACGGTCCATCGGCATTGACAGGTCCCGCCCTGGCAGAGATCCCGGCCTCTCTTGAAAAGATCGAGGCGCTGTTCAGCCTCTACCGCCCCAGCTCGGCGCTGAGCCTCCTGAACGCGCGCGGCTGGCTTGACATGCCCCCAGCGTTCCAACAATTGGTCGCGCAGTGCGACGACGCGCATCGCCTCTCGAACACGCTGTTCGATCCGACAATACAGCCACTTTGGCAGGCCGACGCCCAGGGCCTCGATCTTGGTCCGGCCCGCGCGCTTGTCGGCTGGGATCGCGTGACAAAGACCGGCAACCGTCTGCGCCTCGCCCCCGGTCAGATGCTGACCTTCAACGGCATCGCCCAAGGCTTCGCCACCGATTTGATCCGCACAGGCCTTGCAAAACGGGGGGCCACCCAGGCCCTTATCAATATCGGCGAATTTGCCGCGCTTGGTGGCCCTTGGCGTCTGGCAATCTCTGACCCCGCGCATGGGCCGGTCGCCACACGCGCCCTCCACGGGACGGCCATCGCCACATCCAGCCCCGGCGCCATGCTCTTGGCGACCGGCAGCCACATTCTGTCGCCGGACGGTCGCCCCGCCCTCTGGTCGACAATCAGCGTCGAGGATCACAGCGCAACACGGGCCGATGCGCTGTCGACCGCCGCCGTATTCATGACGCGCGACCAACTCGGCACTCTAAAACGCTCTGCAAAGCTGACCCGCATCACCGCCTTGGACGATTCAGGCGACCTTCTCACATTGTGACACACACACGACCGGCCCGAGCGGAAAGCCCGCCCCCAGCTTCTTCTTGGCAAAAATACTCAAATTCCGATGCCCACAAAAAAGACCCCCGGCCAGAAAACCGGGAGCCCCTCTCCAATGCGATCTTGGCGCTCAGCCAGCGGCGGCAACCGCGCGTTTGGTCAGCACACCAATCAGATGCGCTCGGTATGCCGCGCTGCCATGCATGTCCGCGATCATGTCGTCAGCCGACGCCGCCAACCCGTCCAAGGCATCTGCGGAGAAATTCGACGACAACGCGGTTTCCGCCTCTGTCCAGCGGAACACACCGTCATTCGACGCGCCTGTCACCGCAACCCGAACACCGTCGGCATATTTGGCAACGAAGACACCCACCAGCGAAAACCGCGAGGCAGGCTGCTCGAATTTCTGGTAATACGCCTTCTCAGGCACCGGAAAGCGGACTTCGGTGATGATCTCGGCTTCTTCCAGCGCGGTGGTGAACATGCCCTGGAAATAGTCATCCGCGGCGATCTCACGGGTGTTCGTGACGATGGTCGCACCAGAGGCCAAAACCGCTGCCGGGTAGCAGGCTGACGGGTCGTTATTGGCCAGCGATCCACCAATCGTGCCACGGTTGCGCACCGCCGGATCGCCGATATTTCCTGCCAGGGCAGCCAGCGCCGGATAGGCCGAGCCCTCGCCCGCGATGGTCCCGTGCGTGGTGCCCCCACCGATGCACAAGGTGCCGCTCTCGTCGGTGCGGATGCCCTTGATTTCGTCAATACCGGTCAGGCTGACCAGCTTGGACGGGCTGGCAAGCCGCTGTTTCAGCGTCGGGATCAGCGTTTGACCGCCCCCCAGTGCCTGCGCGTCTTCTTCACCAAGTGCCGCGACCGCGTCGGCCACTGTCTTTGGTGTTACAACGTCGAAATTGTACATTGTCTCTTCCTCTCCCGAAACATGTCCCGGCGCGCCGGTCTCTTGCTTCTGTGATTCAAATATACCTCTGGAATGCCGCCGCAAGGCGACGGGGGCAGCGCCCCCGCTTTCCATCCTTTTGCGTCAGCCGTTCATCGCTGCCCAGACGCGCGAAGGCGATGCCGGCATGTCGATATGGGTCACATCATGCCCGCCCGATTGCATCGCGTCCACCACGGCGTTGATCACCGCAGGCGGCGACCCGATGGCCCCGGCCTCGCCACAGCCCTTCACGCCCAGCGGATTGTGGGTGCAGGGTGTGACGCAGGAGTGATCGACGCTGTAGAACGGCACGTCATCGGCGCGCGGCATCGCGTAATCCATATAGGACGCGCTGAGAAGCTGGCCGTTCTCATCATAGACGCAGCCTTCCATCAGGGCCTGCCCGACACCCTGGGCAATCCCGCCATGCACCTGACCGGAGACGATCATCGGGTTGATGATATTGCCGAAGTCATCCGCCGCCGAGAAGCGCTCAATCGTCACGCGGCCGGTTTCCGGATCCAGTTCGACCTCGCAGGCATAGGCGCCCGAGGGGTAGGTGAAGTTCGACGGATCATAGAACGCCGTCTCTTCCAAACCGGGCTCGATGTCTTCCAGCGGGTAGTTGTGCGGCACATAGGCGGCCAGCGTAACATCGCCCCAAGCAACGGATTTGTCAGTACCCGCAACGGTGAACTGACCGTCTTTCAGCTCGATATCCGCCTCGGAAGCTTCCATCAGATGCGAGGCGATCTTCTTGGCCTTGTTGATGATCTTCTCGGTCGCACGGACCATGGCCGACCCGCCGACTGCAAGCGAGCGCGATCCGTAGGTGCCCATGCCCATCGGCACGCGCGCCGTGTCGCCGTGCACGATGTCGATCTGATCTTCGGGAATGCCCAGCATCTCTGCCACGACCTGCGGGAACGCAGTTTCATGCCCCTGCCCGTGGCTGTGGCTGCCGGTCATTACAGAGATCGAACCGGTGGCATTCACGCGAACGGTTGCACTTTCGTACAGGCCCGCGCGCGCGCCCAGTTGGCCAACAAGGTTCGACGGCGCGATGCCGCAAGCCTCGATATAGCAGTTCACACCCAGACCGCGCAGACGTCCCTTGGCTTCGCTTTCCTTGCGCCGCGCGGCAAAGCCCGCGATGTCGGCAATCTCTTCCAGCTTGTCCATCGTCGCGGGATAGTCGCCGGTGTCATATTCCACAGCGACAGGGGTTTGATAGGGAAATTCGGTGATGAAGTTCTGGCGGCGCAGCGCAATCGGATCGACACCCAATTCGCGTGCCGCCTTGTCCACGACCCGCTCCAGCTGATAGGTCGCCTCGGGGCGGCCAGCGCCGCGATAGGCGTCCACCGGAACGGTGTTGGTGAACACGGCCTTGACGTTCACATAGATCAGCGGCGTCTTGTAGTTGCCCGCCATCAGCGTGCCGTGCAGCCATGTCGGAACCGAGGGCGCGAAGGTCGACAGGTAGGCACCCATATTCGCAAGCGTATCGGTGCGCAGGGCGACGAAGTTGTTGTCCTTGTCCAGCGCCAGTTCGATCTTGGTGACGTGGTCGCGGCCATGTGCGTCTGACATGAACGCTTCTGACCGAGTGGACGTCCACTTGACCGGCCGGGCCAGTTGCCGGGCCGCGAAGGTGCAGAATGCCTCCTCCGCGTAGTGGAAAATCTTGGTGCCGAAACCGCCGCCGACATCGGGCGCGACGACACGCAACTTGTGTTCGGGAATACCAAGCACGAACGCGCCCATCAGCAGCCGGATCACATGCGGGTTCTGGCTGGTGGTATACAGCGTGCTTTCGTCATTGGCGCGGTTGTATTCGCCCAAGGCGACGCGCGGTTCCATCGGATTGGCGATAAGCCGGTTGTTGACCAGTTCCAGCGTGGTGACATGGGCGGCTTCCTTGATCGCCTTGTCCACGGCCTCGCGGTTTTCCTCGACGAAGCCCCAGTCGTAGCAAAGGTTGCCGGGCAGATCGTCATGCACTTTGGGCGCGTCGTCCTTCAGCGCGTCCTTCATGTTCACGACGGCGGGCAGTTCTTCGATGTCGAGTTCAATGGCTTCCGCCGCATCGCGGGCCTCTGCCAGTGTGTCCGCAACGATCGCGGCAATTGGATCACCAACATGGCGGACCTTGCCCTGTGCCAGAACCGGGTGCGGCGGCTCATGCATGACCTCGCCAAAGCGGTCCGTCACCTGCCAACCGCAGGGAATGCTGCCGATCCCTTCGAAATCCGCACCGGTAAAGATGCGCACCACGCCCGGCATTTCCGAAGCGGCAGTGGTATCAATATTGGTGATCCGGCCATGTGCCACGTCAGAGCGCAGGAAATGCACATAGGCCTGACCGCGCGCATTGATATCATCGGTATAATTTCCGGTACCTGTCAGAAAGCGCACGTCTTCGCGGCGCTTGCTGCTGGCTCCGATGCCATGATCTTTCGGCATGTTCTTTATCCTCCCTGGGGATGGCCGGGTTAAACCCTGCCTGCAATGTAGCGCGGGTGGCGGGGCCGTGGCCCGCCGCCGCAATGATCACTCGGCGGCGATAGCACCCACATCCTGTCCGGATGCGGCCATGATCGCCTTGACGATGTTGTGGTAGCCCGTGCAGCGGCAGATATTGCCTTTGAGATATTCGCGTATCTCGGCTTCGCTGGGCTTGGGGTTGTCCTTCAGCAGCGCGGTGGCCGACATCACCATACCCGGCGTGCAGAAACCGCACTGAAGCCCGTGGTAATCCTGAAACGCCTGTTGCACAGCCGTAAGCGACCCGTCCTTGCCAGTGATGCCTTCGATCGTGGTGACCTCGGCGCCCTCGGCCTCGGCTGCGAACATCGTGCAGGACTTGACCGCCTGCCCGTTGACATGCACCAGACATGCGCCGCACTGGCTGGTGTCGCAGCCCACATGCGTTCCCGTCAGTTCCAGCTTTCCGCGAATAAACTCAACCAGCAGCGTGCGGCCTTCGACCTCTCCGGAAACGGACTTGCCGTTCACCGTCATCTCTACCTTCGCCATCAAATTCCTCCCGTCATATTGTTCAATTCAGATGCGTGGCACGGATCAGGAAACGAACCGTTTGAACCACCCTTTCTTTTCTCCGGCCGCAGCAGATTCGCCGCCGTCCTCTGCACCATCTTCGCCAGCCTTGTCCGCCCCTTCAACAACTTCCTGAAAACGGGTGAAAAACTGATCGGCCATCTTCTTGGCAAACCCGTCGATGATCCGGCTGCCCAACTGTGCCAACTTGCCGCCGACCTTCGCCTCGACATCATAGCTGAGCGTGGTGCCCACATCCGATGGCGTCAGTGTCACATCGGCCCCGCCCTTGGCAAAGCCAGCAGCACCGCCCTTGCCTTCGCCGCTCAGCGTCAGGCTGGTGGGCTCATTCATCTCTGACATCGTGACCTGGCCCTTGAACGTCGCCTTGACCGGGCCGACCTTCTGAACCACGACCGCCTCGAACCCCTCTTCCGGACTGCCGGTCATTTCCTGACAGCCGGGAACGCATTCCTTGAGCACTTCGGCATCCAGCAATGCGGCCCAGACAACCTCTGGCGGGGCGGCAATATCTCGTGAATCGCTGAGTTTCATAATCAGGGTTTCCTCTTGCTGCGCCCAGCCTAGGCCAAGGACCGAAGCGGGGCATATTAGACCATTGGCGTAGAGCTATCTTTCAGGTGGCTGAAAGCTAAGCCCGTAGGAGGCGTAGATGTCCGCGATCCGGCCGTCTTCCAGCGCATAGCGGATGGCATCATCGGCGGCGTAGCCAAGTGGGCGATAGGCGAAATGCAGGCCAACTCCAAGCGTCCAGCGCGACACGGCGAAGCCCGGCAGCGGGGGTTGGTGAATGGCAATCGCATCCGTGCGCTCGAATTCCAGTTGCCCCAGCGGCCCCATTGCCGCCATGACCTCGCCCTCGGCCAATGCCTGCATCGCGGCGGCCATGGTCGGATACCGCCGCACGCCCTGCGCCAGTTGCCCGCCCGCAAAGCCGGACAGGTAGAAATCCGCGATCGAGTCATTTTCAACCGCGACCGTGTCGAACCGAAAATAGGCGGGCAGCGGACCACCATCGGGGTATTTCGCCTTGTCATAGGCGATGGCGATGCTTTCGCCCGCATATTGCCCGATAAACGTCACCTGCTCTACCCGGCACTTGAACGCGCTGTCATATGGCACGCGCATCATCACGTTGGAAATCCGGCCACTGACAATGCCGCCCTTCCAGATGTTGTTGCGCAGATCGGCCTGAAGGTTCTCGCCCGCCGCGACAAAGTTGAAGCGCGCCTCGATGCCCAGATCATCCGCAATCAGACGGGCGATCTCCACATCAACGCCGCGCGGCTTGCCGCCCTCTTCCCAGCTATAGGGCGGGTTGTCCTCATAGACGGCGAACAGCATATGCCCCTGCTCTATCAGCTGGTCCATATCGCGGCCCACAATGTCCCGAGAGGTGTTTTGCGGTTTCGGCTGCGGGATGTAATCCGCACAGGGATCAGCGGCACTGGCCGCACCCGCGGCCAGACAAAGCGCCGCAAGTGTCACGAGCGTCTTCGCCCCCGATCTTGCCTTTGCAACCAAGCCGTCACGCAATTTGGAAATCCCCCATCCGATGCAACCATGCCACGCGGCATGATCCAATGCAAAGGCAATGCGGGCGCCGCAAACCGTCGGGCGCCCGGCTGGCTTTCAGCACGTCAATGCGCGGCCGAAAGACCGATCGTCAATGTCTCCGCCGCCTTGGTATAGGAGGCTTCGGTGCCGTCGATTTGCTTTGCCGCACGAAACGCCACGCTGTCAGCGACGGGCGCGCCGGACATGGTTTCGATCCCCGAGGCGATTTCCTGCAATTGCGCGATCGCCGTATCCGGATCGGCATCCGACGGATCGCTTGCCCAGCCGGTCAATTGGTCCCGGATCGCCTTGAGATCGTCCGAAGCCGCATCCATGGCGGCATCGTCGGGCCGCGTTTCGATATAGGTGCGGATCGCCCATGCGGCTTCCTGCCCCAGCAATTCGCCAAAGGCCGGCATCTTCGTGGTACCGTTCTGCGTATAGCCTTCGCGGAACCGCTCGACATACCACTCGTCGCCATATTCCTCGGCCTCAAGAAAGCGCAGATCCGGTGCCAGCCCGCCCGAGATCACCTCCAGCCCGTGACACCGCGCGCAGTTCTGGTTGTACCCGGAGGATCCGATCTCGATTGCCTTGGTCCAGACCTCTTCGCCTGCGGCCTCGGCGCGATAGGGGTTTTCGGTCAGCCAGTCCCCCTCAACCGTCGGCAGGCCGGTCGTGTCGACCGCCTGAGGGGCCACATCGCCATGCGCAAGCGCGTGACCGCCAAGGCCAAGCGCTGCCAGCGCGGCAAGAATGGGTGTCGTTTTGAAATATGTCATTCGATCTCTCCTCCCCCGCGATTGCGGGCCTGTTCGCGTCTGTCCTCCCCGTTTCTAAGCGCAGGTTCCGACGCGGCGATATTGGACTTTCGTCGCCGAACCGCCCGAAATCAGACCAAGGTCGCATGGCGCTGTGCCGCTGCAACCACCTACCGTCAGATCACGACACACCAGGAGGAGGATCTGTGACATGCGTCTTCGCGCAGCCATCGCGGCATTGATGCTGTCCGCCTTGCCCGCTTGGGCAGAGCTGACGATTCCCGTGCATTACCTGCGCCAGATCGTACCGCAGCCACCTACCCTGTCCAATCTCGACCCACGCCCGGAACGCTTGGGCATTGATGGGGCATCGCTTGCCTTGGCGGACAATCAGACCACTGGGCAGTTTCTGGGCCAGACCTATAGGCTGGAAATCACAGAAGTGCCGGAAGGCGGTGATTTCGCCGATGCCATGCGCGCGGCACTTGCCGCCACCCCCTTTGTGATCCTCGACGCGCCCGCCGACACGTTGCTGAGCGTCGCTGACCTGCCGGAAGCCAGCGAGGCACTGCTTTTCAACGCCTCGGCACCTGACCGCAAATTGCGCAGTCAGGAGTGCCGCCCCAACCTGTTTCATACCGGCCCGTCGCTTGACATGCGCACCGATGCGCTGATGCAGTTTCTGCTGTCGCGGCGCTGGACCGGGTTGGCGCTGATCCACGGCACACATGCCGAGGATCTGGCCTTTGCCGATGCGCTGACCGGTTCTGCCAGCAAATTCGGCCTGAAGATCGGTGCCACGAAAGAATGGGCCTTTGACGCCGACATGCGCCGCAACGCCACACAGGAAATGCCGCTGTTCACCCAGGACCTTGGCCGCCACGATGTCCTGCTGCTTGCCGACGAGATCGGCGATTTCGCCCGCTACATCCCCTACAACACTTGGGAGCCGCGCCCGGTTGCAGGTTCTGAAGGGCTGCGTCCCGTCGCGTGGGACCGGGTCGTGGAACAATGGGGCGCTGCGCAGTTGCAATCGCGCTTCGAGGATCTGGCCAACCGCCCGATGCGCCCGCTCGACTATGCTGCATGGGCGGCGTTTCGCGCGATAGGCGAGGCCGTGAGCCGCACCGGCACCGATGATCCCGCAGCCTTGCGCGCCTATATGCTGTCGGATGCTTTTGAACTGGCCGGGTTCAAGGGGCGCCCGCTGACCTTCCGCACCTGGAACGGGCAGTTGCGGCAGCCCATTCCGCTGGTCCATGCCCATGCACAGGCTGCCCTCGCCCCGCTGGACGGTTTCCTGCACCCGCGTACTGAACTTGACACGCTGGGCCTTGATGCCCCCGAAAGCGGCTGCACGCGCTTTCAGTAATCGCAGCGCCGCGCTTTGATGCGGCGTTCCAATTCACCTGATACACGAAAGCCAATCTGATGATCCGTACCACCCTTGCCCTACTGGTCCTGTCCGCCCCCGCCGCCTTCGCGGACGAGATGTGGATCACCAATGAACGCGACGACACGATCAGCGTCATCGACACGCAAACGCTGGAAGTGACCCGCACCATTCCCACGGGCGCACGGCCCCGCGGGATCATCTTCAGCCATGATCACAAGGTCGTCTATATCTGCGCCAGCGACAGCGACACGGTACAGGTCATGGACCCCGACACCGGCGAAGTTTTGCACGAGCTTCCGTCCGGCGAAGATCCCGAACAGTTTGCGCTGCACCCAGACAACCGACATCTTTACATTGCCAACGAAGATGATGCGATCTCGACCGTTGTGGATGTGGAAACCCGAACCGTCGTGGCCCAGATCAGCGTCGGGATCGAGCCCGAGGGCATGGCCGTCTCACCCGACGGCAAGATCGCCATTACCACCTCGGAAACCACCAACATGGCGCATTGGATCGACACGGAAACCCAGAAGATCTTTGCCAACACTCTGGTCGATTCGCGCCCTCGCCATGCCGAGTTTACATCCGACGGGGCAGAGCTTTGGGTGAGTTCCGAAATCGGTGGGACAGTGACAGTGTTCGACGGTGCCACCCAGACGGAAAAGGCGAAGATCACCTTCGATCTGCCCAACATCCACCCGGACCGCATCCAGCCCGTCGGGTTCGAATTCACCCCCGATGACGCCATCGCCTTTGTGGCGCTCGGTCCGGCAAATCATGTCGCAGTGGTCAATATGGCCAGCTATGAGGTCGAAGAGTATATCCTTGTCGGCCGCCGTGTCTGGCATATGGCGTTCAACCGCGATCATTCGCAGCTGTTCACCACCAACGGCATCTCTGGCGACGTCACCGTGATCGATGTTGCCAGCCGCAAGCCGGTAAAATCCATCAAGGTCGGTCGCTTTCCTTGGGGGGCCGCATTCCGCCCGACGAACTGAGCACCGCCAGTTTTTAATCAATAAGAATGACAACACGGTGCCTGCGCATGAAGAAGACTCAGGTGCCAAGACAGAAGTCGGGTTTGTCGCGTTCACACTTGCGCGCTATGACTTGAAGGCAAGGGGCATCGCCCGAACCTATTGAACCACTGTGGACACAGCATGACGCCCGGCCTTTCCGTCCAGAACCTCAGCTACAACTACGGTGCGCGCAAAGCGTTGGACGATGTCACTTTCACCGTCGAACCGGGCGCATTCTGTGCGCTTCTGGGGCCAAATGGTGCAGGAAAATCCACACTTTTCGCATTGTTGACGCGGCTTTTCACAACAGCGTCCGGGCAGATCGCAATAGCTGGTCACGACATGACAACGGTGCCCCGCCGTGCCTTGGCGCGGATGGGTGTTGTGTTTCAGGCCCAAACTCTGGATCTGGATCTGACGATCCGACAAAACCTTACCTATTTTGCGGCCCTGCACGGGCTTTCGGGTCGCGACGCCTCCAACCGCATTGACGCAAGCCTGGACCGGCTGGCAATCCGTGACCGTGCGTCGGAAAAGGCCCGCAGCCTCAACGGCGGGCATCGCCGGCGCACCGAAATCGCCCGTGCGTTGATTCATCAGCCCGATGTGTTGTTGCTGGACGAGGCCACGGTTGGCTTGGACGCCGCCACCCGCGAGGCAATCACGACCCATGTCCACGATCTGGCGGCGACGGACGGGATCACCGTGCTATGGGCCACCCATCTGACCGACGAGGTGCGCGATACGGACCGGTTGGTAATCCTGCATCAGGGCCGCATCATGCAGGACGGCCATGCCGGGACATTGCGCGGAGACGCCTCTTTGCAACAGCATTTCCTGACATTGACGGCAAAGCCTGCATGACTTTGCGCAATTCACCTATCGCATTATCAATAGCTTATAATATATTGACATCAATAGAATACACAAAACTTTTGGGGGATGCATGGTGATCCACCCCTATCTTACGTCGCTCCGCGCCATCGTCGGCCGCGAGGCATTGCGGTTTCTGCATCAACGCGAACGCTTTGTCGCAGCACTCGTACGGCCGTTGGTATGGCTGGTGGTCTTCGCTGCTGGTTTTCGCGCGGCATTGGGGTTGTCGATCATCCCGCCGTACCAAACCTACATTACATACGAGACCTATATCGTGCCCGGTCTCTGCGGAATGATCCTTCTTTTCAATGGCATGCAGGGATCTCTTAGCCTTGTTTACGACCGTGAAATGGGATCAATGCGCCTCCTCTTGACAGCTCCCTTGCCGCGTGGCTGGCTGCTGTTTGCCAAGCTTGTCGGGTCCACCGCGATTTCCATCCTGCAAGCGCTGGTGTTTCTGGCCATCGCCGCCGCTTTTGGCGTCACGACGGCTCCGTTGGGATATTTGACGGTCATTCCCGCGCTGGCCATCGCCGGGCTTATGCTGGGCGCTCTCGGGCTCGCCCTGTCGAGTTTCATCAAACAGCTGGAAAACTTTGCCGGTGTGATGAACTTCGTGATCTTCCCGATGTTTTTCCTCAGCTCCGCGCTCTATCCTCTTTGGAAGATGGCAGAATCTTCGGAATTGCTGCACGACATATGTGCAGTGAACCCGTTTACCCACGCGGTAGAGCTGATCCGTTTTGCGCTGTATGGCCAGTTGAACCTGCCAGCCCTTGGTTGGACGATCTTCGCCACCTGCGCCTTCATGGCGTTCGCATTGTGGGGGTATGATCCCGCGCGCGGACTGACACGTCGCAAAAGCTGACCCTATCTACGACCATAGCCCATGTGTTTTGCCGCGTCAGGGATGGTACTTTGGTATCAGAGGAAAGGAGTTCCCATGTTTCGAAAGACTCTTTGCATCGCAGTTTTTGCGACCCTTCCGGCCTTTGCCGAGACCCAGACGCGCACGGTTGAGGATGAGCATGGCACGCTTAATCCGCTGGACTCGGGGTTTGGCAAAGTTATGTCGAACATCGACAAGGGTCAGACCGATATGATGACCTGCGCCACCGGATATTACATCACCAAATCCGGCCGTCACGCCCCCGCCCGCAAGTTGTTCGAAGCCTGCGCTGCCGCCGGTTACACGGGCGCTATGACATGGATGAGCCAGATGGAAAACAACGGCTTGGGAGGCGATTATAACCCGGATGCGGCTGCCGACTGGGACAGGCGCGCGGCTATGGCGGGCGATCCGGTGGGCAAGTTCAACTACGGGCTTGATCTGATGCGCGGCCACGGCGTTGCACCGGACGAGGCGGAGGGGCGCCGTCTGGTCGACGAAGCGGCGCAGGAAGGGCTTGCCATCGCAAAACGGCTGCAAATAGCCGATTACGACCTTGATGAGGTGACGCCGGACGCCGACAACTGGCGCTACGCCCCGGCTTTCTGAATGCAGACGCATCACGGGCTATCGAGGAAAACCAGCCTGTCTCGCTTAACATGGTGGCCTCCCGACTGCGCCAACACGATTTATGTCCAGACGAAACAGGTGCAGAATCGAAAAGTCCGGCCATTATCTGGCCGGACCCTTAAGACCCAATCAGGTTGTGCTGCTTACACTGCGGCTTGTGCAGCCTTTCGCCGGCGCCGCATAAGACCAAGTGCACCGAAACCAATTGGAAGCAACAACCCCGCCGCAGGAACAGGCACGGGCGATGGTGCCGCAGTTACGACGCGAATCCAGTCACCCGGCTGAGACACGTTCATGCCAAGCCAAATCGTATTCCCAGAATACGTGAACCAATCGTTGTTTTTGTTGCGCCAGTCATTTTCTTCCATCCCACGCGCTTCAAACGACCCAGGATAGAGGGTGCTGGATGATGCAAGCTGGCTGTTCGAGGCCGCCTCTCGCAGACCGTTAAGATCTGCCATCACGCCCAGAATTGTACCGTCAAAGGTAAAGCTGACTGGCCCCGGATCGTTATAAAGCGACCCCGTCAGCCCATAATGACGTTGCGACACACCATTTTTCACATTGAGAAAAATCATGTGGCTATCGACTTTTGTGCCCGCAGCGATCGTTCGACCACCATTCACGCCAATGTCGCTGGTAAGCTTTACGTCCTGCGCCTCATCAAACGCCTGAACGCGCCAGTTATACACATACCCGTTCTCGACGGATACTGGCGGGGGAACGATTTCGCCGCGAACAGCGCTAACCGTCGCCGCAGTAGCCGGAGCTGCCAATGTTGATGCGAAAATTGCGACAGCAATCCATTTTGAAAAAGTCATTTTAACTTCCTATAACCCTTAAACAACAAGATACCTACTAGACTTAGCACATCTCTACTGAATTGACAATTTTTCATTAACCTGTGCTGAAGTTTGGTTAACGCGTCAAGCAGCGACGCTCTAATGAACAAAATTGTTGCCCCTGTCAATGCCCTGTTGGTCGTACGACCTTAGCCGAGTACCGCGCCCCTCCCGCTTGGCTATAAACTGCACTTGGAGAGAGAGCGGCGGCGGATGATCAGCCGCGCGCATGAATAAAACTGTTCCCAGGGAGGACACACATGAACAGATTTATCGCCACAGTCGCTGCGGGCCTCATGGTTGCGGGTGCCGCTCAGGCCGATGTGACAGAAGAAGATCTGGCCAACGACCAAGCAGATGTCAGCCAGATCGTGACCAATGGCATGGGCCGTCACCTTCAGCGCTATTCGCCGCTGGACACGCTGAACAAGGAAAACGTGACAAACCTTGTTCCTGCATGGGCCTTCAGCCTTGGTGGCGAAAAGCAGCGCGGTCAGGAAGCGCAGCCGCTGATCCATGACGGCATCATGTATATCACCGGGTCATATTCGCGGCTTTACGCCATCGACGTGAAGACTGGTCAGGAAATCTGGCAGTATGACGCGCGCCTGCCAGAGGGCATTCTGCCATGCTGTGACGTGGTCAACCGGGGTGCGGCGCTTTACGGCGACAAGGTGTATTTCGGAACGCTTGACGCGCGGATGGTCGCGCTGGACGCCAAGACCGGCGATGTGGTCTGGCGCAAGAAAATCGCCGATTACAAAGCCGGCTACAGTTATACTGCGGCCCCGCTGATCGTGAACGGGATGGTTATCACCGGCAACTCAGGCGGCGAGTTCGGCATCGTCGGCGAAGTGCAGGCGCGTGACGCCGAAACCGGCGAGATGGTCTGGACCCGCCCGGTGATCGAGGGCCACATGGGCACGCTGAACGGCGAAGACAGCACCATGACCGGCGAGTTGAACGCGACGTGGCCGGGCGATATGTGGAAAACCGGCGGTGGCGCGACATGGTTGGGCGGCTCCTATGACGCCGACACAGACACGCTGGTCTTCGGCACTGGCAACCCTGCCCCGTGGAACAGCCACCTGCGCAATGCGGGCGCGCCGACCGAGGGCAATGCGGGCGACAACCTCTACGCTGCCTCGCGTCTTGGAATTGACCCGGCAACCGGTGAAATCAAATGGCACTATCAGTCGACACCGCGCGAAGGCTGGGACTATGACGGCGTCAACGAGGTCGTCTCCTATACCGACCGCGAAGGCAATGCGCGCTATGCCACGGCGGATCGTAACGGCTTCTTCTATGTGCTTGACCGTGCCGATGGCGGGTTCGTCTCTGCCGCGCCTTTCGTAAAGGACATCACCTGGGCCAGCGGTATTGACGATACTGGCCGACCGATCTTCAACGAAGATAACCGCCCCGGTGATCCCACAGCAGCGGCAGACGGCAAGAAAGGCGAAGTGGTCTTCTCTGCCCCCGGCTTCCTGGGTGGCAAGAACTGGATGCCGATGGCGTTTTCACAGCGCACCGGGAACTTCTACGTCCCCTCGAATGAATGGGGCATGGACATCTGGAACGAGCCGATCACCTACAAGAAGGGTGCCGCCTATCTTGGGTCGGGTTTCACCATCAAGCCGATGTACGAAGATCATATCGGCAGTCTCAAGGCGATTGATCCCGACACCGGCGAATGGAAGTGGGAATACAAGAACGAAGCACCGCTTTGGAGCGGCGTTATGACCACCGCAGGCGGTCTGGTGTTCTTTGGCACGCCCGAGGGCAAGTTCCTGGCGCTGGATGACGAGACCGGCGAAGAGCTGTGGTCCTTCCAGACCGGGTCGGGAATTGTCGGTCAGCCTGTCACCTGGGAACAGGACGGCGAGCAGTTTGTTTCGGTCATGTCCGGCTGGGGCGGCGCTGTTCCGCTATGGGGTGGCGAAGTGGCCAAGAAGGTCAACTACCTCAACCAGGGTGGCATGTTGTGGACATTCCGTCTGCCCAAGCAACTGGCCCAAGCGAACTGATCTCCACCCCCCTCTCACCGGAGATCCGTGGAAACGCGTCCCGCATTGCGGGGCGCGTTTTTTCGCGCATCTTGGCCTGGGATGGGAAGCGCAACAGCCAGACATTCGCAAAGAATCAGGCACAGACCGGGCGCGCCGCCCATCGCCTAAGACCTTTGGACAAGAGACCCTTTGTGCCATTATCCATAGGATAAATGCAAAGAAGGACGCGTCCGCCATGCAACAACCCGCCGCCCGGCCCATTGAGACTTTGCCGCTTACCGCGATGGTGGTGGACGACCACCCGCTGTTCTGCGACGCGCTGAGCCTTACTTTGCGCTCGCTGGCCGAGTTTGACGACATCGCCACCGCAGGCACGTTGCAAGAGGCGCTGGACAGGATCACGGCAGAGGGAGCACCGGGTTTTATCCTGCTGGACCTCAACCTGCCAGATGTGAACGGGCTGGACGGATTGGTGCGCCTGCGCGGCGCGGCCCCCGCCTCGGCGATCATCGTGGCGTCCTCGATGGCTGACAACCGGATGATTTCCTACGCGCTGAAGGCCGGGGCCAACGGGTTCGTGCCCAAACATTCGCAACGCTCGGTGTTTCGCCGTGCCTTTGATGCGGTCCGCGAGGGCCTGCCATTCGTGCCTGACGACTATATCGATCCGGAGGGTGCAGGGGGTGATAATGGACAAGGCAACGCCTTGGACCGGCTGGCGACGTTAACCAATCAACAGGCGCGCATCCTTGGCCTGATATGCGAAGGCAAACTGAACAAACAAATCGCCTATGATCTGACCATCGCAGAGACCACCGTGAAGGCACATGTGACGGCGATCATGCGCAAGCTGGGGGTCCACAGCCGCACCCAGGCGGTGTTGATCGCGCAAGAGGCCCGCTTTGCGAAGGTCTTGCCAAGCGAGGATTGAACGGCCTATCGTTTCCGCTTGCCGAACCGGCACGGAAACCAATGATTGACGGGCAGTTTCACTGCCCGCGCGGGAGGAAAGAACCTTGCACGCAGCCTTGCGCTCGGCGCAGGTCGATTGGCGCGACCCTGATGCGCTTGAAAGCCTTCATGCACAGATGGGGGCCGGAAAATTTGCATTTGTCGGCCTGTTTGTGACGCCCGAAGCCGACTTTGCTGCGGTTGTCGCGGCCGCACAGGACAAATTCACCGATACATGTGTCTGCGCCTGTACCACCGCCGGAGAACTTGGCAGCGCTGGCTATGAGGACGGTCGGATCGTTGCCGTCGGCCTTCCTGCCGCGCATTTCGCGACGGCCAGCTATGTGATCAACGATCTGCACGCGCTGGAGCCACAGGCGCAGATCGACCGGCTGATCCAGACCCGCATGGCCCTGTCGCGCGCCTGGCCGCGCATGGGCCAGGAATTCGCGTTTGTGATGATTGACGGGCTGTCCCTAGCCGAAGAACACCTGACCTCCGTCCTGTCGACCGGGCTGGGACCGGTGCCGCTTTTTGGGGGCTCTGCGGGGGACGGCACGCGCTTTTCCACAGCGTGGCTTGCCTGTGACGGGGTCGTGTCGCGCAACAGCGCGGTGATCACGCTTGTCCGGACGACCTGCCCGGTGAGGGTATTCTCTTTGGACCATCTCATGCCCACGGACCGGCGTATGGTTGTCACCGGTGCCGATCCCGCCCGCCGCATCGTGCATGAGATCAACGCCGAACCGGCCGCGCAGGAATATGCCCGGCTTTTGGGCAAGGATCCTCAGCAGCTTGATCCGTTCACCTTTGCCGCGCATCCGGTTGTGGTGCGGTTGGGCGAGTCGCATCATGTCCGCGCAATCCAGCGCGTTGATGAGGATGGCAATCTGGTGTTTTTCTCTGCCATCAACGAAGGTATGGTCCTGACACTGGCGGACCATCAGGACATGGCAGAGCATCTGGAACGCGGGCTTGCAGAACTGGCCGTGGACGGTGCGCCGGATCAAATCCTTGGCTGCGACTGCATATTACGAAGGATAGAGGCCGGCCAAACCCAGAAAAGCCGCGAGATCAGCCGCATCCTGTCTGAAAATCGCGTTGTTGGTTTTGGCACTTACGGCGAACAGATCGGCGGTTTGCACGTGAACCAGACTTTCACCGGCGTCGCGATCTATCCACCTGCCACCGAGAGCTGAGCGCCATGTCCCTGACAAACCCCGAAGACAGCCTGGAGCGGCAGAACGAGAAGCTGCTCAAGATCTCGGAATCGTTGATGCGCCGGGTCGAATACGGTGCCTCGCATTCAAGCGCCGCCTATGCGCAATTCGAGCGCGCGGCGCTACTCGAAAAACAGGTCCGCGAGCGCACCACGCAGCTGGAAAAGACGCTGGATCTTCTTCACGATTCAAACGCCCGGCTGGCGCAGGCCAACCTTGAAACAGAGGCCGCGCGGTCCAACCTCGCCAATGCCATCGAGACGGTCCATGAAGGGTTCGCCCTGTTTGATTCCGACGACATCATGGTGATGTGCAACTCTCGGTTTTGCCGTGACTTCGTTGATATGCTGGACATGCTGCATCCCGGCCTGCCCTTTGCCGTATATGTCGACAGGATCAGCCGCTCGCCACATCTGGCATTGCCCGAAGGCGAATCCTCGGCCCGCTGGGCCGCGCGTCGCATACGTCGCCATCAGGACCGGCATGTGATGTTCAACGCACAGCTGACCGGCGATCGCTGGCTTCAGGTCAGCGAACATCGCACCACCAATGGTGGGACGGTCATTCTGCAAACAGATGTGACTGACATCCTGCGGCTGGAACGTCAGGCGCGCGACCGGTTGAAGGACAAGCAAGCGCAGATGATTCACGCGACGCTGGACCATCTTAACCAAGGGGTCTGCATCTTCGATGAAGAGGCACAGCTTGTCGGATGGAACTTCAAGATCGGCGCGCTCCTGTCGCTGCCGGCCCGCCGCCTGCATCTGGGCGCGTCCTTCCCGGTCTTGCTGGCCCATATCGACGGAGAGCTTGCCTTTTCCAAAGGCATTGACCGCGACGGGTTTCGCGATTGGGCGCTGTCAAAGGCCCATCGCCCTCCGATCTCTTTCGAAGTGACCCATTCCGAAGGCATGGTGCTGCATATTTTTGGTCGCGAAATGCCCGACCGCGGCTTTGTCATCAGCTGCACCGATATCACCGCCGAACGAGAAGCGGCGCACCGGCTGACCGAGATGAACGAGGATCTTGAACAACGGGTGATGGAACGCACCCTGGAGCTTGAGGATGCGCTGAACGCGGCTGAACGGGCCAATGCGTCAAAGTCGCGCTTTGTCGCCGCTGCCAGCCATGACCTGTTGCAACCGCTGTCCGCCGCCAAGCTGTTCATCTCGTCGCTTGCGGACAAATCCGCCGGGGACAGCGACCGCGCAATTCTGGAAAAGGCTGAAAGCGCGCTGTCGGGTGCCGAAAAGATCATCGACGCCTTGCTTGATATTTCCAAACTTGAATCGGGGCGGATATCATTCGATGTACGGCCCATGGCGCTGAGTGAGATTTTTCGGCCTCTGCGCGATGAGATGGGCATACTCGCTGCGCGCAAAGGTCTGGATCTGCGCATTGTCGACAGTAGTCTGGTGGTCGAAAGCGACCCGTCCTATCTACGGCGGATCCTGCAAAATCTTCTGGGAAATGCCATCCGCTACACGTCGACAGGGCGGGTCGTGATGGGCGTGCGTCGCCGCGAAGGTGGTGCCCGGATCGAGGTTTGGGATACCGGCGCGGGCATTGCAAAACATGATCAAAATTCCATCTTCGAAGAATTTCGGCGGCTCGACACCACTGCCAGCACCAATGAGGGGCTGGGGCTGGGGCTTGCGATCGTCGAGCGCGCCTGCATCAAGCTGGGCCATCCGCTGGGCCTGTGGTCGGAACCGGGGCGCGGCAGTTGCTTTATGGTGAATGTGCCGGTGGCGTCGCTGCCCCATCACGTCACCAGCACTGCCCGTCCCACTCCGCGGCCGCTGCGATTGGCACAATCTGGTCTGATTGTTCTGTTGGTCGAAAATGACCCGGCATTGCGCCGCGCCATCACCATTCTTATCGAAAGCTGGGGTGTCAGCGTAATCGAAGCGACGGATGCGGCCAGCGCGCTGGATCTGCTGGACGATCTGGAAATCACGCCCGATGCCCTCTTGCTGGACTACCAGCTTGGGCGCGGCATGAACGGGGTCGAACTTTACGACGCGATCACCGCCCGGTTCGGGCCGCTGCCCGGCTCGATTATTTCAGCGAACCGCACTGAACCACTGGATCAGTTCTGCATGGCGCGCGGCTTGGAGTTTCTGCCAAAACCGCTCGACCGGCACAGGCTGAGTGCCGTTCTGGACGCCGCAGCCACCAGCCGGGCACAAGCGGCGGAAGGCTGACGCCGCCTGTTTGCAAATGCGCTTCGCCTGGGATCGCCCCAAGCGCCAACAGACCAGAAACGGCACCACCCCGGCCCGGCCTTTAGCGCGCGATGACAATATCTGCACGCAGACCGCCCAGTTTGGCACTTTCGCCCAGTCTCAATATGCCGCCATGCGAGCGCGCGACATCTGCCGCAATCGCAAGTCCCAGCCCCACACCGGAACCGCGATCCTGATTGCGCGCTGGATCCAGACGCACGAACGGCTTGATCGCATGCTCGCGCCGGTCCGCAGGAATACCCGGCCCGTCATCCTCGACCCGAAAACGCAGGGATTTCCCGGTCAGCGCGACAGACACCTCAGCCCGACTACCGTAGCGCACAGCGTTGTTGATCAGGTTCTCAACCGCCCGTTTGATCGCCATCGGCCGCAGCGCGACCTCACCCGAACCTTCGACCTCTGTAAGGGTCACATCCTTGCCGCCGCGACGCGCGTCCTCGACCAGTTGCCCGACCAGCGCCACCGGGTCGACGGGTTCCGCGCTGGTCTTGCCGACATCGTCGCGCGCGAAATCAAGAAAGGCATCAACCAGCCGCTCCATGTCCTGCACATCCCGCTCCAGCGGCGCGGCATCCTTCTCGTCGAGCATCGACAACCCCAGCTTCATCCGGGTCAACGGAGTGCGCAGATCGTGGCTGACCCCGGACAGCATCATGGTGCGCTGTTCGATCTGTCGTTCGATCCGCGCGCGCATGTCCAGAAACGCATGGCCAGCGGCCCGAACCTCGACGGCACCCGCTGGTTGATAAGGCATCGCCCTGCCCCGACCGAACGCCTGACTGACCTCTGCAAGACGCGTGATCGGGCGCAACTGGTTGCGCAGGTAGAGATAGGCAATCACCGTCATCAACACGCCGAAGATTACCATGTTGACCAATAGCTGATGCGGGTTCTCCGCAGAGGCGCGCAACCGGCTGAAGTCGATCGCTACGGGTCCTTCCGGACCGTCCGCATAGACAGTGACCAGCCGATCGGTCGGCAAATCGACCGCCCGTATGCGCGGCACTTTTTCCGTCAAAGTCCGGATAACGACGATGCCGGAAAAATCGTACCACCTGCGTTGACTGGCCGGCGGCACCTCTGTTGACGCCACTTGCCTCACATCGAATGACAGCGCCTGAGACAGGGGTCTTTCACCGCCTGCATCGAGAATCAGGTTCAGCTCGCGCGCAACGGCCGTGCTCATCTGAAGACTGACGCCTTCAAAATGCCGCTGGATGAACACGATGGACACCACAAGTTGCAGCGTGACAACCGGCAACACCAGGATCAATAAGGCACGGCCATACAGGCCGCGCGGCATATAGTGTTTGAGCCAGCGGAACGACATGGCTAAACCTACCCCGGACCCGATCCGCATACCATGCCGAAAGAGACGACCATGCCGGACCCCGATCCCAGTTTTCGCCCAATACCCGGTTTTGCCGAAACGTTGCAGCCCGGCCTGCGCCGTATCGTCGCGAACAACCCCTCACCGATGACCTTTCGCGGAACCAACACCTATTTGCTTGGCACGGATGATCTGGCGGTGATTGATCCCGGCCCCAATGACACAGCCCATCTACGGACGATTCTGGGATCCGTTGGCCCGGATCAGCGCATCAGTCACATCTTCGTCACCCATGCACATCTTGATCACTCCCCTTTGGCACGCCCTCTGGCCGCGGCCACGCGCGCCCCGGTGCTCGCCTTCGGGGACGCACGCTCAGGGCGCAGCGCCGTGATGCAACAGTTGGTGGCGCGGGGGTTCACCAGCGGCGGAGAGGGCGTGGAGACAGAATTCGTTCCGGATATTTGCCTGCCAGACGGCGCGCAGGTCTCAGGCAATGGGTGGCGCATTACGGCGCTTCACACGCCCGGCCATTTCGGCAATCATCTGTGCTATGCTTCAGAGGATTTTCTGTTTTCCGGCGATCTGGTTATGGGCTGGGCATCGTCCCTGGTGTCCCCACCCGACGGAGACCTCACGGATTTCATGGCGTCCTGTCAACGCCTCGCACAAATGCCCTGGAATCGGTTTTACCCCGGTCACGGTGCCGCGATAGAACAGCCTCATACCCGTCTGGAGTGGCTGCTGAAGCATCGCAAAGACCGCGAAACGGCCATTCTGAACGCTCTCAAGATGGGTCCAGACACCGCACACGGCCTTACCTCCCGCATCTACACCGATATTCCCACCAAGCTCATCCCCGCTGCCGAACGCAATGTTTTGGCGCATCTTATTGATCTTAAATCAAAATCACGCGTTCATCATGTGCAAGAGCTTCACAGCGACAGCACATTTCTGCTCGTTTGAAACTTTTCTGACATTTTCAGCGATTGCAGCGACAATCCCTCTGGACGCCCTCTGCCCAGGTTGCTATATCCGCCCCGTGTTCCGGCGTAGCTCAGCGGTAGAGCAGTTGACTGTTAATCAATTGGTCGTAGGTTCGATCCCTACCGCCGGAGCCATAAAATTCAATAAGATATTGAATTTTATTGAGTTTATATATTTTGCTTGACTTGACCCATCCAAGAACCCACCCAAGGCAACAGCGTTTTTTCTCAGGATGAACTCGATTGCGCATGGATGCTTCTGCGTTATACCTCCCCGAACGTTATAGTCGGCAGTTGTAAGCGAGCGAGCTCGCGAGAAGATTTAGCGGCATCTCCGCGCAATTATCGTCGATAGTTGAGGTAATTAAAGGGTGTCACGAGCCGCGCCCTGTGTCTCAGTATTGCTGAGCTTTGCGCCAGGCCCTGACAAGTCGGGCGCTATCCGGACCCGCGCGATGCGGTGCTGGATGCCGCCCAAGGTATTCGTAAAGCATATCAAGCGCCAGTCCCGAAAAATGTGCGAATGAAACACAGTGATAGTCCTCGACCTCCGGCACGCTGGCGCACCCACCGGCCTGCAACAACCTTGAGAGCCAGCGTGCATCGAACTCGGGCGCATCTGACAAGGGCACTTTTCCCTCCAAACGCTCGAGAAATTCATCGACAACCGTAGACGCGGTGGGGGCGTAGTGCAAAGCTTCAAGTGCAAGTCCGTGCACAGCGGCACTCTGCGTAGACCAGGCGGAGAGGTTCCAATCCAGAGCGGGCCGGATCAACGAGCTCCAAGTGTGCACAATGTCATCTTTCAGCCAGGAAAGGCCGATTTCGATGGGCCAGCTATCCGGCGCAAGACTCGAAGCTTCGAAATCCAAGGCAGCATAGGCCTCGATATCAGTTGTTTTTTTCATCATGTGTCTCACCCTGTGAAAACTGCATTGATGACGAAGTTGGCCATAAGGTTTCGGAACGAAGAAATATGAACCTGATTGCCCAGTAGAAGAAGGCGTCTTGGTTCAAGCGGGTATAATCAGTATGTAGAGCTTTCAGCTATACGCTGCGGATGCTCAGTTAAGGTGGCACCAGCGAGGTTACAGAGAACGGCGGATTATCATTGCAGCTCTCTGCAGCAACCTACATTATGTCCTCGGAGGTGCGGGCTTGGATTCCTACTTGCAGATTGCGCAGACGGGGCTGAGATCGGCGCGCCGCCCGATGGGGGCGAAGGCTATTCTCGACGTGGCCTACAAAGCAGGCGTGGTGCCCAACCATCTCTATGGCAAGACGCAGCAGAAAACCTTGCAAGCCCGTCTCAGCGAAGAGATCCTCCACCATCGAGAGACCTCACCCTTCTACCGAACCGAACCCGGGCAGTTCTTCCTGACCGAGTTCCTCGATGCCGATGATATCCCAGAGGAGTGGAAGAAGCCTTTTCCCGCCCGGCGCCGCACACGCGACCTGACAAGAGACAACACCCTTGCGGTGAAGGAGGCGTTCCTCGCCCGCTGGCGACGTTCTCGCGGCGACGCCAACGCCTTCTTCCAGGCGGCCGAGGCTGAAGACGCAATAGCCTACATGCACCCTAAGGATTTGAAAGGCCGCGGATATTGCTCAACATGGACCTTTGCGATGGTTGTCAAGGATGATATGACGCTCGCGTACCGCGTGGGTCGCTATCGAGACGATCGCGACCACTTTGCCAAGCGGCGATCAATTGGTTTCCCTGGTCCGCTAACAGTTGAAGACGTTACATTGTTCTCGCGCGACCATCTCGGCGCCGAGGACAGTGCCGCGGAAGTTTTGATGCAGGATCTCGACCTTTCCTATACGTCTTTTCATGGCCCTGGGAAACGGCGGCCGGAGATTGAGCGTGTCATGGTTGTGGAGGCAGACAAAGCGCTTGACGTGGTGATCGTTCTGAAGTGGAACTGTCCCAAATGGTTTGAGCCTACAACGCGGCGGATGTCGCTTAACGAGCCGCACTGGCTTTCAACTTCTATTCCGCATAACGATTTAGACGACTTCGAACCTTGGAGCTCGATGATTTTGGCAGAATGGGCAGCGGAAGCGGAACGAGAGACAGTTGGCGACCAAACGCATCACACACCAGCAGGCGGCTTTTCTCGCATTCGAGCTGGCGAGTAACGACGATCCTCGTCGTCAGAAGGTCGCGCTACAAGAACTCAGCCGCCTCTACCGCATCGGTCATCGGCTCGCACCAGAGACCGCACCTCGGATCGAACAGCAGGTGGTCGGCCTGACCAGCATGAGCCGCGACCAGAAGGTCGTGCGATGGTGCCTTAATACTCTCGCGCGGCTTGGAACCAAGGATACCTGAACAGCCGGATAGTTTTGTTCCTTGCTGACCTTTGTCGGTGATCCAAGCACTACAGACAAGTTCCCCTGCCATCGAGCCGGGTTTTCTCCAGTTCGGTATCCATGAACTGTCGAGAAATCGAGGGTGCCCTCGACAATCTGCCTGAGCTTGGTGGCCGTCGGATTTTTCGTCTCCCATATGGGTTTCAAGACGAACAGCACATTGGCGAGGTCGATGTCTTGGACCAACAAGTCGCCAAGGCTTGGAATGGCATGACGTTCAGCTAAAGAGACCCACTGCTTTCGATACTTCTCACCATTGAATTCAGTCGCTTTGGTTTCGGCATACTCGTCGAAAGCTTGCTTGAAAGTTCTTCGTTTTCTTGCTGCCATCAAGAGCTTGGTCTGTGCCTCCTTCTTTTCGGCCAGCGGGTCGATGCCTTGCTCGAGTTTTGTTCTAAGGTGCCGTGCCTTCTCTCGGGCTTCACCCGGCAGAACGTCTGGATATGGACCGAGCCCTAACTCGCGTTTTTTCCTGGCCCGGGTCTGGCTTCCATCAGGTTTTCTTACACTTTGCCATTCACCGAACCTACCGCGGAACACCCATGATTTTGCGCCACTCGGACGGATCTGAAGCATCAATCCGCTGATACCTCCAACGGAAACTTTCACTGGACGCTCGCCGCCAGGGTGTCGAAGCCTCTTGATTTGTGTAGGCGTAAGTTCTCTTGCTCTCCGTGGCATCTGCCCCCCCAACAATCCACCCAAAATTATGTTCTGTCATGGAACGTCACGAAATCATCTTTCCGACTATCTCATCTTAACAATATGATTTGGAATGTAAAATTTAACACGATGAAAGACGGTGAAACACTACGTCCGCTCCTACCGCCGGAGCCAATTTACCAGCTACCCCCTGAAAACATTGAGTTTTCGAGATCCAGATTCGGAGCTCGACGACGAGGTGCACAGTTCAGTGCACACGGCGGTGCACAACGCGTGCACAGGAGGGCATTTCCATGCCCCGGAATCGGAGACTACCACACCACCTCGAAACGCGCCGCGCCGGCTACTACTGGCGCAGACGCCTACCCCGGTCCCTACGGGACCGGGGCGCGCCATCGCCTCACCTCTCAGGGAAAGAAAACACGACGGGGCCAAAAAAAGTTTTTTTGTGCTTTTCACTTCGTAGCCATGTCCTCCGCGACGCGAAGATACTGGCCCGCCGCCTCACCGAAATGAGCGACCTGGTCTTCGCAGCAGATGCGGAGATGATCATGGCGATACCTGCCCAGTTCCGTGTCCTTGTAACCCGCCGTCCAAAGTATGCCTGCCGATCCTGCGAAGCTGGCATCGTGCAAGCACCCGCCAAACCGCGCTTGATCGAAGGTGGCATGCCAACCGAGGCGACAATCGCCAGCGTGATCGTCTCAAAGTATGCCGATCACCTGCCGTTGTATCGCCAAAGCCAAATCTATGCGCGTCAGGGCGTCGACATCGACCGTTCCACCTTGGCCTTTTGGGTCGGCAAAGCGGCCCATGAGTTGAGGCCCGTCCATGATGCCTTGCTGGTGCATCTCAAAACCTCCAGCAAACTGTTCATGGATGAGACACCCGCGCCGGTCCTCAATCCCGGAAGCGGCAAGACCAAGAAGGGTTACTTCTGGGCGCTCGCCCGCGATGACCGCGCATGGAATGGGCCTGAACCGCCCGGCGTGGCCTTTACTTATGCGCCTGGACGTTCGGGCAAATACGCATCAGATATTTTGCAGGACTTCAGTGGCATCCTGCAAGTCGACGGCTATGCCGGATACAATCGCGTGCTTGATCTGCGGGACAATCAACCGATCCAGTTGGCGTACTGCTGGGCGCATGCCCGTCGCAAGCTGTACGAGCTGACCCACAACAATGTCGCCCCCATCGCCAAGGAAGGGCTCAAGCAGATCGCAGCCCTCTACAGGATCGAAGCGCAGGCGCGTGGCGCTTCTGCCCAAGAGCGGCTTGCCATCCGGAAACAAAAATCCGCATCCAAGATCGTGGCGTTCAAAACCTGGCTGGATCAGGCCAGGTCACTGGTATCCGCAAAATCCCCAACCGGTGAAGCCCTCAAATACATCGCCAAATACTGGGACGGGCTGATCCTGTTCCTGACAGATGGCCGCATCGAGATGGATAGCAACCCCGTTGAGCGCACAATCCGCCCCATCGCACTCCAAAGAAAAAACGCACTCTTTGCTGGCCACGACGCAGGTGCGCAAAACTGGGCAATGCTCGCTTCACTCATTGAGACATGCAAATTGAATAGCCTTGAGCCGCACTGCTATCTGACCGGCGTCCTAACGGCTATCGTCAATGGCCATAAACAAAAGCACATTGACCAGCTACTACCGTGGAACTTCAAAGGCTGAAGCAACGCTTACCCTGCAACTATTTCGACGCTGTGACTAATTTGATTGTCAGAATAAATCTTCGTCACGGAGATCTGGCGGAAGGGCATGCTGCCCGCCGCCACGAGCACGATAGTCGACGTCAATTTCCACGATACCCTCGCGCATGAATGTCATTGCTCGTAGGCATAGCTCGATAAAATCACTGCCCTCCATCCGCTTGATATCTGTATCATCAACTGTAACATAGGATCGCATATACGGGTGCTCGGTATCATTCGCGTGGTCTATTTCCCAATGCTGAAATTCTTCGGTATATATGCCGCCACGATGGGTTGCGATCTGCCGCGCCTTCCCAAAGAAGCTATCGATCTTCTCCTTGTTGTTTGCGCGCCAAGCAACGATTGCGGCGTTTAGATTGGCATCGGCAGAATTTTGAGTTCGCCTCACCATCTCTTCGTTAAGGGAGTAGAATGCATTGAACAATCCGATGGCATGATACCATAGGCCGCCAGGGCTATTGATAAAGCCAAGTGCTGATTCAGCAGAGCCCAAGCAGTAGCCGACCTTCAAGAACAATTCCTGCAGTAAATTTGAACCAGCCATCTAATCTTCTACGCTAACGGGGTCTGAGCCGCCTCGAAGGTAAGTCGGCCAATAGAAGAAGCCACCAAGGGAATGATGATCAAGAAACCCCATATCGGACAGCGTCGCCTTAAACTATATGGTTCTCCTGCCAGATGCCACCTCAAATGAGATAACAACCTGCCGCACGTGGTATTTATTGGATGTCGATGAACGAGGTGGGCTCCGACGTCCCAACACACCAACAAGGTAGGCGGGGAGGTCGGGAGACGGCCCTATGCGGCCATTCACGCACCCTGCCAACCCCGCAGCGCAGCTTCCCAAGATCGGCCATTCATCCATTGCGCAGCATTTTCGAAGGGTGAAGGTCGGAAAGCGGACAAATCTGCTTTTCGCGGCACCAGATAAGGGTGAGGCTTTTGAAAACGACGCAACTTGCGAAGGCTCAGTCGAACGTGACCGGCGCCTGTCTGATGCGATTGACGTTCAACGCGAACACATCCGGGCGAGCATAGTGGCCGCTGGCGTCGAACTTCCGCCGCGAAGATCGCGCGGCGGAAACGTCGATATCCGAGATCAAGAGGCCCTTTTCTTGATGCATCGGGCCTGCGTGGACGCCGCCGAATGGCTTGTAGATGACGGCGTCGCCGGGGTTCACCCACTCGTCCCTGTTCGGAAACAGCTCTTCATAATGCGGGATTTCGGTCGGGATGTCTGATGCTTCAAGCGAGGTGGCGCAGCCTATCACCCAGCATCCGCCTTCGCGCGCGATGTGCTGCATCGTGGCCAGCCAAGTGTCGCCGCTATCCCAGGTCGGCGCGACATAGATATCGATGTTCTGGGCATAAAGCGCGTATCGCGCCAAGGGCATGTAATTTTCCCAGCATAGCAGAGCGCCGACACGACCCACAGCAGTGTTGACGACGTTCAGCCCGGACCCGTCGCCGAACCCCCAGACCATGCGCTCGGGATTGGTCGGCATCAGCTTTCGGTGGTTGTTCGCGATGGTCCCGTCCGCGTCGATGATGATGCAACTGTTATAAAGCGTGCTGCCGCTGACCGCCCCGTCCAGTTCCTGATACCCCGCAACGACCACAACGCCATGGTCTCTTGCTGCCTCCTGCAAGGGCCGCATGCCGCCCCGGCTCAGGTCGATCGCGTTGGATTGAAGTAGGCCGAACAACTCATCGGATTTTCCCATCCCCGCGCCCGGCGGCAAACGCCAGGCGAAGGTGGGATAGCCCGGAAACCAAGCCTCCGGGAAAACCACCATCTGGGCCCCATTGTGTGCGGCCTCTGCGATCAGCTGGATCGCGCGGGACATGGTCTTTTCAAGATCAAGATAAACTGGCGGCTGCTGGATTACGGCGACTTTGGTCATGATGTGGTCCTTGCTATGCAATGGGGTTCAAACTCTGGCCGTCCGTCAGTATCAGAAGATCCGACCGACCGGCTGGTCAAGCGCCATCGCGCCCGCGTATTCTGACTGGGCCTCTTTTTGCAGCGGATGATACCGCGCGGCCTGGATGTCGCGAAACCGCCGTTCCAGCCCCGTCTTGCGGTAGAAGCCCGCGCCACCCGCCAGTTCCATCGCCCGTTCGACCGTCAGGATGGCGTTTTCCTCGACCAGCCTGCGGCCGATCATGACGTCATTGACGCTCTGCTCGGATGGTGCGTTGCGTTCTGCTGCGGCGATCATGTGTTCATGCCCCATCCGGGTAGCTGCAAGGGCCGTGTCCATCCGCCCTGCAATGGATTGCAGCCTGTGGGACACGGGCTTCATCCCGGCGATGCCCACGGCGATCTCGCGCGCGCTTTCGGCAATGCCGAGGTATGTCGCGTAGATCAACGGGAAGGCCATCGTTGCGATCAACTGGAAACCGGGATGCCATTCACCCGCCGTCCGTCTGAGGGGGATCTTGTCCTCGGGCACGAAAAGCCCGTCGATCATGATGTCATGCGACCCGGTGCCCCGCATCCCAAGGGTGTTCCAGGTATCGAGGACCGTGACCTCCTTCGCGGTCATCGGGGCGCCGAAATGAAGCACCATGCGCTCGCCGTCTTCGTCGCAGACGGCGCTGGTCATCAACATGTCGCCTACGGGCGCACCCGAGGAAAACACCTTGCGCGCGGTAATCTTGTAGCCGCCATTGACCTTTTCCGCCTGGCCCGATCCGCCGATCCAGTCCGATCCGCCCGAGCTGAGCAGGACGATGTTCTCTGCGGCGGCGCGGCGCAGAAGCGGCTCGACCAGCGGTCGGGCCGCGGCTTGATGATGCCAGCGACATGCCGGGATGGCGACCTGATGCGTGTGCATCGACAAGGCGAGCCCACTTGATCCGCAGGCCCCGCCGATGATCCGCAGCATCTCGCGTAGGTCGCGGAAGGATGCGCCGCCGCCGCCAAGCTCGGTTGGCACGCCAGCGGCCAAGAGGCCAGTGGACTTCATGGTCTTGTAGTTGCCCGCGATGAAATCGCCGGTCAGGTCATGATCCGCCGCGCGTTCCGCGCAGCGTTCGGCAAACTGCCGTGCCGTATCTTCAAGGGATGGTTTCCGGGTCGGGATCAGGTCTGCTGTCACGTCAGTCATCGATCAATCCTCCTGTTAAACTTCGAGAAGGATCGCAGGCAGCGGGATTTGCATCCAGTCCACAAACTATACTGGGTAGAACCCTACCTTGTGGTAGATTGAAGATGGGGGCGTTTTACCCTGCCAAACGGGAGGTTGAAATGCGTGGAAGCTACGGACAGTTCTGCCCCGTCGCCATGGCGTCCGAGGTGCTTTGCGCCCGCTGGACGCCTCTTGTCGTTCGGGAACTAATGTGTGGCAGCACGCGGTTCAACGATCTGCGCCGCGGCGTTCCGCGCATGTCGCCCTCGCTGTTGTCGAAACGATTGGTGGAGATGGAGGCGGCTGGTCTGATCGACGCGGTTCCGGACGCAAAAGGCAACAAGTCCTATCGCCTGACAAAGGCGGGAGAGGAGCTCCGCCCGATCATCATGTCCCTGGGAAGTTGGGGGCAGCGGTGGGTCGAGACCGGCCCGACGCTCGACAATCTCGACCCGGAGCTTCTGATCTGGGACATGCACCGCTGCCTTGACCCCACGCCGCTGCCCGCCAGGCGGATATGTATCCAGGTCGTATTCGAAGATCTGGCCGCAGAAAAACGTGACAACTGGCTGATCATCGACCCGGAAACTGGCGCCGAGGCCTGCTACGTCGATCCAGGGTTCGAGGTCGATCTTTACGCGGAATGCAGCTTGCGCACCATGACCGCGATCTGGCTGGGGCTGGACACAGTCGCCCTGGCAGTTGCGCGGGACGATCTGGTGCTGTCGGGCGATCGGGACGTCGCCGCCTTGATGCAGCAATGGCTGGGGCTCAGCCCCTTCGCGAAAGACAAGAAGCAGGTGGCCTGACGAAGCTGAAGGCGTGAACGGCCCAGAGCGGATGAGGTGGGTGGCTCCTGCTCCACCGGCATCGAATGTGCCAAAGTGCAGTTGTCAGTGACTGCCAGGAAAGGAGCCACCCAATGACAGTTAGAACCGTAGGTCTGGATCTGGCCAAGGACGTTTTTCAAGTACACGGCATTTCGGAGAACGGCCGTGTAATTTTCAATAGAGCCATCAAGCGCGCGAAGCTGCTCACTTTCTTTGAGACGCTTCCGCCCTGTGTCGTTGGCATGGAGGCATGCGGATCGTCTCATCACTGGGGCCGCCAGTTGTGCAAGCTTGGCCATGATGTGAAGTTGATGCCCGCTGGCTACGTCAAACCGTATGTGAAGCGCGGCAAGAACGACGCCGTTGATGCCGAGGCAATCTGTGAAGCTGTCCGTCGTCCAACCATGCGCTTTGTCGAAATCAAATCCGAAGAACAGCAGGCCATCTTGTCGATCCATCGCACGCGTGACCTGGCCGTCCGGCAACGCACTCAAATGGCCAACATGATCCGCAGCTTGTTGCGAGAGTTCGGGCATATCTTGCCCATCGGAATCGAAGCGGTGACGGCGTTTGCAAAGCGCCACCTTGACGGCGATCAACCCGACATGCCGAACATCGCGAACGGCATGCTCGGCATGCAGTGCTATCAGTTCATCGGTTTGAACGAACGTATCGCCGGCTATTCGAAGATGATCGAGCAACATGCCCTGCTGAATGCAGACGCACGACGATTGATGCGCATGCCTGGTATCGGGCCGATCACAGCGTCAGCGATTGTCGCAACGATCGGGGACGCAAAACAATTCCGGACGGGACGTGATCTGGCGGCATGGCTCGGACTGACCCCGCTCAACAAGTCCAGCGGTGGCAAGGAACGTCTGGGCAAGATCACGAAGCAGGGTGATCGCTACATCCGCAAGCTGTTGGTCGTAGGCATGACATCGCGTGCCGTCATGGCGAAACGTTCGCCAGAGAAGGTCGATCTGTGGACCGCGAAGATCATCGCAGACAAACCGTTCCGCTTGGCAACAACCGCGATGGCCAACAAAGCAGCAAGGAGCATCTGGGCGATGCTCACGAAGAAACAGGAATATCGGCAGCCTGCGTTCTGATCGCACCAACTGCCCACGAGATGCAAGACGTTGAAGTGATGATGCGGAATTAAGTCAACCAAGAGCAAGGACACTCCGGGAATGGCAGCGGCCCTCAGAGGCCGATGAGCCGATTGGAACCTCGCTCGCGGAATTCATCAAGGCCAGTGGCGACAATGCCGCCACGCAAACAGGCCGGACAGACGACGGTACTGACGAAAATACCCGCTAATATCACCAAAAAGTTCTTGCAATGCAGGAGCCACCCACAGATGCCGTTCGCCATTGCCTGGTACGCCGCGGTGCGGCAGATGTGAAATCGGCCAGTGGTGAAGTTTTTTGTTCTGCGAAACGCCAGAAACCAAGCAGGTTTAACTTTGCAAGGTATTTCGCCATACCTTGACTGGCAGAGCTGGGTACGATTGCTAAACTTCCACAATGAAATTTTTTTCTGACGGCCCTTCTATTCCCGATATCCTCCTGGAGCGTTGCGACGTTGGTCGGGTCGTCTTCCTCTGTGGTGCCGGAGTGTCGTACAATTCGGGGATGCCAACGTTTCTCGGGCTTACGGAGCACGTGATCGACTTCTTCGATCCCCCGGAAGGATCAGAGATCATGAAGGCGTTCGGCCCCTGGCGAGCCGATCCGGCAGCACCAAATGTTCCCCTCGACCAGATTTTCAATCTTCTGCACCAGGAGTATGGTCGGGATGAGGTCAACGCATTGGTAACTGAGCGGTTGCTGGTGCCATCAACAGCAGCAACCATCGGTCATGAACACGGCCTGGTGAAGCGGATATCGTCGAACCAGAGTGGTGTCCCTCAGATCGTGACGACTAACTTCGATCACCTGTTCGAGCTTGGCGACAAAGCAGGCGGCATCCCGATCCATGAACCCCCGGCATTCCCTGACCTGACATTCGGGTCACCAATTGATGGTATCACCTATCTTCACGGGCGACTCGTTGCACCTGACGCAAACCAACACCCCTACGTGCTAAGCAGTGCAGATTTCGGCAGAGCCTATCTATCCGAGGCATGGGCCACAAAGTTTATAAGTGGCCTGCTGGAACGATACACCGTCGTTCTTGTCGGGTATCAGGCCGAAGACCCGCCCGTGAAATACCTCCTTCAAGGGCTCAACCATGATGGTCAGTTCGACCGAACTCGACTCTACGCTTTCGACCGAGGGGAGCCGGAGGAGATTGAAGCCAAGTGGCGAGATCGGGGCGTCACCGCTATCGCCTATCAAGATCATGGCCACCTATGGCAGACCATGGAAGCCTGGGCTAACCGGGCTGACGATGCGCGTGCTTGGCGGAGTCTGGTCATCGCTTCTGCGGAGCGTGACCCGAAGGAGATGTCACCTCACGAGCGTGGGCAGGTCGCCCATGTCCTACGTTCTATTCCCGGAGCCAAGGCGTTTGCCGACGCCGAACCATCACCACACCCGGAGTGGGTTTGCGTCCTCGATGCATTCGTCCGCAATGCAAAGAAAAACAGTGGATACGGGGAAGATGCCGAGGAATTCGATCCCGTATTGGCTTATGGCCTCGACGATGATCTTGGACCGATTAGCGAAGAGGATTTCAGACGGGGAACCAGAAACGATAGCCTGCTCGAATGGCGGAGTGGCGACGACAATCCACCCGAGTTTCACCGCCTCGGAGGCCGCCAGGTAGAAGGCCATGAGTCGATGCCAACCCGGTTGTGGCATCTCGTCCGCTGGATCGGGAAGTCATTCCAAGCGCCAGTGATCGCCTGGTGGGCGGCTCGTCAACTTGGCCTGCATCCTCGCCTTATCGATCACATCGCTTGGCACCTCGACCAATCGAAGGAAGTTGACGGGAACTGCCGACATATCTGGAACCTAATACTGGAACACCACCGTGATCCTCGGAGCCGTCGGTGGAACGGGCGCTGGTACGACCTGAAGAAGCGCATTGCCGAAGAGGGTTGGGTCCCCAGCGTCCTGCGTGACTTTCATCAAGCGGCCCAACCATGCTTGAACATCAAACGCCCTATGGGCCTTCATGAAAACAAACCGCCCACATCGGAATGGGGTGAACTTCGTATCGACGAGATCGCTCGGTTCGAGATCAAATATCTTGAGCGACACAACGAAGACCTCGTGGTGCCGGATGAAGCCCTGTCTGCCGTTCTTGGTCTTCTGGAAAATCAACTTAACACAGCGGTTGGGATACTGTCCGATCTTGGTGTGTCCTACTTCACCACGCCCACATGCTTTCCCAACCGAGAAACGGATGGTGGCGAGCATTATCATGATTCTGCTGAGCCGTTTCTTCTGTTCATCGAAATCTTCGACCGGATCGTGGCACTCGACCTCCAACGTGCGGTGGCGCATTCGATGCTCTGGGACGAAAGCGACAAGTACTTCTTTCGTAAGCTAAAGCTTTATGCGCTGTCGAAGCCTGACCTGTTCGATGCGAACGACGCCGCCGGAATCATCTCCAGGTTCGATCAGACCGCGTTTTGGGATACCGACGTGGCGCGTGAACTTCTCTTCGCTCTGGTAGATCGGTGGGAAGAGTTCTCGGACGAGAGCAAGAAAGTCATGGCTGAGCGTATCCTTGCTGGCCCTGAAAGGATGGACCACTGGTCAGAGGAAGAATACCCGGCATTCCGTGATCGGATTGCTGCCAGATATGGCCGTTACCTTCAGTTGAATGGCTGCGATCTACCCGCTTCTCCGGCGACGCGGTTGGCGGAAATCATCGCGGGGATGCCAGATTGGAATGATGGTTGGGCAACTTCGACGGTGATGATGTCGGGCTCGCATGTGAGCTGGGTAGGTACGGACGAAGCACCAGACGCTGTTATTGACATCCCAGTCAACGAGGTCGTCGCAAGGGCAAAAGAAGACCTGAAGCGCGACTTTGGAAGCTTCACCGAGCGCCGCCCCTTTACGGGCCTGGTACGGGCAAATCCCCGGAAAGCCCTTTCCGCCTTAACCATTGCCGGAAGAGACGGTGACTTCCCACAGGCATTCTGGTCAGCAATGATCAACGAGTTGCCCACAGACATCGCTCCCCGGCTCAAAAGGGCCTTTCTGCATCGCCTTGCTCGCCTCCCGCACCCAATCGTTGTGGAACTCGGTCATACATTGGCTGTCTGTCGTCATATAAAATGGGACATCAGAGCGGCTTGAACATTGGAGGCTCTGGTTCGGTTGTTTGATTGATTATGCTGCTTGTTTTTGATGTTGCAAGCGTCGCTGTCGGATCGTCAGGTTCTTGATCTTCTCCCTTTCCCTCAGAATGGCTTTGTCCCGATTAAAGTAGACGTCAGCGGGTGTGACGTTGTTCAGGCTCTCGTGGTAGCGCTGGTTATTGTAGTATTCGACGAAGTCCCCGATCTGTCGCTCGAGATGACCGGGCAGGTAGTAGTTTTCCAGCAGAACCCGGTTCTTCATGGTCTGGTGCCAGCGCTCGATCTTGCCTTGCGTTTGCGGGTGGAATGGCGCCCCGCGAACGTGGTCCATTTTCTGATCCTCCAACCACGTGGCCAGATCGCCAGAGATGTAACAGGATCCGTTGTCGCTGAGCAGACGGGGTTTGTGTCGGACCACGGCCTGGTCGCAGCCCGATGCCTGAAGCGCCAGCTCGATCGTGCTGGTCACATCCTCGGCCCGCATGTTTGTGCAGAGCTTCCAGGCGATGATGTAGCGGCTGTAGTCGTCGAGG
>NZ_FWYD01000067.1 GCF_900176485.1 Primorskyibacter flagellatus
AAATGCTCAAAAAAGCAAAGCCCGCCGAGTTGGCGGGCCTTGAAGAAAGTGCGTCTTCGCTTGAGTTGGTTGCGGGAGTAGGATTTGAACCTACGACCTTCAGGTTATGAGAGAGCACCACCCCAGTTGCACGTGATACCCCACATTGCGCCCACCTACCCTATCTTATTGTTTTTTCTATTTAATATTTGACGACGACTACGCTCAGCTTTTACGCGTTGCTCTGTGGTTTGCTTCCAGTTGCTTCCACAGTGCTTCCACGAAACCCGTGGCGATAGGGGAAAAGACCATGAGCAAACTGACCAAACGCGCCGTGGATGCGCTGACGCCCGAGGCCAAAGACTACTTTGTCTGGGACGCACAAATTGTTGGTTTTGGCGTCCGCGTCATGCCGTCCGGTGCAAAGACCTATCAAGCTCAGTATCGCAAAGGTGGCCGAACCCGCCGGGTGTCCATCGGGCGGCACGGCAAGATCACGGTCGATGAAGCACGCAAGCTGGCAAAGGAAGTCATGGGGCAAGTCGCCAAGGGCGAAAACCCCGCCGAAGAAATCTCACAACACCGCAAAGCCCCGACCGTCGCGGCCCTGTGCGAGCGGTTCTTTGAAAGCCACGTCAAAGAGCGGTGCAAACCGTCCACCCAAGGCGAGTATCGCCGTGCAATTGACCTCTTTATCAACCCGGCGATGGGCAGCTTCAAAGTGGTGGACGTAGAGCGCAAAGACGTGGCCGAGCTACACCACAAATTCCGGCACAAACCGTATCAGGCAAACCGCACCCTTGGCGTGCTATCCAAGATGTTCAACCTGTCCGAAATTTGGGGATTGCGGCCCGACGGGTCAAACCCCTGTCGCCATGTCCCGAAATATCGTGAAGTGAAACGCGAGCGCTATCTCTCAAACGCGGAACTACAGCGCCTTGGTCAGGTGTTGTGCGATGTTGAACAGCAAGGCACGGAAACGCCCTATATTGTCGCGGCGTTTCGGCTGCTGATCCTGACCGGCTGTCGTCTTGGCGAAATCCAAACCCTGAAATGGGATTATATTACAGGCGAAGGCATGCAATTGCCGGACACAAAGACCGGGGCGCGGCGCATCCCGTTGCCCGCTGCGGCGCGCGCGGTTCTATCCGCCCTGCCCCGCCACCCCGACAATCCCTATGTGATTGCGGGAAAACTGCCGGGCAGTCATGCAACCGATTTCCAGCATCCTTGGCGACGCATTCGGAAACAAGCGGGTCTGGCGAATGTACGCATTCACGATCTAAGGCATACATATGCTTCTAA
>NZ_FWYD01000066.1 GCF_900176485.1 Primorskyibacter flagellatus
CTGGTCGTTGGCGCGCGGTGCACCAGACCTTTGTCAAACCGGCTCTCGGAGGCCATGTGGACGCCAAGCGCCTCGCCATGCGCAACCATCGCCTCCCGAAACCCCTGATAGGACATGTCCGTGCCCTGACGGAGTGTCAGCAACCGGTTGTCGCTGCCGCGCCGGTTAACGATCACATGCACATGCGGATGGTCGCGATCGGTGTGCAGCCCCGCGACGTAATCATATGTGACCGCGCCGGACTGGAACTTCTCTTCGCAGACCGCCTTGGAAATCGCGGCGACGTCATCGGGGCTGGTGCCGATCGGGTAGCTCAACAACAGATGGCTGGTATAGCCGGTCGAGGCCGTGCCCCACCAATCCACCGACCATTGCCGCGTGACCCGGTTCATATCCGTATTCGACAGCGTGTCCTGACCCTCATAGCGGCCCTGGGAATCCAGCACCCGCTCGGCTTTGGAAAACACATACTCCAGCTGGCCCTTGAGCCCCTTGCGGTCTGCGCAGCCGCCTTTCTTGATCAGCTTGAACACGGCGGACGGCCGCCCCGTAGTGGCCCGCACCAGGTTGCGCGACCTTGATCCGGCCCCGCGCCCATACCGGTTGTTGTAGCGATAGGATCCGCGCGCAGGCCGGTCGACCAGCCGCCCCATAATGGCATCGACTGGCGAGATCTCATAGCGCATCGGAACCCTCCGCAATCATCCGGGCCAGCACGTCTGACCGCTTCTGGCTGCGGCCCAGCAAGGCGACAAGCGCCCGGCGCAGCTCAATCACCTCGTCATGCAGCGCGTAGATCTGTGCCAACTCCCTGGCCGAAGGCTCCGCCCGCCCCAGCTTCTTCATCGACGCGCTCATGTCGCGGGCCACCTGATTGAGATTGCCCCCGGCCCGGTCAAACGATGCCTTCACCGCCGAGAGCTCGGTCGAAACCTCTCCATCAAATTCCGGAAAAGACAGTGCCGCGCGGATCACCGCGCGCAAAAACTCCGAGCGATTGCGAAACTTCAGACGCTGCACAGCCTCGTCTATGGCTGTCGCCTCCGTGTCAGAAACCCGCACCCCGACCATCGCAGTCGTCCGCCCCTCTTCGCTCAAAGCGACCCGTCGCCGCTCCATCCGGCTGACGGTCGAGCGATGGACACCAAAATCGCGGGCAATGTCGGCCTGGCTCACGCCCTGGCGGAGCAACCGGAAAATCTGGTCTCTTTGTTGAGCTTTCAGCTTCTTCATCGGTGCGTCACCGCCCGGCACATCATGTTGCGTTAACAATGCACATATCCTGCAATTGAAAGAATACGCCG
>NZ_FWYD01000040.1 GCF_900176485.1 Primorskyibacter flagellatus
GTCTTGTAACACCCCCCTCCACGAATACGAAAGCGAAGGCCAGAGTAGATGGACGCGCAAATCTTGCATTCCGGCTTTGACGGGCTGAAATTCACAATTCAGACGGATATTCCCCCGGCCCTGCGTGCAGAACTGGTTGCCGCCAAGGATCTCGCGAAGAAGACCCATAGCGACTGCATTGTGGATTTTGGCCCCATCAAATTGAGTGTCACCAACAAAGGCGCACGCGGCTTCACTGCTCATACCGGCGATCATGGTGGTGTTTGGCTGTTTCAAGATCCCGAAGACCGCATTCCCAACAATCCCGGCATTACTGTCGATTTCCGGGCCTTTGGCCTTGCCACAAGCGGCCTAGAGGGAGCCGAACAACACTTTCGCGCCTGCATGGTCGCCTTCGGCATTCCCTATGTTGAAACACAGCTGCGGGTTGCGCGGGCAGATTTTGCCGTGGATTTCCTTGCCCCATGGTTTGAACCAAACCGGGACTGCTTGGTTGTGCCGCCCGGAACCAAAGTCACAGAATATACCGGCGTCGATGAAACCGCGACCGTTTCCAGCGGGGCGCGCGTCACCGGACTGCGTGCCGGAGCCGTCGCAAACCGTCAAATCGCGATCTACGACAAACGCGCCGAAGTCATCCAGAGCAACAAACTTGGCTGGCTCACCATCTGGAATGCGGCCAGCACGGCCATTGGCAAACCGCCGCTAGACCTGACCGACCGCAACACAAGCCAAGTCTGGCGGTTCGAGCTGCGCCTTGGTTCCAAGCAATTGCGCAACCGGTTTGAGCTACGCAATTGGCAGGACATTCGCAGCACCATCGGAGACGCCTTTACAGACGCCACCAAGCGCATTCGCTACTGCGAGCCGACACATGACCGCAACCGCGCCAGATGGCCCACCCACGACCTCTGGCGATTGTTCGAGGCTGTCATTGGCAACGATCTAAGGCACAACTGCTGCGGCGTTCTTCCTAGCGACGTGATTCAAGCAAACCGCGCCGCAAAAATGCGCGAACTCGACGCGCAAATCTGCGGATTGTTCGTCAGCCGTGCAGCGATTTCAGGTGTATCATCTGCCGAGTTCAGCGACTTCATGGAGAGCCACGTTGAGGCACTTTTACGGACCGTCGAAGAACACCCAGCCTCATTAGAGGAAAGGCTTGCGAAGGCGCAAAACCGGTATCGCTTGGCAGACTAGAACGGGCGGATATTGTTGAAAAACTCTGCGATCAGAAAAGCACTCTGAAAATTTGGGATATTGTCCCTGGAGGATGCATTTCACCAAACCAAATTTGAAGAATGCTCATTCTCCGGGATGCTGTTCTTTCAAATCGCCCAATGTCCGTCATGAACCGAGTTTTTCAACAAAATCAGCGGATAGCGGCACTTCGCTGCGCTTGCAAAATGGCTTCTTTGAAACTCGAAAAGCTGCCGTTGAGTTGGGTTCCATGCACTTTCACCCTCAATGCTAGTATACGCCAACAGTAGGCACTATATTGTGTAGAAAGCGGCGAAGCGACGGCAAGGTGTAGACGATGAACGATGAAGACACCGACAATGAGAAACCCAAAAGTTTCGACATTTCCAAGTTAACCATGGAAATGAGAGATGAAGACCGGGCGGCTGCGGATGAACGCCTGAGGGAACAGTTCAAGGAAATGACGGAAGGAAACGACGTTATGAAGGACGCGTTGCGCGGCATCGGCGGCGTCAGCGCTTTACAGGACGCCATGGGTTCCGTGAACAGCTTGCAAGATGCGATTAAGGCCAGCGGTATCGGTAGCGTGCAGGAACAAGTGCGCGACGCTATGAGTGGCTTGGCGACAAGCGGTATCCAAGATGACTTGTCCGCCTTGAGAGGCGCGGGCGTCTTTGACCAACTCAACGCCGAACATGCGGCAATGGAAGAAGCACGCAAAAGCGCGCTAGGCGTCTTGCCGGAGGGCTACATCGAAAGTTTGACCGGGGCTTCTGGCGCAGCCGCGTTGGCGGCGTCAGGGCTGCAAGACCGGATGCGCGGGCTTGGTTTAGGTGAGGACTCCTCTTTCTCGCGCATTGCCGCCGGTATCGCAGAGCAACAAAGCGTCTTGGATCGGATGCATCAAGACCGTTTTGAGGTATCGCCAGCTTTGCGCGATATCCACATCCCCGAGAATCCTTTGATTGAAACAAACAAGCGACTCGAAAGGATTGAGCGAAGGTTTGACCAAATCTCGCACGTTGCCGAAACGTCTGCACAGACCGCGACAGAGCTTCAATTAGCGGCGGCAGAATTCCTGAAAGACTTCAAAGAAGCTGCATCGAAGAACGATGAAGCGGCTGCGGACGCAATCCGACTCGGCAAAGGCGCGGTTTGGGCGGCAATTTTGATACCGTTCCTTGTGTTCGGCGCTCAATATGCCGCCAATACCTATTTACCAAATCGCGAGGCTGAGGCGTTGCAACAATCGGTCACCGGGCTAAAGACTGAGATTGATGCAATGCAGGCCGCTGACGCGGCGCAGACGGAACGCTTGATAGATGCTATCGCGGCGTCAGATGAAGCCACGGCGGCGGCGATCTTGGAAGGATTGAGGGCGCTGCAACCGCCCGCCGCTGACACGACTCCGATAGCCGACTAAAGGTAGAATTTTCCCTCTGCACCGAACCCATTAGCGTCTTCCCACGGCAGAGCTTCTACATCTGTGCGTCTATTTTTAGCGCATGAGGCCGTCAGGCCGTTGGACGTTTGGAGCCATGCGCCGTCTTTGCGTTCCAGCCATGCGGATGTGTAGAAGCCGCCCATTTTTCGCCGGGTCGCAGATGACATTATTGCTGCCGAAATAAGTTCCTTGCCCTTGTCTGTAGGCCATAGCGCAACCTTGATTGAAATTTCGCCGTGTCCAGCGTCGTGCGCGTGAGCGATTGCGGGGATACCATCCATCTCAAATTCAATAAGTGGCGAGTCATCAAAATTATTCTTGTCGGGCGTCAGCCCGAATTTGTCGCAACGTAGAAATTCATTAATTGTGCGCACAAGCACCTTTTGTGCGAGTTGGGCCTTTGCACTCAGTTTCGGCATTCTCGACTTCTCCGGCTACACGCTACTTCTGCGTTAACTTGGATTCTTTATTTCCTTACCGCCGCGCGGCTACTGTGACGCCCTTTCTTGCTTCTCTTTGAAAGATTTGATTGGCCATTCAGTCGGTGTGAAAATCTCATGGAAGTCACTGTCAACATTGCTTGCAATACGTGCGAGCAAACCAATCAAGCGATGCGCATTTTCGCGGGTCTCACGCAATAGGTTACCCTCTACCGCATTTTCATCGCCGCTTCTTTCAACGTATCTACTGTCGATGACGCCCGCATTGTGTTCAAAGACGTGCCTACGCTCCATCATCAACCGGATAAAGCGAGCATCCTTATCCGCTATGCCTTTGAGCGGATTCAGGTCGAAAAAATCTTTCAAACGCTTGAAAGTTTCCGACTCAATGTCATGAAAGACCAATCTAGAAAGCGCTTCTTTCCGTGCGGCCTTCATCGGCGTCCGGCGCACGAGTTGTTTGGCAAAGTCACGGCATGCTGCATCGAATGCAGATATGCTTTGGCCTACGGATGCCTCTGGTTGCGCTTGTCCCTTATTTAGAGATTGCCTGATTTCCTCAAGCCGCCCGGTGAGCATCTGTATGTTATTCCGCCACCCGCAAGCGGCGCAGTAACCATAGAGTCCTCTGATATCGTTGAACTCGCCGCAGTGATCACACTTGTATCGTGTCTGTTGGGTCTGTGACGCGTAGTAGAAATCGGGCTTGGGTTCATCTGCGGCCTGTTTGACGATGCTTTCCATGTCGATTTCAACTTGTCGCTGTGTGCCTCGTTTATCGGGTGCAGCAAGTTCTTCCTCTAAGCGCTCTGCCAGATGCGCTAGGAACATTCTTTGGGCCGGTGTGAGAAATTGAAATGCTGCCGTTCTTAGGCCGCAATAAGGACAAGTCTGTGGATAAATTGCAGCGTGGTTTCCGTTGCGAAAGTATCCACTACACTGCGGACATTGGTGGCCCCAGCATCCCAGCGAGTCGGACCCAATGATTGCCGGAACACATCCCTCAGGTGGTGGAGGATCAAACGGTTGGCCAATTCCACCCAATTTGAAATCAGACACCGGAATTCCATGAGGGAGTAAGATGTAGACGCCAACGGCAGTCATCGGCCCCGGACTACGCCCGACAATTCCAAACGCCGCGCCTTTTCGCCCTTCGTTATCGCATGCGATATTTATCGTGGTATTGGCACCGCAGTGGGCAACCTCTTTAAAATCTTGGTCGTAATACGCCATTGCCTGCATCCGTCCACTTACTGGATCTGCTATAGATCTTTCGAGATTGTAGCTTGCCCGCAACGTATGGGCCATCGGTGATGTGGTGAAAACAACGATCGGCTTTCACTCAATCATGGCATCAATGAAATGTGAAACGAGCAATGCCATGCACCTGCAGTTAGAATTCAGGTCGATTGGCTCCGCCGCAGCCTTCGAAGTGCAAGCGGGGTGTCCGTTAAAGGGATGTGCCGACCTCTTCACCCTGCAGGCTGGGTTTTCTCTATTTTTACGAATTCAGCAAAAAGATGCGTTGCTGCTTCGCCATATGTCTCCTTTTGCGGGCCGCGCTGCAGCGTAGCGACCAAGTGGTAGATGGCCGCTTTGGGCCGGTCTCCAAATCAACGATGATTTTGGATGACCAGTTCCCTTCAATCTTCATTAGACGAGAGGTGCCGCTCTTGTTCGAGAAGTGGGCCAGCACCACGAATATGAGGATTTCTCCAGCTGATGCCGCCGGATCGATTGCGCATAAAATGGCCCTGCACCCAGTGAGCGCGGCGCTTTGGGCTGCTCTCTTCGTTTGCCTCGCGCTTGTCGCTGGTCGCTTCAAGTTGACGCCTGCCTAATTCGCCCAGCTTGACCTTGATTATGGACTTGTTGGGCAGTGTTCGCCCTGATTTCTGCACTCTTCGTCTTTCGGCCCTTGGATATGCAGGCACTTCCTCTTTCTCCAGCATGGCCTTGTGTTCAAAAAGGATCGACATGCCAACCGCCATAGCTAGGAAGCCAACGCAGAGCGATTTTTCTTGTTTGATTGCTTCTTCTTCTGTGACTTTATCTCCGATAACCTGAGACAAAGCGAAGGTAGGTGAATGTAGAATATCCACCGACGCTCCTTGTGATTTAAAGATCAGCAGGTTCGGGAACAGGCCATGGTTATTTGCGAGATAAATCTGGCTGTAGAGTACGTTGTCATCCTGGGTGATCAGCGCGGCAGGCCATTCGCCGACTTTGGGTTCTGGCACAGTCAACAACATTGCCGGGAACGGCAAACGAACGTTGTTGAACATACTGTCTAGACCGTCCTCTTGCATTTGTGCTGAGAGATCATGCAGCATTACCTGCGCGCGCTCGTCTATCTTGTAGAACTGTGCGACATCAAAAATTTCACGTTGCCGCTTTCCGTGAAAATCAAGCGATTCAATAAGGTCAGGTTTTAGTGACGCTCGATCAATACCCTTCAGGTGAAGCAGAATATCCGGATATCGTTCATAGAAATCTAGCAAGTTCGCGAGCATTGTTCATACCTCAAGATACCAAGCGATTGATACCATGCATCGATCGTACGCAACATCAAGGTCATCCATTCAATTCGCGAATGCAGCGAACGGCAAGTTTGACGGGCTGCGCCGCAGCATCGAGGCAAGTGATCGGAAGGCAGCTAAGGGCCGCTTGCGCTAAAGCATCAAGGTAAGGACTGGGCCTTCAGAGCGCTTCACGAGACGGCTGGTCGCAATGCAGCAAAGACCGTGGTATCGACCGGACCACGGATTTTCTGATCGTTGCCGTTCTACCACACCCACCAAACGCTCCCGGTTGCTTCCACAGTGCTTCCACGGGTATTTCGCCAACGCGTAAAGCCGCCCTGAGACGGCCTGTAAGCTATTGGTATTGTTCGGTATTTATGGTTGCGGGAGTAGGATTTGAACCTACGACCTTCAGGTTATGAGCCTCAAAGGCTGCTCATTTCCGAATATTGATGTAGATATTTATATTGTGATTTACCAGTATGTTAGGCGCATACCTGATCACTTCAAACAATCCCGGCATTGCGCAAGATTACTCCAAAATGTAGCACCAACGTAGCACCAGTGTAGCACCGCGTTTGAAGGATAGCATTTTGAGCAGCCATCATATCAACTTCACCAAGGCCGCATTGCTGAAGGCCCCAAGCCCGGCGAAGGGCAAGAAAGATTACTACTACGACGAGCGGGAAAAGGGTCTGTTGATGGCGGTCACGTCCGCAGGCACCAAGTCGTTCTATCTCTACAAGCGCATCGACGGACGCCCGGAACGGCTCTTGCTGGGGCGGTTCCCCGATATCAGCATCGAGAATGCCCGCAAACTTGCGGCGAGTGCCAAGGGCGAGATTGCGACGGGACAAAACCCACAAAAAGAGAAGCGCGCGATCCGTGATGAAATGACCTTTGCCGCGCTGTTTGCCGACTACATGGACAAATACTCAAAAGTCCACAAACGCTCATGGGCCTATGACGAGCGCGAGGTTAACAAGTTTCTGTCGCATTGGTTCAAGCGCAAGATATCTTCGATCGAACGCGCCGAGGTCGAGCGGCTTCACGCCAAGATCGGCAAGGAAAGCGGCCTCTATCAAGCCAACCGCCTGTTGGAGCGCATCCGGTCGATCTTCAACAAAGCGATAGATTGGGGCTGGAGCGGGACCAACCCCGCCGTTGGCATCAAGAAGTTCAAAGAGAAAAGCCGTGACCGGTTCTTGCAGCCCGACGAGTTGCCGCGTTTCTTTGAAGCGCTGGCAAATGAACCCAATGAGACAGCACGGGATTTCTTTATGATTTCGCTGCTGACGGGCGCGCGGAAATCAAACACGCTTGCGATGCGCTGGAGCGATATCAATTTCACAACCCAAACTTGGCGGATTGAAACCACCAAAAACGGCGACGCCCAAACCATTCACCTGCCCAAAGAGGCCATGACGATCCTGACCGAACGGAAGTGGAAAAGCGAAAGCCCTTGGGTGTTTGAAGGCAACGGAGCCAAGGGGCATTTTGCTGACCCCAAGAAGGCTTGGGAACGCATTTTGAAAGAAGCTGGAATTGAGGATTTGCGCATCCACGACTTGCGCCGGACGCTGGGCAGCTATCAGGCGGCAACGGGGGCGAATGGCTATATCATCGGCAAGTCACTGGGCCACCGCAGCCAGCAATCCACCGCGATCTATGCGCGGCTCAATCTCGACCCGGTGCGGGATTCCGTGAACAAGGCCACCGACGCGATGTTTGGCTATATGCGGCCGACCGAAGGCCATGAGGTCGAGCAGTGAGCTACTGTTGGCCTATGCCGCCTATTTGCAGCACAACTTTTGAGGGGCAGTTCTATGACCAGATATTTCCGCCCAGTTTCTTTGGAGAACTGTCTGACTTGATGGGCATAGCGCAGAATGCGCCGAACCTTTCGGCACTGCGTCAGGGTCACTATCAGGCGTTTTCTGAATTTGTGACCGGCCAAATTGAGCAACGTAACTTTCAGAGCCTGAAGGCGGAGAACACGCGACTTGACCGGGTCGCAAAGGATGCCGACAAGCTGCTGCAATCCCTGACCGCCTTATATGACTTCGGGCAGACTCAGGGTAAGTTGAAGCGAGCAGTGGAAAGCAACCCGACGAGCTTTACCAGTTCCAACGGGCATAGATTGGCGTCACTTTTAGACGACACCCGGCCAGATAATCCGTTCTTCATCATCAAGCAGTTTGTTTCGGATATTTCGATTTCCGCACAAAGGGCCAAAATCACAACGCCAAAGCAAAGTGCGGGTCTGCCCAAAAGCAAAGAAGGCGACTTCGATCTGGCCGCTATAGAGGCTCTTGTGTGTGACAGGGACTTAGCGCTATCGGGGGATGACGCCGCCGATCTACCCCGTTGGAAAGAGCAGAGCGAAGCCCACAAGCTGGGCGGTGATCACGCGTTACTGCAATTCGTAAAGTGCTTCAAAACCGTTTGGGTGGCACTTTCCCCCCACCCTTTCACGCAGGGGCATTACTACGAAAAGATCGGCCATGAACCTTCAAGAACGCTCGCCGCGTTAAAGCTGTGCTTTGCGTCATTTGCGCCGGAGATCAACCCGCAGGCGATTGTCACCGCCATCCGCAAAGTTCAGGCAGGGTAGCTAAAATATCTCGTTGCAAATTCCGGGCGCAAAACACGCTCGGCTCTTGCAACCAGCCTAAATGGAAGCGCCCCAAGGCTTCTGGCAGTTTCGTTTCATGGCTCAAACCAGAAAGGAACTGCCTGATATGACTAATATATTCCCATCCAATCTTATGACGCCCGAGCAAGTATCTGACTATCTTGGCGTCTCTGTTGAAACCCTCAATGTCTGGCGCTGCACCAAGCGCTACAACCTTCCCTACGTCAAAGCCGGACGGCTTGTGCGCTACCGCCTTCAGGATATCGAAGCGTTTGTAACCTCTCGTATGCAGGGAGAGAGCAATGCTTGATAGCTGCTGGAAATCAATCGACTTTGCCCTGATCAACCTGTCCTGTCTGCACCGACTCCCGTCGCTTCTGGCTGCATGGTTGCCTGACGGACAACGGCAAGGGCGCGAGTGGGTAGCGCTTAATCGTATGCGCCGTCTCGGCCCCATTGGTGTTTCGCTTGCGGTGGGGTGCTCGGCTCATTCTGCTGACGTTTTTGCCTTCGTGAACGCTCAGAATGAG
>NZ_FWYD01000050.1 GCF_900176485.1 Primorskyibacter flagellatus
GGCGAGCGCTCACGCTCGAACGGGCGTGGAGTTTTTGCCCTCCATTAGATCATTAGAAGGCGCAAATTTTGGAGCCAATGATTCCAATGGGTTAAAGGGGGGGGGTGCGTCATAGCTGGTGACGCAGGGGTGCGTCATAGCTGGTGACGCAGGGGTGCGTCATTCGTGACCACAAATCGGCCAAACCTGACCTATTTTACGCTTGTAATCAGGAACGATAATTGGCTATCCATGACCAATAATTGGTCACGATTGACATGGGGCGGCGTCAAATGCAGCAACTTCCGGAAAGCCGTCCAACGGGCGGAAACTGGGTTCAAACAGAGCGTGCAGCGCATGAAGCGTGGGGCGCCTTGATTGCCAAGGCTCCGAAGGCTGCGCAGCTTATGCACATACTCGTTGCGAGGGTGGGCCCACACAACGCGGTGGTTGTCAGTCAGAACACTTTGATGAAGCTGACACGGGCATCGCGCAGGACCGTCCAGCGCGCACTCGCAGTTTTGGTGGAAGATCGCTGGATCGAAGTCCGGCAGGTCGGGCAGAATGGCACTGTCAACGCCTACATCATCAACGACCGTGTAGCCTGGACAGGAAAACGCGACGGCATCCGATACAGCCTGTTCAGTGCATCCGTGGTGGTATCCGATGAAGAACAGCCGGATCGCGATCAGATTGGACACCAAAAGCCTCTGCGCCGTGTTCCTTCGATTGGGCGGGGGGAACAGCAACTCCCCACTGGTCCCGGCCTTCCTCCACCCTCTGAACCACCCTTTCCGGGCATGGAAGCGGACCTTCCAGCGACCACGCTTGATGATGAAGAGGGAAACGGGTGAATGGTTGAGTACCCGAACACTCCGAACAATAGGACACCCCCATGGTATACACCCTAGGTGAGGCTTCAAAGGCTACAGGAAGGTCAAAGTCAACAATCTCAAAAGCCATAAAATCAGGGCGTATATCAGCGACGAAGGGTGAAACAGGGGCGTTTGCAATCGACCCATCAGAGCTACATAGGGTTTACCCAGCAATAGTCGAAAGCGAACAGAACAGAACACTACAAACACCAAAAGTGAACAGCAGGGATGATGGGCTTATCAGGGAGTTACAGGCCCGTCTTGAGGCAACCCAAGAACGGCTGACAGACAAGGAATCTGTGATTACCGATTTACGCGAAGATCGAGACCGATGGCGGCAGCAGGCGACAACTCTCTTAGAAGACAAACGCCCGCGCGGATTCTGGAAAAAGCTGTTTGGAAACTAGATGCCAAAGATAGCTCTGCGGACCGTTCAACAAAGGGTAGTTTTTGGGAGGCGCTTAACAAGCGCATGAAAGGGTCCGCAGAAAGTCCTTTTGTTCATTCAATATCGGCGCTCTGCACGGCGCGGCTGCAAGAAAAGTCAAGAAACCAACTTCCACCCAATCCGTAGGGCCCCCGTGAAAGCAAAGTAGAATCTGGCACTTGCGATAGAACCCGACATCTTTCTTCGGCGGCGCGCAGCAACCTCCTTTTTGGCACCGAGGTATTGTTGGAATACCAAAAGGTTTTCGCCGTAAATTGAGGCTCCGGAAGGTCAGATCTTGGATATTCTTTCGGGGAAATCTCTACGGCAGCACATCCTGCAAGTAGCAATACGATTACAACCGTAGTGATTCTGACCATAACCATTAATTCCTAACCTTGCTCAAACATCTATCAGTTGAGTGAATATGATTGAACTGTGGCTTTACTCCACAGAGCTGACCTTGGAAGGGGCGGTTCCAAAAACCCTCGTTTTGGGAAGGGCTGGCAAAAGATCAGTTTTCCGCCGCCACAAACCTCGTTCAAAACCCGAGCAGTTGTTGAAGGTTTTTGCTCGCTCGAAAGCATCAAGGTGCCCGCCACATCCCTCTCTTGAATAACCCATCATGATGGGTTATTCTTCTGTATGGTCACGATTCACCGTGCGCATGGGCTGCGCGTCATCATCTTCACGGACGACCATGAGCCAGCCCATGTGCATGTGTTCGGGGATGGTCATGCCAAGATCAACCTGATCGGGCCTGACGGTGCGCCAGCGCTTGTCCGGGCTGAAAACATGAAGGCCAACGATCTGCGGCGCGCCATGCAGTTGATCCGCGACCAGCAGGACCAGTTTCTTGCCAAGTGGAGGGAATTTCATGGCTGATCTGACAGACGCCGAAATCGACACCGCCCTGGAACGGGGCAGGGTTGCGCATCTTGTCGAGCCGCGCGCGACCGCAGCGCGTTATGATCGCAAGAGTGCGCGCATCATCGTCGAGCTGAACAACGGCTGCACCTTCGCCTTTCCGCCCCACCTCGCACAGGGGCTGGAAACTGCCACGCATGATGAGCTTGCAACGGTAGAAATCCTTGGCGCGGGGTATGGGCTGCATTGGGAAGCCCTCGATGCGGATTTCCGGGTGAGTGGCTTGCTGGCGGGAGTATTTGGCACGAAGGCCTACATGGCTCGCCGCGCTGGACAGGCTACATCGCCCGCCAAAGCTGCCGCTGCCCGCGCCAATGGTGCCAAAGGTGGCCGCCCGAAGAAGCAGGCCTAACGCGAACATGAAGCACAGCGATTTTGCCATCGGCGGTGAGTTTGTCACCACGTCCGGCACATGGCGATGCACCGACATTGGCACTCGGACGGTCATCGCGATCAAGGTCTCGGACGGCGAGGATGCATCGTGGTTCAGGGGGCCGCCCTATGCTGTCGAAGAGATGGTGTTCGACGAGAATGATTGGGGCGGCTGCTGGCCCGATCAAGCCGTCCGAGACGCCGATCTGTAGATAGCGCACGCCCCGCCGCGCGGGCGTTCTAGCAGGAGGTCCAGGAGGGCGCAGCGCCTCTGGCCCATGGCAATTAGCGGAGCGGCTCGCAGAGAATTGCCTAGTGGGTTGTCAATTGATTCGACAATTCCTTCTGGCTCTGTAGTATCGGCCCATGTTCAAAGCTGCCATCCGTGTCAACAAGATCACCACTGTCGCCCAGCTCCGCGGCTCGTCCCTCCATGCCCAGCGTCACGACATCACCGGCAAGGCCCGCGTGCGCGAAGGGGCTGAACCCGGCTTCGGTCTCGCGTGGTCCAAGGCCGAGAACGACCGGGATTACCTCGCCGCCTTCCGCGCCCACAAAGCCGAGCTGAAAGCTGGCGAACGCAAGGGCGCACCGATTGCCTTGCAGGCTCTCTGCGTGGTCTCGCCGGAATGGGTGGAAAAGGCGGGCGACCTGCATGACCCCGATAATCCGCACAACCGCCAGCTCTTTGACCAGGCGAAAGCATGGGCGGAAAGCTGGGCTGGCGCAGGGTCCGTGTTCGGCTCGCGCCTCGATCTCGATGAGAAAGGCGGGGCCGTGGTGGATCTGATGATCGCCCCCGTCAGGGCCAGCCGGGGCAAGCCTGTGATCTCCACCAACAAGGCCATGGGCGAGGTAAAGGCCCTGACCGGCGAGCGCAACGAATACTCCGCCTTGCAGACATCCTGGGCCGATTGGTGCCGCGATACGCTGGACGCGGGGATTGTGCGCGGCACCCGCAAGGAAATCACCCGACGCCAGCACCTCTCCCCCGAAACCTATGGCGCGGTCATGGACAAGGCCCGTGAGAGCCTCTCAGAGGCCCCTCAGAGGCTCTTGGAGCAGTTGAAGGTGGCAGAGCTGTCAGAAGACGCCACACAGACGCTCAGCGACCTCCTGACGCTCAAGGTCGAGATAAACCGTCACAAGGCCCTGGGACGCGACTACGAGCCTCCTGAAGGCGGTGAGAGGCTGGATGAGGTCTATGAGGGTCAAACCAACAATCCATGGACCGTGATCAACGCGGTCAGACACGGCGCGCAGCGGATATACGACACTGCCGGTCGCCTCGGTCTCGATATCATGAGCTATTGGGGTGACAGCTACGAAGCTGGGCGTGATTTTTTCCCGGAGCTATCAGACCGGATGCATTTGGCGGCTGTTCTAGCGAAGTGCGGTAACTTCATGGCCCGCGCTGAACAGATGGTGAAACACGCGCTGAATCCTGACGCCCCCAAGCATGATCTCAAATCCCTTTGGCCACAAGAAGCCCACGGTGAAGTGGAGCGCCATGAGATCAATCTGGGACTGGTTGTTCCCCAGCAAGAACACAGCATCACGGACAGGCGCGGCGTTGAGATCGAACTTGATGAGGGCAACGAGAAAGAGCGGGACGTGGGGATTGCTCATGACACCGGACACAGCATTTGACGGAGAACCTTCCCCTCCCTGCCTGACCCACCCCATCCGATCAGCGTTTCGCTTGTGGTAAGGACAGACTTCACCAGCAGCGGTTCGAGATTTGCACCGTCGGATAAGCAGGCTCCTACGTCGCCTGCGTCGATCAAAAACTCCACCCCCGCCCGATCGTTCGCCAGCTTACTGGCGAGCGCTCACGCTCGAACGGGCGTGGAGTTTTTGCCCTCCATTAGATCATTAGAAGGCGCAAATTTTGGAGCCAATGATTCCAATGGGTTAA
>NZ_FWYD01000012.1 GCF_900176485.1 Primorskyibacter flagellatus
CCCATCATGCCATGCTGCATGTCGATCGTGACAGCGTCGAACCCCTGATGTCCCATCACTTCAGCGGAATACGGGGATGGAATGGCCAGCCATCCATTCACTGCGGTTTCACCAGCAGCCCAGATTTCCTTGATTCTATTTTGTCGCATCTTTTTCTACCTTTATGGTTGGACGGTGGGCAAGTCGCCAATTTGGGCTCGGTCAGACCCGCGCGTTAAACAAGATAAAACTTGCGCTACCACAGCGCATTCCCTATTACGCATTCGAATGCATAGTGGAATTCGAGCCGTTCAAGCAAGATTGTTTTGTATCCACGAATGCAAATCGAACCGGCCAACTGTTCCAAAACTCATTTTTGAATCGAGGTCCCGTAATGACACCGCAAGAACAACTCGAAGGGATGAACCCAGAGACTTACGCGCCCTATCGCGACCCGCGTGAGTACATCCAAAGCTGGACTGACAAGATCTGGATTGCGCGCGGTTTGGGCCATATTTTTGATCACTACGACCCCAAAATCAAAGTCCACACCTGCTATGGCGAAACCTATGGCATGGAAAACGTGATCAGTAATTCACTGCAAAAAATGATCGCCTTTCCAAACCGCGGCGGTGGCCATGATGACGTTGTCTGGGAGCGACGTGGTGACAACGGCTTTATCTCGTCGCACCGCGTGTTCAACAATGCCACTCATCTGGGGCCTTGGACTTATGGCCCTGCAACCGGAAAGGATTGGGCCAATCGCGGTGTTGCGCATTGCGTGATTCAGGGCGGGCTCGTCGCCGAAGAATGGGTGATCCGCGATGAGTTCGCGGTGTTGCAAGACCTCGGCATGGATCCTTATGTGGTTGCTGCGGAGCTGGCGAAACGATCGCCGGTATTGGGTGAACAGATCAAGACCGGCGGCGACCCACCCGCCTTTGCGGGCCGTTATCGCGATCCGATCAAGACCGGCATTTCCGGCGACCGCCCCGATCACGCCCGTCCCGAATGCGAAACGGTGGTGAAACTGTTCGATCGCGTCTGGGAGCACAAGTTTTTCGACCTGATCCCCGAGCTGTGCAGCGACACCATCGTTTGCCAAACCGTTCGGATGGGCCGCGCGCTTGGTATCTCGAATTACCAGTTGGAAACAATGAAGCTGCTGGCGATGATCCCCGATGCAGACGTTGAAATTCGTGACATCTGCGTCCACGATTCTGCCGACCTTGGCTTGCGCGTCGCCACCATCTGGTGCTTGCGCGGCACATATTCAGGCGCGCCCTATTATGGGCCGACCAACGGTGCCCCGCTGACTATACTCGGCTCCAGCCATTTCGAATTTCGACATGGCAAGATCATCCGCGAATGGCGATTTTTCGACGAAATCGCGATCATGGCGCAAATCATCAACCACCAAAACCAACTCGACGCGACAGCCGTTGAATAACCCCCCAAAAATAGGAGCATTCAAATGACAAACCCAACCACTCTTTCCTCTGCCGAATCTGCCAAACGTGTGGTCCGCCGCGCCGGTATGGTTCCGGAACGCGTTGCCTTCATTGATTGTAAAATGCCCGGATCACACCTGAAGGAAAACTACTCTCTCATCGGTCCGGGCGTCACCCAATCCAAGGATCAAAAGGTCGCTCTTGGCGAGCCACATGGCTTCAGTCTGGGCGTTGCGGCCATGCCTGCGGGGATCACGAACAACCTGCATATCCACTACACTGCCGAAGTTTTCATGATCTACAAAGGCACCTGGAAATTCCGCTGGGGTGCGAATGGCGACGAAGGCGAAGTCATCGGCACGGCTGGGGACGTTGTCAGCATTCCAACGTGGATTTTCCGCGGGTTCACCAATGTCGGGGACGATGAAGGCTGGATTTTCACAGCTTTGGGTGCGGATGAAACCGGCGGCATCATCTGGCATCCGCGCATTCTTGCCAACGCAGCCGAACATGGCCTTTACCTGACACGCGACAACATGATGGTCGACACCGCAGATGGCGAAGCCAAGCCCGCCGACGAAGATCTGATGGAGCCCATGACCGACGCCCAGATCGCATCGCTTCGCAAATACACCGTCGAAGAAATGAGCAAGCAGGTGGTGTGGGCAAAGGAACGCGATTGGTCTGGCCGCGCCTTGTTGGACAGCGCGCTCGAAGGCCATGGTGGCATGATAGCGACGGTTCTGGGCAACGGTATCAGCGAAGACCGAGATCATGCGCCAAAAATCATGAACCCGCACGGAATGTCACTGGAATGGGGCAAGATCCCTGAAGGAGGCCAGATCGGGCCCTTCAGCCTTTCAGAGAAACAGGCCATGATCGTTTTTGAAGGCAGCGTCGACGTCGCGCAGGACCCCAGCAAACCCGATCAGGTGCAAACTGTCGGCGCTCAGGATCTGTATTCATTTCCGGAGAATACATGGCGCACGTTGCGCGCGACCCCCGGACAGGATGCCACTTTTGTTCTGATGACGGCAGGCGATCACAAGAAAAAGATCCAATGGGCCCCGGAAATCGTGAAAGCCGCGGCAAAAGCGGGCCTCGCGATGGATCACAACGGCTATGTGGCAGCGCTGGACTTGCTGCCATACGAGGTCCGCAACGCATTACGCGCCTAAATTTCGGGGCGGGTGTCCGGCACCCGCCCTTTCCAACGCCACTCTACACGGAGCTGAACATGTTACTTGGCGCAATTGGTGACGATTTCACCGGTTCAGGAGATTTGGGAAATACGCTCGCCCGCGCGGGAATGCGTGTCGTCCAATATTGTGGCGTGCCGACCGGGCCTTCCGACCCATCTGTCGAAGCTGGCATCGTGTCTTTGAAATCCCGGACGATTCCTCCGGATGAGGCCGTGACGCAGTCACTGGCAGCGCTGGAATGGCTTCTGGCGCAGGGCTGCCAGCAGATCGTGTTCAAGTATTGCTCAACATTCGACAGCACCCCCGAAGGCAATATCGGTCCGGTTATCACCGCGCTGGCGGATCGTTTGAACGCCGAACACGTCATTGTCTGTCCGTCCTTTCCGGGTGCGGGCCGAACGGTGTATCAGGGACATCTTTTTGTTGTAGATCAGCTGCTTAGCGAGAGCGGAATGAAAGACCATCCGCTAACCCCGATGACCGATCCGGACATCCGCCGATGTCTGGCGCGCCAGACCGACCTGCCGGTTGGACATCTGCCGCATTCGGTGGTGCGCCGCGGTGCCGACGCGATAAAGACAGCCATAGGGGAGAAACAAGGACGACAGCTGATCATAGTGGATGCAACCACCGAGGAGGACCTGTACCAGATCGGATATGCTTCGGCCGATCTGCCGCTTATCACCGGAGGTTCTGGCATTGCGATGGGATTGCCCCATAACTTCCGGCATGCCGGCGTTCTTGGCGAAGACGAAACCCGATGGCAAGGAAGCAAAGGACCATGCGTCATCCTGTCGGGATCATGTTCGCAAATGACCCGGCAGCAGGTTGCGACACATATTGAAACCCACCCCGGTCTGTTCATCAATATCGACGACGTGCTTGACGGGAAAACAACGCCGCAGACGGTGTCTGACTGGCTGTTGGCGCAAGAAGGCACCCCCATCGTCTATTCGACGACCGATCCGCAAACCATCCTTGCCGTGCAGGAGCGCCATGGACGAAGCCGCGCGGCAAGCGCGATCGAAAACCTGTTCGCGGCAGTCGCCGTGGATGTTGTGGCAAAAGGCGTTACACGGCTGATCACTGCGGGGGGTGAAACCTCGGGAGCCGTTATCGAGGCATTGGCACCGGAAACGCTGGAAATCGGACCCGAGATCGCAGCTGGGGTCCCTGCTCTGAAGGCCGGGCCACTGACAATTGCGCTTAAATCAGGCAACTTCGGTGAGGCCGGTTTCTTCGAAATCGCCGCAGAAAAACTGGGCGGATCATGACACCCGAGACGAAACTGCGCGAGAAGATCTGCACACTTGCGGCCTCGATGTTCGAACGCGGCCTAACGAACGGGGCCTCGGGCAACATTTCAGCGCGACTGGAGGACGGTGGCCTGTTGGTAACACCAACAGGGTCAACGATGCGGGCGCTGGATCCGGCCCGATTGTCCCGCTTCAACGCCGAAGGGCAACTCGTCTCCGGTGATCCGCCAACAAAGGAAATGTCTCTTCATTCCGCATTCTACGACACGCGTCGGACGGCTGGTGCTGTCGTGCATCTGCATTCCACGCATTCGGTTGCTTTGTCGATGCTGCCGGAAACGGACCCGAAAAATGTGCTGCCGCCTTTGACCGCCTATTCCATCATGCGGCTCGGCAAGGTTGCCCTGTTGCCCTATTTCAGGCCCGGCGATCCTGACATGGGCCAGGCCGTGCGCGGACTGGCGGGCAAGCGGGCTGCGGTGCTATTGGCCAATCATGGCCCGGTGGTTGCTGGGAAGACCCTCGAAGCCGCCGTCAATGCGATGGAAGAACTGGAAGAGACCGCCCGCTTAACCCTGCTCACGCGCGGAATGCACCCCATACCTCTCAACCCCGCGCAAATCCGCGATGTGATTGAAGTTTTTGACGTGGACTGGGAATGAGATAGCAGCCCTACAATTCCCTAGGGTTTTGGGTTTCTGGCGCGTGCTCGAATACCCACCGCCCTTCAAGAAGTGAACGGTTTCCGTCTATTTCAACTGCTTCCGCTGCCAACCGCAATGTTTTTGGTGCGAGTCGGCATTGTTGGACAACTCTGACTTTGAACGGTTCACGACGAGAACCCATGCCGTCAGACGGGCTGCATGAGCAATCCATCACCCGCCCGCCACGGCATGACGAACTGGGCGACGTATAACGTCGCTTTGCGAAAGTCCGGCTCACTGCTGATCTGGCAGGACTGGCCGGTGCCGGACCAATCCACCCTTTGCAGCAGGCAGAAGACCTTGGCTGTGCAAATTCCCTATCGCCGCGCTGACGGAAAGCTCAGCTTGCTCGTAGACAGCACCGGATTCAAATTCGTTGACGTTGACGTTGACGTTGGCGTTGGCGAATGGCAGAGCCGCAAGCATAGAGTGCAGAGACGTCGCCAGTGACGCAAGGTACATCTGGCAATGGACACGGCCACCTCTGACATCCCCGCCGTCCATTGTCGGCAGGTGATTGCAAGCAGTCACCGAGAGGGAGTTCACCCAGTCGCGACAGCGACGCCCTGTGTTGCACGACCTGCTCGCTCAGATCCCCGGGGACGACGAGATTGACACACGCCGCTGCCACATCGCCATCATTGAGAGTGACGTCTCCGGTTACCCCAATCCGCAAGAACGGACGGCTCTGGCAAGAAGATGCCCGGCAGCAGGCCCCAAACGAAACATTGCGCGCCACCTGCTATGGCCGAGCATTTTGTAAGCGCTGGACAGGATGCCGCAGCCGCAAGCACCTAATTTTCGGGACCGTCGCCATAGCCAGAGCGCACTGACCGCTGCAATATGGTGGCTTGCCTCGCAATATATGGGTAAGGGTGAGCTCAGGCCAATGCGCGACATGTGCAAATCGCTTTTAGATTTTACTATGGTTGACCCTGTGGCGGGTCGATCCCCGTAGTGCGCGCAAGAATATCCACGCCCTGCTGTTTCCAGAAATGCAGCAAGTCGATGAACACCCAATTTTCCGCCAGTTTGTCCTCTTGCCGACGGTAGATATCGATCACTCGGAAATCGCCGGGCCGGCCAGTCGCAGGCATGCCCATGAAACCGCCCGTTGGCGTTGCGGAAAAATTGGGCCAACCGAAGAAGCCGCCGTAACTCCCTTCGGCCATACGGCAGATGTGCCGGGTCTTGGACCGTTCCGCAAAGCTCGCGCGGAACACTGCGGAATGCTGGTCTGCATAGCGGTCGATCGTATAGGTCGCCCCGATGCCGGCCGGGCCCCACCATATCATGTCATCGGCCCAGCTTTGCGCCAATTCCTGTCTCAGCGTCAATTGGCTGTCCCATTGGCCCAGATCGGCGATCATCGCATTGATCAGCGCAAGCGTCCTTTGCCCCGCGTCGGCGGGATGCGCGTCAAACATCAGTCCGTCATGCGTCATCGGGCCGGGCTGCACCAGATGCGCTGCCGTTTGCGGCGGAAACGGATTCTGGCCCGCCTGCATCATCAGATGGGGAATGTCGAAGAACATCGCCGTCTCCGCGATGCGGCCGTGGGCCACCTTGTGAAAGGCGCAGTAGCGCAGGAACACCAGTTTCCCGGTGGGCCGGATATTCAACCACGGGCGGTCGAACAGGCCCATCAGATGCCCCATCGAACAAACCCAGACCCCGCCCGATTCGTCGAGCATGTTTCGGCCTGCCATGAACACATCCATCCGCCTTTGCAATCTGGTCAGGCTCTGGCGCAGAGGTTGCCAGAACGTCGCGCCGACCGCGTCGGCGCCGCGAAGTTCGCCAAACGGATGAAACCCACGCCACAGCAGATCACGGGCGCAATGACCGGCTATCACATCGGGGATCTGCTGGGTGTCGGCATTGTCCAGCGCGTGATAGAACGCCCGGACGATCTGTTTCTCGGTTTGAAAATCAGTCATGGGATGCTGTTGCCTTGTATCCGGCATCGCAGGTCAGGTCCGGGCATTTTCGAACGCGGCCCAGGCGGTTTCGAACGCCTCAAAGTCGAAACCGCTTTTGCGCGCGGGGTCAAGCACCAGCTTTTCGGTGTCCAGCAATTTCTGAATGGCATCGGCCAAGACCGGTATCACATCTTCGGGGACGACCACCGCACCGTGGCGGTCGGCATGGACCAGCTCGCCGTCCGCCACGGTCAGACCGAAGATCGTGACCGGCGTGCCAAGTTCGCGCACATGCACGAAGCCGTGGCTGGGGCCTATGGACCCGGCCACGACCGGAAAGTCGTCGGGTAGATCGCCAAGATCGCGCATCACGCCGTTGGTAAACGCCCCTGACATGCCGAACCCCTTGTGGACATTGGCGTTTATCTCGCCCCAGTAGGCCCCAATGCAGTCGGGATAGTCGACATCCTCGACCACCGCGACCGACGGTTTGGGTGCCTCGGCCATGCGGCGGTAGTAATCCATACGCCGCGCGCGGATCGCGTCGGGCGCTTCGGTCGATGGGGCGAGCGCGGCGATCTTGGCGGTCACGGCACGCCCCACGATGGCGGGCGCGTCGGGGTCGCTGCACAGCATCGTGCCGCGGGTGAACCGGTTAAAGCCGCGCTTGCCCTGCGCCACTTCGATGGCGTTGCAGACAGTGGGGGTGTCGACCCTGCGCAACAGCGCCAGAAGTGTATCGTCCATGTTAGCTCTCCAGCCAGCGGCGCAGTGCCGCGTTGGTTTTTTCAGGTTGTTCCAGAACCGGCAGATGGCCGGCACCGTCGATAATGGTGAGGGTGGAGCGCGGCAGCAGAGATGCCATCAGCTCGTGCCGTTGCACCGGACAGAGCGCATCGTCGCGCCCGCACAAAACCAGCGACGGCCCAGAATAGGCGCGCAGAGTCTCTTGCTGGTCGGGACGGGTTTGCAAGGCGCGTGATTGTCGGATGAACACATCCGGGCCAAGCGTTTCGGCCATCGCCATGCACAGGTCCAGGATCGCACCACGGCTCGGTCCGTCCGTCAGGTAATTCGGCTTCATCTCGTCGCGCATCACCCCGCGCAGGCCACCCGCGCGCACCTTGTCGATCTGCGGTTCGCGCCGGGATTTGACCTCGTTGGTTTCCGCCAGCGGGTTGGTGTCCAGAAGCGCCAGTCGCGCTACCCGGTCTGGATCCTGACGCAGGATTTCCATCGCAACGATGCCGCCCATGCTAAGCCCGGCCAGCGCGAATGTTGGCGGTGCCCAGGCAAGGATGTCGGCGGCCAGCGCCTCAACGGTGTCGTGATCGGCGATCGGGGCAAGCGCAATGGGGTGCGTCGCGGAAAACGCGCTGATCTGCGGGCTGAACAGCCGGGCATCGCACATCATGCCGGGGATAAGAACCAGCGGTGTCATTTGAGCAGCCTCGCCCCTTCGGACAGCGCCGCAAGCTTGGCATAGGCAATCGCCGGGTCGATCGCCCCGAAGCCGGCAAATGTGCCAAAGCCGCAATCGGACCCCGCAACCACCCGGTCGGCCCCGACAATATCGGCGAAGCGTTGCAGGCGTTGCGCCACCAGGCGCGGATGTTCGACAAAATTCGTTGTCGTGTCCACAACGCCGGGCACCAACACCTTGTCGTCGGGAATATCGGCCTTGCGGTCGCGGAAAACCTCCCATTCGTGGCCGTGGCGCGGGTTCGAGGTTTCAAACAGAAGAAAACGCGCGGGCACCGACATCAAGGTGTCGAACATCTGCTCCATGGAAATATCGCAGACATGCGGGCCCTCGTAATTGCCCCAGCAGATATGCACCCGCACTTTTTCCGCAGGTACGTCCGAAAGGGCGTATGCCAGCGCCTCGACATGGGTTTGCGCGACTTTGACAAATTCATCATCGTCCAGGTCGGTGAACAGCATGTGGCGGGACAGTGCCAGATCCGGACAATCCAGTTGCAGATCAAGCCCGGACGCGACGATCGTTTCATACTCGGCTTTCATCGCATCGGCCAATGCCGCCAAATACGCCTCGCGCGTCTTGTAAAAGTCGTTTTGCAGGAACAATGAAATCACGCCGGGGCTGGCGGCATTCATGAAACCGCGTTTGGCGCCATGCTCGGCCATCGCCGCCTTGAGATTGGCAATGTCCTTTTCCAGCTCGCCCTGCCCCTTGGATCGCACCTCTCCCACGCACATGGGGCGGGCATATTGCGGCGTACCACCCGAGGACGCGATGCGTTCCAGAAAGCTGGGAAACAGCTTCAGATCGGCTGGCGCGTTGCGCGGGCTGTCGCCGCCAAAACCGGTGTAGCGATCCTTGACATAGGTGGCGTAGCTGATCTTGGACGTCTCGCCATCGGACACGATGTCGATCCCGGCCTCGACCTGTTTTTTGACCGTATCGGACACCGCACGCGTCATGGCGGCGTCAAATTCGCCCGCGTCATAGGGTTCGCCCCGTTCGCGTGCAAAGATGAAATCCACCACCTCTTGCGTCCGGGGCAAGCTGCCCACATGGGTCGTTTCAATGGTCATGTCAGTCTCCATCCTTGCGCGCCATCATGACGCTGTGGCTGTTGCATTCCGGGTCTTCCGCCAGAAACCCGGTCAGGCGCAGCCCTTGCTGCTGAAGCAGTGTCGCATATTCGGCCGGGGACAGGCTGGCGTGATAGATTGATTTGCCCGCGACACTGCCGGAGGTTTCGCCCTGGTCGGGGCCCACGGTAAACAGAAGCGATCCACCGACCCTGAGATGCCGCGCCATTCTGTGGATCACGTCGCGCTGTTCCTCGACCGTCAGATGAAAAAAGCTGTTCCACGCGACGATCCCGTCAAAGGTTTCGCCCAGATCAAGGGTTCGCATATCGCCTGTCCGCCAGTCGCCCTGCGGCCAGCGGGTGCGGGCAATCTCCAGCATCGACTCGGCGAAATCGACGCCCGTCACACGGAACCCCTCGGCGATGAACCAGCGGGCAATCGGCTCGCCCGCGCCGCAGCCCAGATCCATGACCCGCCCACCGACTGGCAGACAGGCGGTGAACCGCGCCAGCCAGCGCGCCTCGAACAGGGCGCGCGACCGCTCTGCATCATAGGCCGCGGCATTCTGTTCAAAGACGTCGTGAGTGGTGCGGGCGAGTGCGCCAAGTTCGGCATCGGACATGTGTGGTCTTTCATCGAAAGTATGAATCGAAGCAGACACCACGAGACCGTGGTGTCTGCTTTGGGTATAGGCGTGTTATCCCTTCCAGGTCGCCCCGGCGGGATCACCGGTTGCAACGACATGATACATCGACGCCTCGCCCGACATTGACGGCACAGCACTATGCGCCAGGTTCTCGGGAACGCTCATCGTGTCGCCGGGCGCGAGGATTGCATGACCGCCGTCCCAGTCGATGCGCCAGTGCCCCTTGACCGGCATCAGCACCGACGGCTTGTCATGGCTGTGTTTTTCCTCGCTGGCACTGGCGCGCGTGATGAAGTCGATCTCGAACCCCGGCTTGTCGCGGATCACGCCGTTCTCACCGATCACCTTGGCCGGTTTTTTGCCTGCAATGGACACCAAATCCCAATAGCGCCGGACATAGCCGCCAACCACTTCTTTCGCGGATGGTTCCGGAATTTCGGCCAGTTCCGCATCGGTCAGCAGCGGCATCGGTTTGACGCCTTCGGGCAGGGTCTGGCCCTTCTTGCTGTCATAGAGCTTGCCATTGTCGCCCAGAACCAAACCATGCGCCTTGGCATCCTCGATCACCTGCGGGGCCCAAAGAACGCCACCGCCGGCATCGTCGCCCCCCAACACGGCCATGATCATCCCGTAATCGGTTCCGATATTCTCAAACCCCCGAAACAAGTTGGTCGGGATGTTGATGATGTCGCCCTCTTCCAGCACGACCTCTCCCGCATCGCCCCAGCGGCCCCAGAAAAACCGCCAACGGCCTTTGAGAACGAAAAACACCTCGGCGGTGCGGTGGTTGTGCAGGCTGTTGCGGCAGTTCGGCGGCTGCCCGGCGGCACCGATGTTAAAACCGTGCGGTTCAGTGATGTGAACATGCTGATCGGCGCTTTCGGAAACGCCGCCGCCGATGATGGTGAAGTTTTCCTTCTGATCGCTGCCCGGCGTGTGAGCATCAATGAAGGCGGTCTTGCAGGGTTGCAGCTCGCCATAACGAACGATGCGGGCTTCCATGTCTTGCGGTGTCATTGTCTTCTCCAAGGTTGTGCTTTGGCGCGGCCGTGATCGGCCCGAGCGCCGGTAAAAGGTGTGTGTCGGCGTTGCGGCTTCATCCCGTTTGCAGGATGATCTGCTTCCACAGCGCAGTTTCGTCATAAAGCGCGTATTCTCGCCGCAGGCCCCAGGGACCAAACTCGGCATGGCTCATGCCCATGATATGCACACGCTTGCCGGTCGGTTGGCCGAAACTTCCCCAGCCGTCATGCTTGCCGTCCAGCGACCAGCGGATCGCGGCGCGCGGCGACATCATGGGATCATCCCCGCCGATGACGTGATGGATCTTGAACTCTGCGTGAGGAAAGGACGCCCGCAGACCCAGCCAATGCTGGTCAACACCCTGATGGCTGAGCGAGGTGACGCCGCCCGGATATTCGCCGATCACCGCACGATCATATTCGGCAGGGATCACGGTGAAATCGGCATTCATCAACCGGGTCAGAATATCGGCGTATTTCGCGCCCCATTCATTGTCGTTGCCGCGCCCGGTATACGGCCCCGGCACATCGTTTTCAGGCAGATAGGGCGTGACGCAATGCTCGGGCCCACCTTCGCGTTCAATCAGGTCGCGAGCATAGTCCTTGGGGTCCCAGCCCAGTTGGCGGACAATCGCACCCTGGTCGCGCACCAGCCACTCATCGGTGATTGTGTTGGCACGGGCGTAACAATCAGCAATGATACGATAGCGCAATTTCTTGCCGGTGGGCGCACCGTAGACGCCCGGATTGGTATGTGTCGCGGTCGACAACAACCTGTGCGAGCTCAGCAACCCGTCATCATTGCCTTCGCACCAGATCACATCCTCGCCAAACAGGGTGCGATCCGGAAACTCGGCCAGTGTCGCCATGGTCGCGGCGACCACATTCTTGTTGCCGATCACGATCGAGGATGGCGAGCGCACAGGCATTTCGTCGCCATAATAGTGGTCCAGCGCGGCGATGCCGCGATCTTCCCAGATCTCCTTTGTAATGCCGATGATGTAGTCGGGGAAATCTTTCCACCGGGGGTCAAAGCCCTTCATGTCGTCTGTCCTTCTGGTTTGCGAGAAGAACCGCGCAGGATAAGCGGGCCGTCGATGGCCACACGGCGCGGTTCTGAATCGGGGTTTTCAATTCTGGTCAAGAGAATATCCACCGTGGCGGCGACCATGCGGTTGGCGGGCTGGCGCACGGTTGTCAGGCTGTAGGATGGCCAGACGGCAAGCTGAACATCGTCATAGCCGACCACGGACACATCCTCGGGGATGCGCAGGCCAAGCTCGAACCTCAGCACGTCCATCACCGCAAAGGCCATGTGGTCATTGGCGACGAATACCGCGTCGGGACGATCGGCCTCAGCGAACATTTTCCGTGCGGCTTCGGCGGCGGCGTCATAAGAAAACAGGCCCTCGCCGCGCGCGAACAACTCGTGCCCGCCATCTGCCAGCCCTTTCAGGAACCCGGCCTCACGGTCGCGTTGCGTCGAAGCCCCGTCCCAGCCTGCAATATGAGCAATCTTTTTGTGACCCGTGCGCGTGAGCAGGTCCGCCACCTTATAGCCGCCCCCCACATTGTCAGACCGCACGCAGGACAACCCTTTGTCATCCTGTTCCCGGTTGAACATGACGATGGGAATGCCTGCTGCCTCACACCGGGCGGTCAGCTTCGACGACAGGCCGACCGATGCCGTGATGATCCCGTCGACCTGATAATCAAGCAAGTCGTCAACCACGGCATCCGTCACCGCGTCGTCATTTGTCGCCATGAACACCAGGATGTGATAGCCTTGTTCCTGTAATGCCCGGGACAGCTTTTCAATGGCTTCAGGGTAGAACTGGTTTTCCAGGTAGGCGACGACCAATCCGATAATCCGGCTTTTGCCAGTGATCAGGGACCGCGCCAGAACATTCGGGCGATACCCCAGCTCCGCTGCAGCCTTGCGCACTTTTTCGATTGTTTTTGCCGATGCCGACGCGCCCGGCGTGAACACTCGGCTGACAGCCGACTGACTGACACCCGCACGCTTGGCCACTTGCACCGAGGTGATCTTTTCTGCCATCAGTCTGCCGTCCAACCTCCGTCAATCAACAACGAGGTGCCGGTCACCAGCGCCGCAGCGTCGGATGCCAGGTATGCGACTGCGCCCATGATGTCCTCGACCTCACCGACCCGGCCCAGTTTGATCTTCTCGGTGATCCACGCGGCGCGTTCAGGGTTGTCGAATGTTGATGCGGTCAGCGGCGTCCGGATAAAAGTCGGGCACACGGTATTGATACGGATCCGGTCACGCCCCCATTCGATTGCCATCGCCTTGACCATGCCTTCCAGCCCGTGCTTCGAGGCGCAATAGACCGCGCGGTCTATACCACCCACATGGCCCATCTGACTGCTGATATGGATGATCGACCCACCCCGCTGCGCGGCCTTCATGCCATGTGCGGCACCGACCGACAGAAAATAGGCGGCGCGAAGGTTGAGGTTCATCACTGCGTCGTAATCGTCCGGCTGGGTTTCCAGCGCCGGGCCGTGACGTGCGGCCCCGGCAGAGTTGACAACCACATCGAATCCATCCTGCGCCTGCAAAGCTGCACTCATTGCGGGCAAGTCGCCCATGTCCAATGCAAGTGCTTCAGCCGACCAGCCCTGATCGCGCATTGCATCCACCGCAGCCTGCAACTTGTTCAAGCCGCGCGCTGCGCAAACCACATGCGCGCCAGCCTCGGCCAGGGCCACGGCGCATCCCATCCCGATCCCGGAGGAGGCTCCGGTAACCAGCGCGCGCCGGCCATCAAGACGCAGGGAGGGAGTACGAGGCAAAGTTGTCATAATGTCGACTCCGGCAAGGTGATACGTCCCAGATTTCGGGCCTTGTTGAATTCCCGCAAACGGGCAAAGACATCGACGCCAAGCTGCGCATAGGCGTCGAGCAGATCGACCAGAACCCAGTTTTCACGGATCAGGCCGCCTTCCAGCCGCCAAAAATCCAGACTGCGCATGGAGATCTTCTTTCCGGACGGGGCAATACCCATCCAGCCGTCATCGCTGACCGTCTGGATCATGTTGGGCCATCCGGTGACGGCGGCGTAATCCCCGTCGCCAAAGAAATGGTAGTCGATGTCGTCCAGATACTGGCCGCGATCCGGCATGGCGTTCAGAAACGGAATCTGGTGCCAGTTGCGGAATCCCGCAACGCCACGCCCGGTGCCTATCCCTGCGGGCCCGTACCAGTTCATCCGCGGATGCCAGTAGCGGCTCATTTCCATCACCTCGGGACCGCCCTTTGACGGATGCAGCTTGAGATGCTCCAGCATATCAATGATATGCTGCGTGCTGGCGCGGCTGCGCACTTCATCATGCGGCCCTGAAACAAAGCCATCCTGGGACGCTGGCCCCGGCACGAACATCTCCCGCCCCAGCGACGGTGCCATCGGCCAGGCATTCGCTTGCATCATCACTTCTGGAATGTCCCAGAGCGCTTGGAACTCGACCATCTTGCCGTTCTCGAAGCGATAAAATTCGTGAAACCGCATGTGAACCAGATGGCCGGTTGGCGGTACATCCAGCCAAGGCGCGACGAAGGTGCCGACATAATGCCCACCGCAGCCGACCCAATCGGCTCCTTCCGGTGTCTGTCCTGCCATCACGATCCAGTCGCGGCGCTCCAGATCCGGCCATGCCGCATGCAGAGGTGCAAGGGCGGCGTCATAAAACGCCGTCGGCCCGGTCAGATCGCCGAATGGATGACAGTGATGAAACACGGTGTCCGGGGTGCAAAGCGCTGCCAGTGCCTCACGCACCTTGTTTTCGTCGAAATCGCGCATCGCAACCCGAAGCGGTTCGATCTTGTTCTTGTGGTCCGTCGAGAGGTCCATACTGTCCTCGTTCATGCTTAGTGCATTAGTTGGGGCGGAACAGGTCGCCGCCCCGTTTCTGGTCGTCCGATTTATTCTGCCGCCTCGCGTACCGGGGCACCCTCGCCGTAAGGCACATTGACACCGCCATAGCGACGCACCCGGATGTTGCATTGTTCGGCGTGCCCGACAAATCCTTCCAACATGCACAACCGACTGCCGTATTCGCCGATCATCGTCGCAGCCTCATCGGTCATAATCTTCTGGTAGCTGTGGGTTTTCAGGTACTTCCCAACCCAAAGCCCGCCGGTATAGCGCCCCGCCTTCTTGGTCGGCAGGGTATGGTTCGTGCCGATAACCTTGTCGCCATTGGCGACGTTGGTGCGTGGTCCCAGGAAGAGAGCCCCGTAGCAGGTCATATTTTCCAGGAACCAGTCGTCACGGTCGGTCATCACCTGCACATGCTCTGAGGCGATGTCATCGGCCACTTCCAGCATTTCGTCGTAGGTGTCGCAGACGATCACTTCGCCGTAATCCTCCCAACTGACCTTGGCGGTGTTGGCGGTCGGCAGGATCTTCAGGATACGGTCGATTTCCGACAGCGTCTCTTCCGCCAGCTTGCGGCTGTTGGTCAGCAAGACGCAGGGGCTGTTATACCCGTGTTCGGCCTGACCCAGAAGGTCAGTGGCACAAAGTTCCGCATCCGCGGCGGTTTCGTCCGCGATCACCATCGTTTCGGTCGGGCCTGCGAACAGGTCGATGCCCACGCGCCCGAACAACTGGCGCTTGGCTTCAGCCACGAAGGCGTTGCCGGGACCAACCAGCAGATGCACCGGATCAATGGTTTCGGTGCCGATCGCCATGGCACCGATCGCCTGGATGCCGCCCAGCACATAGATCTCGTGAGCGCCGCCCAGATGCATGGCGGCAATCACTGCCGGATTGGGCTCGCCGTTGAAGGGCGGCGTGCAAGCGATGATGCGCGGCACGCCCGCGACCGACGCAGTGGCAACCGACATATGCGCCGAGGCAACCATCGGGAACTTGCCGCCCGGCACATAGCAACCAACCGATTGCACCGGGATGTTCTTGTGCCCCAGGATGACGCCGGGCAGGGTCTCGACCTCAATATCCAGCATCGAATCCCGCTGCGCCTGCGCAAAGTTGCGCACTTGTTCCTGCGCGAATTTGATGTCGGTCATTTCCTGATCGGACACCTTGGCCATCAGCGCCTCGATTTCGTCTTCGCTCAGGCGGAAGGCGGGCGGTGAGTATTTGTCGAATTTCTCGCTCAACTCACGCACGGCGGCGTCGCCACGTTCCTCGATGTCCTTCAGCGTCGATTCCACGATGGCACGCGTGTTGGCGTCATCTTCGGCACGGGCGTCGGCAGCCTTGCCGCGTTTGAGATATTCAATCGTCATGTCGGTTCCCCATCCTGCGGGCGCGGCGGTTCTCGCCTACCCTCGTCGTAATTTTCCCAGCCTTCGCCCGCGAAAACATCGCGGCCGAGCTGAGCAAGCACATGTGGAAAATCGACCATCACCCAATTGTCGGTGATCTGGCCGTCCACGACCTTCCAGAAATCCATGTATCTGATGATGACACGTTTTCCGGTCGGAGAAATTCCCATGAATTTGCCACTATGCGTGGCCTCCTGACGCCCAAAGGCGGCAGCCCATTCGCCCATGTACAGGCGGGCTTCGTCGATGCAGACCTTGTCCGAGAACGCCGCCTGAAACGGGCGCTGCCAATTGTCCTGAAATTCGCGCAGCCCGTTTTTGGTGCCGCAGCCCTGATTGCCCATCCAGCGAAAGCTTTCGGCGAAGAAATCACCTATATCGGCAATGCGGTGGTCGTTCAGCCCATCCACCATGCCTTCGATAACGGCTTGCGTCGCTTCGGTTTTGCTCATGTCTGTGTCGCGCGTCAGCACGGCCTGTTCAGGTCTTGCTCCTGCCATTTTAGCCTCCGTAGTCAAGAAATATTCGCGGCAGCACCAGTGACAGCCACGGAATGAACGCGATGATCAGTAGCGCCACGACCATCGTGACCACCCAGGGAAAGATCTTGCGCGCGATCTGGTCGAAAGGAATTTGCCCTACTTGCGCGGCCATGAAGAGGTTTGCCCCCAGCGGTGGCGTCACGAAGCCGATGGCCAGCGCCACGATCATCACGATGCCGAAATGGATAGGATCGACGCCCAGTTGCAGCATGATCGGCAGCAGGACCGGCGTCAGAATGACGATGGCTGCCAGCGTCTCCAGGAAAGTGCCCACCACCAGCAGCAACATGATCGCCGCCAGGATGACGATATATTTGCTGTCGGTCAGCGACAGAACAAACTGCGCCAGTTCAGTGGGGATCTTTTCCAATGCGATGATCCGGCCAAAGGCAACCGAGGCGCCGATGATCACAAGCACCGCCGATACCAGAAGCGCCGAATCCAGCATCATTTTCGGCACCTCGCGCAGCGGCAGTTCACGGTAGATGAAACAACTGACCACCAGGGCGTAAACAACCGCCACAGCCGAGCTTTCGGTCGGGGTCACAACGCCGGAATAGATGCCGCCCAGCACGACGATGGGCATGGCCAGCGCCAGCTTGGCCTGGTTCAGCGCGGCCCATGTGCTGCCTTCGGAGACTGCGACGCGCGCATGCGGCGGGGCCTTTCGACGTTGCAGGATGTTGTAGACAATCAGTGTGATCGCGATGACAATACCCGGCACGATACCGGCCATGAACAGCGCGGTGACCGACACCCCTGCCGCGACGGCATAGACGATCATCACGACGGACGGCGGGATCATTACACCCAACCCGCCCGCACTGGCGACCATCGCGCCGGCATAGGCTCGGTCATAGCCACGCGCGACCAACGCCGGGATCATGGCCAAGCCGATGGCGGCCACGGTGGCGCTGCCGGTGCCGGAAATCGCCGCGAAGAACAGGCAGGCGACGATGGTCACGGTGCCCAGATCGCCGGGTGAGCTGCCGAATGCGCGATCGGCCACGGCGATCAGGCGGCGCGATATGCCACCCGTTGCCATGATGCTTCCGGCCAGCGTGAACAGAACGACGGCGATCAGCGTGAAACTGTCGATGCCCGACACCAGCCCCAATGCATAAAGATCAAAGCTGAGGAACGGGATATAGGCAATGGCCAACAGACTGGCGCAGCCAAGCGCGATACCAATGGGCACACCGATGATGAGCAGCAGGAAAAAGCTGCCGAACAGGATTGCGGTTGTCATGGGTCAGATATCCATTTGCGGGCCAAGGTGGGTATCGCCGCGCGCCACCACGCGCCACAGAGAATGCGCCAGTCGCGCCGCGCTTAGCGCGCCGGACAGGATGATCGCGGCATACAGAACGCCTTGCGGCCATTCCGTCGCGCTCAGGATTTTACCACGGTCAAAAGCCTGCTGCGTGATGACCACGCCCAGCCAGCACACCGCAACCGAGTAAATCAGAAATATCAGTTCGGCCAACGCGAACACCCAGCGCCGCATGCCGTCGGGCAGCATGTCCAAGATCACCGTCACCCGCATGTGTCGACGTTCGCGGATTGCATAGCTGACGCCGAAATAGATCATGTAGACGAAACAGAACCGCGCCAGCTCGTTCGCCACGGAAACCGAGGTGGAGAAGGCGAAGCGCGCTATCACATCCGCGAAAACAGCAATGATGATGGCACCCAGCATGGACACGATGACCACGGGTTCGAACCATTTTTCCAACGCACGCATGCGCCTTCTCCTTTGTTTTAAAATATTATTTACTGATTGCCGCCATGAAGGTGTCATAGAAGTCATCGCCGACCTTGGCGCGGATGTCGGCTTCGCTCGCACCGTTCATCGTGTCGCCCAGCTTTTTCTTGTCCTCGGCTGGCAATTCGTTGATGGCAAGGCCCTCTTCCTTGAGCCGGTCAAGCGTTTCGGCGTTCGCCTTGGCGGTCAGTTCGCGCTGTTTGTCCACCGTCTCGGCGGCGACTTCCATCAGCAGTGCCTGTTCGTCCTCGGTCAGCCCTTCGAACCAGTTCAGGTCGGCCATCCACAGTTCGGGCCAGTAGATGTGCCCGGTCAGTGACACATAGTCCTGCACCTCGAAGAAGCGTTCGATGACCATCGAGGACAGCGCGCTTTCCTGACCGTCGATCAAGCCCTGTTGCAGCGACGAATAAATTTCGCCCCAGGCCAGAGGCAGCGGCACCGCACCGACCGACCGCCATGCCTTGATCGCGATGGGGTTGTCTGCCGACCGCATCCGCAGGCCTTCGAACGACTCGAAACTGTCCAGCGGGGCGCGGCTGTTGGTAAAGCTGCGGAAGCCCAGTTCCATGAAGCCCATGTTCTTAAGACCGCGCTTTTCCATCGCCTCGGAAATCGCGTCGCCGGCCTCGCCGTCCAACAACGTCCGGGCCTGCTCTTCGTCTTCGAACAGCAGGAACTGGTCCAGAACGGCCAGCTCGTCGACTGTCGCGCTAAGCAGGACCGACGCGCCGGTGGTCATCGAGATATTGCCCGACTGGACCAGCTCGGTGACTTCCTTGACGCTGCCAAGTTGCCCGCCTGGGAACAGTTCGACCGTCATTTCACCGTCCGAGCGCTCCTGAATCTGGTCCTGAAAATAGACCAGTGCCTGATGGATGGGCGAAGATTCGGGTGTCGCATGGGCGATGCGAACCGTGGTTTCGGCATGCGCCGCCACAGCCGTGGCCAGCGAAAAGCCCAATCCTAGAATTACACGCTTGTTCATCTGCATTTTCCTCTCTGCATGAAGTGTGGGTTTGTTAGCCCTTGACCGCCCCGGCCGTCAGGCCGCTTACGATCTGCCGTTGGAACACCATGACCAGAAGGAATAGCGGCGCGGTGATTGACACGGCCGCCGCGATTGCCTCGACCTGATCGGTGGTGGTGGTTTCACGGTTGAAGTAGCCTGCAATTGCAGGAACCATCGTCTGGTTTTGCGCGTCCAGCAGCAAGGACGTCACAAGGAAGTCGTTATATCCCAGCAGAAAGCTGAACAGGCCGGTGGTGATGACGCCGGGCCACATGACCGGCATGATGACGCGCCGGAACGCTTGGAAATGCGAACACCCATCGACGCGCGCGGCCTCGTCCAGCTCCATTGGGATGTTCTGGAAAAAGCTGCGCAGCATCCAGATCGTGAAGGGCTGATTGATCGCGACCAGCACCGCGATCACCGCATAGGGTTTGCCATAAAGCGTCGGGGCCGCATCGCCAAAGATCGGGCGCAGGAATTCGGCGGAATTGATAAAGACGGGCAGATAGCCCGCAACCAGCACCGAATGCGGCAGCGCACGGAAGATCAGCGCGAGGATCAGCAGCCAGAAGGCCAGGTTTGATCCGGACCGCGCCAGACCGTAGCCCGCCAGCGTGCCCACGGTCAGCGACACCGTCACAACACCGCCGGTGACAACCAGCGAATTGATGAAGTTGCGGTAGAATTCGTTTTCGACCCAGACCGACACATAATGCTGCACGGTCAACCCGATAAACGGATCGCCAAGCGGCCCGGTAATTGCGTTCACACCCTGTAGCAACCAGGGAAGGATGCTGAAGAAGACCACGATGAAAGCCAGTGCAAAGCCGAGAACCGCGATGACCCAACCCAGGATCACCGAACCGGGCTTGGTGAATTTCGCGACCATCTCGGGCAGGTGCCGAAAGGCAAAGCGGAAGCTCAGCCACAAGACACCCAGTCCCAGAATGACATCCATGATGCTGAGGCCGTCACCTTCGGCAAGGGTCACCGGACCGAAGACCACATCAAGCGGGTTGGAGGCGAAGGCGTCGACCGGGCTCTTGAAGCTCATCACCAGGATCCAGAAGATCGGGAAGGCAGCGATGAGACACCAGAAGATCAGGAAGCCGGCGGATCCGTACCGCAGAGCGGCGGATTGGCGAAGGGCCTTGGGTGTGGACATATCAGTGGCTCCCCTTGTGGTCGCGCCAGGTGCGCTTGAGCGGATAGATCAGCAGGATCACGATCCCGACCATGGTCAGCATGGCTGTTGCCGATGCGCGGCTGATCGCGCGGTTCCCGGCATCGTCCGGCGTCAGGAAATCATAGGTCAGCCATTGCAGCGAGATGACGTGGCTTTGGCTGGAGAATGCGACGATCTCTTCGAAGACACGGTAGCAATCCATCAGGTGGATCAGGGCGATGAAAACGATCAGCGGCATCAGATGTGGCACGATCACGAAGCGCAGACGCTCCCAGCGGTTGGCACCGTCGATGATGGCGCTTTCCAGCGTGTCTTGGTTGACCGTCTGAAGCCCGGCATAGAAGATCACGAAGGCGAATGGTGCGACGTGCCAGACGCGGTAGAACATCATCATCGCCTCGATCGTCCAGGCCTGCGCGAACATCGAGATGTTGGTCCCCGTCCACCATTCCATCGCCGCGGTCAGAATGCCGTCGCCGATGAAAAGCCAGCGGATCGAAAGACCGCCGATCACCGGCGTGATGATAAAGGGCAGCAGCGATATGAAGATCACCGGACCGCGCAGCGATTTGACTGCATTGTTCACCGCAAGCGCGATCCCCAACCCGACCACCAGCACCAGCGGCAGCGTCAGCAGGGTGAATGTAAGCGTGAACCGGAGAGCCTTCCAGAAGTCGATATTCATCAATTCAGACCAACTGCCATTGCCAATGGCAGCCTTGACCCGATCCAATTCCAACACGTTTCGATAGCTTTCCAAGCCGGAAAACCGGGTTTCGCTGATCATCTTGCCGTCGTCGCCGATGACCGGCTGGCTTTTGACTTCGGTCACGCAGGTTGGGTTCGGAAATCCGGGTGTGCAGCTTTCAATCTCAACCTGTTCGAATACTGGCTGGGTGACATAGAAGCTTTGCATGAAGACGCTAACCAAGGGAAACGCGATGAAGACCAGCATCATCACAAGGGATGGGCCGACAAATGCTGCGAATGTCTTGAATTTCATGCTGTTACCCTCATTTAGGTGTCGTCCTGTCCGGGTTCGCCAAAGACCAGTGCGCGGACTGTTCTTTGAGAAAGCCGGTGCTGGGTCGGGGCGGCACCGACGGCACCGCCCGCAATCTCGTTACGCTTAATTCGAAATCAGACCCGCCTCTTTCGCGGAAACCAGGTAGTCATCCTCGATTGCCTTGAGCGTGGTTTCTGCGTCCGCAGATCCGGTGAGGAACCGGCTGACATTGTTGCCCGCAGCGGTATGCATCAGGCCCATGGCCGAGGTCGAGGGATAGGACGCGGCCGGCGGCTGCGCCTGAAGTGTCTCGATCGCGCCCTCTGCCAATCGCGTCGGCTCGTAACCGGGGATCAGCCAGATCGCGGCTTCATTGTTTGCCGTGACCATTTCGGTATCCATGCCCTCAACGATCAGCTGGAAGGCGGCTTCGGCCTCTTCATCGGTGATGTTCTTGGCGATGACAGCACCATCCCACCAGATCGTGGTCGCAGGTGCCCCACCTTCAAGCGTCCGCGGTGCAGCCGTGCTGTTCACCAGACCGACGACCTGGCTTTCGGCCTCATCATCCGATGCCCCTGCCCGGCTCGCCCAAAGGTTCGCCATGGCGATCTTGCTCTGCTGGAACTGCTGCTGAACATAGGTGGAGTCTGATACCAGATATTCCGGGTCCATGAATTCGGTCATCGCTTGCATGGTTTCAAGCGCCTTGACGCCGGCCTCGGTATTGACCGTCGGCATGTTGTCGTCATCCACCAGAGCGCCGCCATAGCCGTAGAACATGTTGATGAAATCCAGCGCCAGATTCCAACCCGACTTCATCGTGGCACCCAGCGGATAATCTACCGCGCCCGCTTCCTGAATCTTCGCCGCGGCTTCCAACACCTCGTCCCATGTTTGGGGTACGGGAATTTGAAGCTCTTCAAGAATGTCCCGGCGGTATTGCAGGTTCTGCGTGTTCACCATCATCGCGATCGCCATCACCTTGCCGTCAATGCGGATCAACTGATTTGGCGAAAGATGTTGGCCGTATTTTTCAACCAGGTCATCCAGTGGGCGGATCGTGCCTTCGTTCAGCAATGGCGTGATGGTCCCATTTGAAACGCCACCGATCTGATAGAGCGCGGGCGTGGCGGCAAAGGCGGCAGGCTGCTTGGTGCGGAATTCCTGATCAAGTTCGGCGTTGAAATTGCCGCATTCGCCCATGGCATCGGCCACGGCTTTCCAGGCTTCAAAGCCCGCTGCAAGCATGCTGATAGGTGTCTTGTTTTCATAGGCGCAACTGGCATAGCCGCCGGTTGCTGCAACCGATACCGCCCCTGCCAGAATAAGTGTTTTGAAATTCATTCGGTTTTTCCTCCTGTTGATTGCGACGGGCTTGGCTTGCTACGCCGCTATTTCTGTCGTTCGCCCACCCCTACCGGGCCAGCCTTGCGCCAGTTTTTGTATTGAATAGATGGCAGATTTCCGCCGGCACAGAGAACGAAACCGGATCACCGATTTCAGCTCGAAAGTCCTTGTGCGCCTTGACCGATACAAGCTGTCCACCCGCACGCAACGTCAGCATGACCGCGTCACCCAACAGTTCGATCGTGTAGAGTGGTCCGCTGATTTGCCCGGACGTGCCCTCGGACACTTCGGCGTCCTCGGCCCGAAAGCCCAGCGTCGCCGGACCGTCAACAGCACTCAGGCCGGAAATAGAGGCATTGCGGCCGCTGAACGTCCCCCCTTGATGTCACCTTCCATAAGGTTCATCGCCGGGGATCCGATAAAGCTGGCAACGAATGTATTGGCCGGATTATCGTAAATGTCAGTCGGCGTGCCAACTTGCTGGACCACACCGGCCTTCATGACCACAACGCGATCTGCGAGCGTCATCGCCTCAATCTGGTCATGCGTCACATAAACCGTCGTTACCTTCAGTTCATGGCTGAGATTTTTGATCTGGGCCCGCGTCGATACACGCAACTTGGCGTCAAGATTGGAAAGCGGCTCGTCCATCAGAAACACCGATGGCTTGCGTACGATGGCGCGGGCCAAGGCCACACGCTGACGCTGACCGCCCGACAGTTCGGCAGGCTTGCGATGTAGGAAATCCGTCAACTCGACCATTTCGGCGGCCTTCAGAACCCGTTCGTCATGGGTGGCCGGGTCGGCCTTGCGGACCCTCAGTGGAAAGCGGATGTTTTCATAGACGTTGAGATGCGGATACAGACCGTAGGACTGGAACACCATCGCCACGTCGCGGTCCTTGGGATCGAGATCGTTGACCATGCGATCACCGATCCAGATCTCGCCGCCGCTTGCTTCTTCCAGACCGGCGATCATTCTCATCGTTGTGGTCTTGCCACAGCCTGACGGCCCCAACAGAACAAGAAACTCCTGATCAGCGATGGTTAAATCAAAGTCATCGACGCCAACGAAAGACCCCCAGCGTTTGGAAATGTTCTTGAGTTGAATTTCAGCCATGCGTCGCCCCGATCCACCAAGATTGCATACGTTTGCAACAATAGTAGACGTAACGTAAGTTATTTGGCAAGAATTTTTTGCAAACGTATGCAACACCGTGCAAGAGGCAATTTTGTTTGTTGATAACTTGTTGATATAACTGAGTTAGTGAACTTATCTCAATCCGATATTTTTCGACCGTGAGCCTTCTTTGGTAACTTGTCGCCGTCAATCCTCTGAGAATCGCCGAAACGTTCGCGACCATCACGACAGGCTAAACTCGTAGGATGGGGGTTGTGAATCGGCATGCAAAATTGATCCACTTGGGTGAGTTATGAGCGCGTAAAATTGACCCACCTGCTTTCGTTAACGTCCGCACAGAAAGTGCGGAAGAAAAAGCAGGTGTTATTGATGGAAAGCGTGTCGAAGATCCGACTGTGGGTATTGGTTGAAGGGCGCAGCGTCCGGTCCTTTGCGCGGGCGACGGGATTTTCGCGGGGCACGATCAAGAAGGATCTGAAGGTTGAGGGCCGGCCGAGCAATCAGCGTCAGGCCCCGCCGGTTCAGCACAAACGGTGCAACGGAGTTTGATGTTCGGTTTCAGGATCTGTTCGATCAGGTTCAGAAGCGGTCGCGCCAAGAGCGGCGGACGTCCCAGATGCTCTATGAGCAGCTCGTGGTGGAAGGCTACACCGTTGCCCATTTGTCGGTTCAGCGATTTGTCCGCGATCTGAAGCGGGCCGGTACCGGCTTAGGCGAGGCTTTTATCCCACTTCAATTTACTGCCGGTGACGCTCTTCAGTTTGAAGGGGGCAAAGAGAGGGTTGTCCTGTGAGGCGTAGGACCGAAAATCAAGGCCGCTCATTTCTGCCTGTGTCACAGCCGCAAGCCCTTCGTCGTCGCCTATGGCGAAGTTCAGGAGATGGTTCTGGATGCTTTTGTGCCGACGCTGTCTTTCTACAGCGGCGTTCCGCGTTGGGTGATCATCGGCAACCCCACGACCAGCGTGACTATGTCTCCCGCTTCAAGGACCGCATCTTCCTTTCGCAGTTTCCAGCCCGTCCCCCAAGTCCGGCGGCGCATTGCTGTTCCATCTGATCAGCAAGCTCTACGAGAAGACCAGCGTCATCATTACCACCAATCTGGGGTTCGGAGAGTGGGTATCGGTCTTCGGCGATGCCAAAATGACAACCGCCCTTCTGGGTCGCCTAACCCATCTTTGTGAGAACTCCGGCCAAGTTGTTCAATGTCCTATCCTGGCACATGCGATCCCGTCGGGAGGGGGCATCCAAGCAATCAACAAAGCCATGCCGCCGCTGCATGCGCACAATCCTATGCTGCTAGTCTGTTTTCCCGAATAACAATGAATATGCCGCTCACCACAATCACAGCTGCCCCCACGAGCGTCCACACTTCAGGGGTGTCACCCCAAATCAACCAGCCGAATAAGGATGCCCAGATCAGCGCGGTATAGTCGAACGGCGCCACCACCGCTGCGGGTGCAAAGCGAAAGGCCTGACCAATCAATGTGATCCCTAGCGTGCCGAACACAGCCAACGCTAAAAGAAGGGGCAGATCGACGAGATGTACTGGCGCCCATACCATGACGGCAAAGGGCACCGCATAGAGCATGGGAAAGAGCATCACGAAAAACATCATCGTCCACATACTCTCGCGGGGACCAAGAAACCGCGCACTGAGCATAAAGAGCGCATAGAGGGCGGCTGTGCCGATCACGTAAAGTGATGCCGCTTGAAAGGTGGCACCGCCGGGCCGCACGATGATCAGGACACCGATGAATCCAATCAGCACCGCCAGCCACCGCCGCCAGCCGACCGTCTCGCCCAAGAGCGGGACCGATAGGGCGGTGATAAAGATAGGGGCCGAAAAGACCAACGCGGTGGCTTCGGCCAGAGCCAAAGACTCGAGCCCCTTGAAGAACAAGTAAGCCCCTGCCAGCATCAGAAAGCCGCGTATTGCATGGACACGTAGGTGGTGTGAGAAAAAACCAGGCCAGCCAATTTTATACATCACCACAGCACCCACCATGGGCAGGGCAATGAGGTTACGCAGAAACACGATCTGTACAGGATCATAGCGCTCAACTAGCAATTTTGCGATGGCGTCATTCATGGAAAGGAAAGCGACACCAGCACATATTGTCAGGATCGCTTGCCGCATGCGACCAGCTTCAATCGCGGTTCTGTTTGTCATCTTTTGCCCGCCCTACCTGGTTCGAAAATGAGGACTAGCAGGCATGCCTTCCTGATACCACGGCGAACCTGTGAGACTGTTATGCGCGCCCGTATCATGCAACTGCAACGAGTCAAGAAAAGCCTGCGGATTTTCAAATCCGAGTGCCACCAGGAAGCGGCCGATTGCAGCGGAACTGGTCTTGTCACGTCCGCCAAAGTAAGCGCCATATGCTCCGCGCACGGATAAATCTGTCACAGCGCCTCAAGTACAGACGGCTCCTTGCCCACGGGGCCGCGCTGCCCCGGCACCGTCCGTTCATCTTGTGCCGGTCACCCCAGCATAAGATGCAGGTGGCCGCGATAGCCGAACCCGACAAAAACGCCACATCTTCAGCGGTGTCGGTCCGCGCAGAGGCGACCCAGGTCGGCATCCGGGGTAGGGAATCAGGGTCGGTGATGCGGGCGATTGTCCTCCCGCGATCTCCTTCTACCATGGCGTTTTTTCCACGATATACTGCGCAAACCGCCTCGCCCCTCCAGTCACAAATATGTCCAATAAGTTCGTATCTTGACCGAAGGGGAGGGCTAAGTAAGTTTTTTGTACGGCTTTGTGCCGTAGGTGTCGCCGTGCCTAGATGGACGGAAGCGCGTTCACCATGGCCGCGAGCACGTCGTCAGCCGGTTTTTTCCACCAATTTTCGGCCGAGAAGATCTCGACCTCGACCAAACCGTCAAAGCCTTCGGCCTCGACCATCTGACGAAAGGAAGGGATGTCGATCACCCCTTCGCCCATCATGCCGCGGTCGGTCAACATGTCCCTCGTCGGGCTCATCCAGTCGCAGACGTGGAAGGCGTGGATGCGCTCCTTGCCCGCGCGCCTGATCTGGGCGGCGATCTCCGGGTCCCACCAGATGTGATAGACATCGAGTGCCACGCCGATGCCGTCACCCAGCTTGTCACAAATATCCAGCGCTTGCCCCGTGGTATTCACGCAGGCGCGGTCGGCGGCATACATCGGGTGCAGCGGTTCGATTCCGATCCTGACACCTTGGGTGCGGGCATATTCCAGCGTTCTCGCCAGCCCCTCGGTGACGATCTCGCGCGCCGCCACGATATCCTTGGAGCCTTCCGGCAGCCCACCGACAACCATGACGAGGGTTTCCGCCCCGATGGCCGCCGCCTCGTCCACGGCGCGCTTGTTGTCGTCGATCACGTTTTGCGTCAGCGCACCCTCGGCGGTGTACCAGCCGCCCCGGCAGAGCCCGGACACGCCCAGCCCCGCCTCGCGTATCAACTTTGCAGCGCGGTCGATGCCGCATTCCTGCAACTTGTCGCGCCAGGGAGAAATACCGCCAATGCCGTGACGCTTGCAGCCCTCAATGCACTCCTCAAGCGTCCATTGCTTCGACACGGTCGCGGTATTCAGCGACAGATCGGCGGCGTTGAGCGTTCTCATGCCCACACCCCCCGTGCCTGAAACACCGGCGTCGCGCGGCGCACCACCTCGTCGGGATCGGTGAAGAGTTGCGCGGCGTTTGCCAGCCGGATCGCCTCGGCCAGGTGCAGGGTCGAGCGGGCGCTCTCCTGGCCGCCGACCATGGTGAAATGATCCTGGTGCCCCATCAGGTAGGCCAGGAAAACCACCCCGGTCTTGTAGAACCGTGTGGGTGCCTTGAAAATGTGTCGGCCCAGCGGAACGGTCGGGTCGAAGACGTCGTGGTATTTCGCTTCGTCGCCTGCGGCCAGCGCATTAAGCGCCCGGCAAGCTGCCCCGGCAATCGGGTCGAAGATGCCCAGGAGCGCGTGGGAATAGCCCTGATCGTCGCCCTTGATCAACTCGGGGTAGCTGAAGTCGTCTCCGGTGTACATCAGCACGCCCTCGGGCAGGCGGCGGCGCATGGCGATCTCCTTCTCGGCCGAGAGCAGCGAGACCTTGATGCCGTCGATCTTGTCGGCATTGTCGGAGATCACCGAAAGGCAGGTTTCCATTGCCGTCATGTGATCGGCATCGCCCCAGTAGCCCGCCAGCGCCGGGTCGAACATCTCGCCCAGCCAGTGCAGGATTGCGGGCTGCGTGAGCCCCGAGAGAACACGACCATAGACCTTCGCGTAGTCCTCCGGCCCCTTCGCCGCCTGCACCAGCGCGCGGCTGGCCATCAGGATCACGCGCGACCCAGTGGCCTCGACCGCCTCGCATTGCATCTCGTAGGCGGCGATCACGTCATCGAGGGTGACCTCCGGGCCGGGGGCAAGGTGATCGGTCCCCGCGCCGCTGGCGATCAGGGCGCCTTCGGGGGCCACGTCCATGCTGCGCTGGATCAGCTCCAGCGACGTGGGCCAGTCCAGCCCCATCCCGCGCTGCGCGGTGTCCATCGCCTCGGCCACGCCGAGGCCCAGCGACCACAGGTGCTGGCGGAAGGCCAGCGTGCGGTCCCAGTCGACCGCGACGCCATCGCCGGGATCGACCTCGGCCAGTGGGTCAGCGACCACATGAGCCGCAGCAAAGGCGGTGCGGGTCCAGTCGCCGCCCGGTGCGGGGACCGGGCCTGCGGTGATTTCGAACGGGGCGGTGCCGCCGCCCGCTGTGGGAAGGATGAGTTGTGCCATGTCCGTCCCCTCAGATGTCCAGCGCCGGCACGTCGAGCCAGCAGCGCTTCTCGGAGCTCTCATAACCCAGCTCCGCCAATTGCACGCCCTTGGCACCCTCTTCCAGAGTGTAGGACCACGGCGCATCTTCGGCCACATGGCGCAGGAATTGCTCCCATTGCACCTTGAAACCGTTGTCGAAATCCTTGTTGTCAGGCACTTCCACCCAATCTTCGAAGAAATTCATCGTCTGCTTCTGGTCGGGGTTCCAGACCGGCTTGGGCGTGTTGACCCGCGCCTGAGAATAACAGGTATGCAGCCCGGCCACGGCGCTGCCATGGGTGCCGTCGATGTGGAAGGTCACGAGGTCGTCGCGCCGCACACGGGTGCACCACGAGCTGTTGAGTTGGGCGATGATGTCGCCTTCCAGCTCAAATGTGGCATAGGCCGCGTCGTCGGCGGTGGCGTCATAACGCTCGCCGTTTTCGTCCCAGCGCTCTGGGATGTGGGTCACGGCAGTGCAGTTCACCGCCTTCACGGGGGCCACGACGTTGTCGAGCACATAGCGCCAGTGGCAGAGCATGTCTGACACCATGCCGCCGCCGTCCTGCTTGCGGTAGTTCCAGGACGGGCGTTGCGCCTCCATCCAGTCGCCCTCGAAAACCCAATAGCCAAACTCGCCGCGCACCGAGAGGATCTTGCCGAAGAAGCCGCTGTCGCGAAGACGCTTGAGCTTCAGGAGGCCGGGCAGGTCCAGCTTGTCATGGACGATGCCATTCTTCACGCCTTTTGCCTTGGCGTGTTTGGCAATGGCGATGGCCTGGTCCAGCCCTTCCGAGACCGGCTTCTCGGAATACACATGCTTGCCCGCGTCGATTGCCTTGCGCAGAAGGCCGGGGCGCATCTGGGTGCTGGCGGCGTCAAAGAAAATCGTGTCGTCGGGATTGGCCAGCGCCGCATCCAGATCGGTCGTGTAGCGCTCGACGCCGTGTTTGGCGGCCAGTTCGGCGATCTTCTTTTCGTTGCGGCCGACGATGATCACATCCGGAACAAGCCGGTCGCCGTTCTTGAGCAGCATGCCGCCCTCGTCGCGGATGGCCAAGACCGAACGGATCAGGTGTTGGTTCATCCCCATGCGTCCGGTGACGCCATGCATGATGATGCCGATGCGTTGTGTGGTCATTGTCTTGCTTCCTTTTTCTTGGGGTCATTCGGGCGCGCGCGGCGCTTGGGTGCCGTTGATCTGCACGGGCGAAGACAGGAAAACGCGATGCTGTTCATGTATCCTCCCGCAAGCTTCCACCTATTAGTCTATAAACTACTAATTAGTAGGTTATGAGAATCGAGTCAATGATCGATGCTTGAGACACCGCGATATTCGGCTCTGCCGGGGTCACTTTTGAATTGTCGGGAGAACCTAGTCGGCGTCCGTCTCGGCCCGCCGCAGGTAACCCACGATCATGTCCGCAGCCTTGTCGGCGTGGACCGTCAACCAGTCTTCCGAGATCGGCGCGCGGAATACCACGCTAAGCGTGTGCATGTTGGAAATCGGGAACCAGCAAACCGAGGCGATAAAGATATAAAGTTCCACCGGATCGATGGAGGAACGGAACTGGCCTGATGTATTACCGCGCCGCAAGATTTCCTCGACACGGCGCAACAGCACCGACTGGATCTCGGTGGCGTCGTCCAGCGTCCGAACGGTTTCGCCCCCCATCAGGTTCTCGGTGTTCAGCATCCGGATGAACCACGGATTGTTCCAGAAGTGGTTCATGGTGAAATGCACCAGCGCACGCACCGCCTCTTCCGGCTCCAGCGTATCGAGCTCCAGCGTCATCTCGCCTTGACGAATCTGCACATAGGCTTCGCGGAGTGCTGCGGCATAAACCGCGTCCTTGTCGCCGAAATAGTCATAGATCATTGGCTTGCTGACACCGGCCCGAGCGGCGATCCGGTCGACACGAGCGCCGGAATGGCCGACCTCGCTGAACTCCTCCAGGGCAGCATTAAGAATGGCGGCCCGGGTCACTTGCGGGTTGCGCTTGCGGTCCTTGCGGATCGGGGTAACTTGCTTGGCCATGCGTCCTCTCGATGGTCGTGCGATCCCCCGCCCCGGGGCTCCCTCCTCCTTAGCAGCCGAAACCCGGGCGGGCCAGAGAGCCGATCTCGACACTGCCACCGGCAATGCGAAGCGCCACTCCATTGCGATCCTGCATCAGGATATCGCCATGTCGCTCCAGCAGCATTGCGCGTTCTTCGTCCGGCGCGCCTTGCATTCCGCCCGCGAAATGATGGCCGTTGCGTTCAACGTCCCGCACACCGCAGGCCGACATCATCGCCGCGTCCTGAAGCCAGCAGATGCCGGGCTGACAGGTCAGGTCTTCGCCCGAGAGGATCGCCCCCGCCACTTCGGCGCGTGCCTTGTTGATCAACGCCCTGAGCACGCCCTTGCAACTCTTGATCGAAGTCCCGGACCAGCCGAGGGCCAGGGCGCGGGCAAAGGCATCCTCTGTGTCGTCGCTTTCGTCGATGATCAGTGGAATCGAAGCCTCGACGGGCGCGGTCAGGGCGATCTCGCGCGGGAAGGGTTGCTCCACGAAGCGGACCGCGGAGAAGAAGCGCTTCAGCGTTGCATCCTTGGCCAGCGCGCTCAGGAAGGCACCGAAATCCCCGGGCGCATATTGCTCGTTGGCGTCCAGCGTCACCGCATAGTCACCGCCCTTGTCCAGCAGCCCGGCGATGTCGCACAGACGACGATGATCGGCATCCGGGTCGCCCTTGAGCTTGATCTTGAACGCCGAAACGCCGGTGTCCTCGATCACTTCGTCCAGCGACACCGGCCGCCCGTCTTCTGGGCGGTCCCGCCCGACATCGGCCTGCCGCAGGGGTGCGTCAAAGCCGACGGTGTGGCGCAGGACAAGCGCTTCTGGCGCAGATATCGAGGCCAACGACCGAGACAGGTCGGCAGGCGACAGATCGTTGGGGCAGCCGCTGACCAGCCCGAAGACATCGTCACGCGCCGCCTTCCAGAAAGGGAGCCGCACCGCTGTGCAGATCGCATCGATCACTGCCATCTCGACCAGCGCGGGCCCGAAACACCGCGCCAGCGGCGGGGTGTGCGGCAAGGCCCGGTCCAGGCCGTCACGCAAGGCGCGCGTCACGTCCAGCGCGGTGCCGCGCAATCCCGGGGCCCCGGCCACGGCGCTGTCTACGACCCCGCGCAATTCATCAATGGTGTCGGCATTGCTCATCTCCGCGCTCTTGTTGAACCAGCGCGGCACCATGAGCTGTGCCGACCGGCCCGTGACCCGCGTGCCGCTTACCTCGATCTCGACGCGGGCATGCGCCTCGGCGGTTTCGCGGACCTCGGTGCTGCCGAACTGGAATGGCAGCCGCATGGAGACGGGACGTTCCGACCAGGTGGCCGATAGGATCGTGAGTGTTGTCATGCACAGGCCTTTTCACAAGCAATCAGGGTGGCAATTGCGGTGGCGGCGGTGACGCGCGCGTCGATCAGGGTACGGAATGGCTCGACGCCCACGGGCCGGTTCCAACCGGTGTCGACCAGTGCGGCGACGATCTCGGGAAACGGGTCATCCCCCATTCCCGGCGCGCCGCGATTGGTGTCGTTGGCGTGGATATGCCCGATCAGGCCGGTCGGCACCCATTGGCGGATCAACTCGGCCACCGGCGGCTCGGTCTGGCCCGCGGCGCTGATGTCGATCATGGTCTTGAAGGCCGGACTGCCGATGGCCCGTGCCAGCGCCGCACCCTGCGCCACTGTGTTGATGGTATTGTCCTCGGCGCGCGATAGCGGCTCGATGCAATAGGTCACGCCCGCGCGCTCTGCCGCCTTTGCCACCGGCGCGAAAAAGGCAGCCAGATGGGCGGTCAGCGCGACATCATCCATTCCCTCCGGGCGCAGCCGTTGCTTTGGCGATCCGTGGATCAGGACATCACCGCCGAGCGCGGCGCAGAGCCCCACCAGCTTGACAAGAATGTCCTGCGTCCTGCCCTGCCGTGCCGGATCGGTGATCGAGAGGTCGGGATAGCCGCTGAGCAACCAGTGCAGACCGGTGATGCGGAGGCCCTCGGCCTCGATCACGGCGCGAAGATCGGCAATCGCCTGCGCACTTAGGTCATGCGGCGCGTCGCCCAGCGTGGCGGGTGCCAGTTCCAGCCCGCAATACCCCAGCGCGGCAGCAACACGCGCCTGTTCGGCCAGACTGCGGCCCTCATTGGCGAGCAGCTCGTTGCACAGGGTATACTCAAGCATTCAGGCGCGCTCCGATCCAGCGGAACGGTGCCAGCGTCACGCGCCGCACCGCGGGCATGTTCATCGCGATGGACAGAACGATTACCGCCACGAAAGCCGCCGACACCGGCCGCGTGAAGAACGGTGCCAGATCGCCATCGCTCAGCGTCAACCCGCGCCGCAGGCTCTTGTCCAGCAGGTCGCCCAGGATGATGCCCAGCACCAGCGGTGCCATCGGATACTTCATCTGCCGCAGGACGAACCCCGCCAGCCCGAAGAACACCATGATCCAGATATCAAAGATCCGCTGGCTCAAAGCGTAGGTGCCAATGACGCAGAGCACGAAAACCACCGGCATCAGATAGCTGTAGGGCACGCGCAGCACCTGCACGAAGGCCTTGGTCAGCGTGAGGCCGTAGATCGCCATGAACAGCGTCGCGATCAACACCATGGCACTGATGAGCCCCACGAAATGCGGCTGTTCAATCATGATCAGCGGCCCGGGGCGGATGCCGTGGATAAAGAGCGCCGCGATCAGAACGGCGGACGAGGCCGAGCCGGGCACCGCCAGCGTGATCGCAGGGATCAGCGAACCGGGCACCACGGCGGAATTTCCGGTCTCGGCGGCGATCAACCCCTCATGGCTGCCGTGGCCGAACTTTTCTTTTTCCTTCGAGGTTTTGCGCGCGGCGGCATAGCTGGCCCAAGCGCCGATATCTTCGCCGACGCCTGGAATGATGCCGACGATGGTGCCGATGATGCCAGAGCGCGCGATGGTGAACTTGTAGCGCCACAGATCGGCAAGGTCAGGGATGGTCCGGTCGCTCTTGTCCTTTTTGGCGACGACTTCGCCGGCCTTGTTCCACATCGCCGTCAAAACCTCTGCAAAGCCGAAGGCACCGACCATTGCCGGTATAAGCGCAATGCCTGCGTTCAGATCCCCTACCCCAAGGTTAAACCGCACATGCGCGTGGATGCCCTCGGAACCGATCATCGCCACAGCCAGCCCCAACAAGCCCGCAATATAGCCCTTGAGCGGCGTGGTGTCGGCGGTCAACTGGCCGGAAATCAGGATACCGAAGACCGCCAGCCAGAAGAACTCGAAACTGCCGAAGTTCAGCGCGGCCTCGGCCAAGGGCGGTGCGATCAGCACCAGCATCAGAACGCCCGCAATCGTCCCCAGCGCCGATCCGGCAGTGGCCAATCCCATCGCGTAGCCTGCCCGCCCCTGCTTGGCCAGGGGATAGCCGTCAAGCGACGTCGCCGCGCTGGCCGGCGTGCCGGGAATGTTCAACAGGATTGCACTACGCGACCCGCCATAGATCGCGCCGACATACATGCAGATCAGAACAAAGATCGCGGATGTGGAATCCAGCGAATAGGTCAGCGTGGTCATCAGCGCCACGCCCATGGTCGCCGTCAGTCCCGGTAGCGAGCCAACCACGATGCCCAGAAGCGTCGCCCAGGCCGCATGAAACAGCATCATCGGCGTGAGCAGTGTGCCCAGCCCGGCAACCAGATCGCCCAGCCCGCTCATGGCAGCCGCACCAGGAAAAGTTCCTGAAACAGAAGCGACGAACCCAGCGCCACCCCGACGCCCAGCACCAGTGCCCCGGCGACCGCGATCAGTTGCGTCCGTCTTTCACCATCCAGCGGGAAAGAGAAGATCAGCGTGAAGCAGACGGCAAAGACGAAGGTCGCCCAGAAATACGGCAGCCAGCCGACCAGCCCCAGCGCATAGACCGTGCAGATCACCGTGGTGATCCCCAGCCGCCCCCAGGACCCGCCCGAAAACACCGGCGCGGCGTTGCGTTCTTCCGGCTTGTAGGACGACCGGTACAGCAGCACCGCGCAGATCGACAGCAGCACGCCAAGGATCATCGGCACCAGGCCCGGGATCGACGCCGGGTGAATCTGCCGGATCTCCAGGCGGTCCATGGTGTAGCCGCCGACCAGAAGCGCCAGACCGAGCATGAGAAACAGGATAGCGGTAAGGCGGTCCGCCAGGGCCATGTGCATGGTATCACCTATCTGTGGATCGAAATTGAAGCGTAACAGCAGGACGTTCGGGCGAAGCCAACAGACCTCGCCCGAAGTCTGCGTTTATTCCGCGGGGCAGTCGATGCCAATTTCCGACGGATCGACAACCGCCTCGCCGCGGGTCACACGGGCACAGGCCTCGGCGATCACCACCGGCATCGCCTTTTCGAGCGCGGCCTCACCATAGCTGGGCGAAAAGACCGCGCCGCGGTCGGTCGCATAGGCCTTCAGCGCTTCGCTGTTCATGACGTGGTCCTCCCAGACCTGGTCAACGGTGTCATAGACCTCTTGCGGGGCACCCGCGGGGATGAATACGCCGAAGTAATCCGCGGCCACATGGAAGTCGGGCATGAAGTCGGTGATCGGCGGGACCGGGTCGATGCCCTCGACCTCAAGCGCCGTATCAGAGAGCACCGCCAGCGCGCGCAACCGTCCGGCGCGGATCATCTCGGTCTGTTCCACCGCAAGCTGGGTGGTGACCTGCACCTCACCCGAGGCCGCGGCGATCACTGCGGGGTTGCCGCCGTCATAGGTGATCATCCGCGCACCGGACAATTCGCTCTCGGCACCTTCCTTGATGGCCGCAAGCGCCATGCCACCCGAGGAGTTCACGCCGGCTGTACCGACCGTAACCGAGCCGCTTTTCATGGCTTCCAGCAGTTCCGGGAAGGTCTGATAAGGCGCATCCGCGTTGACGCTGACCACCGGCACGTTCGCAACGTGCAGGTAGATGCGATAATCCTCGATCGACGTGTCCTCGATCAGCCCGGTCACCGAATAGGTGGCATTGTTGGCGATAGCGTTCGCGGTCCAGGTATAGCCGTCGCGCGGCGCGTCCAGCGCGGCCTTGGTACCAGTGGAGCCGGACGCACCCGTCTGGTTGACCACCACGACCTCGGTGCCCAGAGCCTCTTCGAGGATGGGGGCGACGACGCGGGTGACCTGGTCGGTCGACCCACCTGCCGACCACGGCACGATGATGTTGATCGGACGATCCGGGTTCCAGCTGTAATCCTGCGCTGCAAGCGGGCCGGCAAACGCCGTGGCCGCAGCGACAATGGCGATCCTTGAAAGGGCTGACATGGTATCTCCTCCGTTATCTACTGAACGGTAGGTTAGGGAGCAGACCTCCGCCTGTCAAACGTTTTGGTGAAACCTGTTTCTCAATTTTGTGTCAGATCGGTAGTCGCGCGGCATGGCGGATCGCGACCGGAGGAACGCACTCGCACCCCCTCGGCGGCGCCGTCGATAAATCCTCGATTTACAAGAGATTCTGTCGCCGACCAGACTGCGGAAATGGGCCGTCAGCGATCCGATACCAGGGCTGGATAGGTGTCGATCTCCGAGACCCGTGCAATGTCCGCGGGCTACACGCTGTCGCGCGCCCAAATATTCATCCAAGCCAGCGTGTCATCGGTGTTGCCGCCGGGTTTGTATTCCGCACCAAGCGGCGCATCATAGCCAAGCCGGCCTGCGACTTCAAATACATGGTCGTAGTTGATCTCGCCATGATCGGGTGCACCGCGATCCGGGACGGAGGCGAACTGGATATGCCCGATATACGGCAGGAGCACCTCGATCCGGTGGCTCAGGTCGCCTTCCATAAGCTGCACATGATAGCAATCGAACATCAGTTTAAGGTTCGGGGCACCGACGGCTTCGATGATCGCCAGCGCCTGATCGGTCGTCGTCAGGAAATAGCCCGGCGCGTCATACCTGTTCAGCGGTTCGATCAGGATGGTGATGCCGTGGGGGGCCGCCTGGGCGCAGGCGTAAGTCACGTTGTCGAGGAAGGTCTGATGAGCATCGTCCCTGTCGGCGAACCCTGCCATGACGTGAATATTGGGCGTACCGATGGCCGTGGCATAGGCGATTGCTTCGTCGATGGCGGCCCGCGCTTCGGCCTTGCGCCCGGGGATGGCGGACAGGCCATTGTCACCAGCGCCAACATCGCCGCGCCTTGTGTTCAGGCCCAGCATCGTCAGCCCGGTTTCATCAAGCGCCGCTTTCACCGCTTCGGCAGGCTCATCGTAGGGCCAATGGCATTCCACGGCGTCAAAACCGGCCACCTTGGCGGCGCGAATTGCCTCCGGCAAGGGGCGGTCATTCCACAGAAACCCCAGATTGGCAGAAAATTTCATACATCCCACTCCACATCGAATTTCGTGATCAGCGCCTGAACCTGACCCTCAGTCAGGGCGCGCGGGTTCAGGCCGCGCGTCAGCATCGCCAGGCGCGCGGTGTCTTCCAGTTCCTCGATGGCGTTGCAGGCCGCCTCGATGTCCTTGCCGGCAACCACCGGACCGTGATTGGCCAGCATCACCGCTGTACGTTTGCCGGCCAGACCGCGCACGGCTTCTCCCATCGCCGGATCGCCGGGCAGGAAAAAGGGCAGGAGCTTGACACGGCCCAGCTTCATGATGCCGTAGGGCGTGAGCGGCGGTAGGAAATTGTCTTCGTCCGCGTCCGGCATCAACGACAGCGCGACCGCGTGACAGGAATGCAGATGCACCACTGCGCCCGCGGAACTCCGCGTGTCGTAGAAGGCGGTGTGCAGGGGCATTTCCTTGGTCGGCATATCTCCGTCCACTTGCCGGCCGCGCGCATCGAAACGGCTCAGCCGGCCGGGATCGAGCCGGCCAAAACTGGTGCCAGTGGGCGAAACGAGAAGACCGCCATCCTCTGTCCGGGCCGAAATATTGCCGGTGCTGCCGCCGGTCAGGCCGCGGTCGAACATGGACTTGGCCAAAAGGCAGATCTGTTCGCGTAAACGGGCTTCCTCGCTCATGACACCAGTCTGTCCTGTGCGTCTGTAAAGAAGGTCTCGGTCCCGAAGTTACCGGATTTCAAGGTAAGCGCAATCTGGCGCCCGCCGGACTCGCAATAGGTCCAGGGCACGCCCGGAGCAATCTCGGGACCAATGTCGAGCTGGCTGACGCCGAGCGCCTTGGTGACCGCGCCGGAGGTCTCTCCGCCCGCGACGATCACCCGCCGCGCGCCCGCATCCCGCGCCGCCACCGCGCAGGCTGATAGAGTTGCCTCGACGATTTCTCCGGCCCCGGCGACGCCCAGCCTTTCCTGCGCAGTGCGCACGCTTTCTGGATTGGCGGTGGCATAGATCAGGGGGGCTGCGCCGAGGTCCTGCACCGCCAGCCACTCGAGAACCGCGCGCGGCCCGTTTTCGGCCAGCGTCAGTGGATCGAGCTGAAAGGAAGGAACGCCGCGACCTAAGTAATCGGAAACTTGCCGGTTGGTCATGGCAGAGCAACTGCCCGAAAGCACGATTGTCTTGGCATCAAACTGCGGCCTTTGGGTTTTGGGAGCATCGGCGGCAAGCGTACCGTCGGCAAGATAAAGCGCAGGCAGGGGCATCGCGACGGCGCTGCCTCCCGTCAAGAGCGGCATGTCGCGGCAGGCCTCGGCGATCACCGCCAGATCTTCATTTGCCACGGCATCGACCACGATATGAGCCACGCCTTGCGTCTTCAGGGCATCCATTTCCTCCCGCAACGCCTGCGCGCCCCTAGCGACCGTCAGCCGGTTGGCCAGCCCAACAGTTTTGGTGACCTGTGGCTCCAGAAGCCGCATCAGATTACTGTCGCGCATCGGAGTCAGCGGGTGATCCTTCATGGAACTTTCCGCGAGAGGCTGTTCGCCGACGAAGAGATTGCCCATAAAAATGCTGCGGCCGTTTTCGGGAAACGCCGGACAATAGATCGTCTGATCGGTGCCCAGATCGGCCATCAATGCCTCGGCCACTGGACCAATATTGCCTCGTGGGGTGGAATCGAAAGTCGAACAATACTTCCAGAAGAACCGCTGCGCCCCGGCGCGGCGTAGCCAGTCCAGCGCAGCCCGTGTTTCTGCCACCGCTTCCTCCACCGGCGCAGTTCGGCATTTCAGCGCGATGATTTCAAACGGTGCGGAACCTTTCGGTGCCGTGTCTGGAATGCCGATGCGCAGCGATACCGCCAGCCCAGAGCGTGCAAGCAATCCGGCCAGATCCGTGGCTCCGGTAAAATCGTCGGCAATGCAGCCAAATACGGTCGTCATTCGTTCAATCCCCAAAAGATGTCGCCCGTCGGTTGCAACGGGCATTGACTGCGCGATGCGCGGGTCAGGTCAGCGCATCCTCGAAGGCGGTCGAAAGCCGCGCAAATTCCGCGAAGTCGGCGGAGCCTGCCTGAACTGGCTCGGGCATAGTGCTTTCGCTGCCAATGAGCGTTTTCAAACCGTCATGGAGCGGCGGCAAAACCGTCTGCGGAATAACCGTGGCACCATGCCTGTCAGCGTGGACAAAAACTCCCTGCGCCACCGGCATACCGAAAACTTCGACTGGCTGATCTATCTCTCGCACATGGACGAAACCGTGACTAGGGTCGATCCCGCCAGCCAGTATGGGAAATCTGTCAGGCAAATCGGTCATGTCGCGGACAATGCCATTGGTCTGCGCCTCCGGCGCGCGGATCACCGGGGACAGCGTCATGGAAAGCTACAGTGCCAAGCGTCACCCCGCCCACCATGCCTTTACCCAGCAAAGAGAACCATGTCTTGCTGGTGCGCCCCTGCCCGGCCCGGCAGAGACGCTCGAAATGAACCCCGCGCGACATGTCTTCGCGTCCACCTAGACCACGCGGCTGGGCAACGCCGTGCCCATAAAGAACGCGTCGAGATTGTCGGCGGCGAGGTGCCCCATGGCTTCACGCACCTCGCGGGTCGCCGATCCGAGATGCGGCAGCAGTGTCACGTTCTCCAACGCCCGCAGCGCCTCTGGCACCTCCGGCTCATTGGCAAAGACGTCGAGCCCGGCCCCGGCAATCCGCCCCTCGGCCAGCGCCGCGACCAGCGCCGCCTGGTCGAGACTGTCGCCCCGCGCGGTGTTGATCAGGTAGGCCTCGGGCTTCATTAGCCCGATGTGATCCGCCGTCACCAAGGGTGCCGCACCGCCGCCGGGCACATGGATCGACACCACATCCGCCGCCGCCATCACCGCGCCGATGCTCTCGAGCCTCTGCGCTGTGAAGGGCAGATCGCCGATCTCCGAGCGGTTGTAATAGACGATCTCCATCCCGAACCCTGCTGCCGCCCGCGCGGCGGTGGCGCGGCCGATCCGGCCCATGCCGATGATCCCGAGCACCTTGCCCTGGATGCTGCGACCGAGGCCCCCGACAATGGAAAACCCGTCCCAACGCCCCTCACGCAGTCGCTTTTCCGCCGCATAGGTCCGCCGGGTGGCCGCCAGAATGAGCAGCAGCGCGAGATCGGCGGTGGCATCGGTGAGCACATTCGGCGTGTTCGACACCACAACACCCGCCTGCGTCGCCGCGTCCACATCGATGTTGGAATACCCGACACCCACATTGGCAACGATCTGCACCCTCCGCCCTTCGGCCTGAAGCATCTCGGCCGTGATCCTGTCACTGACCGTCGGCATCACGGCGTCATGTTTGCAGAACGCCGCCGCCAGCGCCTCGGGCGAGAGCGGCCGATCATCCGGGTTGAAGGTGGCGTCATAGGCCTTGTCCAGCCGCGCCTCGACCGGTGCCGGTAAACGTCGCGTCACCAGAAGGCTCGGCCGCGCACCGCCGCTCATGTCCGGGCCGCCTCGAACTGCGCCCAGACCTCCTCCAGCCGGTCAATGTCGAAACCGGGCTCCCGCGCCGGGCCGAGCACGATGCTCTCGCTGGCGATCACCGTCTCGATCGCCTGCTTGAGATCCGGGATCACCTCTTCCGGGATCACCACCGCGCCGTGCCGGTCGGCGTGTATCAGCTCACCCTGGGCCACCCGCATCCCCATTATGCTGACCTCTTTGCCGATATCGACCACATGCACATAGCCATGGCTTGGCCCGATCGATCCGGCCAGCACAGGAAATCCGTCATCGATCACGTCGAGATCGCGCAGCACGCCGTTGGTGACCGCGCCGGCCAGCCCCAACCCCTTGTGTACCGCCACATGCACCTCGCCCCACCAACCGGCGATGCAATTGGGGTAATCGACATCCTCGACGACCGCAGCCGTCGGACCCTCGCCCCCTGCCATGGCGCGGAAATAGTCCATCCGTCGCGCGCGGATCACCTCGGGCGCCTCGGTGGGCGGTGCCAGCCCGGAGATCCGCGCGGTGCGGGCGAAACCCACGGTCGCCGGATCGCCGGGTTTGGAATGCTGCATGGTGCCGCGCGTAAAGCGGTTGAAGCCACGTTTGCCCTGCGCCACTTCGATGGCATTGCAAACCGTGGGCGTGTCGAGCTTGCGCAAAAGTGCCAGCAAGTCGTCGGGAAGTGCAGTGTCAGTCATGCGTTCTCCTCCAATTGAATGTCTGTCTCGCGGCCGGCTCAATCCGCCGTCCAGCCGCCCTCGATCAGCAGCGAAGTGCCGGTGATCAGCGCCGCCGAGATGCATCGCGGCGATTACTCCGGGGTTCGGTTCGCCGTTGAACGGCGGGGTGCAGGCGACGATGCGCGGCACACCCGCCACCTTGGCCGTCGCCACGGACATATGCGCCGATGCCACCATCGGGAACTTGCCGCCGGGAACATAGCAGCCCACCGATTGGACGGGAATGTTCTTGTGACCCAAGATGACGCCAGGCAGGGTTTCGACCTCGATATCCAACATGGAATCGCGCTGCGCCTGGGCAAAGGTTCTGACCTGCTCCTGTGCGAATTTGATATCGGCCAGATCGCAAGGCGAGACCTTGGCGATAATCGCCTCGATTTCCGTCAACGACAGGCGATAGTTTTCACGGTCGTAGCCGTCGAATTTCACCGCCAGCTCGCGCACCGCTGCGTCGCCGCGCTTGAGATAGGTGATGGTCATGTCGGAAACGCCCCTCGTGTGATTTCTAGAGATTAGGTGTCAGGGATGTGGCCTCGTGATGCACTCTGGCGTCACAAGGCCACCCTATGGCTTCGCACGGTCAGGCTGCTTGCGAGCTGCGGGCTTGGTGCGCCCCTATCGCCTGCCGCGACAGCACCACCAGCCCACCGAAGACCAGCGCTGCGGTAAGCGTCGCCCACCAGGGCGGCATCAGCGCCAAGACCACAGGAACCGCCCAGAGAAGCCGTGAAAGCCCGCCCCAGGGCAGCCGGGCACCGCCCAGCAGATGCGCGACACCGAGGGCAAATACCGCGCCTGATAGCACTGCACGGGCAATGTCCTCGGCCCCGCCGCCGCCCAGCATGCCGGGATAGGCAAGGAACAGCATCGGCAGAGCATAGGCCGTGGCTCCGAGCCGCAGGGTCTCCATCGCAACCTTCATCCAGGGTGCCTGGGCAATGGTGGCGGCGACGAACACCCCGAGGCAGACCGGCGGCGTGATCACCGAGAGTGCGGCGTAGTAGAGCACGAACATATGCACCACCAGCGGGTCGATGCCCTGCTGGATCAGCGCCGGGGCAAAGACCGCAGCGACCATCACATACGCCGCCGAGGTCGGCAGCCCCATGCCGGCGATCAGGCAGACCACTGCCATCAGACCGGCAATCAGCCAGATCTGCCCCTGTCCGATGGCCAGAACTGCCGAGGTGACCGCCACGCCGAAGCCAGTCAAGTTGATCATCGCCACGAAGACCTGTGCGCCGACCAGCAGGATACCGACGATGACAACGCCCTTTCCGCCCGCCTCCAGCGCGCGCAGGATGATGCCAAAGACGGCGCGCGGGTCCTCACCGGCAGCGATCCGCGCCACCAGCACCGCCACCAGCATGGCGATCATGCCGTAGCACGCCGTCAGTTCGACAGAATTGCCATTGATGACGCCAAATCCTAGCCCCCCCAGTGCTGCCGCGATCGGAGCCAGCCGGGTAAAGCTCATCGCCCCGCGCCAGTCCGGCAGGTCCTCGGCGCTGACCGCGCGAAAACTCTGGCGGCGGGCGATCACATGCACTGTGGCATAAATTCCAAGATAGAAGAGCAACGCAGGTACCACGCCGGCCAGCGCAATCGACCAGTAGTTTACGCCGACCAGTTCTGCCATGACAAAGGCGGCAGTGCCCATGATCGGTGGTGCCAGCTGCCCCCCGGTCGAGGCAATGGCCTCCACCGCGCCGGCGTAAGCGGGCGGGTATTTCAGCCGCTTCATCAACGGAATGGTGAAATTTCCGGTGGTTGCCACATTGGCTACGGTCGAGCCGTTGATAGCGCCGAAGAAGCCCGAGGCAAATGTCGCGATCTTGGCCGCGCCGCCGGGCCGTGCCCCGCCAAGACGGGCCGAGAGGTCAAAGAAGGTCTCGCCCGCGCCGGTGTGCAGCAGGATCGCGCCGAAGAGCACGAAGGCCGCCAGCGTCGTCGAGGCCACATTGACCAGCATCCCCCACAAACCGCGGTCCGACAGGAAGATGATCTCGGTCAGATAACCAGCGTCAAAGCCGCGGTGGCCGAATTGCCCGGGGATCAGGTAGCCGAAGAAGGCATAGCCCACCGCGCTCAGCACGATCAGCGGAAACACCCAGTTCGAGGTCCGTCGCGCCAGCTCCAGCACGCAGACCAGCGTGCCGAACCCCATCACCATGTCGCGGGTCGTGGCCCAGGGCAGATCCGTCATGATGGTTTCGTAATTGCCGATGATATAGACCCCCGAGACCGTCACCATGGCGACGATCGCGGCATCGATTGCCATGCCGAGCGGCCGCCAGCGGCTACCCTCGAACAGCGGGTTCATCAGCACCGCGAGCGCGACGATGGTCATCACGAAGAGAGACCGCTGCACCAGCGACTCGAACGGGCCGTTGAACGAGGTGTAGAACACGAAGGCGCCGAGCAGCACGGCGAGCCCGGCAATGCTCACCTGACGGAGCTTGGTTAAAGACGGGAGTTTGGGCATCTCGGCACCTTTGGGCAGAGGACGGTCCAGACGGGGCAGCGGCACGCCACCCCGCCCGCATCGGTCGGTCGCGTTACTTGAGGTGGTCCGGCACGGTCAGGCCGATTTCCTCGTAGTAGCGGATAGCGCCGGGATGCAGCGGGCTGGTGGCATATTGCAGTGTCAGCTCCGGCAGGTTGTTGCCCTTGACCGCCGGAAATGCCGCCTCCTGCTCGGCCATGTTTTCCATCACCGCGCGGGTGATGTCATAGGCGGTCTGATCATCCATGCCCGGGCGTGCAGAGACGCCGATCATGAAGCCCCAGACGGTATAGGAGCCAGAGTTTTCCATATCACCGCCCGGCATCTCGACGATCGATAGTTCCGGCAGGGTTTCACGGATCTTGGCTTCTTGCGCGTCGTCGACACCCAGCACCTGCAACGGCGTGAAGGCTGCGATATCGGTGGTCAGCGCGTCAAAGGAGGTGCCAACCGCGCTTTTGACAAAGCCCTCGGACCGGTCATCCTTGATTGCATTGGCTTGTTCGCCGTTGGTCCCGCGCACCCAGTCCGGCGTGATCTCTAGCAGATCGAAGACTTCAAGCGTGGTCGCCTCGGTTGACGAGCCGCGCATTCCGGGGCCGAACTTCTGACCATCCAGCGCTGCAAGCTCGGTGATCCCGGAATCGCGGCGCACCACGACGTTCTGCGGTGCCAGCGAATAGGCCCAGAGCAGCTTCGACTCAACCGGCCGGCCATCGAAGGATTTGACGCCGTTATAGGCGTGATAAAGCGTCGAGGTGGTGATCAGTCCGATGTCAAGTTGGTCACGGGCCATCCGTTTGAGGTTGTCGACCGTGGCACCGGTTTCCACCACCGAGGCCTGGTAGCCATCGGGATAGGCGTTGTTCACGATCTTCGCCAGCGAGGCGAAATATGCGTAATGCGCGCTTTGCGAATTGGTCGCGCCAAAGGCGAGCCGGGTTTCCGCGGCCGCCGGCAGGCTGGCGGTCAGCCCGGCCATCGTGATCGCTGTTGACGAGATCAGTGTAGTGAATTTCATGTCAAACCTCCCTTGCACAGGAATCGCCCAACAATCAGGCGTCTGTCAGCGGAGGAGCCATAAAATCCAGCGTCAGTGCAAGGCCTGCCAGGCTTCATGAAATTTTTTCATCAGCCGCTTTCGCGTTCCTGCATCGCCCCCTGAAGCACCCGGATATCCCCCGTTGCGAGCGTCGCCTCGGTGCTGGTGAGGATGTCGACCGCCTGCCGCAGCATCCGCCTCAGCGGCTGGCGCACGGTGGTCAGCCGGTAGGCCTCCCATGAGGCCATGGGTATGTCGTCAAAGCCGATCACGGCGATATCCTCCGGCACCGAGACCCGTTTTATCCGCGCCGCGTCAAGCAGCGCGATGGCCATGATGTCATTGGCACAAAACACCGCGTCCGGCAGCGGCCGCCGGGCCAGAAGCTCCTGCCCGACGCGAAACGCCTGCTGGTAGTCGAAACCGCCATCGTATTGTTCGACAATGGCCGTGCCGGCCTCTTCAAGGTGGTCACGAAAGCCGCGCATCCGCTCAAGATGGGTCGAAGTATCACGCCGCCCACCGACAAAGGCGACCCGTTGCCGCCCTTGGGCTAAAAACCGCTTCGCGATCTGCCGGGCTCCGCCGTAGTTGTCGCAACAGACCGCCATCATGTGGCTGTCGAACTGCACGCGGTTGAGCAGCACCGCCGGCATGCCATTCGCTCGGCACGAGCGCGCCAGCTGCGAGGTCATCGTCGAGCTTGCCAGAATTACGCCTTCGGTGCGAAAATCCAGCACCTGTCGCATGATCGTGTCGACCTCATCGGCGGACGAGACCACGTGCACGATGGCGCGCAGCCCGCGCTCGGGCAATTGCCGCACCAACTCGTCCACCGTGCCGGGGTAGAACGGATTATGCAGTTCGCTGACCACCAGCGCGATGGTATTGGTCGATTGTTGCGAGAGCACCTTGTCGACGCTGCTGACAAAGCCCAGCTCGCCTGCGGCGGCAAAGATCGCCTTGCGCTTGGCCTCGGTAATCGAGGCATCCGCCCGATAGGCCCGCGACACTGCCGAAACCGACACCCCGGCCCGTGCGGCCACATCTTTGGCAGTGATCTTTTTCATGCTTCCATCAGTAACCTGATTTCGGATGGCTGTGAAATATTTTCACCTGCGAACGCGGTGCGGATTTTTGCCAGATACACCATGTCCCGCTGTCGCGTTGCCCTTAATCTGGGACGCGAGGCGTTTGGCGGAACTTTGTGCCGTTAATTTCAGGATTCTGGTGTCATTGGGCCTCTGTTTTCCGCACGCCGTTGCGCGTTGTGATCAACCGCACCAAGCAGACGATATTTCTTCTCGAAGGCGCACAACATTGCAACCCTTGCGTAGTCGTCGGTACCGGCGCTGAGGATAGCTGTTTTGGCTAAGCGCCCCGCACGACCTGCATCACCGCAGCGGCTTGCATCATGTCGTAACCCATGCGCCAGCGCTTGGTGAAGGTGATTTTTTGATGGGATTTCGTGCGTGGGATTCCGGCGGTGTTCGGCCATCGGCTCCCTCCAAATCAGATTACGGGCCTCACAGCTTAGAAAGCCCCTTTTCCACTTTTAGGATGCAATGGAGGCTTGAACGGTTGGTAGGAAAATAGGCGAAGACCGACCAACAACGGCCGGGTTCAACCGACTGTCCGGGATCCGGCGGAAGGATGAGGGCCCAAGACGTCTTAGACGCACCCATCATCCTGTATGCCAATTTATTCAAAGGGTGCGCAGCCAAGTCGCAAAGTCATCTTCGCTCGCATGATCCGATGCCAGATCTTCCATCATCCGGACACCAATCTCCGGATCAGGCCGGACTGCAATGCCATTGAGCCGCAGGAACGTGAACGCGGCCACAAAAGCTGTGCGTTTGTTACCGTCAACGAAGGCATGGGCTTTGGCGATGCCAAACGCATAGGCCGCGGCCAGTGCATAGGCATCCGGGCCTCCATAACCCGCTGCGTTTTTTGGGCGATCGCAGGCCGCTTCCAGAAGCGTAGGATCGCGGGTGCCGGGCGCGCCACCATGACGCGAGATCTGGCGGTCATGAATAACATGCAATGCGGGCAATGGCACCCAGACCCATTTGCTCATGCAAGCGCCTGGAGCAGATCACGGTTTTCATCCATGACATCTTCGGCTGCCGCGAGCGCTGCCTGCAATTCAGGATTTTCCGTCATCAGTTTCAGCCCGCCATCATCCGTGCGTACCGCATAGAGCGTATCGCCCTCCTTGGCATCAAGCAGGGCAAGCATCTCTGTGCTAAGAGTCACGACAGCGGAATTGCCGACTTTGCGGATCTTGGATTCTATCATGGGAGGCCTCATGGGTTATACAAATGTATATACGAAAGCGGCGTTATTTGTCAAGCAAAGGCGAAGCTCAACGTCACGGGTGCCGCGAGCTTGCTCTTGTCGTCTTCCTTATAGTCCGGGATCGCCGACCAGTCTCGGCAGCGGTGGAGTTACCGCACTATCGCTTCGTTGATCTCACTGGACGTAAAGTCGAAGACCGTAAGCTCCATGTATGCTGGGAAGCGCGACTTTGGTGTGATAGGCGGCGCGGTAGAGGTAAACCCGCTCGCTTGTCACTTTGATGTAAGTCTAGTCCATGCGCCGTGATCGGCCGATAGGGAGCCGGCCGGAATCATTGAAAGGTCAACCATTGCGCCAGTGCGCCTTGACAGGCAGCATATGCAACAAAGTCCGCCGTGACCGGAATCTTCGACTGGACAACTTGGTAAGGTCCGTTAAAAAAAATAGTTATGGGCGCAAATCGACCGAGGCTAACGCCCCTAAAACCAAACCAAGAAGGACAGACATCACGAAACGAAGAGTAATGGTTTTCGCGACTGCAACTGCATTTGTCTCTCTTGCCGGCTGTGTCGAAGACACGGGTTCTTCGGCAGGCGTTGCGCCCGGTCGTGCAACTCTTGCGCAGGTTGAGCAATCTTGTATCGCGCGTCTGGCAGCACAGTCTCAGGTTTCCGCAAGCGCCATCACAGTCACCGACTCCACTGGTTCGAGCGAGGGAACTGCCGTTTTCCTAAGCAACGCAAACGGCGCGCCATGGGTTTGCCGAGCTGACGGAGCCGGAAACATCACGGCTCTCGACTTTCAAGGCGAAGGCTAACACAATACCAAAAGAGGGAAGATTTTTATGAAACATCTCTTAAAGGTAGCTGTAGGCATTGCTGCGGCAGTGGCGTTGGTTGGCTGCGTGGAAGACACCGGGTCATCCGCAGGGCAGCCTGCTGTTGGAAGCGTGAATGACCTCAGTTCCTTCGAAGGCGCGCGCGCCGGACAATCTGAACTGGGTATCCAGAATCTCGGCTATCAGCCGGCCAGGACAGAAGGTCTGACCACCTATTGGCTCAATCCCTCGACCGGCGCCTGCGCCCGGATTGTCACGTCGGACGGCAGATATTCGTCGGTGACGATGCTGCCAACGTCGGATTGCTGAGAAATCAATCCATGGCATGACGAGTTTTAACTCTGGTCGCCCTTGTCCACGCGACATCTGCATGGGGCACGTATCGGCACCTGCAAATAACTGATTGTGCGGGCGTCCGGAGTGTTTTTTCCAAATGAGGGATCCTTGAAGTTCCTTGGCCTCGTGGTTCATCGGTTAGAGCGAACCGAACAGCGCCGCGTTGAGCCCACGCCGGATCGGTGGTTGACCGATCCTGATACAATATGCAGCAGATGCAGAACGCTTGTTTCGGCAAAACCGGGCTGGCTTCGGCATGTCGCGAATGCCCAGGCTGGTTAGGGCAGCTTGAGATCGTTCATGTGGAAACCTGCCGACTTGCTTGGTCAGCTACCGGCGTTCGGTGTGATTTGACAATTCTCGCGAGCGGGGATGTGATGCCCGCCGGATATCTCTGATAAAGGATGACTACACCGTGCCAGAGTGTTTGCGTTCCTCACGGGGCATAATAGCGGTCCTGGCTTCGGGAGCGCTGGTCGCTGCGGTCGGTTCCGCTCATGCCCAGGCCTTGGATGCAACGGGAGCGATGCTTCCCGAAATCGAGGTGAGGGGTCGGGGTTGGGACCAGTTGCGCAATCCCGACGAACTTCTGGAATTCGCGCTCGCGCTGGTCGAAACGACGGTATTGGCCGCTGGAATCGCATTTCATCCGGTAAATCTTGCCACACGTCGGACCAGAGCAGATTTTGACGCACCGCGGGATTTGTTTGTTTATGCTCTCATCGGCATGATCGTCGGATTCCTGATCATGCATCATGGGTATCTAATCGGGTTCGTGCTCTTTGGCCTTGGGGGATTATTGCGTTTCAAGTCCGTGATGGTTCGGCTGATACGATGCGCCTGATCCTGGCGACGCTGGTCGGACTATGCGTTGGGTTGGATCTGCCGGTCGTGGCGTTGATCGCGACGGCCAGTGCATGGGTCGTGATATATGTGTTTGGCGGCCCGGCAAATTTCGAGTTGGAAGTGCGGTTCTCCGACGAGAGCGCAATTCTGGACGCCATGCTGGCGCTGCGTGAAAGACTGTCGGAACGCGGGTTCAGGACCGTTGCAATGAGCAAGATAAAGTTCAAACCCATCGTGAATTACGTCGTCACCGGCCCCCGCGGGTTTCGCCGTTCGGCGCTCGAACGCGAGATGTTGCAGATGCAGAACGACAAATGCGGGATTGCTGACTGGCATGTTGACTGAAGCAGAAAGATGATCAGCACCCTGGTCAGGCGACGTGTCTTTGCGCTTGTCACGATGGGGATATTGGCGGTGTTTTTGTGGGCCGCAACTGTTGTCGTTAATGCGGCTGACAGTCGGGAAACAATGGTCCTGCGTTTTGCCGACGCCAGAAAAATAGCAGATCGCAGCAATAATTTCACCGAGGTTTCGGGGCTCAGTCTTGCCCGGGACGGCGGGTTCTGGGCGGTGAGCGACGACACCGCACGGCTTTTCAGCCTGGATGCGAAAGGAAACCTGCACATCCGGTCTTCGCTGGATGCAGAGAGCGGCATGGAGGGGGTGGCGCTCGATTTGGCGAGAGAGCGCATCCTTGCTGTGCGCGAAGATACCAGCGAGATTCTGGCAGTTTCAGACGATGGGCGTCTGACGCGACACCCCGTTCTGGCGATGGATGGGGCAAGTGGCCTTGCGTCGCATTTTTCCCCTGAGGACGTCAATGACGGTCTCGAAGGCATCACCGTGAACCCAGATACCGGGGCGGTATTCATGGTCAAGGAGCGTGGGCCGAGGCTGTTGATCGAAATCGGGCCTGACCTAGATGAAGTACGGCGGATCGTGCATTTGACCGGTTCGACGGGGTTCACGTCCGATCAGGCGGACGACGATCATCTGGATGGGTCGGGACTGGCCTGGGACAGTCGGCGAGAAGGTCTGTGGATTACCAGCGACACGGGAAAGACGATTTATTTCTTCGACTTCGACACCATGCAAGCCAGGGGCTGGGCGTTGATGTATGAGAACTCGGGAAAGCTGCGCCGGGTGCCGAATGCGGAGGGCGTGGCGGTGAGCGTCGACGGTGAGACGATCTTCGTCGTAACAGACGATGACCGGAATTCTCGACTGCTGACATACGAAATCGACTGAAGTTTCCAGGTCATTTGACCTGAGCCCCGACTTTCCACAATGCGTCCGCGCCCGGGCAGAAAATGTTATATGACCAGTTCGTCGTAGATCTCGGCCCTCTCCCGCGAAATCCAGAAAGGTCGGGGCGAAATCGACGTTGCATACGATGTCGTCGCTGACCGTGCTTGGCGCGGATAGCGGATAAGAAACGATTCTTCGTACATGAACAGCTTGTCTAGCCAGTCGAGAAGGCACCCCACGCTTTCTTCGATGGACGCGATCAAGCGCAGATAGCGCTGGTACTTGAACCGCCCCGCTCCTCCTGACTGGAAAGGATGAAAACCTCCGCGGTGTCCCTGTTGATCAGACGCAAACCCGAGACATCTTCGGGAAAGGGTATCCGACGGGTAGTCGAATGGTCCTTGACCCGCTCATCGACCTCGGCACCGCCTTCGAGCTAACTGGCCCGAGATCGGTAAAATTCATGTCGCCCTTGATCCGCATGGTGGCCAACGCCGTGCCCGGCGCGCTTGCCCAAAACAAAGACGACAAATATGAAAACCAGACCCGCAGACTCTCGTTATGAATGAGGGAGCCTCGGGGGCAGGTCACCCCGAAAACAAGTTGGCAGTATCTAACAGGAAAATATGGTGACGGCGTTCTGCACCCTATGCTGTAGACTCCACCTCTGCGGCCCGCGCGGTGTGGGGATTACCTTATAAAATAGCAGTGTTATAAAGAACGTTACGCATACGTCGTCGAAGTGGAATTTTGCTCTGAATAACGTTCATCCCCCACTGCTTAGATCGTATCACTCTTGGATCGCCAATGAAACACTCGAAGATTACTCGCTTCGATATGCGGCGCGTTCCTTCCGAAAATGGTCACCCTCTGTCATAGCCAACACCGCCCTTGGCGGAATTTCATTTCTAGCGCTTGAAGCCATCGGTGGCGCGATTACGCTGAGCTATGGTTTTGCGAACGCGTTTCCTGCCATCTTACTGGCGATTGTGTTCATTTTCATCTCCAGCTTTCCGATTGCCTATTATTCCAGTCGTTACAATATCGACATGGACCTGCTGACCAGAGGCGCAGGGTTCGGGTATGTCGGCTCGACAATTACCTCGCTTGTCTACGCCACTTTCACCTTCATCTTCTTTGCGCTCGAAGGCGCGATCATGGCTCAGGCCCTGCTGCTTCTCGCAGGTATTCCGCTCGTTCTTGGCTATCTTATCTCGTCGATCGTCATCATCCCGATCACTTTCATGGGTGTTACGATGATCAACCGCGTTCAGTTGATCAGCCAACCAATATGGGTTGCGATGCAGTTGCTGCCGTTTGCCTATATTCTCTACGAGGATCCGGAAACCATTCAGCGTTGGACCGGATTTGTGGGGGCGCAGGCCGGCGGAGATCACTTCAATCTGTTGTCGTTCGGTAGTGCGTTGGGGATCTTGTTCGCCCTTTCCATCCAGATCGGTGAACAGGTGGACTACCTTCGATTCCTGCCCGACAAGAACGAAAAGAACCGGGTCAGTTGGTGGATGGCGGTAATCTTTGCAGGCCCTGGCTGGATTCTGGTCGGCGGGCTGAAGATTCTGTTCGGCAGTTTTCTTGCGGTGTTGGTCATTTCGGTGGGGCTGCCCAGGACAACCGCACTGGAGCCCGTCCACATGTACCTTCAGGCTTATGAATATGTCAGCGCTGATCCGGGGATCGTGCTTGTGGCGGCAACGGTCTTTGTCATCATTTCGCAAATCAAGATCAATGTCACCAATGCCTATGCTGGGTCACTGGCTTGGTCCAACTTTTTTTCGCGGGTGACATTGTACCATCCAGGACGCGTTGTCTGGCTATTGTTCAATATTATGATTTCGCTCTTGCTGATGATGTTGGGGGTTTTTGACACACTCGACGTGGTGTTGGCGATCTACTCGGTCATCGCGGCAGCATGGGTAGGGGCGATATTTGCCGATCTGGCGATTTTGAAACCGCTGGGGGTCAGCCCCTCGTTCACCGAATTCAAACGAGCGTATTTGCCCGATTTCAACCCGGTCGGATGTGGCGCGATGGCATTGGCTTCGTTGGTCTCTTTTGTCGTTTTCGCGGGTTTTTTTGGTGAGCTGGCTCAGGCCTATGCCGCACCTTTGGCGTTTGTTATTGCGTTGGTCACGGCAGTCGTGATCGGCATCGCAACACGCGGACGTTACTATATTGCGCGCCCGTCCGTAACGTTGCCCGGACATGAGCAGGCAACCATCCAATGCGAATTATGCGGGTTCGCGTATGAACGCCCTGACATGGCGCATTGTCCGTTTTATCAACGCCCGATCTGTTCGCTGTGTTGCAGCCTGGAATCCCACTGTCACGATATTTGCAAAGCACCCCAAGCCGCAGGGGATACGGGTTCTCGGCTTCGATTCGGTAGGTTGAGAAACAAGATTGCCCCCAATACGGTCAAACGACTGGTCAAGGCCGCAGGCGTTTTTCTTGCCCTGACGGTGGTGGTCGCAGCCGCGATTTTGATCACCTATCGCCTGATCGAGCCGCATCCTGAAACCACACCCCTGAACAGTGGTTTTATCCTGATTGGTGTCTTCTTGGCCTTGCTGCCTCTGCTGGCGGTCGGGACTTGGTGGATCGTGCTCTCGCACGAAAGCCGCGAACTGGCAGAACGAGACTTGTTGACCTCTATGGAGAAACTCGCGAAGGCGCAAAAAGATCTGGCCGCAAATGAACGGCTGGCCGCCATCGGGGAGGTGACAGCGACTGTCAGTCACGAATTGAGAAATCCATTGGGGACTTTGGTTAACTCCGCCGATGTGCTGCGCCGCTCGGTGACCGGGAAAGAGACCGAAACTCTGACTGAATTGGACCGATTGCAACGCAATGCCTGGCGATGCGTCAAAATCATAGATGACCTGCTGGACTTCTCGCGCAATTATTCCTTCCATGCGGCGGAAATCGAACTGGATGGTTGGGTAACGCGGACACTGGGGGACATAGACCCTGCCATGCGCGAGCGGCTTGTCCTTGACCTCCGGTCGGAGGGCACAATTCTTGCAGACAGCGAGCGGTTGAGACAGGCTTTCGTGAATATCCTGAATAACGCGTTACAAGCCACTGACCTGGGCAGGGAGGATGCTTCGATCACTGTCTCAACGTACGTTGATGATGGCGAGGTTGTTCTGGACGTGACTGATAAAGGAGTGGGGATGACAGACGACATCCAGCTGCGGATATTCGAGCCACTATTCAGTACCAAGGCTTTCGGCGTCGGACTGGGTATGCCCCTGGTCAGACGCATCGTCGAGCATATGGATGGAAAGGTGAGCGTCGTCAGCAAACTTGGTGTCGGAACCACGATACGGTGTCGTCTGCCGCTGGTAGGGACACTTAAAAAATGACGGCAGGTCCGCGCCGGATCGTGCTGATCGTCGATGACGACATCGATTTCTCGGAAAGCCTTGGTAGATTGTTGGCGCTAGAGAATTATAGCGTTCTACGCGCCGACAGTATGGCCTCCGCTAAGAAGATCGTCCAGCAACACCCCGTAGCTGTCGCTCTTGTCGATATTCGTCTTGGCTCGGGCAATGACGGGTTGGATGTGGTCCGCGAACTGCGCCGGATCAATCCCGACCTGATGTGCCTGATGATCACGGCTTTCGTTTCGGTAGAAACTGCGGTTCAGGCTTTGCAGGCCGGAGCTTACGATTATCTTTCCAAACCGTTTCACAGCGAAGACATGCTGTCCACATTGGACCGGTGTGTTGAACGGATTCAACTTCTGGACGCGCAAAAGCTGAACGACGTAAGACTGCGCCAAAAGCAGCAAATGGAAGCACTCGGTCAATTGGCAAGTGGCATAGCCCATGATTTCAACAACATTCTTGCAGTCCTTCTGAGCAATCTGAGATTGCTGGAAGAGCGGATTGGCACGGCGCAGCCGGCAGTCACGGAACTGGTTACCGAAGCAATCGGTGCGACGCATACCGGTAGTGAACTGACATCCAGACTATTGAATTTCGGATCGCGACCGGAAGACGAAGATCAGGTGGTTGATCTCGCAGCGATGTTGCCTGACTTCGCAATGATGCTGCGTAGAACTTTGGGTAAAGAATGGAGCGTCCGTCTTGACTTGCCGGATCAACTCTACATGCTCGTTTTTTCGCGCGGGCTGTTGGAAACTAGCTTGCTGAACCTTGCACTGAACGCCCGAGACGCCATGGCTACTGGGGGGACGATCACGATCAAGGCACGAAACCATCATGTCGGCCCGGTGTCTGCGACCGAACAAACGCGACCGATTATCGGTGAATTTGTTGCAATTTCGGTGATAGATACAGGCACAGGCATGTCAGACCATGTGCGGACTCGGGCGTTTGACCCGCTTTTCACGACAAAGAAGCGCGGTGATGGTAACGGCCTTGGATTGACGATGGTGGACAACTTTGTGCGGACCCATGGTGGCTGGATGGAAATTGACAGTACACTGGGACAGGGTACGACAATGACGCTCCTGCTGCCTGGCAGATTTCAGATCGGCCCTGACGGGGCAAACATATAACCAATACCACGCACGGTTTTGATAAGTTGCGCGTCGTCGGCGGTGTCGCCCAGTTTGCGGCGGATCTTGCCAATCAAAACGTCAATGCTGCGGTCATAGGGTGACCAGGAACGGTTTGCGACGATGTCCAGTATCTGTTCACGGGTCAGAACCCGCCCCCGCCGTTGTGCAAGCGCACGCAGAACGTCGAATTCGCGGCTGGTCAGCCGTATCCGTTCACCAGTCGCTGCCAGCAGATCATACCGTTCAAGATCCAGTTTCCAGCCGGCAAAGCTGAGCATCTCCATATGTTGTTCAGGGTTGGAAGCGTGCTCCATCTGTCTTGAATATCGCCGCATCACGGTACGCATCCTCGCCAGCAACTCGCGCGGCTCGAATGGCTTGGTGACATAATCATCTGCTCCTAATTCCAGACAGACGACCTTGTCGATTGTTGTGTCTTTGCCCGACAGAATAATCAGCGGGTAGTCATATTGGCCCCGCAGCCGTCTTGCCAGAGTCACGCCGTCTTCCCCCTCCGGGAATCCCAAGTCGAGCAGGATCAGATTGAAAGCATCATCTGCCAGTGCGCGCCGCATCTTGCGCCCTTCATGGGCCGTCTTCACGACAAACCCTTCCTCACCCAAAAACCGTTTGAGAAAGGTACAGATACCGCGGTCATCATCGACGACCAAAACCTTGTTTGGTTTGTATCCGTTTGCCATGAGCCAAGGGTATGCCAATTCTTTCCGCCAAGTCGACTACGAAGACAGCGCGGGGACTTTCAAATTGTCATTACAACTGGTCTCGCGTGATCTTCTGCAACAGACGATCACAATATTCGAGTATTAAGCCACTGAAAGTTATTAAAAATATGGTCGGGCAAGGCTTTGTCGCTTTGCAAGCGCACAGCGCCTTCGGTTACAAAAGTTTACAATACTGCGCACGTCGGACACAGTGCAATTACGCGACGTTGTTAAGAACTTTCCCATCCGTGCAACCTTTTGAACTTGCGCCGGATCCGCAACCGCGGGGTGCGATTTTGTCATCCCGTAGCACTCAGGGAGAAACAACATGCCAAGAACAGTATTTGAAGTTGACCTCAACAAGGCGCCGGAAGATCACGATATCAAGACCCACAATCGTTGGCATCCAGATATACCGTTCGTAGAGATGTTGAAGCCCAATGAAACTGTGCGTGTTGAATGCCATGACTGGACCGGCGGGCAAATCGGCAACAATGACAGCGCCAACGATATCCGCGACGTTGACCTGACCCGAGTCCATTATCTGAGTGGTCCGTTCGGGGTTGAAGGCGCGGAGCCAGGTGATCTGCTGGTTGTAAATATTCTGGACCTGGGGGCAAAACCGGATTCTGAGTGGGGCTTCAACGGGTTGTTTGCCAAGGAAAACGGCGGCGGCTTTCTGACCGAACATTATCCCAACGCAAGCAAATCCTGTTGGGATTTTCAAGGCATCTACACCACTTCGCGGCACATTCCCGGCGTTCGTTACCCCGGCATCATCCATCCGGGACTGATCGGTTGTCTGCCTGATCGCAAGTTGCTGGACGAAGCCAATAGGCGCGAAACCGAACTGGTATCGACCGACCCCGATCGGGTTCCACCGTTGGCCGCGCTACCCTATTCGGACACTGCGCTCATGGGACAGATGAAAGGTGACGCTTCCAGTACCGCTGCCGCCGAGGCATGGCGCACTGTTCCGCCACGCGAGCACGGCGGAAACTGTGACATCAAGAACCTGTCGCGTGGATCGAAAGTCTATTTCCCCGTGTACGTCAAAGGTGCCGGGCTTTCGATGGGTGACATTCACTTTTCACAGGGGGACGGTGAAATCACCTTCTGCGGCGCAATCGAGATGGCCGGATGGATCGATATCAGCGTCGACGTGATCAAAGGAGGTATGGCCAAATACAATGTCATCAACCCGATCTTCAAACCCAGCCCAATTGATCCGCATTTTGACGACTACCTGATCTTCGAAGGGATTTCGGTCGATGAGCATACCGGCGAGCAGTACTATCTTGATGCTCATGTCGCCTATCGTCGTGCCTGCCTTAACGCTATAGAATATCTGAAGAAATTCGGATATTCGGGTGAGCAAGCCTACATGATACTGGGTACGGCCCCGGTAGAGGGCCGCATCGCCGGGATCGTCGACATTCCAAACGTCTGTGCCACACTCGCAATTCCGACTGCGATATTTGATTTCGACATCAACCCCAATTCAACCGGACCGACAAAACAGGTTTCCGGGGCCGACGTGGCCAAGACCAGCTAGCACGCTCAATCCCTAAAAAAACACGCGGCCGGGTCAGAGGCTCGGCCGCTTAACCGAAAAAGGGAGGAATGGGGAATGCTTGGATTCCTATTGCTGTATGTAGGGGTTGTTCTGGTTCTGAACAGTCTTTGGCTGGCAGGTAAGATCGAGGATCGTGAAATTGTTGTTATCAACGTGGTATCAGGCACCGCAGCGCTTCTGGTCGCGCTTGTCTTGGTGTTCGGCAGCGATGCCGATGCTGGATCAATCCGCGCCGGATCGCTCACGTTGCTGTTCGCGACGACTTATTTCTGGGTGGCTTACAACCGGCTTGTTGCCGTGGACGGGCGGGGGTTGGGCTGGTTTAGCCTGTTTGTTTCGATCACGATCGTGCCTGCCTCGCTTAAGGCACTGACGACGGCGCAAACTACGCTGGATATATGGATGGGAGTGAACTGGGCACTGTGGGCCGTTCTCTGGTTCATGTATTTTCTGTTGCTTGCCATGAAGCGCCCTATCCTGAAAGCGACCGCCGCCATGACACTGCTTACGGGCATCGTGAGCGGCTGGATCCCGGGCTTTCTGATCCTGGACGGACTGCTGTGACGCCTGCACGTCACTTTTTACAACACGAAACCACCTCCAGTCAGAAGTGAGGAAAAAGATGCCGATCTATACGTATACTTGCACCGATTGTGGATCATTTGACACTTGGAGTACGATTGTCGATGCCTCAAATAAGATAAGCTGTCCTGTCTGTTCCAGTCCGAGCCCCCGACAGGTGGCGTTGCCTGGACTAAACCTAATGAACTCGACACTGCGCGGGTACATGTCGCGTTCGGAAAAAAGCGGGAGCGAGCCGCGGGTCGTCAACAAGAAGCACCTGGCGGGATGCGGGTGCCCGATGTGCAAGATCGGAAAGCCCAAAGAAAGACCGACGAGATACAAGTGGATGATTGGCCACTGAACAGAGTGGCCTGCGGCCGGTTTCGTCCAGGTGCCACGTTCGGCTGAGGCAAGACTTGTGCTTGAATGAGCGTTTGGCGATCTCAGGGCCGAACTTGCGTACCCACCCATAGATCGTTGCGTCATCCACATGGACACCGCGCTCCTCGAGCAGATCCTTCACATCGTGATAGAACAACGCGAACCGACAGTACCAGCGAACAACTTGCAGAATGACTTCCGTTGGAAAGCGGTGACGTTTGAACGGGCTCTTTGATGCTGGCATCGGACAATTCTTTATCAAAGGCCTGATCATGTGCTGAAGCCGGAACTTAACGCAACAATCCCGGATTTTTTGGATGCAACGACCCGGAGGCGACGAGCGATTGGAAAAAAGGAACTGTCGCTCTCAGCGACAGCCCCTTTTCCTTCAGCGCCAGTTTGACCACCTTGCGACGCACCTCATCAGGAATACGATTCCAGACGTGCTTTGGCTTGGGGGATTTATCCTCCAAGCCAGCTTCGCCACGCTTCAGATGCCGATCATACCGGCACCAGCCGGCAGTCGTTCAGTAACTCGCGCACAGCCGCGCCTAAAAAATCATTATCCTTAGGATTGCGCCCCGATCCAGCCCAGTGCCCCCAATCCGACGGGATTGGACGGCATTCGGCGTTTGGCATTTGCGACACTTCAAATGCTGCGTCTTCCTTGGGAAAATACGCATCCGTCGCGCCGGGCATCACCACGGTTCGCGCCGTAATACTGGCCAAGGCTGCTTCGAAACCCGCGTGATCAGGATGGGTGCCAATATCCGCCGCCAGCCACGTGCGGACCTGGGATAGCATGTTATTGGCATCGAACCCGGCGAAGGTTTTTTCCCAATAATCAACAAGAAAGGCCGAGAGGCTTTCAAATCCCAGCTGTTCCCAAGCCCGCATCCGATAGAAACCATGAGTCGGTGCCCAAGCCGACCAAGCCCGGCCGACTGCCTTCAGCCCCATGGTAGGCGGGTTGGTATAATAGCCCCTGCGAAACGCCGGATCGCAGGCGAGGATTGCCACCATTCCTTCCAGAAAGGCCTTGTTGTGATCCGAAACACGCGCAGCCCCGCAGTAAGGCAGCGCGGCCGCCACGAAATCCGGGTAGGATGACGCCCACTCGAAGGTTTGAAGCGCACCCATGGAGTGTCCCAGAACAAGCGCCACATGCTTGATTCCCAGGTGATCCGCCAAGGCCCGTTGCAGACGCACATTGTCCCGGATCGTCATCAAGGGAAAGTTTGGTCCGCTGAACGGAGCTGGTGTGTTGTCGGGCGAGGAGCTTAGTCCGTTGCCGGAGAGATTGGTCAGCACGATGAAGTGGCGCGCCGGGTCCAGTGGGGCCCCTGCGCCGATTAGAAACTTGCACTGCTCATGTGTGGCCCCGAAATGGCTGCAATAGATCACGGCATTACGGCCATCCGGGTCCAGTGTACCCATCGTTTCGTAGGCCAACACTGCCTCGGGCAGGACGGTGCCGCATTCCAGCGCGAAATCGGTCACACAAAATGTCTGATGGGTGTTCATCGGGCCCTCTAATCGCGGGTTAGCAGCGCTTTGGCGTTGTCGTGAAACACCTTTTTCAGCACATCTGGCGCGTATCCGAGATTCTTGAACTGTTCTACTTCTTCCTTCAGGCTGTCGCACTGTCCACCGGGATAGGCGGTGGCAAAAAGCACTTTGTCGGGGATCAGCGTATTGGCGGCCTGCACGATCATCTCGGCTCCCGGCATTGTGTGATAGCCGGCGTTTTCAAACCACACATTGTCATGGCGCATAGCGATCGCGATCATCTGTTGGGTCCAGGGCCAACCGCCATGAGAACAGACAATGTCCAGATCCGGAAGATCTGTGGCCAGCGCGTCCACTGTCATCGGATCACCATGTTCCATTCGCAGCGGCTTTATCGGCAAAGGTCCGATGGTCAGGATCACCGGCACGTTCAACTCGATGCACTTCTCGTAAAGCGGATAAAGACGCCGATCATTCGGTGCCATGAAGGCGAAACACGGATCAAGCGAGACGCCCGAGAGACCCAGTTCGCGAATGGCGCGATCGATTTCTTCGACCGCGGCCCGGCCCTTGAGCGGATCGGCCCCGGCAAAACCGATGATGCGATCTGGATACTTGCCCACGATTTCAGCGAGGTAGTCGTTAGAGACTTTCTCGCCCCAGTTGGTTTCAGCATCCCGGGCAGGTATGACGGCCTGGGTCACGCCGGCAGCATCCAGTGTCGCGATGAAATCCTCGATCGAGCCGAGCGGTTTGGGTTTGAAACCCATGCGCTCGAACTCATCGATCATTGCGGGATTGGTCTGGACATATTCAAATTCCCTGGTGGTCGGCCGTGCCCTGAAATCGATGATATTCATGGGAAAATCCTTTTTTACCGTCACGCGACTTGGAAACCGCCATCGACCACAAGTGTCTGGCCGGTGATGTAATTGGCGGCAGGGCTGGCAAGGAAGAAGATCGCAGCGGCGACCTCCAACGGTTCTGCCAGGCGACCGAAGCGGTAGCGCTGCTTCTCGGTGTTCGGTCCGACAAAAACGGTCGGACCCTTGCGCAATTCTTCGACGCCTTCGGTTTCGGTGCCCCCGGGAAGAACCGCATTGACGTTGATACTGTCCGGCGCAAGGTCGAAAGCCGCAGATTTAGTCAACATGTTGACGCCACCCTTGGACGCGCAATAGGCGGCATTGCCGATAACACCCGGATGCATCGAACTGGTGGATGAGACATTTACGATTCGCCCGCCCTCTGGGTTGTCCTGCATCAGGCGCGCGGCTTCGCGCATGCACAGGAAGGCACCGCGCAGGTTGACGCGCTGGACCGTGTCCCATTCCTCGGCGGTCACTTCGGTGAAGGGCGTCTTGGGCATGATCCCGGCATTGTTTACCAGGATGTCCACCGTGCCGAAGCGTCCGGCGGTGTCCTCGAAAAGGCGCCGGATCGATTCCTCGTCGCCAACATCGCAGGCCATGGCAACGGCGCTGTGACCTTCCGCGACCAGCGCATCAGCCACCGCGCGCCCTGCCTCGGCGCGGCGATTGACGATCACCACATTCGCGCCGGCTTCTGCCAGAAGCCGTGCCGTGGCTTTGCCGATTCCGGCGCTGCCACCGGTGACCACTGCCGTCTGACCACTCAGGTCCGTCATGCGGCGCAGCGTATCGCCGTTGAATTCAAGTTTCTTTTTGGCCATGGCTCAGGCCACCGCTTTTTCAAGAGGGCCGTCCCAGGCGTCGTAACCGAAGATCCAGTCCGGATCAGCGAAGTCGCGCAGCCAGATGTCATGGTTCCGCGCCGTGTATTGTACCTTTGCAGTGCGCGCGATGCGGTTGGCCTCGTATACGCGAAATGCGTGATCGATATCGTCCGGAAAGGCACCAATGCACCGGGCCAGCATCGCGCCGTCCTCGACCGCCATAGCCGCGCCCTGGCCCAGATAGGGAGGCATTGGATGAACCGCGTCGCCCAGCATCGCGATTGGACCATGCGTCCATTTCTCCAACGGCTCGCAGATGAACTGAGACCACATCGACGACCGTTCCGGCGGCATGGCTTTGACGACCTGAACAAGATCGGGATGTGCGCCGTCAAAGGCGTGCAATATTCCCTCGATATCGGCGGGGGCCGACGACCCTTCGAAGTCCCAGGTTTCGCGTGGGGTGCTTGTATAGACGAAGAACTCCTTGCGGTCGGGGGTGAAGAAATAGTGGTTCACCATCCGGTGTTCGCCTTTCTCTCCCCACCACTTGGTATAAAGACCGGTTTCTTGGTCGCCCAGCTTGCCCAGAAGCTCGGTCGGGAAAATCGACCGATGCGCGACCTGTTTCATGAAGACCGGCTTTGGTGCCCCTGCGAGAATCGTCCGCAGCTTGGAGTTCACCCCGTCGGCGCCGATAACGATGTCGGGTGTTGCGGTCGATCCGTCCTCGAAGGTCAGCAGTGGCTTGCCGTCCTTCAATTCGTAGCCCACGAGTTTCTTGTTGAACACAACAGTCTCAGGATCAACGGCACCGGTGACAGCGGCATGAAAGTCGCCACGATGCGCTTGCAGATAATGCGCGCCAAACCGGTTTTCGCCGTCGACCTCATAATCCAACAGGGTCTCGCCCGTGTCCCACTTACGGCTCACCCAGTTTTTCATCGCGACACTGGTATTCAGGAATTTTTGTTCCAGTCCCAGTATCCGAAGGACCTTGACCAGGTTGGGGCCCAAGTGGATGGCTGCGCCAACACGGCCGAATGCCGGGGCTTGCTCGTACAGTGTGGTGTCGAATCCCTGTCGTTGCAGTAAAGCGGCTGCGGTTGAACCGCCAAGGCCGGCCCCTACGACGGCGATTTTCAAATTGGCTTTTGACATTTTTCAACCTCTTCTTTGTGTTTTGCGCCTGAAGAAAGCGCATTCCGGCGTGCAGAGTCCGGCAATTGAAGCGCGTGTGCCGCTATCTTTGGGCGAACGCATGTGGCGAGAAGAAGCAGGCGAAAAAGCTCAAACTCAAGAAAATTATCCCACTGATATAAAAATGTTATCAGAAGGAAGATTTTCTGGACTGTTTCGGAGAGGGCTCGTTAGATAGGTCAATACCAGCGCCCAAGAATGCAAGTCAGGGTGCAAAATAATACTTACAAAACATAGGGATATAAGGGTGCAAAGCACCGCATGCATCTATGATAAGGTGCGGCCCTCACCCAACACGGAGAAAGTCCAGATGACGATCAAGACCACTTTTCGAACGCTTTTGACGGTCAGTGCGCTGGCTATGACGGCCTTCGCCGCCGGGGGAGCCCCGGCAACGGCGGAAACGACGCTGCGCCTTATCACCGGCTGGCCGACCACGTCATTCTTTCATGTTCCGCTTCAGAATTTCGTGGAAGAGGTGAACAGGCGCGGTGAAGGGTTGGTCCAGATCCGTATTGTCGGCGGCCCCGAGGTTACGCCCCTGTCGGAACAAATCGGATCACTCGATCTGGGCGTGAATGACATGTGGTATGGCACGATCTCGGCGTTCCAGCAGCGTGTTCCCGAGGCTCGCGCGCTGGTCCTAAGTGATTATACAGCGGCGGAGCTTCGTGAGCGCGGATCTTTTGACCTGTTGCGCCCGTTCTTTGACAAGATTGGCCTGCACTATCTGGGCTATTTCGGCTCGGGCTACACGTTTTATGTCTACCTTAACAAGGAACCTGCCCAGACAGCGGATGGCGATATAGATCTGACCGGCATGCGGGTCCGGGCACCCTTTCTGTGGCATCCGATCATGAAGCATGTGAATGCGACGCCGATAAATGTCGAAGTCGCCGAGCTGTACGAGGCTCTGTCGCGGGGCCGGGTGGACGGGTTCGGTTGGCTGGATATCGGGCTGACGGATTTTTCCTGGCAGGATCATACCAATTACCGGATCACGCCCAACTTTTGGCAGGGCGATGTGTCGGTGCTGGTTGGCAAGGAGGCTTGGACCAAGCTGGAGCCAGAAGCACAAGAACTACTGACCGAAATCGCGATAGAATACGAGCTGATCGCGCACGACTACATGATAGGCTTGCAGAAGGCCGAGACCGCGGCACTGCATGACGCCGGTATGCAGGATATCGAATTGCAGGGCGAGGCGGCCGCAGCCTATCTCGCGTCAGCGACCGAGGCACTGTGGGATCTGGTGGAAGACTCTTCGGGTGCGGAGAACCGCAATACTCTCGAAGCTGCATTCACGCGTTAACGCGCTTCCATCGAGTGACGGCCTGCCAGGCTGAACCCTGGCGTCAGCCGTCCCTTTGAGATTTCCCTTCATCCCACACGAAAGAGAGTGAGCATGATCCGGCTTTTTGACGGCTTGTTGAATGCTATGGCGATTATTGCAGGAATTCTGATCGCCCTGGTCCCCCTTTTGATCTTCTACGACGCTGCCCTGCGTGTCCTGCGGATAGGGGCATCGGTCTGGGTGAACGACTACAGTGCAATTTTCCTCGTCTATGCGACCTTTCTTGCTGCTCCCTGGCTGCAACGCGAGCGTGGACACATTTACGTGGAGGTTATCGCCGACCAACTGCGTGGCGTCCCTCGTCGCAGGTTGGCACAGTGTGTGGCTCTGATCTGCGCGATTGTGTGCCTCTATCTCAGCTACAGATCCGCAACCGTCGTACATGCCAATATCGAATATTACGACGTTTCCGCGATCGAGACTCCGCGCTGGGTTCGCTTCGCGCCGCTTCCCATAGGGTTCTTTCTGCTCGCACTCCAGTTTCTTCGGGATGCGTTCGGTGCCGGGGCACTATCCAACGAAACCGTGGCTTTAGGAGGCTAAAATCATGGAATGGTATTCTGCCGCCCTTCTGATGTGTGGATTGATCCTGTTCCTGATGGCGCTTGGTTTCCCCGTCGCCATAGGCTTTCTGATCACCAATATTGTGGGAGTTTACTTGTTCATGGGTGGCGAGCGCGGAGTCTCGCAGCTGGTCGCCAACGGTGCGACCTCCGTCAACAGCTTTTTGCTGGTGCCAATTCCGCTTTTCATCATGATGGGCGAATTGTTCTTTCGATCCGGCCTGTCGAAACGCGCTTTTGACGCACTCGACAAGCTGTTTGGAAACTTCAAGGGGCGGCTGTCCTACATCACCATCGCGGGTGGGACGGTCACGGCAGCGATGTCCGGTTCCAGTCTGGCCAGCACCGCGATGCTGGGATCGATTATGGTGCCCGAGGGCGAGCGGCGCGGCTACAAAAGTGCGTTTATCGTCGGACCGTTGCTGGGGGCCGGGGGGCTTGCCATCCTGATCCCGCCGTCGATCCTCATGGTGTTACTGGGTAGTCTGGCGCGGATCGATGTCGGTTCGCTTCTGCTTGCGGGGTTGATCCCCGGACTTCTCCTGGCAACGTTTTATGCCGTCGCAATCTTCATCATGACAAAGCTCGATCCCGAAGGTGCGCCGGACTACGCTGCTGAGAAAATCTCGATTGGTCGAAAATTCCGCATCTTCACAACGGATGTTCTACCGCTGTCGCTTGTGATCGTGGCCGTGGTCGGCACCATCATCGCCGGTATTGCCACCCCTTCTGAATCCGCGGCGTTCGGTGTGCTTGCTGTCCTGGTGCTGATGGTGTTCTACCGTTGTTTCGCAATCGACGTGTTGGTTCGCGCGGTGACGGAATCCCTGCGTTTTTCGGTGATGATCTTCTTTGTAATCGTCGGTGCCTCCACTTTTTCGCAGGTCTTCGCCTATTCCGGTGCCACCCATGGGCTTGTGAATTGGGCAACAGGGTTCGATTTCGGCATCTACACGATGATTGCGGTCATTTTCATTGTCTTGCTGGTTGCCGGCATGTTTCTCGATGCAATCTCCACCATGATGCTCACGATCCCTATTCTTCTGCCCATCGTGCAGGACTTGGGCTTCAACGAAGTGTCCTTCGGCGTGATCATGATGATTTCACTGGAGATCGGCGCAGTGACGCCGCCGCTGGGGCTGGCGCTTTACGTCATGCATTCGATCACGGGTGGATCGCTCCGCCTTTCGCAAATCTTCATGGCCGGGCTGCCCTTCTTGATCTGTTCCATCCTGCTGGTGGTGCTGATCGTCGCTTTTCCGCAACTGGCGCTTTTCCTGCCTGAATTGGCACGATGACCAAAGCGTCCATACTTCCCTCCACCAATTTTCAACCGAAAGGAGCCTACCATGCTTCATACTGATGTCGGACCCAAACTCGCCCGTGCAGCGATGGTATTCGTGCGTGACATGATGTGCGTGAAGAAGGACGAAAGCGTTCTGATCACCATCAATACAGGCGCTGACCTGACAGCGGTGAATGCCATTCAGGACGCGGCCTATATGATCGGGGCGAAGGTCTCGACACTGATCCTGGCACCGCGATTGCCGTTTCAGGGCGGGCTGGCCGATGCCTACGTGTCTGACACGGTTGAGGCCGCGGTCACCACTTGCGATGCCTGGATCGACCTGTGCATGCCGTACATGGCGGGATGCCATGCTCATGACGAGGCGATGAAAAACGGGCGTACACGCTATGTGCTGGCCGCCGATATCGGCGCGGATGAAATCGTGCGTATCTTCGGCGGTGCCGATCTGGACGCCCTGTTTGAATTTGGGGACATATTCTCCGGGCTGATCGAAAAGTCCGTGGGCAAGACCGGGCGCGTGACGACGGCGGCTGGCACGGACTTGACCTTTACGCTGGCACCGACCAACGGGTTTGCCCTGTCCAAGGCCAACAAGCCGGGCGGCTACTTTGTCCCCGGTACGGTAGTGTTCCTTCCCGAGATAGAGACCGTACAGGGCCAGTTCGTTACCAGCGACGTGCTCCACGAATACTATGTTACCGGATTCGAGCCAATGACGCTGATCCTTGATGGCGATGTCAAAGAAGTGGTTGGCGGCGGCCCCGAAAACAAGGTGATGATGCGGGCTCTGGAACGGGCTGGCGACGGTAATCTGGGCCATGTGGTTCACTTCACTTGTGGATTTCACCCCACAGCGCGCTACACCGGCCAGTGTTTCATCGAGGATCAGCGAGTGATTGGCTACAACGCGATCGGGCTTGGCGTACCGTTCTGGGAACCCGGCGGTGGCGAAAACCACCCCGACACCGTGATTGGGATGCAATCGCTCTGGATCGATGGCGAACAAATTCTGGACGACGGTGTCTTTGTCGGGAATGCGCAGATGCTTGAAGCCTTCAAGAAGCTAACTCCGATCTACGGCTGATCTTCCTCAAAAGGACGTATCTCATGATATCCGAAACATATAATCCGCAGGCTACGCGCCTGCGGGGCTTCTACATGCATGTCGAGCGCTTTCTGGACGGAAGCGATACGCCGCGCGCCTATCTCGACCGGTGTCTTGATGAAATCGATCGGCGCGAGGGCGATGTGCGCGCCTTTGTAACGCTGAATATCGATGGGGCGCGGGCGGCGGCTGATGCGTCGACGGCGCGCTACGCCGCCGGCGCTCCGCTTTCGGAAATTGACGGGATGCCCTTCGGTATCAAGGACTTGTTCGAAACCGAGGATATGCCGACCAAATGCGGCAGTTCAATATTCAAGGATAACCACACCGGGCGCGATAGCGCTTTGATCGCGGGCCTGAGAAAGGCGGGCGCAATCATTCTTGGCAAGACAGTCACCACTGAATTTGCATTCTACAATCCTGGCCCAACGCGGAATCCGTTCGATCTCGGCCGCACTCCGGGCGGTTCATCAAGTGGATCAGGCGCGGCTGTTGGTGCGGGGTTTGTGCCTGTGGCCATCGGCAGCCAAGTCGTAGGCTCGCTGATCCGGCCATCCAGCTACAACGCGAATTACGGCTTCAAGCCTTCTTTTGGCGCGATCAACCGTGAAGGTGCCTATTCCAATCTCAGCCAGACTTCGCTTGGCACACATGCGGCGACGCTGACCGATGCTTGGGTCGCCGCACGCGTTGCAACGAAATTCTGTGGCGGCGATCCGGGATATGTGGGCCTGACCGGTGACGTCGCATTGCCGGAGTCTGCGCGTCCGGGACGCCTTGCCCGGTTCGATAGCGCGGGGTGGGACAAGACATCGCCGGACATTCAAGCGAAATTCGATGCCTTGATCCAGACGCTGTCCTCGGCAGACATTCCGATTGCCGGGCGCCAGAACAGCCCTCGGCTGGAAGGTTTCGAGCGGCTGATGACGCCTGCGCTGGACGTGACGAATGACATCTGCGGCTATGAATCTCTATGGCCTCTCAAGTATTATCACAGACGCGATCCCGACTCGTTAAGTCAGAACATATCGGCGCGGCTATCGGATTGGGAAAAGATTTCCGCCGATCAGTACGCGGTACTTCTGGATAAACGACAGGCAATGCGCGCCGCGCATGAGGCGCTCAGCGACGAGTTTACGGCCCTCATCACACTGTCTGCCCCCGGTCCGGCACCCAAGGGCCACGACTGGACCGGCGATCCCATTTATGCGGTGAACTCCTCTGTCCTCGGGGCTCCGGCCATTAGCCTGCCGTTGCTGGAGGCGGAAGGCATGCCGCTTGGAATTCAGCTTATCGGTTACCCGCGGAAGGACAGAGAGCTGTTCGCATATGCACGATGGATACTCGACGTATTGGGCCTCAAACCCTGAAGATATGACACTGGAGAATAACAATGACCACTTACCGCATCGGCCAGATCGTGCCCAGCTCAAACACCACCATGGAGACCGAGATCCCCGCAATGCTGCGTGCGCGTGAAGCGATCCTGCCGGACCGTTTTACCCTTCATTCCAGCCGGATGCGCATGAAAAAAGTGACAAAGGAAGAGCTTGCGGCCATGGATGCGGACAGTGACCGCTGCGCGCTTGAGCTTTCGGATGCCAAGGTTGATGTGCTGGGATATGCCTGCCTGGTGGCGATCATGTCGATGGGCAAGGGATACCACCTGACATCGCAGGACAGGCTCCACCGGGTGACCGTGGACAACGGCGCGCCCGCCCCCGTTATTACCAGCGCTGGGGCGCTCGTCGATGGGCTGCATGAGATGGGTGCCAAAAAAATTGCGCTTATCTGCCCGTATATGAAGCCGTTGGCACAATTGGTGATCGACTACATCGAAGATCAGGGTATCGAGGTTGAGGATTCCATCGCGCTGGAAATACCCGATAATATTGAGGTCGGCCGTCGCGATCCGGCTGCGCCTGCAGAGATCGCGGCAGGTCTGAAGACCGCAAACGTTGATGTGATCGTGGCGTCTGCATGCGTTCAGATGCCATCGCTCGCATCGCTGCCGCTAATAGAAGCGAAATACGGGTTGCCCAGTGTCTCGGCAGCGGCCTGTACGACGCATTTCATGCTGAAATCGCTTGGGCTAGATCCAACGGCTCCGAATGCGGGCGCGATTCTTTCCTGATATCACAACTGGCCGGATGCAAAGCCGATCAGAGTATTGCGTGAATAATCCAGTCAACAACGGTCGGCGCCGGGACCGGCGCGACCGGTCTTAACAGGCCGCTGCAACTGCCCGAATGCCGTGGACGGTACGCCCTCGAACTATGGATCCAATATGACCAACCAACAGCCCTCGCTGCGCGATTCCAACAGAATGTTCGGCTGGACAGCTGTTTTCCCAACTGCGGAAATATGGAAAGGCATTGCTGTCGCACTTTTGATCGCGGCGGCATCGACGTTCCTGTCAGAGCATTACGGTGTTCCGAAAATGCTGTTTGCCCTGCTCATTGGTCTGTCGTTGGGTTTTTTGTCGGACGTCCCCGCACTCGAACCCGGCTTGTCCTTCTCGGCGAGGACCGTGCTGCGTATCGGGGTCGGCCTCTTGGGGGCGCAGTTGGGGCTCAGTCAGGTGCAGGCGCTGGGAATCGCGTCAGTGGGCGGCATAGTCGCGCTAGTTATGACAACCATCCTGTGCGGAGTGGCGCTTTCATATCTGTTCGGTCGTAAAGCGGTCTTTGGCATTCTGTCCGGCGGCTCGGTAGCAATTTGCGGCGCGTCTGCCGCGCTGGCGCTTTCTTCCGTTCTACCGAGGCATCCAAGTCGGGATAAGGATACCGTTCTAGTGGTCATCACTGTCACCGTCCTGTCAACCATGGCCATGGTGCTATATCCGGTCCTGTTTCAGGCTCTCGGCTACAGCGATGTCCAGACTGGGTTTCTCCTTGGAGCTACAATTCATGACGTCGCGCAGGTTGTGGGTGCGGGCTACTCCATAAACGACGAAGTCGGCATCGCCGCCACCGTGGTCAAGATGCTGCGTGTTGCCATGTTGCCCCTGATCCTGATCGCAGTTCATTTTTGGTTCCGTAACAGCCAGACCGGTAAGTTGGCCTTTCCATGGTTTCTTCTCGCCTTTGTGTTTCTGGCAATCGTAAGATCGGTTTTTGATATACCCGAATCTGTGGTTCAGTTTCTGTCGGCCATGTCACAATGGATGATGGTGGCGGCAATTTCTGCAATTGGCGTGCGATCGAACCTGAGGGCAGTCTTGAATGTTCAACCTTATCTTTTCTTCATTCTCATTTCCGAAACTTTGTTCCTTCTTGTTGGCGCAACCGTGTTCAGTAGCTATTTTATTGATTGAAGGTTAATCCCGCCGAGTTTGATGATCCAACGCCGGATGCTCTCGTAAGATATCCAGCTCAGTTCTTTCGAATATGATACCGCTTCATCTTGCGGTATAGGGTCGGCCGGGAAATTCCCAAGACATGCGCAACCTTGGTCAGGTTGCCGTTCTCGGAAATGATCGTCCGCCGAATGGCGCTGGCCTCAATGCTCTCCAGATCTCCGGAATGGCCGCGAAGGATGTGTTCCAATGCGTCCTCGTCATCGTTCTCGAAATCGTCGAGGATCTCCGGAGGAAGGTCGCGCTCTGTCACGACGTTGTCGGTCTTAATCAGATAGAAACGGTGCATGACATTTCGCAACTCCCGGACGTTGCCGGGCCATTGATACCCGGCCAGCAACTCAAGCACCTTATCGGTAAAGACCATCGGAGGCTGTCCAGTCTGTTCGGAAAAATGCTCTGAAAAGTGGTGGACAAGCTCCAGAATATCATTGCCACGTTCACGAAGGGGAGGCACTTCGATGGTCATCAGGCTTATACGGTAGAACAGATCGCGCCGAAAATTTCCCTTCTCGATTTCAGTGCGCAAGTTGCGGTTGGTCATCGCAACCAACCGGACGTCGACTGGACGCCTTTGACTGTCCCCGACCCGGTAGATCGCGCGCTGTTCCAAGGCCCGCAGCAGATAGGGCTGAAGCTCGATTGGCATATCGCCAACTTCGTCAAGACAAAGAACGCCTTTGTTGGCAAGTTCGAATTTACCGGCGCGACCGCCGCGCGCGGCACCGGTAAAGGCACCATCAACATAGCCAAACAACTCTGCGCCGATCAGATCGCTCGAAATTGCAGCACAGTTGACTGGTACATAGGGGGCAGCCGCCCCCGGAAGTTGACTGTGGATCAGGCGGGCAAACAGTTCTTTCCCGACCCCGGTTTCACCATGGATCAGAACCGACACGTTGGCCATCGCAGCACGTTCCGCAAGGCTGATCGCATCGACCATCTTGGGCGAAGAACCGACGATCTGAGACTGAACCTCTGAAACGTTGATGCGCGGCTTGATCTTGTAGGCCTCGTTGGGGCCTTTCTGGAGCTTCGCCCCATCTTTCAAGAAAACAGCCACCCCCCGAAAGACACCTTCGAGATTCAGTCTCTCGATGCCCTGCGTTTCAATACTCAGAGGCAGGAAATTCGGAATTTCCTGATCTGACAATCCTTCTAGTTTCGGCAAGAGCTTGTGACCGACTGACAGTTCTTTAGTGCGCCGTAGCACATCGGTTTCCAGCCCCCGACGGAACAACACCCGTCCTGTCTGATCCACCAGAATGACGCTGTCATGGGCGCGGCTGTGGTTCGACATGATAAAGGCTTCGAGCAACTGCGTACGTTCAACCTGCCTCTGTTCAGCCAGCGCGATCTCGATTTCGCGCGCGGTCGCCAGTACCAGGGCCACATTATGCTGTCTGAAAATCTGCGGTGGCCCCGAAAGATCCACCACCCCGATAATTGCTTGCGTAAGTGGATCGTAGATCGGCGCGCCCGCACAGGTCCACGATTGCACGCCTGCCACAAAGTGTTCGGACGCATGAACATAGGTCGGTTTACCGGTCTTCAGCACAGTGCCAATGCCGTTGGTTCCGATTATGTTCTCATTCCAGTCACCACCAATTTCCAGGTGAATGCCCTGCCCCTCATCCAGCACCTCTTCGTCGCCAATTGCATCAATGATCACACCCTGATCATCTGCAAGAATCAGAATGGTTCTGGCTTCTGTCAGATGCGGTTCAAGCCGTTTGAACGCGGCCGAGGCCGCCTGTCGCAACGCAGCGTTCCGTTCGCGACGCAGGTAAAGTTGGTTCTCGTCCAGGATTTTGTGCGAGGCCGGGCCCTCGACAGCGACACCCAGCTGTCTGCTGCGCTTCCAGGAATCGAGAATTTCATCACGAACCGCGGGGGGTCGTTCGTCACCGTCCTCGCTTGAAGAAACGAAACGTTCCCAAGCCTCTCGTGTGTAGGAATCCGAATAGCTGGAGTTTTTAGACAATGTTTGACCCTCTTGCTTTTCGACATAGGCTGCCAGTCCTGTACCTTGGCCGAGGAAAATTATCCTTCTGATTCACTTCATTGAAAGTGAAGAGAGGTGCTTAGACAGCACCTTCCGGGACAAGCACAGCCTCCAGAGCCGCCGCAAGATCGTCCGTCGTGAACTCGGCAGAGAGTTCTCGATGATCGAGATGGCCAATCAAAGCAAGAATTTCGTCGCTGACGGGCGTAAAAAAACCGTTTTCCTTTGTGGCCAGAACGAATGTTTTTGTCAGGTAATTGCCGCGAACTTCACCCAGCATCTCAAGCTGGCGCGCGGTAGATTTGTCCACCAGCACCACGCGATTGTTCACGCTGATTTTGACATAGGGCACTGGCGCGTCCACACTCGGCCTTGCTTTGAGATCATGTATGATCAGGCCATCCGGCTTTGGGGGCTCTTTTCGTCGCGCCTGCTCGGCCTGATTTCTTGAATAGCCGCCATTGGTAAGTTGGTCCGCCAGTTTACGGATCGTACCCGCGTTTTCAGACATGATGCGTTTGGCCTTCACGTCTTCTAAACGCGGACCATCCCGCTTTGAAAAAATGTCCACTTGGATCTCCTCCCGATGCAGAACCTACCAATAAAGTCCCTCGATTTCTATTATTAATAGGTCGAGTAGGTTGTTCTGTTTTGTGTCAAACTTCGAACTCAGGCCCGTTGCGCCCACGACATACACGTTTGTTTTTAAATTATAATTCAGCGTACTAGGTAAACCTATGCAATCGAGGCCGGAGAACCGGCCTACGATTATTTCAATATTATGACGGCGTCTACGCAGACATCATGCGCTCTTGTTTCAGTGCAGATCAAACCGATCGGCGTTCATCACCTTGGTCCAGGCGGCTATAAAATCATCGATGAAGAGCCGCTCGTTTCCACGGCTGGCATAGACTTCCGCCAAAGCGCGCAATTGCGAGTTGGAGCCAAAGACCAGATCAACGCGCGATCCGGTATATCTTTTGTTCCCCGTTGCCCGGTCACGACCTTCGAATAGACGCTCTTCGGCATCCGCAGGCACCCATTCCATTGTCATATCAAGGAGTTCGACAAAAAAATCGGTGCTAAGCGTACCTGGACGATCGGTCAGAACTCCGGTCTGAGTTGGGGCATGGGTTGCCCCGATGCTGCGCATACCACCGACAAGAGCCGTCATTTCTGGCGCGCTAAGTCCCAAAAGCTGCGCTTTATCGACAAGAAGCGCCTCGGCCGGAACAGTATAGGCCGCCTTTTCGAAGTTGCGGAAACCGTCGGCCAAAGGCTCCATCGGATCGAAGGAATCCGCATCGGTCTGGTCGGCGCTGGCGTCGGTCCGTCCGGGCACAAAAGGCACCGTGACATCCTGTCCGGCCGCCCGTGCCGCCTGTTCGATCCCGGCACTGCCACCCAGCACGATCAGATCGGCCAAGGAAACCTTTTTGCCCCCGGATGCCCCACCGTTGAACGCCGATACAATGCCGTTCAACCTGTCCAGAACCCGTGCAAGCCGCGTGGGATCATTGGCCTCCCAGTCCTTTTGCGGTGCAAGCCGGATGCGCGCGCCGTTTGCGCCACCCCGTTTGTCCGACCCTCGGTAAGTTGAGGCCGACGACCATGCCACCCAGACCAGATCCGCCACCGATAAGCCCGAGCCAAGCAACTCCTTCTTCAGAACTGCGATATCCTTGTCGTCAATCAAGGGGTGATCCACGGGCGGAACCGGATCCTGCCAAATCAAGTCTTCGCTCGGCACCTCCTTGCCCAAATAGCGGTCTTTCGGCCCCATATCGCGATGCGTCAGCTTGAACCATGCCCTTGCAAACGCGTCGGCAAATTCAGCAGGGTTTTCATGGAATCGTTTGGAGATCGGGCCATAGATCGGGTCCATCTTCATCGCCATGTCCGCGGTGGTCATCATCACCGGCACGGTTTCGGCCGATCCATCGACCTGCGGCGCATGATCATCGTCCGACAGTCCCTTTGCGTGCCAGATATGTGCCCCGGCGGGGCTCTTGGTCAGCGCCCAGTCATACCCGAAGAGCACATCGAAATAGCCGTTGTCCCACTTGATCGGATTGGCCGTCCACGGGCCTTCTATGCCGGAGGTGGTGGTGTCCACACCCCTGCCCGACTTGTGACTGTTCGTCCAGCCCAAGCCCATGTCCTGTAGGCCGCATGCTTCGGGTTCTGCACCGACAAGTCCGGGATCCCCAGCGCCGTGCGCTTTGCCAAAAGTATGCCCACCCGCAACCAGTGCGACGGTCTCTTCGTCATTCATCGCCATCCGGCCAAACGTGTCGCGGATGTCACGGCCCGATGCCAGTGGATCGGGATTGCCGTCAGGGCCTTCCGGATTGACGTAGATCAGTCCCATTTGCACGGCAGCCAACGGGTTTTCCAACTCACGTTCGCCGGAATAGCGGCTGTTCGGATTATCGGATGGGGCCAGCCATTCGACTTCGGCACCCCAGTAGATGTCCTCTTCGGGTGCCCAGATATCCGCACGTCCTCCGGCGAAGCCAAACGTCTTGCCGCCCATGCTTTCGATGGCCACGTTGCCCGCAAGAATCAAAAGGTCAGCCCAGGAAATCGCGTTTCCGTATTTTTCCTTTATCGGCCAAAGCAGACGCCGTGCCTTGTCAAGATTGCCATTGTCCGGCCAGGAATTCAGGGGCGCGAACCTTTGGTTCCCGGTTGATGCCCCGCCGCGTCCATCAGCCGTGCGATATGTGCCGGCGCTGTGCCAGGCCATGCGAATGAAAAGCGGCCCGTAATGGCCGTAATCTGCGGGCCACCAGTCCTTGCTGTCCGTCATCAGCGCGGTCAGATCGGCCTTCACCGCGTCAAGATCAAGCCCCCTGAATGCCTCGGCATAGTCAAATCCGGCGGGCATTGGATCGGATGACGGTGGGTGTTGATGCAGGATTCGCAGGTTCAACTGGTTTGGCCACCAGTCGCGGTTGTTGCGCCCCGAAACATTCGTGGCACCGTGCATGACGGGGCAACCGCTCGCCCCACGCAAATCATTTCCGTCCATTGTTTTTGCTCCCTCGTTCGGAAAATAGGTATCTCGACCCTGCCCAATTGCGGGGCAAGGTTGGGCATCCCGCCGCGCGGGATGCCGGAATTCTTGTCAAAGCGCTCTTTTCAGAGAGTGTTCTTGCTTAATTCAGCCGCGATGAAGTCAGCCTGCCGGATTGCCAAAGCCACAATCGTCAGCGTCGGGTTTTCCGCAGCACCACTGGTGAACTGGCTGCCATCGGACACAAACAGATTGGAAATATCGTGCGTTTGTCCGTGGCGGTTGACCACCCCGTCACGCGGGTCTTCCGACATTCGATTGGTGCCCAGATTATGCGTCGACGGATAGGGCGGCGTCGGAAAAACCCGCGTGGCGCCGACCGCTTCGTAGACCGCTATACCCTGCTTATAGGCGTGATTGCGCATCGCGACATCGTTGGGGTGATCGTCGAAATGCACATCTGCGACGGCCAACCCGTGCTGGTCGGTCACATCCGGGTTCAGCGTAATGCGGTTGGTTTCCTGCGGCATGTCTTCACCGACGATCCACATTCCGGCCATGTTTTCATAGTGATCCAGCGCCGTGGTAAATTCGCGCCCCCATGCACCGGGGTCAAGGAACGCCGCCATGAACGGCAGGCCAAGCGACAGTGTTTCAAGCTCGTACCCGCCGACAAATCCGCGCGATGGATCATTCTTGGCTTCGTCCTGAATGATGCCCGCCATTGTCGTGCCACGCCACATACGCACCGGCTGATCGAAGACCGCGTAAACCGACCCGGTCACATGGCGCATATAGTTGCGACCCACCTGCCCCGAGCTGTTGGCAAGCCCGTCAGGGAACATCGAAGAGGCCGAATTCAACAGCAACCGCGGGCTTTCAATCGAGTTGCCTGCGACACAGACCACCCGCGCCCGTTGCTCTTGTTGATTGCCATCTGCATCCACATAGACAACGCTTGTGACCTTGCCCTGCTCGTTATGCTCGATCCGCATGACGTGGCAGCGATCCCGCACTTCCAGATTTCCCGTCGCTTCGCCTCGGGGAATGTCGGTATAGGCTGAGGACCACTTGGCACCCCATTTACACCCCTGAAAACAAAACCCCGTCTGCTGGCACGCCAACCGATCGTCATTATCGGCAGAGTTGATCGCCATACGTCCGGTATGGACTTCTTCATACCCCAGCGCCTTGGCACCTTTCTCGAAAACCTTGTAGTTGTTGCTGCCCGGCAGGCCAGCGCGGCCGCCGGTGCGGGTCACGCCCAGCTTGTCTTCGGCTTTGGTATAATAATCGTCCATCTCGCGCGGGTCGATTGGCCAATCCAGAAGGTTCGCGCCTTCTATATCGCCATACGTCGTGCGGGGTTTCCATTCGTGATCCTGAAACCGTAGCGACGCGCCCGCCCAATGGGTCGTGGTGCCGCCAACCGCCTTGACGATCCAGGCCGGCAGGCCAGAGAAATCCTTGGCCACGCGCCAATCACCGGATGTGGTGCGCGGATCGGTCCAGGCAAGCTGGCCGAAACTGTCCCATTCGTCGTTGATATAATCCTCGGGCATATAGCGCCCGCCCGCTTCCAACGCGACGACTGAAACGCCCTTTTGGGCAAGCTCGTTGGCAAGAACGCCGCCGCCGGCGCCGGTTCCGATGATAACAACCACGTTGTCGTCATTCATGTCAAATGGTGCACTCATAGCGTGTCCCCCTCAAAGCCAATTGATGTCGTCAAAGCCGCGGTCGATGTAACCGCCCTTGGAAAAGCTTTCGCCCTCGTAGCCGAAAATCGGCCAGATCGCCTTTTGGTTATAAAGACCGGTCACCAGCCCGCCGCGGATTTGCTGGAAGAACGCGCTGTCTTCCATGCCGCGCAGCAGATCAACGCGGTCGCGTTCCCAGCCGACATCAATGTAGTTGGCAAATCCGATGCCCTTGGCCGCTTCGTTCAGCTCGGCGATGCCGACCTCGATCCCTTCAGCGGCGTCGGCGCTGTCATATCCTTTGACGGCAACGGCATAGTATTCATCCGAAACCTGATCATGCGGATAGATGTCCCGCGCCAGTTGGATCAGCGTGGCCATCGTTTCGGGCTTCAGGTGTTCGACTTCAACTGCCCAGTTGGCGGCCGTGGCTTGGCCCGCCACGAAGCCGCTCCCGATTGCGAAACTGGCACCGAACATCGCGCTTTTTGACAGCAGCTGGCGTCGCGTCATGGCTTGCTTTCGAATTGACATGATATCCTCCCTTATTTTTGGTTAGCGTTTACTGGTATCGACCCGCCCGCTGCAAAACCTCGATTTCGTAGCCATCGGGGTCTTTCACAAAGAAAAAGCGGGCAAGTTTTTTGCCGTCTTTCTTGAGGTCCACGAGCTTTCGCGGCGCGAAGCCCGCGGCCTCAAAGCGGGCATGTTCGGCGTCAACATCCTCGACGCTGAACGCAAGATGCCCGTAGCCGTTGCCCAGATCATAAGGCTCTGTCGTGTCCTTGTTTATCGTCAGTTCAAGTTCGAACGCGGCTTCGTCGTTGGACAGGTAGACCAGTGTGAAACCGTCGAAATCGATCCGTTCGGCAACCCCGAGGCCAAAAGCCTCGCGGTAGAAAGCCACCGAACGTTCTTCATCAAGCACACGGATCATGGAATGAATTGCTTTGGCCATATTGGTCCTCTGAAGTTTTAGACATCGGCGCCTTGTGGCGCGCTGGAAAAGATCCGCCCCAGGGCGTGTGCATCAGACATGGCCGACAGACCGTCGATGCACCGCGCGACCACAGCGGAATCCTAGGGAACGATAACCCCGCGTCCTGTAAATTTGCGATCTTTAAAGTCCGAAATCGCCTGATTTATGTTCGCGAGGCTGTATTCGGTCTGGTGCATCTTCACCTTTCCGTCTGCGTTCAACTCCATCAGTTCGACAAGCTCGACAAAATCACCTACGAGGCTGCCGCCGATCTTGATCTCATTGGCAACCAGTTCCAGCGTCGGCACCTCAATGGTTCCGCCGTAACCGACCATGATCAGCTCTCCGCCCTGTCTGAGCAATTTCCAGCAGGTATTTTCGGTGCCGTGTTCACCGACAAAATCGATCGCAACATGCACGCCGCCGCCAGTCAGTTCCTTGATCTCTTCGATAAGGTTGGGACCGCCGTCCAGCACGATGTCGGCACCAAGCTCCTTGGCCAACACTTGGGCCGCAGGTTCACGGTCCACCGCGATGATCCGCGCCCCACAGGTCTCTTTCAGCACCTGTAGCGCAATATGTCCTAGGCCACCGACGCCCAGTATCATCACATAGCCACCCGGATTCAGCAGTTTCGCCGCCTTTTTGGCAGCGCGATACGCTGTGATGCCGGCATCGGCCATCGGGGCAACCTCAAGCGGCGTGATCCCGGTATTGAGCTTGATGAGCGAGCTTTCGTTGGTCTTGAAATACTCGGCAAAACCACCGTCAATTCCAAGGCCGGGGAACTGCCCGTGATCGCAATACATGTCATGTCCGTACCTGCAATCTAGGCAGATGCCACAGCTTCGGAACGGATGACAGATCACCGCATCGCCCGGTTTGACCGAGGTTACGGCGCTGCCGACATCTTCGATCCAACCCGCGTTTTCATGCCCCATCACATAGGGTAGCAGGTTGCCTTCGGTATCCATAATGTCTTTCCAGACACCTTCGATAATGTGCAGATCGGTGCGGCAGAGGCCCGCCGCACCGACCTTGACGATCACCTCATCGGGAGCCGTGATTGTGGGGGGAGGAACATTCTCAATCTTCAGCTCCACATTCATGTCGGGATCGTATTCGTATAATCTGGCTGCTTTCATTTTCTCATTCCCTGCGTCTGATCGGGCCTATCTGTTCGACTTGGCCACGCTGTCTGGACTGGCCGGCCCCGAAAGGCCGACCAATGTACTGTTAAACACCGGGTCAGGCACGCCCCAGCAGCTCTGCGCCGCCGCCCCGGGCGGGGCCTTCGGTCGGATCGGCCTCACCTTCATTCAGGTCTGCCACGAGGGTCTCGGTGGTCAGGATCAGTGTCGCCACTGACGCCGCGTTGACCAACGCACTTGCAGGCACGCGGGCCGGGTCGATTATGCCCGCCTCGTACATGTCGCCAAATGTTCCTGCGGCGGCATTAAACCCGTGACCCGCTGCACCTTCGGCCACCGCCTGGGCAACGGCCGCCACGTCTGCGCCTGCATTCCGCGAAATCCGGCGCACCGGCTCGCTCAGGATAGACCGGACAAGCTGGATACCCTTGGCGACATCCCCCAGCGCATCAAGGTTGTCGAGACAGGATCCGATTTGCGCCAGCGCTGTTCCTCCACCTGCAACCACGCCATCCTCTGCCGCTGCTTGCACGGCGCACAGCGCATCCTCGATCAGCTGGATCGTCCGCTTCTGTTCCACCGGGGTGAACCCGCCAGCATAGATGATCGCGCTGCCACCGGTCAGTTTGGACAACCGTTCGCGCAGCTTGTCCTTGTCGATATTCGGCGGTGCCGCATCGTGCTGTCGCTGCACCTGATTGCGCCGCGCCACGATGGCATCCGGTTCACCTTCACCGCGCAGAACCGACGTTCCGGACGCGTGCGAGCGAACCATTTCGGCTCCGCCGAGCTGTTCCCTCGTGACATTCTCGATCTTCTTGCCAAGGTCGCGGGCCAAGACTTCGCCGCCGGTCAGGATCGCGAGATCGTCCATCATTGCAGTCCGCCAATGACCGTATTCCGGCGGGTGAACGATCAGATATTTGCCCGCCCCGCCGTTTTCCAGAAGCTTGATGACCACTTCGGGGGCGATCTCTTCTGCCACGATCAACAGAGGGCGATTTTCGCTCTCCGCAATTGCGACCGCGTTATCGAGCAACTCCGGCTTGAGGATTTTCTGATCCGTCAGAAGGATCAGCGGCTTACGCAGGATGGCTTCCATGTTCTCGCGGTCCGTGACCATGTGATGCGAGATGTAGCCGCGCTCAAATGACATGCCTTCGACGACTTCCATCGTCGTCTCGATCGTGACGCCAAAATCGGCAGAGATCACACCGTCCCGACCAACGCGACGGAAGGCCTCTGCCACCAATTCGCCCAGCTTCGGATCGGTCGACGACACGCGCGCGACCGCCTCAAGATATTCAGGATGGTCGTCGCAACTGCGCGACGAGGCATCGATCGCATCCACAACGCGGCTTACAGCCAGATCTATCCCCTTACACAGGTCAACCGGCTTGACGCCGCTATCGGTCAGATCGACACCACGCTGGATCAGTGCATTTGCCAGAACGATTGCCGTGGTTGTCCCGTCTCCGGCCACATCGTTGGTTTGCATCGACACTTCACGGACAACCTGTGCGCCCATGTTTTCGAACCGGTCATTCAACTCAATCTCTGAGGCGATGCTGACCCCGTCACGGGTGACCAAAGGCGTGCCCACCGGGCGGTCCACCATCGCGTTCAGGCCCTTCGGTCCCAGCGTGGGTTCCACTGCCGCTGAAAGTCGCGCGACACCGCGTGCAAGACAATTTCTGGCAACATTGCCATGTACCATGAGTTTAGCCATATCTTCCTCCTTCGGCCCAGGGACTTTCCTGGGCGTCATCCCAAAATTTTCGCTTTTCCAGTTACTTAACTGTTGGCGGTTGTCTCTTCCCTTGGCGGCACATGCCCCGCTATGAAATCAACCAATGTGGGTCCGTCGGGCCCAATCTCGACTTCCTTGTAGCGTGTCTTGGCAAGCCCACGGCACAGAGCTCCGTTGAACTCCATATTGATCCGGGTACTTCGCAGGCGGGCCAGATGATCCGACAGGTTACCGGTCTCAAGCGGCTTCCCGTCCCAAGTCGGGAAGGCCAGATCGCCCGAGTTTTTCGCAAGACCTTGCGACGCAAGCAGCTCAAGATACCTCGGCAATTGCCGAAGCTCTTCTTCGCCGCGGAACGGAATCTGCCGAAGCGTACCCAGCGTCATCGAAACGATGTCAGCCGGGGCAAGCCCAAGACCCTGCAAGCCCAGAAGCACGGTTTCCTGTCGACGGTCGAACGCCTTTGCCAGGAATTTCATCACCACCTCATCCAGATCGGCACCGTCACAGTTTTCGGCAAAGATGTCATGGTAGCTTCGACCACTGTTGACCCCGTCGTTGACCTGGTCATTGAAGCAGTGATCATTGAGTTGCACCGTGGCTTCGACCACCCAAGGCAGCGACATCACCTCCTGGCGAATTCCAAACGCCATGAGGAACGCAAAATTGGGCGAACACCAGTAGGTCGGAAGCCGGAACTCGACCCGCACCATTTTCGCATCCGTCACCTCGACCCTCTCGACGAACCCCATATCGGTGATGGGCTCGTCGAGTTCAGGATCGGTCACTGCGTCGAGACGGTTCCAGACATCCATTTCCAGTTCCGCCATAAGATTGGCGACCAACATCGGATCACTCCGCCGCAATTTGAACGGGGACACCGGCCAGTTGGGCCCGCTTTTGCGCAACATCAATGTCATAGAGCTTTGCCGCATTGAGACCGAGGATCTTTTCCTTCACCTCGTCTGTCAGCTGCACGCCACCACGCTCTGCCGAGATGTCTTCGGGGATCTGGTAGTCCCAGAATTGCTCAACCAGCCATTGCGGGGTCCAGATCGCGTAGTCCGAGCCGAAAAGCAGCTTGTCTTCGCCGACCCACCACAACAATTCTGCCATCACCTCGCCAAAGTAACGCGGACGCGAGTGGATGAACGGCATCGCGACGGCAAGACCCGCGTAGACATTCGTCTCCTGCGTCGCGATCCAGCAGAAATCGTCCAGCCGCGGCAGACCGCAATGTTCGATGATCCAGTTAAGATTTACGAAATCAGTCGCAGCGTGATCTACATCGTGAACGTCAAACGCATCTTTCGACAGCGGCCTGATTGTTGGACCTTTGTGGACATGGACGTTCTTGATGCCCAGCTTTTCGCACAGTTCAAAGCATTTGTAGGCCGCCGGATCATTCAGCGCCCAGCCTTTACTGTCGCCATTCCACTCGGCCGTGTACATTTTCACGCCCTTGATATCGAACGTTTCTTTCATGTAGTGGATGTATTCCAGCGCCTTTTCACCATCGCGGGGATCGAAAGAGCCGTTGACGATGAACCGTTCAGGATGGCGTTCCGCCATCGACGTGCTGCGCTCGATCGACGAGAAGCCGTTGTTGTAGAATTCCTTCAGATAGGTCGACTGGACGATTGCCATATCGTCAGGCCCATCGACGAAAAGATCGCGGTAGATGTCCTCTTCGCTGTACTTCTCGAATTTTGCCTTTTCCCAAAGCTGATCTTCGGGGCTGAGATTGGTGTGATACGCATAGAAACAATCAATGAATTGCCTGCCTTGCACGTTGGTTTGATTTTCCGGGCTGGCGTCCCAATAATGGACATGGCTGTCGAGAACGAAGATCTCTCTTCCATCGGGTGTTTTGAACATGGTGTCCTCCCTTGCTTTTCGCTGAGTATCCTGTCGGATGTCCGGGGCCTTTGCGGCGCAGGCCCCGGACGTGTTCAAAGGCAGATCAGATGTATTCCATGACCTCGTTCATGTCGCCGAACAGGATAACGGTATCGTCATCGACCCGAACCATCCGGCCATAGTGGGTCGAAGTGTTGACCTCGAAGGTCTCGGCGGTCATCTCGCGCCCCAGGAATTCGGTGATCTCGCTCATCTGGAAGATCAGCTTGCCCTCGCCGTCGATGCGGATGGTCGCCGGGTTGTAGGTAATCGTCACCTTGGGATCGTTTTCCTCCATGAACTCTGCGATGGCACGAGCCTCGACGCTGTCGTTCATGGTGACTCCGCACTGGTGGGAGACCTCGCGCGAGGTCAGGTCGATGTCCTTCATCGACTTGAAGATGTTCTGGTTGGATGAGTCACGCGCAATGCTAGACATAATTCAATTCCTTTTCAGAGGTTTACTCGAGACCCAGCTCGGCGACGATCTGACCGATGCGCTCTTGCGAGACGGCTTTGACGTCCTCGAAGGAAACCGGCTTGGAATGCGGTTGCGACCAGATCGGCTGCAACGCGGCGGCGGCCTTGTGCGCGAGATCGCCGTGCTTTTTCAGCCATGACTTGAACAGCGTCTTGTTCTGAGCACCGTACTCTTCGTCGTTGGCGAGCAGGTAGATCAGGTCAACCGTATTCGCGAGATTGCGCTCGTAGTCCGCCTCGGCAGCCGAAATCACCGGCGGCGTGATGAAGTCATTGTTGGCCGCCGCCGCCTGCATGAAGAAGCCCGAGCGGAGCAGTTCCCCCACCAGCGGCTCGAACACGATGTTGATCGCGAAATACTGCTCGAGGTAATCCTCCGAGCCCATGATCGTCTCGATCGCCTCGCGCGTCGGCTGCCAGATCGGATCTTCCAGCCAGGTCGTCTTGCCCAGGTCGTCGTTCCAGCCATCAATGTCCATGCCGATTTCGGCCAGATACAACGTGATGTCCTGTGCCAGACGCATCTTGTAGGACGAGTTGGTCAACGTGGCGTTGTTGATCATCTGCGTGAAGCCATAGCGCTGCGCCTGCATGAGCGAGGTGCCAAGGCCGAATTCCGCATGCTTCCAGGCACCCAGATGCTTTTGCAGAACCGTCTGCCAGACCTTGTCAAAGGACTTGTGGGCACCTGCTTTGCGGGCATTGGTGATGACGTGCTGCACCATGGTTTCGATCTTGGACTGACGCTGATAGTGGGTCCGCTCCCATTCCTGATCAGGGGCGCGGAACGCGTGCCAGTTGCTCGACTTGGCTGCGGTGCTGTCTTTGGTATATGCGCCGCCGCCCTTGCCACCTTCGAATTCGATGATCCAATCCTGGATCAGGTAGCGTTCGGGATCTGGTTGCACGTCGACAGTCACATCTTCGTAGTGCGTCGCGCGTTTCCCGCGCGGTTCAAAGTAGTTGTACTTGCGACTGTTCGAGCCGACGAATTGTGCGGAACCTGCGGCCCCGGATCCGATAGAGCTGGATGTTGCTACCATTGTAGCCTCCCTTTGGTTGGTATCACGTCACTAGCGTTCAGGCCGATATCAGTGGCCCGAAGAACCGGAAGTGGGCGTGAATTTATCGTAGAAAATGCGATCGGTATCGAAGTCGTGCATGAACAGCACAGGCGTCAGCGCATCGATCATCGGTGGCGGTCCGCAGGCATACACATCTCCGTCGCCGTCGATCCCCAAAGCCTTCAGCCGCGTGTCGACGCATTCGTGAACAAAGCCGCGTTCGCCGGTCCAGCTTGCGTCATCATCCGCATGGCTGAGCACCGGAATGAACTCGACGTTGGAATGCGCAGTGGTCAGGGCATCTATTTCGTCCAGCTTGAACAGGTCATCCTGCGACCGCGCGCCATAGAAGAAGTAGATTGGACGATCTTCGCCGCTGGAGATCTGATCATTCAGTATCGACCAAACCGGCGACATACCCGAACCTGCGCCAACCAAGATCACCGGTCCTTGTCGGTTGTCTCTTCGGAAGCACATTCCGTAGGGTCCTTCGATTTTGACGTCGACGCCGACTTTGATGCCTCCGTCGTCGAGTTCGTTTGAAAATCTCCCGTCTGGATATTTTTTGATGATGAAGCCGAGGTTTTGGGTTTTGCTCGGCGGATTTGCCATGGAGAACGAGCGCGTAATCTCCTCCCCCATTTCTGTTTTGACCGTGATGTCGACATATTGACCCGCCCAGAATTTCAAAGGCGCATCCAGTTCGATTTGGACACCGCGAATATCATGGGTCAGATTGTGGAAATCGACGATCTTGCCGGAAAACTGCTTCACTGGAATGGATTTCGACAGGAGTTCCTCGTCGAAGTTCAAAAGCTCGATTTCGAGATCGCTATATGCCAAGGTCCGGCACATCAGAATGTGGCCGCTGTCCTTTTCCATGTCATTCAGGGCAAACGTGGAGTATTTCATCATCTCCGATTCACCGTCCAACTGAACGCATTTACAGGCGGAACACTGCCCTTCCTTGCATCCGTGGGGCAACGCGATGCCCTGGCGGAATGCCGCATCGAGGACTGTCTCATCTTCCTCGACCTCGAATTCCACGCCGACCGGCTCCAATCGGACGTTGTAAGTGTCCGTCATTTCTTTCTCCCTTGACGCTGCGCGCAGATATGCGCGCTGGGGACGGAGGCCGCGCAAACGGCCCCCGCATTTTCTGCAATCAGTTGCATGGATTGATGGTGAAACCCGCCTGATACTCGGCAACATGGGCTGCACGATCTGTCTCTGACATGCCGCGAAGCATGTTGAGCGGCGAGCGCAGCGTGTGACCGCGAACATGCTCAAGCTTCCACATGTCCTTGTTGTCGAAGCGCAGGTGCGGCTGTGGCACCAGTGTTTCGCCGTCTTCGCGGACAAAGTTGAGATCCTTGATGGCATCTGCCAGATCCCAGCCATCATAGACGCTTTCCCACTCACGCTTGCCCGAGAATTTGCCCATGGCCGGTGTCGGACGGCCCTGGAATTCATCCGAGAAGGCCTCGACCGCAGTCCAGCGATCCAGCTCGTGCGCAAAGGTGTGCAACTCGCCGTCGATCTCGTCGACAACCATATCTTCACGGATGACGCACGGCACCAGGCAGGACCAGCAACGGTGCGGATAGACATAGCCGGTGTCTTCGTTGAAAGTGATGATGGTCTCGCCCGGCTTGGACAGCTTGCCATACCATTTCCAGAAGTCGCCAAACTCGGCATACCAGCCGGGATACTTGTGCTCGAACCACTCGAAGTCCTTTTCGGTCTGGGCTTCGATCCGCCAGAAGTTCACGGGCCAGCCGACCGCAAAGAATTGTGCGACCTTATGGACATAGTTCTTCTCGGTGATCCGCTTCCAGGCTTCCTGCACGTCGTCGTGATGCACTTTCACGCCGTATTTTTCGAGCGGCAGCATATACGTCCGGTAGTAGTCTTCAAAAATCCAGCGATGCCACATTTCCGCATAGGATTCCTTGTCCTTGTCGCGGTTCGTTGTGCCATATTCGATGATCGTGCCAACGGCGGCGTCAACGATTGCGTGGTTCTGCCAGAAGGCATAGCGCAGGTCGCGTTCCAGCAGCAGGTGGTTCTCCGGCTCCTTCAACGCGGCCATCAAGAGCGAGTGGCCGTTCCCGATGTGACGGCTTTCGTCCGACTGCACTGACAGGAACACTGTCGGCAGGGCATAGTCACCATTCCGCGCGGCCTCGGAGGGCATGGCCACAAACAGCGTATTGGTAAACGCGGTTTCGGCAACCACGGTCAGATACATGCATGCGGCGGTCATCGTGTCGCCGGTGATGAAACCCTCACCGAACTGACGTCCGATCGTCGTGGCATAGCACTTGCCAAAGGCCTCTTCCGTGATGTCGAAACCGGCCGGGTCGATATAGTTCTCCATGTACCACTTTTTCAGGTTCATCTGAATTGTGGAGTGACGGAATTCATCGACCATCTGCATGGTAAAGCCAGTGCGCAGATCCTCGCCCGGGGCCAGACGGGCCACCATTGCCATCGAACGCGCAGCCGAAATTTCCGGAAACGGGATGATCCCGAGGAACAGCTTCATCCATTCGATCCAGCGCGGCTCCACATTGCGGAACATGTCGCCGCGCAGCGCGGCGTCAAGCGCACCGTAAACCCGGTTGTCCTTTTCTTCTTCCATCGGAAAATAGGACCGCAGAACCTGTTTCATCGGGTCGCGCGGGGCCTTGGTAATCTTGTAGTCCGTCGGATACGTGCTGGCTTCCTGAACATAGGAAGGATTCCATCCCAAGTCGGAAATCTTCTTAGTTGCCTCCCCAACCGAGATACCACGTTGCGACGTGATCTTGTTAAGCGTCAAAGTCATGCCATGAGCCTCCTTAAAGCTCTGGGGCCGGTTGCCCGACCACCCGTTGGCGGCTTTTGCCGTTTCATGTGAGCGCCGGCCGCTATGTGACGGACAGGCACCGGTTTCTCGGCAAAGGTTTTGAAGATGGACAATGCCCGCTGCTGCGCCAGTTGGCGCTTGCGGCCTGCGTCGGGACGCATGCCTCTCTCCCTATCCTTCGTTCTTTGAGCCGCCCCTGTTTGGTTGGGCGCTCGCATCTTGTGCCTCTCTTGTGGCAAGGCGTGTTCCAGATTTTGAAAAATGCGTCTCTTGTTCGCCTAATAAATTTTAACGCTTTGAAAATAAGGTACTTTTTAAGCTATAAAAATTTGCGGCGTAATTTTTCGGCGGCGCGCCGCATTCAAATTCCCGAGGCAGATTGTCGCATATTGTTACACTAGTTGCGTTCTGGCCTTTACGCTTCGTTACACATTTCCCGCACCTGAAAATCGAGGGGGCTCGGTTGTGCCCACGCAGGGTGACTTGGGACCAGCCAAGCAGGACATTCCACCCGTCAAACAGCAGTTTTGGTCCCGTAATGCGGCCCAAGTGATCGTGGAATTTCATGGGACCAATTGAGGGCCGGCCAAGCGCCGCGGCCTTAAGACCCACAGCGCGATTGATGGGGTCAATCAGGCTTGCCGCCGCCGCACCGCTGCCGCCAAAATACCGGCATCATGGCGGTATTTTGACACTATACGCCGTGACACTGTGATGCCTTCGGACTGCAACAATGTGGTGAGACGGCGGTCCGAAATTGGACGTTTTGGGTCTTCATCGGCAAGCAACGCCTGGATCCGTGCCCGTACCTGCGTTCTGGAATGCGCCGTCTGCGCCGAGGCTGCGCCGACAAAAAGCGATCGGGCTGCAACGATGCCGATCGGCCCTTCAATCAGCAACCCGTTCAACACGCGGCTGACGGTACTCAGGTGAAACCCCGTGGCTTGCGCGATTTCGGACATCGTCATCGGCGTCAAGGCTGATGCCCCAGAGCGCAAAAAGCCACCCTGCCGCTCGACAATTTGCCCGACCACCTGCCGGAGTGCAGATTGCCTTATATCCAAGGCCTGTTTCAGCGCCCGCGCCTTGGCCAGCGCCTCGCGTGTCATTTCGGACTGCTGAGATCTGGGTATATTGGCGATGTCGATATCATCTTTCAAAGACGAAATAAATTCGATGTCCCAGCCATCGCCGGAAGGAACAACCCGAACATCCGGCTCTCGCATCAGCGTGGGATCTGTGACAAACGCGCCGCCCGGCTTCGGATCAAGGCACCGGATCATGGCAAGACAATTGCTTACCTCGTTTTCATGCAGCCCCGTGGCCGCGACGAGCGCGCAAGTCCCACCACCTTCCAGCGTTGAAAGATGGGCAAGGACAGTGCTCATGGCAGGGGTCACCGCATCGCGATCTTCAAGCTGTAGACGCAGGCATTCTTCAAGGTTTCGTGCAAAAATCCCGGTTGGCTCCACCCGCCTTTGAACGACCTTCAGCGCCGTCTCGATCAGTTGCGGTGTCAGTCCAAGCGTCTCGGCAATGTCTTCGACAGGGCGACCCAGCCAGCCGGATGGCTCCAACTCGCCCATCAGGGCGGTGATCACCCGTTCCATCATGCCACCTTGGGCGATCAGTCCGGCGAGCGCGCGGAACACATGGCTGTATAGGCTTCCCGCCTCCTCGACCGCGGTCATTTCAAGCACATCTGTCGTACTGGCCCCCGCACCGGGCCGTCGGCGCGGGATTACCATCGGGTTGGCTTCCGCCACCTCTTTCAAATGGTCGTCCAACTGGCCAGCCGACATCTGCAACACGCTGACCACCTGACCCAGCCGAAAAACCTGGGTCTGTTTGACACCAAGTTTAAACCCTAGCGACATACCGTCCTCGGCAGAATGCGCAGGAGACAAAGCGCTGGCCATGTCACGGCGCACCGGGCTAACGTGGTCGAAAGAAACCCCTGAATTGCAGTGTGATGAGCAAACACCCTCCAATCGGCGGCATTGTACCGCTTGATCGCGCCCCGCCGGAAATGTCCTATCCGGGCTTGTCGCCGCAACTTCTGGCGCGCGTAAAACAGTTGTGGTCCGCCAATGGATTGGATTTTGATCGCCACTGGCGGATCGGCGTCCGCTCTCTGCTGGGCTTTCGTGCCGTGCCACGGGTCGATACATCGACCACCAGCGCCGATGTGGATCTGGTTTTTCTGTTCGATCAATCTGTGCTTTGGGTGCGTGCCTTGCACGGTGCCGCGAGTGTCGGCCGCGACCGACAGATCGACGGGCTGAGCCCGGCGCAATGGCATGGGTTGGCGGCGCTGTCGGCGCGACTGACTGAACAGCTTGCAGCTTTGCGCCTTTTGGCGCTGACCGACCTGCCGATGCCGGCAATGCAGATTGCCCGCTCGGTTTCCGAAGATGTGGACATGGCGCTGGTCCTGTTGATCCGCCCCAAACTGGCACAGCGTTTTGCCGAAAGTCGCAGCGTCGAAGAGGCGAACGATTTCTGGCGGCGTCACATCGCGGGCGGTCGTGCGTTCCGCAGCATTTCCGAACGGCTGTATTCCGTGGGGATCGACCATTCGGCGGATACCGAATATGCAAAATGGCGAAAATCGGTGCTGTCCACCTTGGGCGCGGCCGTTCACAGCAATGCTCTTCGAACGGATCTGCTCACCCGGCAAAAGGGTGCCGTATTGCTGAACGGCGACAGCCTGCATTTTTCAACCTTTCGTATCCATGAGCTGTGTGCCTTTGCGCAAATGCTTAAGCCTGAATTGACGGAGACACTGGCTGCGGCTGGTCGAGTTTCAGCAACAACAGATCCTGCCGCCAGCGCCCTTGCAGCGCTGGCCGGTCCCTTGAGCGGAATTATCGTCAATCAGATTTCAAGTCTTTCGCCGCAACCCGCAACATCGAGACGGGCGACGAAACCAAATTAGTGCTTGAGATCTTCGGCACTACCAAGACGGTTTTCAGAAACCCAGCGCGCCGCCAACACCAGCGCCCCTGCGGCAAAATCCTTGCCGTGCTCCTCCACCATCGCCTCTGCGACCTTGGCGATTTGTTGGAAATACTTGTCTTTGCTTTTTTCTTCGTCAGACAGAACTTGTGTCATTGGCTTGCCTCCCAAGGGTTTCTATTTGAACATGTTTTTCGGGAATGTCGCGATTGAGACACTCCCATCTCTGCCCCCGATTGCCAGATGGGCACCATCGTCAGACCAGGCCAGCGAATTGACCGTGGCACCGCTGCCTTCGCGCAGCAGCATTTCGTCCGGATGACCAATCCGACAGATCATCACCAGCCCGTTGGCATAGCTGACGGCACAGAGATCTCTTTTCGGATGGACCGCCACGAGATCGACAAGCGTCAATCCTGGCTTCCCGGTTTCGATTGCGCTGCCTTCATCGTCACCGAAGGGTAGATCAGGGAGAGTCCAACCGACGACGCGGAAAGCCCCGGAAGCGATCATGGCGCGCGCCTTGTTGCTGAACCCGATTGTACGCACGGCGTCGGGAAAATCGACGATCCGGTCGGAGACACCCGCCTGCACATCGATCAGAAGCACGGTCTTGTTGGCGCAACCGGCCACCAGCCAGCGTTTGCAGGGCGACCAGCCAAGATCGAGCACCTCGCCCTCGCAGGCAAAGGTGCTGGTTGATTTGAGGTCGTCACTTGCGACGATACTGATCTGGCCCCCGCCCAGGCATCCCAGAACGCGGCCATCATCAGATACCGCAATGCGGCTCACGCCGTGGCTCAACTCGGCGGTGGCAAGCTCTGCGCCTCCGTCTTCGGCGACCAATGCCAACCTGCTGTCATAGGCCAGCACGATGCGCCCTGTTCGCGGGATCGACGCCAGCGCCGTGACCGCTTCATTGCGCGCGCCTTTAACAGCAAGGGTTTGCCCCCGCGCCGTGGCGCGCCACAAGGCATTTGTATCGGCATTCGAAAAGGCAAACCCCTGATCGCCAAGTCGACACGGCGTCAAATCGGCGCGCGCGATAGCTGCATCGCTGAGCACTGGTGCAGGCAAAGTTTTGGTACGAGGTCGGATGCTTGTCCGTCCGGTGTCGGCCTCTATCCGTACGCGGCTTTCGGGATGCTCGGCATCCTTGACCGATATAAACGCAAGCCGGCCATCGGCCAGCAGGACGGCCAATGACGACCCGGCGGCATTGAAAATGACATCACGCACTTCGCCCGGCAGTGTCCAGGTCCGGGCAAGCAGATCGAATAACGTCATCGCTTGTGGCGGCTTGTGCTGTGTCATCAGCCTTCCTTCTTCATTGTGGCTTCAAGCTCTTCATCCAGTGCGGAAAGTTCGCGTTCCAACCGATCGATTTTTCGTATGTTGTCTTCAACAGCCGCCTCTGTTCGGGCGTGCTCGTTCTCGTGGGTGCTGTCGACGATGCCGTCGCGCTCGACTTTCAAATCCAGGACGAGCAGGCCGCTGGACTTCTGGTTCAGCCGCATCTGTTCGGCATTCGCGGCAGCGATGTCCTGCGTCGCCTTCAGCCGATCCTTCATGATCTCTTCGAAGCTGCGCAATTGACCCGTCATTGCTGCCCCCTATACATCAAGCCCGTCTTGCAAACCAAAAGGCTCATCCGATGAACGATCCTGCCGATGCCCGTTTCTTCCACGCGCTCAAACAAATTTGCAGCCAATCCGACGACGTGGATCAATCCTGCCGCGAGGCGATTGACCGCGCGGTCGAGACAGGCCATCCTCGGGACCTGCTTTCCGCACGTCAGTCTATGGACACATTGGACGCCGCTTTGAAAGACCGCCTGTTGCGACAAGCGCATCTGATCATGGCCACTGATATCTCGGCGATTTGGGACGCGTTGCCCATGGCCGCCGACCCCAGCAAACAAAGGCCAAACTAGCCAGTTGCGGCAGTGGTCGCGGGCATGCTCTGCGCGCGGTTCAAACATTGGCCTCACCTCCCATGAACACTCGATTGATCAAGCGTCGAGAAAGCTACCCGAGCGACATGGTGACGCAACGCTTTCTGTAGAAATCCTTCGACTTTCTGTGAAATTTCGCCTTGGTGCCGATAAAGTGTAAACTAAAGTTACGTTTTAAATCTCGCCTTGTAACGGCCTGTTCCAAAGACGGTTTCGCAGCAATACAGAAGATTTTGATTTGCATGTTAATTAGTCGAATCATTTGTTTGCTATTTGTGGTCTTTTGGCGCTGAGTTGATCCGCATCCCTAATTGGTCGGGGAAAAGAGATGAAAAACTGCGCCGACATTCTGCAACAAGATGACCTGTTACTTCGCCCTCTGACACAGGCAGACCTGCCTACAATTGCCCGTGATCTTGGCGACGCTCGCGTCGCGCGTTGGCTCGCCGCCGTGCGGCAGCCTTTCGACGCGGCGGCAGCGGATGAAATCCTGGCACACAGCCGCGATCCGGGCGAAATGATGCGCGTGATCGAACAGGATGGCGCGGTCGTGGGCGGGCTGTGTATTGGTGCCGCGCTTTGGTATTGGCTGACCCCGGATTGCTGGGGTCAGGGTCTCATGCAACGAGCACTGCGGATGGCGATCGGGGCGCGGTTCTGTTTGCCTGCACCGCCGGTGGTTGCCACCTGTCACGACGACAATACCGCATCGCAGCAGTTGCTGACCCGGCTGGGCTTTGCGCCCTGCCCCGATGGCCGACGGATGTTCTTTCACGCGACGCAACGCGCCGAGCCGTGTCGAGACTACCTCCTGACCCCGGAGCAGTGGCACCTTCTGAACCCGCGGATTATGACCGTTGGCCACACCACGCTGCGGCCAGCCCTACAGAAAGACGCACCTGCGCTTGTTCACATCCTGCCCTGCCCCGGTGCCGAGCCATGGCCAGACCATGAAATGCTGAACGCATTTATCGAAACCCATCGTTTCCGTGGTCCTGCGCGTGGGCTTTTCGTCGTTCAGGACGAAAACCGCCGGAGCATCGGCGCGGCGCTCGTACAATCAAACCGTACAAGCCTGCGCTTTCTCAGTGATGAGGACAAAGCCCGTCACTGCACCAATGTTAACAAAGCGCTGGAAGACGGGCGTTTCCAACAGCTTTAGTCTCTTTGGCGATTTTTTGTAGACCTCTGACGGCATGCGTGGTCGTGGCGCTTCCGGGACGAACTTTTCCCGTAGTGCTGCCTTCCACGCCTGAGAAAAATAGGGTCATCAAACCGTGGGATCAAACAACCATGCGAAAAAAAAACGCATTCTCTGCTATCATGGTCATGGCAAATTACGCTTCAGAAGTGCACGACCGGTTTCTCAAAAGAGGTTTCCGACGATGCGGAGTCCAACTCGAACTTCAATAATTCACGCATCAGCTGTGGCAACTGTCCTTCTGACAGGAAGTTGTGCGTTTCTTGCGCCTCCCCCGCCAGCAAGTGCAACCGCCGTCCCCGGCGACATAAAGGAAAGTGCGTCTTCGGTCGTTCGATGTCGAACGACTGGCCCCGGGACTATCAGCTTCTCGGTGATTGGCGATGGATTAGTATCGAATGCGGGCCCGGTCTCTGTCGCCACGCCCAATCTCAGCGCTCAGACCACCTACAGACCGACGCGAAACACCGGAACTTCGCGCGATGTATTGGTCAGCTGTATGTTTCAACCAGCGGGCGGCGGCCCAGTGGTTACCACCGACGCGAAGGTGATTATACGAGAGACGCTAATGCCAGATGTTCAGACCTTTACCGTGCCTGCCGCCGCGAGCGTGAGGAGCGCATTCGACATAGTCGTTGACGTGGAAGATAGGCGACTTGTCGGCGCTGGCTTTGTGGGGCGGACAAGCGGCATCGATATGGTTGGGGTGGCGGCGTCGGGCGATGTCAGGATCGTTCCAATGGCCGACAAAGACTACGGTGGCGTTTTCCCGGGGCCGCCGACGAATGCGATTGGCCCTCTCAATCCTCCGCCGCATATATTCACTGGCGAGTGCATCAGGGCAGGCTCAGGCGCGGTCCGACTTCATGTTAAAGATGCCGCAGGAAACGTCGTTACGCCTGTTCCCGTGAAGATGATAGAGTGTTCGCCTTGAGGCGCTTGTTGAAGGGAACACGCATGGTTTCCGATCTGCCAGAAAGATGGGTTGGCCGGATTATGTCGCGACGCAGGCGCGATCGATGCAGAGATCGTGGCGATTGGGATGGAAACGTCGTTCCCGAGGTTCGAAGCGTTCTGGCATCCGTTCACCATGGCCGCGCGCCCATCACCAGGCCACGACAAACGCTTGCCCGGAAGTCTCCGTCAGCCGGTGAATAACAGTCTGAAAGCAAGAGTTGTCACCGCCGGGCCTGTCACTCTTCCGGCAAGAGCATGGGTAGAGAAGCCGAGTTGATCCAAACGCGGAGGAGAATGTGCCAGACATTCAACAACCAGACACTTTCGCCGCATTGGAAAGGCGCGAATGGGCGAAAGCGGAAGTTGCTCAATCCTATGCGCAAGTGTTTGCAAAGGCGTCAGATATGGTCGTGCCATATTTGGTAAAAGCTGTGCAAGCCAAGCCTGGCACAAAAGCGCTGGATTTGTGCTGTGGTCATGGCAACGTGGCATCCGGCCTCGTCGCGGCAGGGGCCGGAGTTACGGGGCTCGATTTCTCGCCTGCCATGCTGGCAATGGCGCGCGTTGCGGTACCGGAGGCTCAGTTCATTGAAGGCGATGCGATGGCACTGAATTTCGCCGATGCTTCGTTTGACGCTGTTACGATTGGTTTTGGAATACCGCATGTGCCCGATCCACCAAAAGTCGTGACAGAGGCACGCCGCGTTCTTCGCCGCGGCGGTCGGCTGGCTTTCTCGGTCTGGTGTGGTCCCGAGGTCGAGACGGCACTTGGTTATGTTTTTGGTGCGATTGATGAATTCGGGTCTAAGGACATCACGCTACCACCTGGCCCGGGAGCGAATGACTACGCCGATGCATCCCTAGCCTTTCAGGTGCTCGAAGCAGCAGGGTTTTCCGAGTGCCACCAGTCTATCGTCGCGTCCGAATGGCAAGTGAATGATCCCGGCGCACCCTATGATTTCTTCCTGAGAGGTACGGCAAGGGGCGGCGCGTTGTTGCGCCCTCAACCGGCCGAAAATGCCACGGCGATCCGCGCAGCAGTGGTGTCGAAGGTTCTGGAAAAGCACGGAGCCGGCCCAGAATGGAATATACCAATCCCCGCAGCTGTGGCATCTGCCGTCGTGGTTTAGGTTCGCCCCATCCGACGCATGTGGCGGCAGGTGTCACACCCCCAGTCGCAGCGCCCCGGTCAAGACCTTGTAACGGAAGTTGGTCGACCAGACGAGCTGGTAAGATGACAAACACGCCGCGCTTGCAAGTGTCATATCGCATGATCTTATTCTCCCGAAAATGACCTGCCTACATCGGCTTGACCTCACGCAGGAAGGATGGGAGCACCGGGTTCTTGGCGTCAGCCCGCCAGATTGCGGTCGTCCGAACGACCGGTGGTACATCGGTGATCGGCACCACTTTCAGACCTAGCAACCCAGCGTTGCAGATACATTTCGGATAAACAAGAACCCCAAGGCCGGCCATGACAAAGGCCAGCATCTCATCCCGCAAAAAAGCCTTGTGGGTCACCTGCGGCATAAAGTTTCGTTCGATACACAGATCGCGGATCAATTCATTATAGCGTGACCACGTGTCCCCCATGATGAAGGACTCCAACTCAAGTTCGGCAAGCTCGATCGTCTCACGCTCGGCCAACCGGTGCTTGGGCGGCACCACGGCAACCAACCCCTCTTGCACGACGTGCTTGCGGCAGAACGAACTGGGCAGCTTCAGGTCAATATCCATGACAAACCCAAGGTCGGCCTTACCCGATTTGACCAGCGCAATCTGATCGGCGGTAGAGGCGAACTGGACGTTGATCTTGATCCGCGGATTATAACGCCGATAGCGCGCGAGCGTGTCCGGCAGCGTTCCAAGAATTGCGAAGTCAACATAGGTCAGATTGATGCTGCCGCCTCGGCCCGATGATACATCACGCACTGAATCTACGGTCTGGTCGAGCTGTTCGAATATCCCCTCGATCCGGCCCAGCAGTTCAAGACCAGCGGAAGTCAGGGTGACCGAACGGGTGTTGCGCCGAAATACCTCGACGCCAAGCGAATATTCCAACGACTGGATAGTCTTCGTCAGCGCCGGTTGCGATGTGTTCAACACTTTCGCGCTTTTTCGGTAACTGCCCACTTTGGCGATCGTTTTGAAGACTTTGAGTTGTCGGAGTGTCAGGTTCACCGGCGCTGTTCCTCGTTCCTCAGTCGCCATTGAATTGACACATATGCAGAACATATCCAAGCTTTTAGCTTAAAGGGTGGCAAAGTTGGGACGAGGTGGCTGATGATCCTGGGGCTGGCTGGACAACCCTGAGCGGTGATCTCTCGGACCGTACCCGATATGCCCTGCCCGAGTGTCTGTCGTCATATAAAATGGGACATCAGAGCGGCTTGAACATTGGAGGCTCTGGTTCGGTTGTTTGATTGATTATGCTGCTTGTTTTTGATGT
>NZ_FWYD01000028.1 GCF_900176485.1 Primorskyibacter flagellatus
TATCGATGGGTCAAGTCAGCTGACGAAATCCTCGCCTCCGTCAAGCGGTTCTGCCAGAAATCACAATGCCAAGGACTTTAGATTCAGGTGACTAGTTGATTTGCGCGCTATTTGGCACCGACGAACCGCTATGGGCGCGGCATTTCGTTCGATGCGGTGGGAGTGCGCGCGTCGGAGTGGTGCTTTCGGGGCGTGATGACCGGATTGCGGAGCGCCGGGATCTTTGGATGCATATGGTGGCTGTGCAATCCTCGACGATGTCATGCATTGTCGATGACGCGCAGTTCCGTCAGAGCGCCCGCCACCCGATGTCACGACGACAGAAACCGCCCGGCCAGCTGATGCCGTCGACCAGCGCATAAGCGCGGTCGCGGGCTTCGGACAGGCTGGCACCGCGCGCGGTGGCGTTCAGCACGCGTCCGCCATTGGCGGTGATGCGACCGTCCGTCAGTTTCGTGCCGGCATGGAACATCATGTGAAAGCTGTCCTCGGGCAGGGTTTCAAGGCCAGAGATGACATCGCCCTTTTCATAGCTGCCGGGATAGCCTTGGGGTGCCATCACCACCGTCATCGCATGATCGTTTCCCCAGTTGACCTGCGCTTCGGCCAAGCGCCCCTCGACTGCGGCATGGATGAGGTCCAGCACCTGAGCGCCAAGGCGCATCATCAGCACCTGACATTCCGGATCGCCGAAACGGACGTTATATTCCACCAGTCGCGGCGCGCCGTCCTTGATCATCAGGCCCGCGTAGAGAACGCCGTGAAATGGTGTGCCTCTGCGCACCATTTCCGCCATGGTCGGGCGGATGATCTCGGCCATGGCGCGTTCCGCGATTTCGTCGGTCAGGACCGGTGCGGGGGAATAGGCGCCCATGCCGCCGGTATTGGGGCCGGTGTCGCCTTCGCCGACGCGCTTATGGTCCTGCGCGGTGCCGATGGGCAGCACGTCCTCACCATCACAGAGCACGAAGAATGATGCCTCTTCGCCGGTCATGAATTCCTCGATCACCACCTCTGCACCCGCATCGCCGAAAGAGCCGCCGAACATGTCGTCAATGGCGGCTTCGGCCTCGGCCACAGTCTCGGCTATGATGACACCCTTGCCTGCGGCCAGACCGTCCGCCTTGACCACGATGGGCGTGCCCTGCGCCCGGACATGCGCCTTGGCGGCTTCGGCATCGGTGAAATGGCCATAGGCGGCGGTGGGCGCGTTTGCGGCAGCGCAGATCTCTTTGGTAAACGCCTTGGATGCCTCCAGCCGGGCGGCAGCGGCGGAGGGGCCGAATACCAGCAACCCGGCGTCGCGCAGACGGTCAGCGACGCCAGCAGCCAAAGGTGCTTCTGGCCCGATGATCACCAGCTCGATCGCTTCGGCTTCGGCGAAATTCACCACTGCGGCACGGTCTTCGATATCGAGCGTTGCGCAAGTGGCGATCTGGGCGATGCCTGCATTGCCCGGTGCCACGATCAGCTTGTCGCATTTGGGGTTCTGCATCACCGCCCATGCCAGCGCATGTTCGCGCCCGCCGCCGCCAAGAATGAGGATGTTCATTGCATCGCCTTCGCCCGTTGTCACGTTGCACGCCTTCTAGGGTGCCGCGTCAAAAGGCACAAGCGCGGCTAGGCCCCATGAACCATCAAGGCGACGACAAGCACCTCGGCATCCGTTTGGTAAAGCGCGATGTCCTCGCGCAGCCGGTTCAGAAGCTGCGGCCGCCTGTGGTAGGGGACGTCTGCCAATGCCATTACGGTGCTGATCCGGGGGCCGTTTCCTGCGGCGATCTCTTCGATAATCTGCGCGTGGTGGTGTTGCACATACCGTGCGAGCCGCGCCCGCCGGGCATTGTAGGCAGCGTTTTCCAGCCCCGTTGCAACCGCCTGACCCGGCAACGAAAGCGGGTTGGGCAGATGGCTGGTGCCGGAATTGCAACCGGCCAGCAGGCAAAGCCCAAGGATCAGGAACGCACGAACCATACCGCCAGACTGCCAGTGTTCGCCTGATCTGCACAAGCCTGCTTGGCCTTGCTCGTCCGGGTGACTAGACTGCATTCAAACAGGCAGGAAACCAGCACTTTGTCCGATCTTTTCGACGATCCCGTTCCCGGCGAAAACTCCCCCGAATTCAGCGTGACGGAGCTTTCCGGCGCGATCAAACGCGTGATCGAGGGCGAGTTCGGCCATGTACGCATTCGCGGCGAAGTGGGGCGCGTGTCAATGCCGCGTTCAGGGCATGTCTATCTTGATCTCAAGGATGACCGCTCGGTGATTTCGGGGGTGATCTGGAAAGGCGTGGCAGGGCGTCTGGCCACCAAGCCGGAAGAAGGGATGGAGGTGATCGCCACGGGCCGTATCACCACATTTGGCGGGCAATCCAAATATCAGATCGTGATCGAAGACATCCGCCCCGCAGGCATGGGCGCGCTGATGGCGATGTTGGAAAAGCGCAAGGCCGCTTTGCAGGCCGAGGGCCTTTTCGATCCCGCGCGCAAGAAAAAGCTGCCCTACCTGCCCGAGATCATCGGCGTCGTGACCTCGCCCTCGGGGGCGGTGATCCGCGACATCCTGCACCGGCTGCGCGACCGTTTTCCGCGCAAGGTGCTGATTTGGCCGGTGGCCGTGCAGGGGGCGGCCTGTGCGCCGGAAGTAGCGAAGGCCATTCGCGGGTTCAACGCGATGACACCGGGGGGCGCACTGCCCCGGCCCGATCTGTTGATCGTGGCGCGCGGTGGCGGCTCGATCGAGGATCTTTGGGGGTTCAACGAAGAGGTCGTCGCGCGCGCCGCCGCCGCATCGGAGATCCCTTTGATTTCCGCCGTCGGACACGAGACCGACACCACCTTGATCGACTTTGTGTCGGATCTGCGCGCGCCGACGCCTACCGCCGCCGCCGAACATGCGGTGCCGGTGCGGATGGAATTGCTGTCCTGGGTCGGAGACGCGCAGGCGCGGCTGAGCCATGCGTTGACCAGCCGGTTGGACCGCAATGGCCAACGGCTGCGCGACCTTGCCCGTGCCCTGCCGCGACCCGAAGCGCTGCTGGACAGCCCGCGCCAGAGGTTCGATGCGCAATCGGACCGCCTGCCCGCCGCGCTGATCCGCTCGGTTCAGGTGCGCCGGGTGGCGCTTTCCGATGTCGCGGGCAGCTTGCGGCCGTCACTGCTGCGCCGCGCCATCGAGGGTGAACGCCGCCGCCTTTCTGTGCTTGGTCCGCGTCTTGCGCCCGCCCTGTCGCGCAGCACGCTGAACCGACGCACCGGATTAGAGGCGCTGTCCGCACGGCTGACTCCGCGCCCGATCCGCAGTGAAGTGGCGCAGCAGCATCGTGCATTGGCTGACCTGACGCGACGGCTGAGCGAGGCGCAGGTCCGCCGCATCGATGAGGCGAAGGCGCGGCTGGATGGGCTTGACCGGCTGCGCGAAACCCTGGGCCATCGCGCCACATTGGCGCGGGGCTATGCCATCGTGCGCGGGGATGACAAGGTGATTACCAGCACCGCAGCCGCCGCCGATGCGGCGGGTCTTGAGATCGAATTTTCCGACGGTCGTTTCAAAATCGGCGGGGCTGGCACCAAAACAAAACGGTCAAAGCCAAAGCCGCCCGAACAGGGGTCGCTGTTCTAGTCGGGCACTGGCGGGAGCAGGCAACTGCGCTTCTTGCGTGGCAGACGCGCCGAACATTCGTCCGGGTGAGCGCCATGCTGCATCGCTCGCCGTTCAGACCCCGACTTCGGGGCCAAGACACAACATCGGATCATCGTCCTGCTGTGCTTCGTAGAGCGTCGTGGCGTCGGGATCGTTTTCGAAAATCGCCCTCAGGCCACCCGGCTCTTGGTAAAAGGTCCAGCACTGCGGGTCGGGCGTGTCATCGTAGACAAAGCAGATCTGGTCGGCCTCTTCATACCAGAAGCCATCCTTGCATTGCCCATCCAGAAACGACCATTGCACGCGACGGTTGCCCAGATAGCGCTCGACGCCGTATGCCTCGCCGGCATAGCCGAAATACAGTGTCTTGCCCTGCACATAGCTTTCGAATTCCGCGGCTGACATTGCGCTTTGCGACGCGGCGATGCCGGGGCAGACCGCCAAGGCCAGAACAAGGGAAAGCTGTATTCGTCTCATGCAGTCACCCTGCCAGATGTGGTCCGCCGGGGGAAGCCTGTCACGCTCACGAAGCAGTCAGACGGCAGCGCTCTGCCGGTTTTTCGCGTCCCACTCGGCAACCTGCGGGTCCATCACCCTGCGCCACAGCGGTGGCCAAAGCGCCAGCATCGCCATGACCGGCAATGACCGAGGCAGGATCGGCATGGATGCGGACCGCAAATCCAGCGCCGGATAGGGGGTGGCCGGGCGCTGATGATGATCGGAATGGCGCGTCGCATTCAGCACAAGAGCCGAGGAAAACCATTGCGGTGCGTTCCACGAATGTTGCGGTCCGACAGGTTCCGTCCGACCGTCGGCACGTCGATGACGCCGAAGCCCGTAATGCTGCACATAGTCCGACAGAAGCAACTGCATCTGCGCATGGGCCGCCAGCCCGCACAGCACAAGGACGCCCGCGAAACCTGCCAGCAGAAAGGCCACGATCAACACGACACCCGCCCCACCAAGATAGACCGCGTAGGGGTGCAGCAGCGCAGGCGAGGCGGCGCGCGCCCGAAGAGCCGTTTCCGCCCGCAATCCCGCGCGGAACGACCCAGCCCAGGCGCGCGCCGCAAAGCGGTAGAATCCTTCCCCGGCGCGGGCGCTGTTGGGGTCGGCAGTTGTTGCGACATTCACATGATGCACCCTGATATGGGCCGAGGCATGATGCCCGAATAGCAATGACACATAGACCGTCACCCCAAGCCGCCGCAGCCAACGGTTCGATCTGTGAACAAGTTCGTGGGCATTGGCGTTGCTGACCTGTCCGAAGAACAGCCCCAGCCCGATAAAGGCAGCCACCGCGGTTGCGCCTGTCAGATGCCCGCCCGCTATCGCCCAGACCCCCGCCGCCAGAAGCACCAGATGCGCGACGGCCAGCGTTACGGCCAATGCGTCGCCGGCCGGAAACTCCTGCCCCGGAGCGAGTGATGCGCCGGGTCCGATCAGACGGTCCATCATATAGGTGAAGACAGTCACAAAGCTTAGCGCCACCCATGGCCAAAGCCCGCCTTGCCAAAGCCCGATGGCCAGCAACGCGACAAGCGTCAACGTGATGAAGGTGAACCGTGCCATCCTGTCCTGCCCTGCGCCGTTTGACACGCAACATATGCCAGTTTCAGCCCCAACGTGAAGCCAAACAGTAGCGCTGGCCGGATCTGCCGACTGCCCCGAAGGTCTTGCGGATCATGAATAGTGCCGCGTCGCTGTCACGACCGTGCAGCTTTCGCTCTGCACCCGGCGAGACCCGCAGGTCTGGCAAACTCTCCGGGATCGATGATCCTTTTGGTTTTCCGTTTTGGCACTTGCGACATTCATGGCTGAATTGGAACTTCAGGCTGTCCGCGCGCGCCATTCATGCAGCCACTTTAGTTAAGTTTTTCAGGGCTTTTGAGCGAGATTTTCGACCCATTCAGGATCAGGAAAAAGCAAACGTAACCTTTGTTGGCTAGTGAGTTTGCACATCGCGGCCAGCAAGGTTTATGAAGATGGCAGATCAGGTAGTTACCGTCAATACGACGGTGGGCGATGTTCCGGTAACAACGGCAAGCACGATCCCGGATACCTCTTTCGATACGCTGATCATCGACCATACGGTGAATATCGGGGCGCAAGGCTCACCAGATCTGAATGTCGCGATCGCGGTCGACACCTCCGGTTCCGCGGGCTGGTCATCGAGGTCGGACGTCGATGGCGATGGCATCGTCGACTCTTTTCTGGAAGCACAGGCTTACGCGGCCAAGGAATTGTTCAAGACCTATATCGAGAACGGTTATGACCCGTCGACGGTGACGGTCACGTTGGTCGAGTACGGTAGCACTGCATCGCTGGTCGGGGTCTACACGTTGGATGAGCTTGTCCAATTTGAAGCCGATATAGATGCGCTGACCCCCGGAGGGGCGACGAATTTCGCATCCCCCTTATCCAAAATACACGACAGCTGGACAGCGCAGGGTGTCAGCGATCAGGCGAGCAATTCCATCGTGTTCATGTCCGACGGCCGGCAGAACCGCGGCGGTGACTTCACGGACGAGGCGCAGGCATTGGAAGATGACTTCGGAGCGTTGATTTCAGGTGTTGGCGTCGGGTCCGGCAGCAGCCTTACAGCGGGCCGAAACGGGGGCTTGAACGATCTTGACAATACAGGCGGCGCGATCGGCAAGGATAGCGGGGCCGTTCAGGTCCTTGACGCATCGCAATTGACAGCGGAAGTCGGCGCGCCGCCGCCGGTCTTGGATGTTGACGCCGTTACAGTGACAGTAACCTATCCCGATCCGGCGAACTCGGGAGAAACGATCACGATAGCCGAGACCATTCCGGTTGGCGATCCACGCCTTGTACCGACCCCGTCCGGCTACGCGTTAAGAAATTTTGAAATCGACTACGCGCCAAATCCGGCCGGCGGAACCACGATCAACGTGGAAATGGAAACCTGGTTCAATGACGGCAGCAGCGTGCTGTCAACCGGGGCGATGCCTATTCAGCAGATGATCTGCTTTGTCGGCGAAACACGCATTCTGACGTCGCAGGGCGAAAAACGTGCCGACGAATTGCGGATTGGCGACCTTGTGCTGACCAAGGATCACGGGATGCAGCCGATCCGCTGGATTGGGCGGCGTTTACTTGATGCCGGTTTTCTGGCAGGGCAACCGAAGGCCCGGCCGGTCCACATCGCTGCCGGTGCTTTGGGGCGGGGGAAACCCAGATGCGATTTTCGAGTCTCTCAGCAGCATCGCATCTTGATTCAGTCAAGTGCAGTCGAACCGATGATTGGAACGAAGGAAACTGTCATCGCGGCCAAAAAGCTCTGCGGGCTGAAAGGCGTTGCGATCGACAACGGTTGCGCGCCGTTGGAATACATTCATTTCCTGTTCGACCGGCACGAACTGGTCCTGGCTGAAGGCGCGTGGACAGAAAGCCTTTATATTGGTCCCCAGGTCTGGGCGTATCTGGATCAGGACACGAAGCAAGAGTTCCGTCTTATTCTTGGCACCGGGTCTGACGAGGATGTACCGCGACAAACCCCGGCCAGACAGATCCCACCGCCGCGTCTTCAGCGCGACATCGCATGGGCCTTGCGTGACTGCGCAGAAATTGGCGGCTGATCCGCCCTTAATGTCCGAGGATCTGGCTGAGGAACAGCTTCGTCCGGTCGGATTGCGGGTTGTTGAAAAACGCCTCGGGCTCGTTCTGTTCGACGATTTGCCCTTGGTCCATGAAGATCACCCGGTTCGCAACCTGACGGGCAAAGCCCATCTCATGCGTGACGCAAAGCATGGTCATGCCTTCTTCGGCCAGTTCGATCATGGTGTCGAGCACCTCTTTGATCATCTCCGGGTCAAGCGCCGAGGTGGGTTCGTCAAACAGCATCACCCGTGGTTTCATGCAAAGAGATCGCGCAATGGCGACGCGCTGCTGCTGACCGCCCGAAAGCTGGCCAGGATACTTTTTTGCCTGATCCGGGATCTTGACCTTTTCAAGGAAATGCATGGCTGTCTCGATGGCCTGTTTCTTGGGCTCCTTGCGGACCCAGATCGGTGCCAGCGTGCAGTTTTCAAGGATCGTCAGATGCGGAAACAGGTTGAAATGCTGAAAGCACATGCCAACCTCGGACCGGATCTTGTCGATGTTCTTCAGGTCATTCGTCAGTTTCGTGCCGTCCACCTCGATAGAGCCTTTCTGATGCTCTTCCAGCGCGTTGATGCAGCGGATCAGCGTGGATTTTCCCGACCCGGAGGGGCCGCAAATCACGATCCGTTCGCCCTGATAAACGGTCAGGTTGATGTCACGCAGCACATGAAATGTGCCGTACCACTTGTTCATTCCCCGGATGTCGATCGCCACCTCGTCAGAGACGGCCAGTTCCTTGCGGGCTGTTGCTTGTTCAGACATATTCTATCTCCTCACCGGTGAGAGCGGTCGAGTTTGTTTTCCATGTAAACCGAATATCGCGACATGCTGAAACAGAAGATCCAGTAGATCAGGGCGATGACAAGATAGCCGGTATAGGCGGTGGTCGGCGTCGACCATTCGGGATCTTTCAGCGTGGCCGACAGGATGCCCAGCAGGTCGAAAATCGAGATGATCAGGACCAGCGTCGTATCCTTGAACAGGCCGATAAAGGTGTTAACGATGCCCGGAATGACGGTGGTCAGCGCTTGCGGCATGATGATCAGGCGCATCTGCTGCCAGAAGCTGAGGCCCAGTGACATGCCGCCTTCGTACTGGCCCTTGGGGATGGCCTGAAGGCCGCCGCGGATCACCTCTGCCATATAGGCCGAGGCGAACAGGACGACACCGATCATGGCGCGCAACAGTTTGTTGAAGTCCACACCCGGTTCCAGGAAGTAGGGCAGCATCGCGCTGGCGAAGAACAGCACCGAGATCAGCGGAATGCCCCGCACCACCTCGATGAAGATGATCGAGCTGTAGCGGATGATCGGTGCATTGGACTGACGCCCCAGTGCCAGAAGCATCCCCACGGGCAAGGAAATCACGATGCCGAAGATTGCCACAACCAGTGTGATGGTCAGGCCACCCCATTTGTTGGTCTCGACGACCTCTGTGCCAAGCGCCAGGTCCAGCGCCATCGTCACCAGCGGCAGCCCCGCGAAGATACCCAGCACGATGGCGGCCATCAACAGGGCAGGTGCCATTGCGTTGACCACGTCGCCGTATCTGTCGGAACGTGCCAGCCACCAGCCCGCGAAGGCGATACCGGCCAGGATCAGCGGAAACCAGACGCCGGAAACGATCTGGCCAATGTCACCCTCATGCTCGATCGGCATGCCGTTCAGCAGTACAAAGGCGATGACCGGATAGGCAAACAGCATAAACAGGGCGACCTTGCCCCGGTGCGGCAGGGGGAAGACAAGCCATGCGATGCCGATGGCCAGCATTCCCATGCAGACATTCACCCGCCAGACCTCTTCCGGGGGATAGAACCCATACATGAACTGATACCACTTGGCCTTTACATAGGGCCAGCAGGCACCGGCCTCGTCAAGGCAGGCGTCGCGTTTCAGGCCTTCGGGATCGAAGAAAGTGGCCGAAAAGAGCGCGAAATCCAGAACCGTCCAGATCATCCAGATCAGCGCATAGCCGGTGAAGATTGTGATGACCGTCATCAGAAGTGATATGACAGCCTTGCCCGGTGTCGCGTAATCGGCCATCGAGGCGAAGATGTTCTTCCACAGCCAGGCGCGGGGCCCGATCTGGGAGGAAGGGGCCTCCATCAGGGGGGCATCTTCGGTGCGGACGAAAGCGGCGTTATGGTGCGTTGTCATGTGGCTCTCCCTACCGCTCTACCAGCTTCACGCGGTTGTTGAACCAGTTCATGAAGGCCGATGTCAGCAACGAGATCGTCAGGTAGACAAGGATCACGATTGCAATGATCTCGATCGCGCGACCCACCTGATTAAGCGTGGTGCCCGCAAAGACGGCGACCAGTTCGGGATAGCCGATGGCGGCGGCGAGCGACGAGTTCTTCGTCAGGTTCAGGTATTGCGAGGTCAGCGGAGGGATGATCACCCGGAACGCCTGCGGCAGGATCACCTTGCGCATCGCCAGACCGGGCGGCAGCCCAAGCGCGCCTGCGGCCTCGGACTGGCCCTTGGGGACGGCCTGAATGCCCGCGCGGACGATTTCAGCGATGAAGGCGGCGGTGTAGGTCGTAAGCGCCAGGAACAGCGCAAAGAATTCCGGCGCGATGTAGCTGCCGATGCCATTCTCGAAACCGCGCCGCAGGATCGGCCCCTCTGTCACGAAGTTGGGCCATTCGATGCCCATCGGGCGGCCGGTCACGAGAAAGACAAGCGTCGGCAGACCGATCAGCAGCGCAACGGTGACAAGACCGACCGGGCTTTGCTTGCCTGTGCGGTCCTGATTGCGTCTGGCCCACCGGGCAAAGCCCCAGGCCGCGACACAGGCGATAACAAAGGCGATCAGCGTGAAATTGAAACCCTCTTCAACCAGCGGATAAGGGCCGTAGATGCCCTTGGAATTGAAGTTGAGCAGTCCGGGTATCAACCACCCTTCTTCGCGCGGTCCGGGTGCCACGAGGCGCAGCACGGCAGTCCAGAAGAAGATCTGCAACAGTAGCGGCACGTTGCGCAGAAGCTCGATATAGATCGTGGCAAAGGAATTCAGCACGAAGTTATGGGACAGCCGGAAGATCCCCAGCAGAAAGCCCCAGATCGTGGCAAAGATCACACCCGCGACTGAGATGATCAGAGTGTTGGCGATCGACAGAAGGAACACGTCCCAGACGGTGTTCTGACCGGCCTCGTAGTCCAGAAGCCAGGTGCCGAACGTGGTGAGAATTTGAATATCGGAAGGGCGGTCGAAAAAGTCGAAACCGAATTCGCGGCCCTGTTCTGCCAGGTTTGCACCGGCGTTGCGCACGGCAATGCTGGCAGCGATAATTATCAGAACGGCCAGAATGACCTGAAAGAAGAGCGATCGGGCCTTGGCGTCGAAGACAAGCGCGGCCAGACCGCTACGCTCGCTCCGGACGGCGTCATCGCTGTCACTGATGGAGCTCATATTGGTTCCCCGTCGAATATATTTTTTGTTTTTTTGGGAAAGGGACGGGGTTAACCCGTCCCTTTCAAGTTTACACGATCACGTAGTTAGCGGATCGGCGGGGCGTACATGAAGCCGCCGTTGTTCCACAGATTGTTGACGCCGCGATCCAGCTTGAGCGGGGTGTCGGGACCGACGTTGCGGTCATATATCTCGCCGTAGTTGCCAACGGCCTTGATCGCGCGTGCGGCCCAATCCTTGGTCAGACCCATCGCAGCACCGTAATCATTGTCGCCCGCGCCCAGGATACGCTGAACGGACGGGTTGTTGGAGCTCATCATCTCATCGACATTTTCCGAGGTGATGCCGTATTCTTCAGCTTCGATCAGCGCGTTCAGAACCCAGCGCGACACGCGCTCCCACTCTTTGTCATCGGCGCGAACCGATGGCCCAAGCGGCTCTTTCGAGATGGTTTCGGGCAGAACGACATGCGCATCCGGATCCGCCAGCTTCAGGCGTTCGGCGGCAACCCCGGACCGGTCGGTGGTGAAGACATCGCAGCGGCCCGCGCCATAGGCGGCGACAACCTCGTCCGAATTTTCAAGGGCAACCAGTTCGAAGGTCATGTCATGCTGCTTGAAGTAATCGGTGATGTTCAGTTCGGTCGTGGTGCCGGTATTGGTGCAGATCGTCGCGCCATCAAGTTCCAGCGCCGATGTCACGCCAAGACTTGCGGGCACCAACATGCCCTGACCATCGTAATAGCTGATGCCGGTGAAGGTGATCCCCAGATCGGTGTCGCGGGTAATCGTCCAGGTGGTGTTGCGCGACAGGATGTCGATCTCGCCCGAGGACAGCGCGGTAAAGCGGTCCTTGGCCGACAGTGACACGAATTCGACGGCTTCGGGATCGTCCAGAACGGTTGCTGCCACGGCGCGGCAATAGTCAACATCCAGTCCGGTCCATTTACCACTGTCATCAGGGGTGGAGAAGCCGGGCAGACCCTGGCTTACACCGCATTTCAGTTTGCCGGCGGCTTTTACATCATCAAGCGTGCCCGCAGCGGCACCGCCGGCGGCAAGCATGGCAATCGCAGCCAATGGATAAAATTTGGGCGTCATTCAGTTACTCCATGTTGGTCGTTTTTTAGGGGCATTCAACAGGTTCCCCGGTTTTGGCAGAGCTTGAGGCTCTTTGCCGTGCTTGCGATCCGCCACCAGTCGTCGGAACAAAGGCGATTTGCCTGTGATCCGAACCGGTGCGCTTGGCGCGACCCCTTGCAGGTGACTCGACGAATAGCATGCCATTCTTTGTAAAGCGCGATTCGTCGTTCTGTAAATCGCCCATTCGCGAAGCGTTCCGGTACAGCCGTGCAGGGGCTGTCTGGCGGGCGTGTCAGGATTTCACGGAGGTAATTGTAACACGTTAAAATATATATATTAATTTCGCCTCACCTTGCGGAATTCCGGACTTTTGGACGGTAAACACCTGTTAACGCGACCGTCAAATTTGCGGGAAAATTACAGATTGTTTCAGCGATAACGTTGCGTCAATTTTGTCGCGCGAATGCGGCGGAACCCGGCGGAAAGGTGGTTTTCGCTGCTGCAATTCACGGCGGGCCGTCGGTGTTGACCCTGTAAAATGGCGCGTGTCTGGGTGGGCTGTGCGGGAAATGGTTTGAGGCCTTTTGTGCGTTTTGTACGCCCGATATGTACAAATGCCTTTGGGGCGCGGTGCCACCCGCAAACACGGGTCGGACGCGGGGCTCAGCCGGGGCGGGCCCGCAACGCGCGGCGCGTTCAGATCGTGGTAACCTGTCCGTGCCAGCATTCCCCCATGAAGACAGAATATCGCATCACCCCGCTGAGCACCTTCCGCCGCGACTCTGGCCGTTTGACCGAATGGGTCCGGCATTCGGGCGGACGATTGTGGCTGACCAAACATGGCAAGGCCGTCGCCGCCGTGATCCCGATGTTCCAATGCGAACGGTTGGAGACATGGGAAAGCGTCTCGCTCGCCGAGAAACGCCGCCAGATGGAGGAAGGCTATGCCCGCTGGAAAGCCGTCAAGGCGCTGAGCGGCGACACGGCAGAACGGGATTTCTGGGATCGGGGGATTTGAGGACTTGTAGATGAAAATGCCGGCTTGCCCATTTCACCCGAGCGCGAAGTCCGCCGACTGCACTCATTCCGGCTCGGGTTCCGTCTCCATCACCTGCAAGCCGACATTGCCGATGACGGTGTTGCGCAGGCGGTCTCGGTGCATGAGGACTCCGTCCGAGATGTAGAGCTTTTCGACGTCGAGAATCCACGGGCCGACACCAGGGGAGGCGACGCGGATCTTGGCCTCGCTGGCGGTGGCATTCTTGCCCTCAAGGGTCACATAATCGGTGCCGGACGGGATCAGCGCAAACATGGTGGGATCGGAATTGGCGGCGAGGTTCTGCATGATGTAGAGGATCTCGTCATAGTCGGTGATGCGGTCGGCCTTGAAATAGCAGGCACCTTCGTACCCGCCCAGGGCGACAGCGGTCAGCCCGGCAATCACGATGGTGACGGGGGCGGTGGCGATGGCCGTCGCGGTGCCAAGCGCACCGGATGCGCCGGTGGCGATACTGGTGCCCGCGGCGGTGGCGCTGGTGACGCCGGAACTGATCATGGTGGCACCGGTGACGGGATTTTCCAGCGTGTAGGCACCCACGGCCTTGACGCGGTTAGCGGCAGCACTCGCGGCCCCGGTGGCCACGTCGCGGGCGACGGACCCGGCCTTGCCTGCCATGATGCTGGGGCGGAAATCGCAGACCTCTGCCGCGCTGGTCTGGGCGGTCAGGATCAGGGCGAGGGTCAGAACCGGGCGCATATGTGCCTCCTGCATGGGCGTTTCGGCGCACTCTAGCGGAGTGGTGCCGACCCTTGCAGGGGGATTGCGATCACGATGGTGTGCGGGCGTGGTGGCCTAGCCGTCCATCTTGAGGGCGGAGATGAACGCCTCTTGCGGGATGTCGACCTTGCCGAACTGGCGCATCTTCTTCTTGCCGGCCTTCTGCTTTTCCAGCAGCTTCTTTTTCCGCGTGGCATCGCCGCCGTAGCATTTCGCGGTCACGTCCTTGCGCAGCGCTGCGAGGGTTTCGCGGGCGATGACCTTGCCGCCGATCGCCGCCTGAATGGGGATCTTGAACATATGGCGCGGGATCAGGTCTTTCAGTTTTTCGCACATGGCGCGGCCGCGCATTTCGGCCCGGTCGCGGTGGACCATGGTGGACAGCGCATCGACGGGTTCGTCGTTGACCAGGATCTGCATCTTGACCAGATTGTCCTGCCGGTAATCCAGCATCTGGTAGTCGAAGCTGGCATAGCCCTTGGTAACCGATTTCAGGCGGTCGTAGAAATCGAACACCACTTCGTTCAGCGGCAGGTCATAGACGACCATGGCGCGGCTGCCCGCATAGGTCAGATCCAGCTGTATGCCGCGACGGTCCTGGCAGAGCTTCAACACATCGCCGAGATAGTCGTCCGGGACGAGGATGGTCGCCTTGATGCGCGGTTCCTGGATATGGTCGATGGTCGAGGGGTCGGGCATGTCGGCGGGGTTGTGCAGTTCAATCTCTGTCCCGTCGCGCATGAAAATCTTGTAGATCACCGAGGGCGCGGTGGTGATGAGGTCGATATTGTATTCGCGTTCCAGACGGTCGCGGATGACCTCCAGATGCAGCAGGCCGAGGAAACCGCAGCGGAAGCCAAAGCCAAGCGCGGCAGAGGTTTCCATTTCCGACGTGAAGGACGCGTCATTCAGGGCGAGTTTTTCGATGGCGTCGCGCATATCCTCGAAATCGGCGGCGTCGACGGGGAAAAGTCCGCAGAAGACCACCGGAATCGAAGGTTTGAAGCCGGGCAGGGCGGTTTCGCAGCCCTTCTTTTCGGTGGTGATCGTGTCACCGACGCGGGTGTCGCGGACCTGCTTGATCTGGGCGGTGATATAGCCGATCTCGCCGGGGCCGAGTTCCGTGACGGCCTGCATGGCGGGCCGGTAGACGCCGATCCGGTCGATGTCATAGGTGCCGCCCGTGCGCATCATCTTGATGCGCTGGCCTTTTTTCAGCACGCCGTCGATGACGCGGACAATGACGACGACGCCAAGATAGGGATCGTATTTGGAATCGACCAGCATTGCTTTCAGCGGCTTGTCGGGATCGCCCTCATGGGGCGGGGGCAGGCGCTTGACGATCGCCTCCAGCACCGACGGGATGCCGATGCCGCTTTTGGCGGAAATCAGGCAGGCATCGGACGCGTCGATGCCAATGACATCCTCGATCTGCTCGGCAACGCGCTCGGGTTCCGCAGCGGGCAGGTCGATCTTGTTGAGGACCGGGACAATCTCGTGGTCGGCGTCGATGGCGGTGTAGACATTGGCCAATGTCTGCGCCTCGACGCCCTGAGTGGCATCCACGACCAGCAGCGATCCTTCGACCGCGCGCATGGAGCGGGAGACCTCATAGGCAAAGTCGACATGGCCGGGGGTGTCGATCAGGTTGAGGATATAGGTCTCGCCATCTTCCGCGATATACTCGATCCGGACGGTGTTGGCCTTGATGGTGATGCCGCGTTCGCGTTCGATATCCATCGCGTCGAGCAATTGCTCTTTCATCTCGCGGGCCGAGACGGTGTTCGTGGACTGGATCAGCCGGTCGGCCAGGGTGGATTTCCCGTGGTCGATATGGGCAACGATCGAGAAATTGCGGATATGCGAGAGCTTTGTCATGCAAGCCGATATGATGCGGATTGCGACAACGGTCAAGGTGGCACGATGCGGCGGAAACACTTGATATGGGCAGCGCGCGCGCCAGTTTGACTCTATAGCAGAAGAGGAGATCGCCATGACACGGAAAATTGCAAGAAAGGCGCGGGTGATGGGGCAGGTGCAGGGCGTCGCGTTTCGCACCTGGACGCAGGCTGAGGCGCGAAAGCGCGATCTGCACGGTTGGGTCAGGAACAACGATGACGGATCGGTTTCCGCGATGTTCATCGGACCGGAAGACGCGGTAGAGGAAATGCTGGACCGGCTGCGCGACGGCCCCGGTGCGGCGGCGGTGCGCGACATAGAGGTCGAGAAACTGCCCGCCTCGCCGGATATTTCGGGATTCGAGATCACCGGCTGACAGAAACACGGGCTGTTTCGGCGCGGCGCTGATGTTGTGAATTGAAATCTGTCCATAATTCGGACAGGATGGATTCAGAGGCAATCAGTGTCGGACAAGAGAGGATAACCTCCGCTATCCCGGCACAAGCGGAGCAGTGAAATGCGTTTAGTCATTATGTTTGTGCTGGTATCTGTACTGGCAAGCTGCGGCGGCGGCAACCGGACTGTCGTGAAATCCGGGGGCGCGGTAATGCGCCTGTCAACCGGACCGATCAGCAAGGCGTGCATGGCCTCTGATCGCAAGGCGCGTAATCCGCAGCTATGTGGCTGCATCCAGACCGTGGCCAACCAGACGCTTGACGGCGGCGATCAACGCATGGCCGCACGGTTCTTTTCCGACCCGCATCAGGCGCAGGAAATCCGCCAGTCCGACCGGCTGAACCACGAGGTTTTCTGGAAGAAGTACAAGGCCTTTGCGGGGAACGCCGAGCGTCTTTGCCGGTAGAGGCAGGCGCTGTTCCCAGCGCTGACTGTCCCCGTGCCTGATCTGTCAGGCCGGTGGTTTTCCCTGTATTAACGAGGCTGCCGCGTGACGACCGGGCGTGTTTGTCCGCGCTCGGGGCGCGATTGGTGGCTTGACGGGGGGGCGGGTTAGTTTCAGAAAAGATGAAACTGTCTGCGGGGGCAAACCGGTGATAAGTGGTGTAACGGTGAAGGGTCTGGAAGTGTTCGAGGCGCTGGCGGCGACGGGATCGGTGGCGCTGGCGTCAGAGCGGACCGGGCTGAGCCAGCCGGCTGTCAGCCAGCAGATGCGCAATCTGGAAACGGCGCTGGATGTTGATCTTCTGGACCACCGGCGCAGGCCGATGCAGCTGACAGCGGCGGGGCGGAGTTTCTTGCAACGCACACAATCGGTTCTAAGCCAGTTGCGTCTGGCGCAGAGCGAATTGCGGGTGATGGACCTCACCCATCTGAGCACGCTGAATCTGGGGATGATTGACGATTTCGACAATGATCTGACGCCGCGGCTGGTGACGATCCTTGCCGACAGCATGACGCGGTGCCAGTTCAAGCTGATCTCGGCCCCCAGTCACGAAATCAGCGCCGCCTTGGTGGACCGGAAACTGCATGTCGCGGTGGCGGCCAGCGCCGGAGATCCGTTGGAGGGTGTGACGGAATATCCTTTGGTTCGAGACCCTTACATATTGGTTGCGCCGCGCGGATCGGGTGCGCCTGATGCTGTGATGAACGCGCGGCCCTTCCTGCGCCATGACCGCGCGCAACTGATCGGGCGGCAGATCGAATCGCATCTGGCGCGGCAGGGGCTGAACTGGCCTTCGAGGTTCGAGATCGGGCCGCATCTGTCATTGATGGCGCTGGTGGCGCGCGGTGTGGGCTGGGCCGTGACGACACCGCTGGGCTATATGCGGGCGGCCCGGTTTCACGCCGAGATCGAGGCCCATCCGGTGCCTTTCGAGCCGTTCTCGCGCCGGATCTCGCTGTTTGCGGGGGCCGATTGGGCCGATCAGGTGCCGCGCGACGTGGCACAGACCATGCGGATGCTGCTGACCGATATGGTGATCGAGCCGGCGCTGCGCCAATTGCCTTGGCTGGAGGGGGACTTGCGGGTGCTGGAGGCTTAGTTCGCCGTGTTGTCCGCAAATTCAGCTTTTTCGAATCTGTCGTTTCTGTTCAGCTCAGGCCGGCATTACGAGTCGAAGAACGCGCGGGCCGACGCCTCGAATTCACGCGGTTTTTCAGCGTGCAGCCAATGCCCCGCCCCGGTGACCTTCGCGAACCGTGCCTTGGGAAACAGGTCGCGGATCGTGCTGCGATGTTCGGGCAGGACGTAATCGCTGTCGCTGCCGGACAGAAACAGCGTCGGCTTGTCGAAATTTCCACTCATCTCGGGAAAGCCGAGGACTTTGGGCATTTCGGCGTCCAGCGCGTCAAGGTTCAGCTTCCATCGGCGTTCCTTGACGTCGAGCGACTGGGTGAAGAAGGCCTGCAAGGTCTTGTCCTCGACCGTGCGGGCCAGTTGTTCGGACGCGTCAGAGCGTTTCTCGACCGTGCCGAGGTCAACACTGCGCATGGCCTCGATGAACTGGGCCTGCGTGTGGCCGTAGGTGACCGGCGCAATGTCGGCGACCAGCAGACGGTGCAGCAGGTCCGGTTCCTGAAGTGCCAGCGTCATCGCCGCCTTGCCGCCCATTGAATGGCCGATCACGTCGGCGGGGGCGTCCAGCGTGCGGATCACCTGCGCCAGATCCTCGGCCATGTCGGGATAACCATGCCTGTCCGACCAGAAGCTGTCGCCGTGATTGCGCATGTCGACGGCGATGACCTGACGGCTGTCAGCCAGACGACGGGCGATCACCGACCAGTTGCGGCCAGACCCGAACAGGCCATGCACGATCAGGAGGGGCGGGCGCGAGGTTTTCTCACCGAATGTCAGCAGGGTCAGCATGAGAGCACTTTTAGCCTTTGGTGCCGGGCATTTCCAGTGATTTGACGGGGTTGATCCGACGTGGGGCGTGAGGTGATCCGGTGCCGCAGGGGGGTCATCGCCTGAGGCCCGCACCCGTATGCCACAGATGGGTTCGGCTGCCGCCTTCGTCCATTTCGATCAGCGCCGGGAACGGGCCGTCATCGGCGCGGTGCAGCGGGTCGGGCAGGATGCCGATGCTCATGGCAAGCGCTGCAAGCTCTGGGCGGCTGGCGGCGCCGGTGCGTTGCATCAGGGCATTCATCCGTTGACGCACTGCAGAGACAGAAATGCCCAGTTTCTGCGCGATGGCTTTGTCTTTGTTGCCCAGACCGATCAGGCGCAGCAGCTCTTGCTGCTTGTCGGTGATCTGGTTTCGGTTGGTGAATTCCTGCGCGAAGTGGTAGATATAGCGCTGATGGCCGGCCAGCGCGGCGGCATGCAATGTCCAGCCATGTGCCTTGACGATCGCGATCATCTCGCGCCGCGAATGATCGCCGGCAAAGGTCAGCAACCCGGATTGCGGTGGCGCATGCTGGCGCAGGGGGATTGAAAAGCCGGCCCGCATCCCGCGCTTTGCGGCCTCGCGCAGAAGGTTCACACGGGTGGCGGGGATGTGGTGATATTCCTCGACAAATTCCAGCCCGATGGTGATTGGCGTCAGGCAGTGCATCGCGTGGCTGCGGAAATACGACCAGCGATCATTGTCCGGGTCCAGCTTGAGTTCCTGCATCCATCGGGAATCGTAGGACGTGCGGATAAACAACGTCTTTTTCCAGTCAGTGTAGCCGCTGGTAGAGAAGAAATCGACAAAGGGCAGGCGCAGGTCCCGCCCCAGTCCGACGATCAGTTGCCAGACTTGTGTGGAGTGGGTTGTGGTTTCGAGATCGCACAGGAACTTCTGGAGAAGATCCGGCACATAGCGTTCGGCCTCGATAAGGGGGCGACGTTCAGCGGGGGGCGCTTCAGACAGTTTCGTCCTCCAGATGCAGCTTCATGTCGATCAGAACTTGTTGCAGGGTGAGGGTTTCCTTGAGCATCCGCTTGGCTTCGTTCACCGTGATGACACCATCCTGAATGGAAATCTGGTATTCGGCCATCAGCATGGCGAATCGCTGGCTAAGCTTGATGACATCGGTATTGACCCCGCCGGGGCTGTCAGAGTTGCTGCGGCGGTCGTCCAGAGAAATGGTCAACCCGCGCAGTTCCGACAGCGCGGCGGTGACATGCGGATAGCTGGCAGCCCCTTCCAGCCGGGCGACGGCGTCAATCGGCATGAACCGGTCTGCATGTTCCTCGTGGTCTGAATAATAGCGGCCGAGCGTTGCCTTGGATTTGCCGGTGATGTCGCAGGCGGGCTCGATGCCTACATCTTTCACCAGCGCCTCGGTGTGTTTTTTCAGGTAACTCCCGATGGTGTTCATCCGCATTCCTCATCTGCCAGTCGTCACGGGAAATTCAACCCGCGGTTCCCCTTAATCGTATAGAATGGAAATGTCATTTATAAAGCAAGCCCACGATAGAGCGGGTCTTGTAAAGAGTTGCCGCTTTGCGGTGTGGTTTGAAAGGGGACTTGTCGGTCCTGGCCAGTTGGCCGAACCTGACGGGGCGTGTATTCCTTGGTCACCTGTGCCGGGAATGGTTAAATGTTTTGCGACGGCAAGCATCATGTCGGTGTGAGCCCCCTTCCTGCCTGCATGGGCTTGTCGTCGCGTTTTTATCCGTTGTCTCGCGCCGATCCGGCTTGAGGGGCGCGCGTGGCTGCGGCATATCGTGTGCCATGGCAAAGCTGTATTTCCACTATTCCACGATGAATGCCGGCAAGTCGACCTTGCTGTTGCAGGCGTCTTACAACTACCGCGAACGCGGGATGGATACCTACCTGCTGACCGCACAGGTGGATCAGCGCGCAGGGGCCGCGCGGATCGGGTCGCGCATCGGGATTTCTTCCGAAGCCGACACGTTTGTTGCGGGCGATGATCTTTATGCCCGGATTGCCGAGAAACTGGCCAGCGGGCGGATTGCCTGCGTCTTTGTTGACGAGGCGCAGTTTCTGGACCCCGAACAGGTCTGGCAACTGGCCCGTGTGGCCGATGATCTGAAACTGCCGGTGATGTGCTACGGGCTGCGCGTCGATTTCCGGGGCGAGCTGTTCCCCGGATCGGCCACTCTGTTGGCGCTGGCTGACGTGCTGCGCGAGGTGCGTACCATTTGCCATTGCGGGCGCAAGGCCACGATGGTGGTCCGGCAGGATCAGGACGGTCGGGTGCTGCGCGACGGGGCGCAGGTGCAGATCGGCGGGAACGAGGCCTATGTCTCGCTGTGCCGCCGCCACTGGCGCGAGGCCGTGGGCGACCGTCCGGGCGGCTAGGCCTCAGTGCATCTTGCCGCCATCGGGCACCGGGGCTTTGGGGCCGATCAGCACGATATCGCCATTCTCATCCGACAGTCCCAGCGTCAGGCATTCCGACATGAACGGCCCGATCTGGCGCGGCGGGAAATTGACCACGGCCAGCACCTGTTGGCCGATGATGCCCTCGGGGTCATAATGCTGGGTGATCTGGGCCGAGCATTTCTTCTGCCCGATCTCTGCGCCGAAATCGATCCACAGCTTGATGGCAGGCCGCCGCGCCTCGGGGAAAGGTTCCGCGCGGGTGACGGTGCCGACACGGATGTCGAGTTTCAGGAAATCGTCGATTGTAACCTCAGCCATTGGCAAGCGCCCTTGAGCGATCGGCGGCTGCGGCCACGGTGTCTTTCATCAGCGGGGGCAGGCCTTTGGTCGTGTCCATCAGCACCTCAAGCCCGGCCTGCGTGGTGCCATTGGGCGAGGTGACGTTCTTGCGCAGCTGCGCGGGGGGTTCATCGGCAGCTTCGGCCAGCGCGCCTGCGCCTGCGACGGTGGCTTTGGCGAGCGTCATGGCCAGATCGGGGGCCAGCCCCTGCGCCTCGCCCGCCGCCGCCAGACATTCGATCATGTGAAAGACGTAAGCCGGGCCAGAGCCGCTGACGCCGGTGACGGCATCCATCTGCGCCTCTGCGTCCAGCCGGACGGTCTGGCCCACGGCTTGCAACAGATCTTCGGCCATCGCCATCTGTTCTTCTGACGCGATGCTGTTGGCGATCAGAGCGGTGATGCCACGGCCCACGGCGGCGGGGGTGTTGGGCATGGCGCGGATGATCGGGGTCTTGTCGCCCAGAAGCGAGGCATAGGTGGCGATGCCGATGCCCGCCGCAACCGACAGGAACAGGGTGCTGCCATTGCCATAGCTTTTCAGCGTCGGCAGCGCGTCCTGCATCATCTGGGGTTTTACGGCGATCAGCACGATGGCGGGATCTTCGGGCAGGGTGGCGTTCAGGTTCACGCCCTGCGCGGTCAGCCAGTCCGAGGGGTTGGGATCGTTGACCCAGACGGAACCGGCGGGCAGTCCGCCTTTCAGCCAGCCTTCGAGCATGGCCGACCCCATCTTGCCGCAGCCCAGAAGCACAAGGCCACGGTTTGCAAGTTCCGTCATGTTCATCGCAGATCCCCCGTCGGAAATTTCCTTAACGGGGGACAGTGTTACGCGCGACCGTAGGCCTCTGCAATGGCGACCTGAAGCGCGTCTTTCGGTGCCTGATCGCCCCAGACCATCAGTTGGAACGCGGGGTAATAGCGTTCAGCACTCAGCACGGCGGCGGTGATCATCGTATCGATCTGATCGGGGCTCGCGACCTGACCGCCTGCAAGGATCAACCCGTAGCGATAGACCATCAGCTTTGGCTCTGCCCAGTAGCTGAACGCGCCTGCCCAGCATTGGTCATTCACCAGGTTGAGGCCTTCGTGCAGCGCGGGCATCTTTTCGGGCGGCGGGTCCATGTCGAAGGTGCAGATCATCCGCAGGGTTTCGTCATAGGCCGACCAGGCCAGGGTGATCGAATAGGTTCGCCATTGCCCAACAACGGCCATCGCGATTTGATCGTCACCGACGCGGTCGAAATCCCATTCGTGGTTCTCGGCCAGATGTTCGACGATGTCGATCGGGTGAAGGTCTTCTTCGAGATATTGTTCGGACAGTGCCATGGCGCCACCTCATTTTGTTGTAGCGCGGGTGCCGGGCGGCGGCCCCTAGCGCTTGGTGCCTGCTCTAGGGTGAGGGGGAAATCCCGTAACCCTTACAACATATGGTGAGGGCTGTGCTTCTGGCTGTAAAGCTAAATATTCGTGACACACGCAATAAGTTGTGGATTAACCGGTCGTCCCTACCAGACTGCGCGCTGGGCAGGGTGGTCCTGTGTTCAACTGATGCAAATCACGGACGATATGCGGACGTGCGAAACGCTATGGGCCCGGCAGGGCAGGTGCACCGTAGTACCCAGCCAGGGCCAGTCGTTTCGGTTCATCGCGAGTTGTGAAGATGCCCGTGGGGTGAGGCGATGCGATGCGTCAAAGGGACCTGTTCAACAGGTCTTTCTTGTTTTTAAGATGCCTCGCGATCAGCTTTTTTTGCTGCGGAGCGGACGGGATGAGGCGGGCAGATTTGGGGATATACTTCAAATCTGCGATTTGCGGAAGGATCGTCAGGATTTCTTCTCGCGCGTCGGGACCGACTGATTTCAACGCTTCCGGTCCCGTGAGCAGGCTTTCGGCCCCGGTTCCTTCCACATGGAGGATTTCGTGAGCATCGAGGAGAATATGATAGTATTCTACAACATCAAAAGCATCGTCGATGAATATTCCGGGCAACTCGGTCAGCTTGATGGCCGGGATCAACACCTCGGCAGCGCCGAACATCCGTTTCGCAATTTTCGATTGCACCAGCACCCTATGCTGGCGCGAGACGACAAGATCGCGCGTCGGAAGCCCATCACCAAGCGCGCCAGCCAGAATACGTACCGGGCGCAGCTTCGGGTTTGCGTCGAGTTCGGCCTTGCTCAACTTGCGGTGACCGATCCAGCGGATTGGGACCGCACCGTGATCCCGCGTCAAGACCAGATCGCCTGCCGCAAGGCTTTCTACAACACGTTCACCACACGGACAGCTGACAAGCGCACCTTTTGAGAAACAAAGCGGCAAGGTGTTTTGCCGATCCGCACTTAGGTTATATGCTTCATTGGTTGTGCCAGTTGGGTAAATGGGCGACAGCAATTGCAAGGATTGTATTGGTTGCGCAGTAATTGCGGCCTGATCTGCGTTTGCAGTGACTTCAGGAGCCCAGTATGTGTTGCCCAGCGTATCTTGAAAGAGGACCGCAGAAATGTTCGCCGTCGTCCCATCCACATAGGTGATGGTCGCGTTAAACAGCATGGTTGCATCATGCGTTTGTGCAGGCCCGCCATCGATGCTGAACTGATCATTGGAAACATTGTTGTCAGTGTCGTAAGCTCCTGCGGTGCCGCCGCTGAAGCCATTGCCCGCAGGCGAAAACTCATGGCGATCGAAAGAAAGCGGGTTTGCAGCGGAACCGTAGGTGCCCAAGGCAAGGTTCACCGCAGTTGTGGAAAGCAAGTTGTTGCCTTCCACCGGATCCCAAATTGGCGTCAGACCCAACGAAAAAACAGTAAATGTCGTGGCCATTGCCGTATCCTTGGATGCCTGATCGTTAAACCCATGTTAATCTGCGTTCATAATCAAGTCAAAGAGGAACAAGCTGAGTTCCCGATGGTGGTTAAGAACGTTGGGCCCATGATTTGGTTTTGTCGTTGTCTTCAAACGCGTGCGATCGCATGGCGTCAGGAAGAGTGTTCATTCTTCAATATGGCCAGCAACGCGGCGCTGGCGCGGATGAGCATGCCTGCCAAAACGGTCTGCAAGGCATCGGGCGGACAAGCCGGCAGTCGCAGGCGGATGTCGGGCGTTCCCTTCGCGCTGCCTGTTCGAACTAATTTAACACGCGCGGCAGACGTGTCACGAACGCCGTGAAGTGTCGGAAATTCATGCGTTCACGCAGTGAAATGTTCCGGTCGAACACGTCTTGCCCTGCGCCAAGCAGTAAGCAAGCAGTAAGACAGGCCCTTGGTGGGCCTGCCTTTTGAAGCGCTGCGCGACGAGAGCCGGCGTTCGCTTATTTTGAAGGGCCTGTTGTCTTTGCTGCCGCAGATTTGGCCGTGCTTGCCGAATTGGACGCAGAGGCGGATTTCGGCTCTGCCGTTTTGGCAGGTGCAGTGCGCGTCGTGGTTTTTGCCGGGGCGGTGGCGGCAGCGGTCTTGGACGCAGGCTTGGCCGCCGGTTCAGCGGGCGTCTTGGCCGGTGTACTCATGGCAGGCTTTTCGGTGGGCTTGCCAGCCGGCACAGCGGTTTTGTCGGCAGCGTTCACGTCGGGCGCTGCGGTCTTTTCGGTCGACCTGGCTGCGGATGAGGCTGGCTTTGCGGCCGAAGTCGCGGCTTTTTTGCTTGCACTCAGGGTCGAGGTTGCAGGCTTTTCGGCTGGCTTGGCCGCCGCAGCAGTGGCCTTGGGCGCGGTTTTTTCCGCCGAAGCATCCCCTTTGGCCGATGTGTTCACGGCAGGCTTTGCCGCGTTCTTGACGGATTTGACGCCAGCTTTGGCGGGCTTGGCAGTGGCAGTCACCGGCTTGCCAGTCGCTTTTGCGGGCTTGGCAGCTTTTTGACCGGACGGTTTTGTCGCAGCGGGGGCGGCTTTGGTCAGGTTCTCGCCAGCGTTTGTCATCAGTCCGAACGCATCGCTTTGCGCTTTCTTGGCGATCTCGGCGAAGGTCATCATATGCGCGGTCGCCGCCTTGGAGTAGCTGGATGCGACAACCGACATCGCGCGGGCATAATCTGTCGGTTGCGATTTGGCCGCGGACATATCCGACAGCCCTGCCAGCGCGTCCTTGCTCCACTGTGTGGAAACATCAATCGACTTCGACGCTGCATCCAGCGCGACAGCATTGATCTTTTCGTTCAGATCGGCGGTGGACTGAAACGCGCCCGTGAGAGAGGTCACGCCGAAAGGAAACGTCGCCATTGCGTCCTTAATGATCGCGGACATGTCAGGTGTCTTGCTCATACTGAGGTTCCTTTGTTTGGCGGGAAATCTCCCGCTAGGGGGGTGCATCGGAAATTTGTGCCCGAGATACCGCGTCGCAACAGGTTGTACCCGGCGGCGCGGGGCGGCTCTTGCCCAATGCAGCAACTTAAATGCAAAAATGGCAGGCCCTTGTGGGACCTGCCTTTGCCAAGCGCGCTTTCAGAGAAAACAACGCTTGGAATAGTCACCTTACTTCGCAGCAGTCGCTGACTTTACAGCCGAAGTGGCGTCTTCGCTGAATGTCTTGCCGGCAGCCGTCATCAGTTCCAGCGTGTCAGCCTGAGCTTTCTTCGCGATTTCGGCGAAGGCTGTCATGTGCTCTGTCGCGGCTTTGGAGTAGTTGGACACGAAATCAGTCATCGCCTGAGCATAATCTGTAGGCTGAGCTTTGGCTTTCGAAACGTCCGACATGCCTTTCAGTGTGTCCTGGGTCCACTTTGTGGACAGCGCTGTCGACTCTTCGACGGCGGTCAGGGCAACGGTGCTGATCTTTTCGTTCAGGTCAGCTGTCGATTTGAAGGCACCTTCGGCTGCGGAAGCGTCGATCGGGAAGGCAGTCATTGCGTCTTTGAACATCGCGGTCATATCAGTTGTCTTGGTCATGTCTAATTCCTTTGGCTTGGCGGGACCATTCCCGCTTTGCGTGTCTGCATTCCATATGAATGCTGCAACGCGGCAATTCAAGCCTTCATTGCTGCGATGCAGCAATTTTTTCGCAATCCCTGCCGGACAGCGACAAAGTCTGACGTCGCGTTCAAGGCGCAAGCAGACCGGAATCCTGGAGCAGGCGACCGGGCGATGATGCGCCGGGTCTTGCCGGGCCTTTCGTGGTCTCGGCAATCGCTTTGACGTGGCAACGGTGTGCCGATGTGCTTCTTCGGAACGTCTGTCCCGAAGAAGCTTGTTTGATATGTCTCCGGTCAAAAATCCGGAGTGGCGCGTGTCTCAGCGCAGGTGGTGGACGTCCTGAAGGCCGTAGACAGGTGTTTCCAGCCCTTCAAACCGCGCTTTCAATTGCAGGGCTAGATACAGCGAATAGTGCCGGGACTGGTGCAGGTTGCCGCCATGCATCCACAGGTTCTGCTGCTGCGTGGGCTTCCACATATTGCGCTGCTCGCCCTCCCAGGGACCGGGATCCTTGGTCGTGTCCGAGCCAAGCCCCCAGACCTTGCCGATCTTGTCCGCGACCTCCTGGCTGATCAGATCCGCGGCCCAGCCGTTCATCGACCCATAGCCGGTGGCCATCACCACGAGATCCGCTTCAAGCCGCGTGCCATCTGACAGCACGACGGCATCTGCCTCGAAATGATCAACCTGGCCTTTGACCAGCTTGACCTCGCCGTCAATGATCAACTGGCTGGCACCCACATCGATGTAATACCCGGAACCGCGGCGCAGGTACTTCATGAACAGGCCTGAGTTGTCATCCCCCCAGTCCAGTTCGAACCCGGCTTTTTCCAGACCGGCATAGAATTCGGCATCGCGTTCGCGCATCTGTTCATAAAGCGGGATCTGGAATTCATGCAGGATCCGGTAGGGCAAGGAGGCAAAGATCATGTCCGCCTTTTCCGTGGTCACGCCATTGGCAACGGCCTCTTCAGAATAAAGCGCGCCCATGCCGATATCCATCAGCGTATCCGACCGGACAATATGTGTGGAGGATCGCTGCACCATCGTCACATCGACATCGTGTTCCCAAAGCGCGGCACAGATGTCATGTGCCGAATTGTTCGACCCGACCACGACAACCTTCTTGCCGGTCCAGGCATCCGGCCCGTCATGTTGCGACGAGTGTTGGATTTCGCCCTTGAAATCATCCATGCCGGGAAATTCGGGCATATGCGGCTTGCCGGACATGCCCGTTGCCAGCACCAGTTGCGTGGGCTTCAGGATAACGGTTTCGCCGTCGCGGTTGACCTCGACGGTCCATTGGTTCGCGGCCTCGTCAAAGCTGGCCTTGATCACTTCGGACCGGGACCAGTAGTTCAGTTCCATCACCTTGGTATACATTTCCAGCCAGTCGCCGACCTTGTCTTTGGGCGTGAAGACCGGCCAGTTGTCGGGGAATTTCATGTAAGGAAGATGATCGTACCAGACCGGATCATGCAGGCAGAGCGATTTGTAGCGTTTGCGCCATTGGTCGCCCGGACGGTCATGCTTGTCCAGAACGATGGTCGGCACGCCAAGCTGACGCAGGCGCGCACCCAGCGCAATGCCGCCCTGACCGCCACCGACGATGACGGTATAGGGCTGGGTGTCATATCCCAGCTTCGCGGTTTCCGTCTCGCGTTCTTCCTTCCAGGTGGTCCGGTTCTTGCCGGCACCATGTTGCGCCCCCATCGGACGGCGTGTGCCACGCTGTTCCTCATGGCCCTTGAGTTCCTGCAACGCGGTCAGAAGCGTCCAGATCCGGTCGTCCTTCAGGCGCATCAGCCCCCAGCCGCGCCCGACCTCGGTCTCGAAGGTGATCCAGGCGGTGGTAACGCCGTCTTCCTCGGTCGGTGTCTCGCCGTCTTGCAGGCTGAAGTTCCGGGGCTTCACCGACGCCAGTTGGCTGTCCAGCATCTGGCCGATCTCCTCCGGGCCTTCTGCTGTCTTCAGGTTCCAGGTAAAGGCCACCAGGTCGCGCCAGTAGCTGTCAGTGGCGAACTGTTCCTTGATTCGGTCAACATCGCCATCCGGAAAAGCGGCGTTCAATGTGTCCAGCACCTGCTGCGTGCGGGTTGTCACGGTTGTATCGAGCATCGCGTATCCTCCTCATTCGCGCCTCTATTGCGTGATCCTGTGATATATCATGCGGCGGATGCCAGCTTTATCGGCAGGATAACCAAGGAAGTCCGGGGAAAGAACGGCAGGGTGTTGCACGCGCAACGGCGCGCAACACGAGGTGTCAGAGCGGAAGGGCCAATCCGGAACGGCGCACCCTCCGCATTACGGTAGAGCGGTTGACGCCCAGCCGTCGCGCCGCCTGCGCCATGTTCCAGCCGCAGGCCTCCAGGACATCCTCTAGCGAGTCCTCTTCAGGCGCGACCGGCCCGGAATCTGCCGGAACAGGCAGGTCGGGAAGGTCGATGACATCGCCATCACATAATGTGACGGCCACATCCAGAACCCGCTCCAGCTCGTGCAGGTTTCCCGTCCAGACGCGACCTGCCAACTCGGCCCTTGCAGAGGGTGAAAGCCGCAGCTCGTCCGGTGCCCGCCGCCGCAATAGCCGGTCCATCAACCAATCCAGATCCCGGCGTTTCCGCAGCGGTGGCACAGACAGAAAAGCCCCGGAAATTCGATAGAACAGAGGTTTGTGAAAACGGCCCTCATGGACAGCCTGTCCGAGATCAACGCAACTGGTTGCCACGGGGCGCAAACCGGGGCGTTCGTCCAGCAGCGCCGACAGCAGTGCCTGTACATCCGGTGGAAGCTCCTCGATCCGTCGCAGGATAAGCGTTGCGCGCATCGGGCCGGGTGGCCCCAAGGCCTCGATCAGCCTGTCCGGCGTCTGCGCGGCGCATTCGACGGTGATCAGGTCGCGATCCTTTCCCGTGGCCACATGTAGCGCCCGCGCAATCCGCATCTTGCCCGTGCCGGTTTCCCCTGAAAGGATCAATGGCACATCCGTGGTTGCCAGCCGCTCGGCCTGCATCAGCAGACGTTGCATTTCAGGGTCCGGCCCCGCCAGCGCCGCCAGAGATCCGCCTTTGCGTTGCAGCCTGCGGGTCACGGCCCCCGTCGATCTTGGTGCCTGTGGCGCGATGGCATGACCGAACAATGCGCCGCCGTCGGGCATGTTGACGACGCGGTCCTCGGTCGGCCGGTCCCGCATCAGATCAGGCAGATCGTCGACTGACAAAGCCAGAAAGGAATCGATCCGCTGGCCAAGAAGCGTTGGCGCATGTCCTCGGAACAGCTTGTCGGCACCGCGGGTAAAACCGATGATCCGGCCAGAGCCGTCCAGCGTCACCGCTGCCTCTGGATCGACGTCCAGAAACTCGGGACTGGCCGACAGCCGCAGCACCCATTCCCGGCGGCTTTGGGCCATCAGGTTGGCCATTTCGACCCGCCTTGCCGAAGCCGTCACCATGCTCATGGCCAGGTTCTGGCTGGATTTGGGGGAAGGGGACTGCAACAGCGAGATGTCCAACACCGCGGCCAGTTGGCCCATACTGTCATAAATGGGTGCCGCCGTGCAGGACAGCGCGGTGTGTGCGTTGCCGAAATGGTCGTCTTGATGGATCGTCACTGGTTCTCCGGTGACGATGCAGGCCCCCGCCGCGCTGGTCCCGGCCAGTTCTTCGGACCAGTCCGCGCCCATGAACAGCCCCGAGCCGCGCAGTTCAGTCTCAAAGTTCCGGTCGCCGAAGAAGTCGACGCAGACGCCTTTGGCATCCGTCAGCAATACGGTATAATTTTGTCGGGCAACCTGCCGGAAAAGGCTTTGCAGGCCCGAGCGCGCGGAGGCGATCATCCGTTCAGCCTGCATGCGATGTTCGCGCAGTTCCGTTTCGGTCACGATATGCGCAGGGTCGGCACGGGACGGGTCCATGCCATAAACCTCGACGCAGCGCTTCCAGGAATCCGACACCTGACTGTCCCGCCCGGTTGTACGTCCGTCCAGAACGCTTTCTATTTCCTGAACGTGATTATGCGCGATCATGTCTTCCGCTCAAAATAAGTGCAGAGTGGACATATCACGCCTGCACAGGATTTGCGACGCGCCTAAAGTTGGATCTGTGGATGGCCGGTAGTGCATGAAATCTTGCGGCGGTCGCGCTTTGGCGAGAGGTCGCGCAGACCCCTTGGCGCGCGCGTGGCGTAGCGGTATGACGGACGTCCCGAAGCCAGACAGAAAGACGCCCCGTGGACACCAGTAATCGCATCGCCCGGACCATTGCCACAGAGATCAGCGCCCAGCCGGGGCAGGTCAACGCCGCTGTTGCCTTGCTGGATGGCGGGGCAACCGTGCCGTTTGTCGCGCGCTACCGCAAAGAAGCGACGGGCGGTCTGGACGATACGCAGTTGCGCAATCTGGCCGACCGTCTGGCCTATCTGCGAGAGCTTGAAGCGCGGCGCGCGAGCATTCTGGAGTCGATCAAAGGACAGGACAAGCTGACCGACGATCTGGCTCGCGCCATCGCCAGCGCCGAGACCAAAGCGACGCTGGAAGACATCTACTTGCCTTACAAGCCCAAGCGCCGGACAAAGGCGATGATTGCGCGCGAAAACGGGCTGGAGCCGTTGCTGGAGGGCATTCTGGCTGACCGCTCTGCCGATCCGGAGGCCTTGGCAAAAGGCTATCTGTCCGAGGCCGTCGAAGGCACCAAGCAGGCGCTGGAAGGTGCGCGGGACATTCTGGCAGAGCGGCTGACGGAAGATGCGGGACTGCTGGGCAACCTGCGGGCCTTCATGCAGAAAGAGGCATTCCTGACGGCCAAGCTGGTCAAGGGGCAGGAAGAAAACGGCGCGAAATTCTCGGATTATTTCGATCACCGCGAGCGTTGGGCGGATGTGCCCTCGCACCGGGCGCTGGCGATGTTGCGCGCGTCGAAAGAGGGCGTGGTGACGGTGGATATCGCGCCCGACCCCGAAGAGGGCGCCGAGCGGGCCGAACGCATGGTCGCGGCGCGGCTGGAATGCCGCACCGATGGTGCAGGGGACGTCTGGCTGCGCAAGATGGCGGGCTGGACCTGGCGGGTGAAGCTGTCCATGTCGATGATGTTCGAACTGCTGGGCGATCTGCGCGCGCGGGCACAGGACGAGGCGATCGCGGTTTTTGCCCGTAACCTCAAGGATCTGCTGCTGGCGGCACCGGCGGGCGCGCGCGCGACGCTGGGCCTTGATCCCGGTATCCGCACGGGCGTGAAAGCGGCGGTGATCGACGCCACCGGCAAGGTGGTGGCGACGGACACGCTCTATCCGTTCCAGCCCAAGAACGACACGCGCGGCGCGCAAGAGGCGATCCTGCGGCTGATCAAGGGCCATGGCGTTGATCTGATTGCCATCGGCAACGGCACTGCCAGCCGGGAAACCGAACGGCTGGTCGCCGAGACGCTGAAATTGCTGCCAGCGGACGTGAAACAGCCCACGAAGGTTGTGGTGTCAGAGGCCGGCGCCTCGGTCTATTCGGCGTCGGAACTGGCGGCGCGGGAGTTTCCCGATCTGGACGTTTCCTTGCGCGGTGCCGTTTCGATTGCGCGGCGCTTGCAGGACCCGCTGGCCGAACTGGTCAAGATCGAACCCAAAAGCATCGGCGTCGGCCAATATCAGCATGATGTCGACCAATCGCGCCTGTCCAAATCGCTGGAGGCGGTGGTCGAGGATGCGGTGAACGCGGTGGGCGTGGATCTCAACACCGCCTCCGCGCCGCTGCTGGCGCATGTCTCGGGCCTTGGGCCGGGTCTGGCGGAATCCATCGTGGCGCATCGTGACAGCAACGGGGCATTCGCGGCCCGGAAGGAATTGCTGAAAGTCGCGCGGCTGGGGCCAAGGGCGTTCGAGCAATGCGCGGGGTTTCTGCGCATCCGGGACGGCAAGGAACCGCTGGACGCGTCGTCGGTTCACCCCGAAGCTTACGGCGTGGCGCGCCGGATCGTGAAAGCCTGCGGGCGCGATCTGCGGTCGATCATGGGCGATAGTGGCGCGCTGAGCGGATTAAAGCCTGAGGATTTCGTCGATGACAGCTTTGGCCTGCCCACCGTGCGCGACATCCTGTCGGAACTGGAAAAGCCCGGCCGCGACCCGCGCCCGGAATTCAAGACGGCCAGCTTTGCCGATGGGGTAGAGGACATCAAGGATCTCAAGCCCGGCATGGTTCTGGAAGGCACGGTCAGCAATGTCGCGGCCTTCGGCGCATTTGTCGACATCGGCGTGCATCAGGACGGGCTGGTGCATGTCAGCCAGTTGGCCGACCGCTTCGTGAAAGACCCGCATGAGGTGGTCAAGGCCGGTGACGTGGTCAAGGTCCGCGTGACCGAGGTGGACGTGCCGCGCAAACGCATCGGGCTGACGATGCGCAAGGATGGCGGGGATTCTGCCCGGTCTGCAAAGGCAGAGCGTGATGCCGCCCCAGGCGCGGCGAGGGGTGGCCCCGGCGGCAAAGGCAGTAATGGCGGTGGCCGCGGTCCGGGCAAGGGGCCGCGAGGTGCCTCCAGCCATTCAAGCAAGCCCGCAGGCAAACCGGACCAACCGGGCGCTTTCGGTTCGGCGCTGCTGGACGCGCTGAAGAAGAAATAGGGCAGGGCCAGGGGCCAAGCGTCGGACCTGACGGGTGGCTCGCGCGACCACAGCGTGACGGTCGGCGCAGAGCTGCGCCCGCTTGTCCGCCTATTTCCCCAACAGCCTTAACAGCCCTTTGGCGGCCTCCTCCTCCAGCTTGCGTTGGAGGGCATCTTCGATGCTGTCGCCTTGTTCGACCGTGACGCCCAGCTCCTTCTCCAGCTTCTCGCTGACCTGGCTGCGGACCTTGTCTTCCAGTTCCTTGCGCTCTTCGGCGAGGTTGCGGTCAATCGCTTCGCCCATATCCGCGCGAATGGCGGGCGCGCCCCACGGCCCCTTGATGCGGACCGGGATGGCCAGCCCGCGCCCGTCGCGTGCATTCAGCGCCGTCGGGACGACCAGATAATCCAGGGTCCGCGCGCCGAGGTTCACCTTGCCCTCGCCCTCGGCCGTGATGCCGGGCAGGGACATCAGCAGGTCGCTGTTGCGCAACACGCCGCCCGCGATGGTGTAGCTGGCGGTGAGCGTATCAAAGACGGTGGTGCCGCCGCCAACACCGCCCGCGCGGAAAAGCTGATCCAGATCGATGCCGGAAATCCTGCCGGGGCCGGCCTTCACCGACCCGTCGCCTTTCAGCGAGGACATGATCGCGGCAGTGCTTTGCCCGACACCAAGGAAATTCAGCGTGGCGTCGGCCTTGCCGGAGAACCGGCTGACGTCCGCGGCGTCTTTCAGCAGCGTCTGCATCTCGACGCCGGAAGCGCGCAGCTTGCCGCCGACCGACAGGCCGTTGCGGTTGTTGGCAACAAATTCGCCGGTGACCAGGCCGTCATAGGCACGCACTTCGTTGAGGGCAAAAACCGCGCGCGACCGATCGAGCGTCATTACAGTGCGAGTCTTGCCAAGCTTCAGCGTACCAAGATCAATGGCTCCGGCCTCCAGCGAAATCTCTCCGTCAAAGGCGGCGAGGCCGGATGCGTCGAAGGGGGCTGTGGACCAGCCGGAAGACCCGCCAGAGCCGCCACCGGACCCGCCGCTGCCGCCCGCACCCCCCTGCGCGAGGCCGGAGAAATCCAGCGCATCGGCGTTGAGGCGCGCGGTGATGCGCGGCTTGGCCGCCAACGCGATGTCAGCGGCGGCCTGCAATCTGTTGCCATCCAGAGTGAGTTTTCCGTCACGCAAGGCCAACCTGTTGCCGTCGGACAGGGTGATCTGGCCCGTGCCGCTGGCCTTGCGCCCCAAACCCTGTGGCAGATCAACGCCCGCAATGCCGAGCGCGGCCAGAAACCGCGCGGTATCGGCAAGATCAAGCGACAGGGCTCCTTGCGCTTCGGGCTTGGTGCCGAACGTGCCGTCAAACTTCGCCGTGCCGCCCGGCGCGTCCAGCGAGGCGACCAGAGGTCCGGTGGCCCCGGTCATCATCGCCTGCGGGCGGCCGATCGTGGCGGCGATGCGCACCGGGTCGCCCTCGGGCCGCAATGTCAGGTCAAACGTCGCCGGGCCCTCGCGGTCGGGCCATGCAAGGTCAAGCTCGACACCCTCCATCACCACTGGATCGGCACCCGCCGCGCGCCAGTGCAGCGACGCATCGCTTAGCCGCAGACGGTCCAGTGTGAAGACGGGGATGGTGGGGGTCTGATCGGACGAGGGGGCAGGCGCGGCCTCGGTCTTGTTGGCCTCTGTCGTCGACAGCTCCCAATTGCCGCGGCCGTCTGCGTCGGTGATCAGCGTGATACGCGGCGCGTCGGCCTCTATCATGCGAAAGGTGATGTCGCCTGACAGCAGGGCAGCCGCGTCCATTCCGATCCGCGCGGCCTGCGCGCTGAGCAGCGGGGTGTCCCCGGCCCAATCGGCATTCGCGACTTCCAACGGACCGGTGCTGATCGACAGCGTTGGCCAGAAGGTCAGCGAGACATCGCCCTGGATCGTGACCTCGCGGCCCAGCTGCTTGGACAATTGCGACGACGCAAGATGCGCGAGCCGTTCGCCTGGCAGCATCAGGACGCCGACGACGGCCAGAAGAATCAGGATGACGACCGCAGAAAGAAGGCGGAATACAAGGCGCATCGGGCTGCTCCCTTACCGATTACCATGGGGTTTTGCGCGTAGCGTGACGCGAAGGCGTGTTGCACGCAAGCGAGATGGTATCGTCTTCGCCCTTTTCTGCCGCAAAGTCCGGCTGTAAGAGGGCACATGACGCAGAACCCTCCGAATCTCCGCCCTGACCTTGCGCCGCGTGCGCGCTATGATGACAGCCGCCGTGTCGGCCAGCCGACAATCGGCATGGTCAGTCTTGGTTGCCCCAAAGCGCTGGTGGACAGTGAGCGCATCCTGACCCGGCTGCGCGCCGAAGGCTACGGCATCTCTGCCGACTATTCCGGCGCGGATGCTGTGATTGTGAACACCTGCGGATTTCTGGACACCGCCAAGGCCGAAAGCCTTGAGGCAATTGGCGAGGCGCTGAACGAAAATGGCCGCGTGATCGTCACTGGCTGTCTGGGCGCCGAGCCCGATTATATCACCGGGGTGCATCCGCGCGTTCTGGCGGTGACCGGCCCGCATCAATATGAACAGGTGCTGGACGCGGTGCATATCGCCGTGCCGCCCGATCCCGACCCGTTCATCGACCTGCTGCCCGCATCAGGCGTCAAGCTGACACCGCGCCATTACAGCTATCTGAAGATTTCGGAGGGCTGCAATCACAAGTGCAAGTTCTGCATCATCCCGGACATGCGCGGACGGCTGGCCTCGCGTCCGGCCCATGCCATCCTGCGCGAGGCGGAAAAGCTGGTTGAGAACGGCGTGAAAGAGCTGCTGGTGATTTCGCAGGACACCTCTGCCTACGGGCTGGATATCCGCCATGCCGAGGACCGTGGCCACCGCGCGCATATCACCGATCTGGCGCGCGATCTGGGGTCGCTGGGCGCTTGGGTGCGGCTGCATTACGTCTATCCCTATCCCTTCGTGCGCAATCTGATCCCCTTGATGGAGGGTGCTGCCGGGGCGGGGGACAGCAAACTGCTGCCCTATCTCGACATCCCGTTCCAGCACGCGCATCCTGATGTCCTGAAACGCATGGCGCGGCCTGCCGCCGGGTCCAAAACACTGGATGAGATCGCCGCCTGGCGCGACATCTGCCCGGACATCACGCTGCGCTCGACCTTCATCGTCGGCTATCCCGGCGAGACCGAGGCCGAGTTCCAGACCCTTCTGGACTGGATGGACGAGGCGCAACTGGATCGGGTCGGCTGCTTTCAATATGAAAACGTCGCCGGTGCGCGCTCCAACGACCTGCCGGATCATGTGCCCGCGGAGGTCAAGCAGGATCGCTGGAACCGGTTTATGGAGAAGGCGCAGGCAATTTCCGAAGCCAAATTGGAGGCCAAGGTCGGCACGTCGCAAGAGGTTATCGTGGACGATATTGATGCGGAGGGCATCGCGACCTGCCGCACCAAAGCCGATGCGCCAGAAATTGACGGCAATCTGTTCATCGACGCAGGGACCGACGCGTTGTCCGTTGGCGATATTGTCCGGGTCAAGGTCGATGAGGCCGGCGAGTATGACCTGTGGGGTGAATTGGTGTGATGCGATATGGCGTCATGCGTGCTTCTGATCGGCGTCAGAATGCGGTCTTCCGTGTCCGACCCGTAAAAAGCCTTGCGACGCCAGACGCTTAAACGCCTCGACGGTGAATATTTTCCTTGAAGCGAAGGCTCATGCGCGCAGCGTCGAGACGCAAGAGATGAGTTAACCCATTGATATTTTAAGAATAATGGAGATCGCAGGCAGATTCTGGAAAATCCGAATCATTGGGCCGTTCATTTCGATGAGAATTCGATATTTGAGCGCTTTCCATTGCCGGACCTGATGTTTCTTACAGGTCCAAAGGTCTCACCTGCACGAATTACCATAATATCGGCGGATTTACCCGGCTAAACTGGGGCGACAAAGCGTCAGGGTGACGCTAATATGATGAGGCAGCCGACAGAGCGGACCGAGGGCCCAACACCTCAGAAGCAAAGCCGGTCACAGGGAGAAATTGCCGCATCCGCACCAGTCCCGCGGTACCAGATCAAGACCCTGTGTATGCGCAAAACCTTTATCCGCCTCCGTGCGGCGTATGATTTGAACGAGTATTTTTTTATGACGAGACGACGGTGCCCCAGCAATGGGGCACCGTCATTCGTTTGAGCGGCCCAGCTTTGCGACAGGTTTTGAGGTGGACGGGCGCTGTCGAAGCATGCCCCTCAGAGCGTAAACACCATCAAACAAACTGTTCGCGGATCAGTCTTTCTTCCAGTCCATGACCGGGGTCGAACAGGATATGATGCTCGACTGACGCGTCCGAGTGGATGTCCACCACGGACACGTTGCGCACGGATTTCCCATCGGTGTCTGCCATCACCGGTCGCTTTTCCGGCTCCAGCACCTCGAACCGGACATGCGCCGATTTTGGCAGCAGCGCGCCACGCCAACGCCGTGGGCGAAAAGGCGCAACCGCCGTCAGGGCAAGCACATCCGACCGGATCGGCAGAATCGGGCCATGCGCCGAGTAGTTATAGGCGGTCGATCCAGCGGGGGTGGCCACCAGCGCTCCGTCGCAGACCAGCTCGGCCATGCGCAGTTTGCCATCGACGCTGATCCGAAGATGCGCCGCTTGCGGGCCCGCACGCAGCAACGACACCTCGTTGATCGCAAGATTCTCATGCCGCGTGCCATCGGTGGTTTCCGCCTGCATCAAAAGCGGGTTGATCACGGCCTTTTCCGCTGCGGCCAGCCGTTCCTCAAGGCCCGCTTCGCTGTATTCGTTCATCAGAAAACCGACCGTGCCTCGGTTCATGCCGTAAACCGGGGCGGGCAGGTCACGGGTGCGGTGCAGCGTTTCCAGCATGAACCCGTCGCCCCCCAGGGCCACGATCACGTCGGCATGCGGTTCGGCATGATCGCCATATTGACGGCTCAAGGCGGCAAGCGCTGCACGGGCAAGTGGCGCATCGCTGGCGCAAAAGGCGATTCGAAGGGGCATGAAAGGTGCATTCTTCCTGAAACAAGACGATACACTTCCAAAACAAACACAAGTTTCTTCGAAGAGCCAGCATTGGCGGACTGAATGATCCGGATTGTCGCTTTACGATCTTTGCACTTTGGCTGACGTGGGGTAGGAACTGGCATCCTTTCCAAACGCACCCCCGCAACCGGAGTGACCGCCTATGACCGTTCCGCCTCGAAATACTGGATTTTTCACTGAACCGCTTGCTGATCGTGACGCGGATGTTTTTGCCGCGATCACGGGCGAGCTTGGCCGCCAGCGCGACGAGATCGAGCT
>NZ_FWYD01000030.1 GCF_900176485.1 Primorskyibacter flagellatus
ACATCAAAAACAAGCAGCATAATCAATCAAACAACCGAACCAGAGCCTCCAATGTTCAAGCCGCTCTGATGTCCCATTTTATATGACGACAGACAAACAGCCCGACAGGTTCGACCGCCTTTGCAAACTCCGCCGCTTCGCGAGGGGTCAGGCGATGATGCACGTCGTGCAGGATATGTAGTTCGGGGCCGAACCGGGCGCGGATTTCGGCCAGCGCACCGGGCATATAACGCATGTAGCGCCCGGTGTCCCAGACCTCGACCTTTGGGCGTATGCCACTGAAATCGCTTATGTAGTGCTTTCCTTCGCCCTTGCTCTCGGGGACGGCGTAACTGGCTGAGGGCATACCGGGAATGCCGCATTGCACCCGCACGGCCTTGTAGCCCTGTTCGACATAATGGGCGATGCTGTCCATCAAATCGTCGAGGTCAGAGCCGGTCGCATGGGCATAGACCATCGCGCCGTCGCGGCTTTTGCCTCCGAACAATTGGTAGAGCGGCATGTTCGCCAGCTTGCCCTTGATATCCCACAGTGCCATGTCGATCGCCCCGAACGCGGCCATGGCAATCGGTCCGCGGCGAAAATAGGCACCGCGATAGAGGAACTGCCAGATGTCTTCGCTGCGGCGCGGATCCATGCCGATCAGGTTCGGGATCAGGTAGTCACGGAGATAGGCGGCGGGCAGGGTTTCGCGGTTGTTCAGCGTCGCATCGCCCAGACCGAAAACGCCCTGATCGGTCACGATTTTCAGGGTGACATAGTTCTTTGCAGGGCCACCCACGAATACCTTGGCATCTGTGATTTTCATCGTTTTACGCTCCTCATGCCAACCGGGACACATCTGTCCAGTTGCCGTTGCTGCGGATGATCTCAATGATCTGCTGGTACTGGCTGCCTTGCTTGAAGGTCGGATAGGGCTCGACTGTTTCGCCGCTGATATCACGGACGAATTCGCGGGCCAGGTAATGCCAGCACTGCTCGGTGTCGCCTTTTACGTCCGGCACCGTATCGGCGATTTCGGCAGGCAAGGGCAGATCTTTCCAGGTCTTGTCCGCACCATACAAAGACAACTGGCCACTGCCGTAGTGGCCCTTGATAAAGATCGCGCCTTTGGTACCGTAGAACACTATGTGATCGTCATGAAAGCGCGGCACCAGCCCGCCGTGTTTGAACAGCACCGATACAGGCTTCTGCGCAAACGGGCTCTCAAGCTGCGCCATAACGGTATAAGACCATTCCACGTTGCTTTCGCCCCACTCCAGAGACGGATCAGTCAGGTCCTCGGGAATGAAATTCCGTCGCGTGGCAAAGTTGTGCACACCGTCGACAATCGGCGCGCGGCCCAGATCGTCGCGGACCTCGCCCATGACATTCAGAATTTTCTCGCCCACCACTGCCATGGCAATCGACAATGTGTGGGTGAAATTGTTGTTCAGCCGACCGCCCCCGTCTTCCTTGCGGTGTGACCAGCCGAAGGGGATGTCGCGTTCCAGATTGAAGTGGGAGATGCACTCGATCTCGACCGGTTCACCGATCGCGCCATCAGCGACCAGTTGCTTGGCGTGCAGGACACTCGGGGTGTAGCGGAAACTGGCCGCATAGGCGGTCTTGACGCCCATTTCCTTCGCAAGATCGTATAGTCCGACCGCTGTTTCAGCGCTTTCCGTCATCGGCTTGTCGCAGAACACATGACAGCCGAATTCGATGGCCTGCTTGATCGGCTCGTAATGTGCGCCACCCGGCGTGGCGATCGAGACGATGTCCGGCTGGCAGGCCCTCAACGCCTCTTGCCAGTCGGTGCCTACATTGGGAATGTTCATTTTCTTGGCCACGTCGCTTACGACATGGGCTGTCCGTCCGACAATGCCGACAATTTCAGAACCAGCGCTCCGAAAAGCTTCGGCGTGGCCTTGTCCGGCAAATCCGGTCCCGTGGATCAGTACTTTTGGCTTTCGATTCATGGCATGCTCCAATATAGTGGACTACTAGTATACTACTGATTGTTCCCGTCGTTGGCAAACCGGAATATCGATGCAGGCCCCGAACCGCGTCGGTTGCTGTCCAAGCACGTCGTATGATTTTGAAGCTGCCTCCAACGCCGAACCCGATCAAAGACCAACCCGCCGAGGAGTATCGCCATGCGCATCGAGACACGTCATGCCATCCACTATGAACAGGCCAAAGCGCTGGGTCATGACGACCTGCGACGCCATTTCGTGATCGAAGACCTGTTCGTCCTGGGGGAAATCAGGGCCACGCTGCCTCACTATGACCGCAACATGTTGATCGGTATCTCACCGGCCGACGCGCCGATTGGCTTTGGACCGGACCTTGCGGAACTGGTCGGAACGGATAGTTGCCTCGAACGTCGGGAACTTGGCCTGATCAATATTGGCGGCCCGGCCACAATCAATTCGGATAACGAGATCTATCGCGTTAGCCGCTTTGACGTGCTGTACCTTGGCATGGCCGCGCAGGATGAGGCGATCCTGAAAGAGTTGGGAAGTCGGGAAACCTCGAATGAGCGCAAGCTCTACCAGTATCTGGTGCCTGATATCGTACCGACGTGCCAATTGCTGATGGGGTTGACCCGACTTGAACCCGGCAACCTGTGGAACACTATGCCGGCCCACCTCCATGACCGCAGGATGGAGACCTACCTTTATTTCGACATGGACGAGGGCGCGTTTGTCAATCATCTTATGGGCCGTCCGCGTGCGACCCAGAACCTGATAATGCGCAACCCACAAGCGGTGCTGTCGCCGGCCCAGTCGATCCATTGCGGCGCGGGCACCGCATGCTATACATTCATTTGGTCGATGGCTGGAGACAATCAGTCTTTTGCTGACATGGACATGGTCCCGATGGAGGATATGCGATGACCGGCATCGCGCGGATGTTCGACCTGACTGGCAAACGGGCGCTGGTGACTGGTGCCCGCACCGGCCTAGGACGCCTGGCCGCCGAAACGCTCGCCGAAGCGGGGGCGGACATAATCGGTCTCGGCTCGGAGCCGATGCCAGAGACGGCGGAGGCAGTTGTCGTTCTGGGCCGGCATTTCGAACAGCATCAGGTCGATCTGACTGATCCTGCCGCAGTCAGGGCGTTTTGCGACACCGTCGATGAGGTCGACATCCTGATCAACAATGCAGGCCAGATTCGCCGCCAGGACTTGCTCGAATTCTCGCAAGAGGACTGGGACGCCGTGGTGCAGATAAACCTCACCGCCGCGTTTTCACTTAGCCAGGCGGTCGCCCGGCGCATGGTGAACGCTTCCATTGCGGGCCGGATCGTCAATATCGCCTCGCTGCTGTCCTTTCAGGGCGGTATCCGCGTGGTGTCCTATACCTCCGCAAAACATGGCATCCTCGGGCTGACGCGCGCGATGGCAAACGAACTGGCGGGCAGCGGCATCACTGTAAACGCGATTGCGCCGGGATACATCGCCACAGACAATACCGAAGCCTTGCGGAACGATCCCGATCGCGCTTCTGCCATTCTTGAACGGATTCCTGCAGGTCGTTGGGGCCGCCCCGAGGATTTGGCACCGGCGATGCTATTTCTTTGTGCACCGGCCAGCGGCTATGTCACCGGGTCCTGTGTCACCGTGGATGGTGGCTGGATGACGAGATGAGCGACAACCGCACGGATGGCAGGGAGCCGCCGGACCGTGCGGCCATTGCGCCTACCGCGAAAAAGCGAGGCGCAAAATTTCAAAGTGACCCGCTACACTCTTATCAAAGACGGTTATGAGAGCTTGTCCAGAGTTTGCATCCTGGCACGCAATATGGGTGGTTTTTGAACGATTGGGGTGACCTTCACCGCGTTGCGGGCCAAACCGCGTCCCGATGATCAACGTCTCCAAGCGCGCTTGGCATGTCGCTCAGGACCGGCTGGGCAAACAGCTAGCGACGCGTTTAGGGATTAATATGCCTGAAATACCAATGCGTGATGGCGACACCGGGGTTTGGAGGTGTGTCGCCGGTTCGTCCTTGCCTAAACACCGCTCAGGAACCGCCGCATGTCAAGGGGATACACTCCCCGGTAGTTAACATAACGTCTATTATCGGAATATTTTTGTCGCTGGGAGCGCATTTCACGTATCGCTCGGGATCCGGCGCGCCGGGAATGACAGTGCCGTGATGCAGGCCGGGGATCGTTTGCGCTATGTTGCGCCCTTTCCTGTCTCAGGTTCAGGGGTAGCGGACCCCACCGGAAGCGCGGCGCGGTTTGCCGATGCTCTCAGGGAGCGGGATGAAGTCGGCCTCGTCCCCCGGCACTGTGTCGAACCGGCCCCTGGCCCATTCCTGTTTCGCCGCTTCGATACGTTCGGGTCGGGACGACACGAAATTCCACCAGATATAGCGCGGCCCGCCCATCGGCGCGCCGCCAAACAGCATGAACCGTGCGGCCTTGCTGGCCCTGACCGTGATCGCATCGCCGGGGCGCAGCACCAGAAGCTGGCCCTTGCCGAACCGGTCGCCCGCGATCTCAATCTCGCCGGAAATCGTGTAAAGCGCACGTTCCTCATAGGTGGCATCGATCGGCACGCTTGTACCCGCCTGCAATTCAACATCGCCATAGAGGGTTTCGGACGCCGTTTTAAGACTACTTTTCTGCCCGAAAGCCTCCCCCGCGATGATGCGTGCCTTGATCCCGTCGCTGTCGAGCATCGGCAATGTGTCCGCCCCGTAATGGATGAAATCGGGCGCGGTTTCCTCGTCGGCCTCGGGCAAGGCCACCCATGTCTGCAGACCAAACAGCCGCTGGCCGGTGTTCCGGCGCTCCTGCGATGTACGCTCGGAATGAACGATGCCGCGCCCCGCCTTCATCCAGTTCACCGCACCGGCGCGGATGGTCTGTTCGGTTCCCAGTGAATCGCGATGCAGTATCTCGCCCTCGAACAGATAGGTCAGCGTGGCAAGGTTGATATGCGGATGCGGACGTACGTCGATCCCCTGATCGGTCAGAAATTCCGCCGGTCCCATCTGGTCGAAGAAGATGAAGGGCCCGACCATCTGACGCTTGGTCGACGGCAGCGCGCGACGCACCTCCATCTCGCCCAGGTCGACAGCGCGCGGCACGATCAGGGTTTCGATGGCATCTACACCTTCGGCGTCCCCCAAGACAGGATCGGGGCATGGGGACTAGCTCATTTCAAAGCTCCATCGAGGTGAAGTTCCATCATGTGTTCATCCTTTCAGAAAATGCGGGCTTGATTGCGGCAGGCAAACCTCAGGCCAGCTTGCCCGCAATCTCGACCAGACGCCGCGCTTGATGGCCGATGGCGGTTTTGGCCTCGTCCGAGAAATCCTCGCCAGCATTGTGGCTGTAGCCATAGGGGTTGCCGCCGGTCTTGTAGATCACCTCGTCGGTATAGCCGGGTGCTACGACGATCCCGCCCCAGTGCATGACCGTGGCATAGAAGGACATCAGCGTCGTTTCCTGCCCGCCATGGGTGTTCTGCGCGGATGTCATCGCCGAAACCGGCTTGTTCGCCAAACCGCCCTTGCTCCAGATGCCGCCCAGCGTGTCGATGAAGGCGCGCATCTGGCTGGCCATGACGCCGAACCGGGTGGGGGCGGAGATAAGATAGGCATTCGCCCATTCCATGTCCTCGACGGATGCCTGAGGGATATCTGCTGTCTTTTCGGCCTGTGCTTTCCACGCGTCCTGACCCGCTACAACGCTTTCGGGTGCAGTTTCCGGCGCTTTCAGCACGCGCACTTCCGCACCTGCGTCCTTTGCCGCTTCGGCCGCGATGGAGGCCATCTGATGATTGGTGCCGTAGGTGGAATAGTAGATTATGGCAAGTTTGACAGACATTATCATTCTCCTCTTGGGTCAAGATGGGGACGTGCTAGGTCCGGGGGTTAAACGCCAGCGCGCTCCTTTGTGTTCCGCAGAGCGTATGCTCAGCCTTCAAACTAGCTGGGTACCCATTCTGTGCCTCCAGTGTATTCGCGTTTGCCTACGTCCGATATGGAGTGTCTATTTGTTGCGGTGCAGGGCGATAATATTGCCGTCATTATTGCATGTAATGCCAAATACCTCATGGGTTCACGGCCGACGCCAGCCGCGCGTGAAGTAAGGGCGACGGATCCAGACCGCCGGCGTTGCCAACGCAAACTGCCCTCAGCCAAAAACCGAGTGGCCCATCCAGTCGCCGAACGGAATGCCGATGTGAGTGCTCATCATGCCCGCCGCCGGTCATGGTTGCCTCTCGCGCTGACGATCCCGCTGTTGGCTGTTGCTCCTTATTGCCGCTGAAACAGGAGCGCCCACAAAAGAAGTCTGATTCCTGCTAGGCTTGTCGGAGATTCGGTGTACCGTAAGCGTGAGGAGATATGACCATGACCGACGACGCCAAAAAACCCACCACGACCGATGCGGGCATTCCAGTCGCTAGTGACGAGCATTCGCTCACCATCGGTGCCGATGGCCCGATCGTTTTGCACGACCACTACCTGATCGAGCAGATGGCGCAGTTCAACCGCGAGCGCATCCCCGAACGCCAGCCACATGCCAAGGGGGCAGGCGCGTTCGGCCATTTCGAAGTGACGCAGGATGTCAGCAAATATACCAAGGCCGCCTTGTTTCAGCCTGGCACGAAGACCGATACGTTGATCCGGTTTTCGACCGTTGCCGGCGAACAGGGCAGCCCCGACACTTGGCGAGATCCGCGCGGCTTTTCGCTGAAATTCTACACCAGTGAGGGCAATTACGACATGGTCGGCAACAACACGCCGATCTTTTTTCTGCGCGATCCGATGAAATTCCAACACTTCATCCGTTCGCAGAAACGCCGCGCCGACTCGGGTCTGCGCGACCACGACATGCAGTGGGATTTCTGGACGCTCTCGCAGGAATCGGCGCATCAGGTCACCTGGCTGATGGGTGACCGCGGCATTCCCAAGACCTGGCGGCACATGGATGGTTTTTCCAGCCATACCTACATGTGGGTCAATGCGGATGGCGAGAAGTTCTGGGTGAAATACCACTTCAAGACCGATCAGGGCAACGATTTCCTGACCCAGGAAGAGGCCGACCGCCTGGCCGGCACCGACGGCGATTACCATCGCCGCGACCTGTTCAACTCGATCCGCGACGGGAATTATCCCAGCTGGACCCTGAAGATGCAGATCATGCCCTTCGAAGATGCGCGGACTTATCGCTTCAACCCGTTCGACCTGACCAAGGTCTGGCCCCATGCCGATTATCCGTTGATCGAGGTGGGTAGGCTGACGTTGGACCGCAACCCGACCGATTTCCACACAGAAATCGAGCAGGCGGCGTTCGAACCTAGCAACCTGGTGCGCGGCATCGGCCTGAGCCCTGACAAGATGCTGCTGGGGCGCGGCTTTTCCTATTCGGATGCGCACCGCGCGCGGTTGGGCGCGAATTACAAGCAGATCCCGGTCAACCGACCCAAATCACCCGTCCACAGCTATAGCAAGGATGGCGCGATGCGGGTCGAGAACGTCTCGGATCCGGTCTATGCGCCCAATTCCTACGGCGGACCGGCCGCCGATCCCTCGCTCACCGACGATGCCGGACTGTGGTATGCCGATGGCGACATGGTTCGCCAAGCCTATACCCTGCGCGAGGATGACGACGACTGGGGGCAGGCCGGCACCCTGGTGCGCGATGTGCTGGATGATGCCGCCCGCGACCGGCTGGTCAGCAATGTCGTCGGCCACCTCAAGGACGGTGTATCCGAAAAGGTGCTGAAACGCGCGTTCGAGTATTGGCGTAACGTCGACGAGACGCTGGGCGAAAGGATCGAAAAGGGGGTCGGCGAAGGCTGAGCGCGGCGCTACTACCCTACGGGAAGTAATAAAGCCCCGCAGGCGATGTCCCGTAGGGCTTGTCGCGAAATTCGGCAAGTCGTTCGGCCCAATGCGCCTGCATCAGCCGCGTGCCGACCGCCAGCCTTTCATCGCCGCGACAAGACCGGGCCTTGGCTTCGGCACCTCTTGTGCGATCTCGATCATGTCGCCGATATCCCGCCGGAACTGATCTAGCGTGAACCCGATCCCGAACATGCGCCGAAGGGTGGCGGGCGGCAGCGTCGCCGCCTCGCCGCTTTTTCGTATATCCTCCAAGGTGCCGAGATAGGCGCGCACGGCGGGGGTGAGTGTGTCGAAATCCTCGGGAACTTTCCCGCCGGCAAGAAGGCGTTCAATACCGCGCAAGGTTTTGGCGGCGCTACCCGCGGCCTCGCACCAAGGTGTGGCAATGCTGGCTGGCAGCGCGTCACTGCTGATATCGCGGCCTGCCCGCCGTAGCATGTCCGTATCGTGGCGCAGTCTCCGCAGAGCCCGCAGCAGGCGCGGTGTGCCGGAATAGCGTGTGGATCTTCCTCGTCGCTCGTGCTCGGCTTCCTCCACCAGTTCATCAAGCCGCACGAGGTTTTCGCGCACCTGCGCCGCAAGAGCGCCGTGTTCACCACGAAGCGATGGCTCGTTCCTTGATAGGATCTGCATCTGCCGGGCCAGCAAGGCCGTGACCCGACCGGCGGTTTCAACAGCGGCGGACAAGGCGCGCGCGGGAAACACCGTCAGGGACACCACCACACCGGCACCACAGCCGAGCGCGACACCCAGCACCCGGTCAAGGGCGAGCGTCAGCGTATGAAGTTCGAATCCCGGCCCTTCCAGCAGGATGATGACGGCGCTGATCGGTGCGACCCGAAAACCGGGCGAACGGGCACCAAGCAGGGCCAGCGGCGTCAGGGCGATGACCAGCGCGATGGCCGTCGATGCAGGATCCTGCGGCAGAATCAGCGCGGCGGCGCCCGCTCCGCAGATCGCGCTGGCAATCGCCGCGAAGAACTGCTCGACCGCGACGCGATACGACCCGCCGACATTGCTTTGGGTGACGAAAATGGCGGTTATGACCGCCGAGAAATCCACCTGAAGACCAAGCGAGAACACCAGTAGGTATGCACCTGAACCAGACACGACCATGCGCAGTGCATGTTTTATCTGCCAGCCCAGACTGTCCATCGGCACCTTTCAGATTGCAGTCACTTCGTCCGTCTGATCCCGGCCATTATTCGTGGCTATGGGTATGACCGTCGTCATGCGCATGATGATGCGGTGCCATCGGACCAGGATCGACGGGAATGTGGCCGCCGCCGGCATAGGTCTTGTGCATCTCGCGTACCCAGTCGCATAGTTTTTCCACCGTATCGGGATGTTTCCGCGACAGCGCAAGGACCGGCCCACCGTCACGGGCCTTTTCGGCGTCGGTGACCATCTGCTCGACATCCACATCCACATACGGCCCAAGATCGATCTTGTTGATGACCAGGAGGTCGGCACCGCTGATCCCCGGTCCGCCCTTGCGTGCGACATCGCCGCCGCCGGCCACGTCCAGCACGAAGAGTTGCGCATCCACCAGCGCGGGCGAGAATGTCGCGGTCAGGTTGTCGCCGCCGCTTTCCACGAGAACGATGTCGAGCGGCGCGAAATCGCGTTCCATGTCCTCGACCGCCATCAGGTTCATCGTCACATCATCGCGGATCGCGGTATGCGGGCAAGAGCCCGTCTCGACGGCGCGAATACGCTCTTCGGGCAGCACGCCTTCGGATTTCAGGAACCGCGCGTCCTCGTCGGTATAGATGTCGTTGGTGATGACCCCGAGCGCAAACTCGTCGCGCAGGTGTCGGCAGATCGTGGCGATCACCGAGCTTTTGCCGGTGCCCACGGGACCGGCAACGCCAAGGCGTAGCGCACGGGCTTGCGGGGCTGTTGTGGTCTCGTCATGCATGGGTTGGTCTCCTTCAGATGGCCCAGGGGGGCCCGAGTTCGTTGATGCCGCGCGTCAGAAGATGGCGCAGGGAAAGGCTGTGGGGTGCGACCGCGCCGATGGCGACGCCCGGCCCGGCCAGCGGTGTCAGGGCGGCGTTCGTGTCATAGGGCAATGCCGCGGGCACCGCGTCGGACCAGTCGGGATCGACCGCGATCACCGAGCCGACCGCGCGGTTCTTCCCCAACACGGCGGCCCCGCCCCAACCATCGCTCCCGGGCCCGAAATTAATCTGCTGGTCATAAAGGGCAGCGCCGCCACGCGTGACGCGCAGCCGACTTGCGAAATCGCCGGCGGCTTCGCCATGACGGCCCAAAAGCATCTCCTCGCGCAGGATCATACGGGCATCGGGCGCAAGGGCGATCCGCACATCGTGGCGGTGGTTGCAGCGATGCGCCGCGATGATCGGCTCGGCCAGCCAGATGAAGGTTGCGCCCGCCTCCACGGTCACGCTGATCGCCATATGCGACCCCGCGCCACCAAGCCCTGGCAGCACCAGCATGGCCGAGACCTCTTGCAGTACCAGCGTGCTGCCTGCCCCAACCAGCACGTCGAGCGCATAATCGTCCCCTCCCAGCGGTCCTGCTGTTCCTGCCGCGAGCGCGACGCGGGCAACGTCGGGCCGCCGATGGGCCAGCGGTTCGGGTCCCTTGGGATTGCTCTTGCGAAGGACCAAAGGCCCGTCGGATCGCAGCGTGCCGATACGGCTGCTGCCCTTCGGGCCAAGCTCGCTGGACAGCACCGCGCGCGCGGACATGGCACCGATGGGGCCGTGGGTCGGGTTATGACGCGAAGAGTCGTACATCCCGCCTCCTGTGATGCTCGGCGGCGATGTCGGACAAGGGTGCGCCGGGCGACGGCAGATCGGCGGGAGCGCCCTCCGCAGCCACCGCGGCCCGCCCCGCCAGCGCATCCAGCCGTGTCGTCATCCGGGCAAGGATGGCATGCACATCGAACGGATCGACCCGCATCAGCTTGGCCGCCGCTGCCGCCGCGCCGGAATTGTTTTCATGCAGGATCGCGAGCGCGGCATCGCGCGGGCCAAGACCCAGAACCGCCGCCGCGACTCCCATCACGATGGGCTGATGCGGCGCAGTGCCCAGAGCAGCAAAAAACGGATGCGGATGGATACTGCTCATGGCGCGGCGCAATTGTCGCCCCAGATCGCGCGAGACCTTGCGCAATTCGGGCGATGGCGTACGCGCGTCAAGCTCCACCGCCAGTGTTTCCAGATCGCTAAGATCATCGGCGGCCGCCCGCGCGCAAGCCGTCGCCGCAAAAGCGGCCGCAATCAACCCGGTGGTTTCCGCGCGGCCAATCAGGAATTTCTCAAGCCCCGCCATATCGGCGACGAACCCCGCCGTGACAGCGGGTTCCAGCCCGCCGGAATGGGCATAGCCGCCTGCTGGCAGACGACCATCCGCCAGCAGCAACAGGGCTGCTTGCCTTTCCATGCCGGCGGTTTCCATCTCAGAACAGGAAGTATCGCTGTGCCATCGGCACTTCATCGGCCGGTTCGTGATCGGCGATCTCGCCGTCGATTTTCACCGAATAGGTGTCGGGATCGACCTCGATCTTCGGCAGGGCGGTGTTTTCCGGCATGTCCTCCTTGCCACGTCCGCGCGTGCTCTCGATGGCAACGAATTTGCGGTTGGTGTTGATCCGGTCCGCCAACCCGTCGTCGATCGCCGCCTGCGAAACGAAGGCGAGGCTGGTGGCACCCGACGCGGGCGAATGGACGTTGAAGCCGGTCCGCTCCATCACCGGCTGCGGTGTCGGGATCGAAGCATTTGGATCGCCCAGTGCCGCCGTGGCCACCATGCCGCCGGTGAATACGGTGTGGGGTCGCACCCCAAACAGCGCCGGTTGCCACATCACGATATCGGCATTTTTGCCCACTTCGATGGAGCCGATTTCGCGCTCCATCCCGTGCGCCACGGCGGGGCAAATGGTGTATTTCGCCACGTAGCGGCGCGCCCGATGGTTGTCGGCGCGGTCGTCGCCGGGAGCCGAGCCGCGCAGCTTCTTCATCTGGTGCGCGGTCTGCCATGTGCGCATGACCGTTTCACCGATCCGGCCCATCGCCTGCGCGTCCGACGACATGATGGAAATCGCGCCCATGTCCTGAAGAATATCCTCGGCGGCAATCGTGCCCGCCCGCACCCGGCTTTCGGCAAAGGCCAGGTCGTTTGGCACCTGCGGGTTCAGGTGATGGGCGACCATCACCATGTCCAGATGCTCCGCCACGGTGTTTTTCGTGAAGGGCCGTGTCGGGTTGGTCGAAGCGGGCAGCACGTTCCGCTCGCCCGCGATTGAGATGATGTCGGGCGCGTGCCCGCCGCCCGCGCCCTCGGTATGGAAGGCATGGAAGGTGCGGCCAGCGACCGCCTTCAGCAAATCCTCGACAAAGCCTGCCTCGTTCAGCGTGTCCGAGTGGATGGCGACCTGTACGCCGGATTCCTCGGCCACCGACAGGCAGGCGTCGATGGCGGCGGGGGTTGCACCCCAATCCTCATGCACCTTGAAGCCGCCGACACCGCCGCGCAGTTGTTCCCACATCGCTTCCTTGGACATGGTGTTGCCGCGTCCCAGGAACAGAACGTTGACGGGCCATGGATCGAAGCCTTCCAGCATCCGCTCCATCCACCAGGAACCGGGCGTGGCCAGCGTCGCCTTGGACCCCTCGGTCGGACCGGTGCCGCCACCGGTGACGGTCGTGACGCCCGCGGCCAGCGCAACTTGGAGCATCTGCGGCCCTACGAAATGCACATGTGTGTCCACCGCGCCTGCGGTGGCGATCAACCCGTTGCCTGCCATGATCTCCGTCGAGGGGCCGATGACCAGCGCGGGGTCGATCCCGTCCATCGTGTCGGGGTTGCCTGACTTGCCGATCCCCACGATCCGCCCGTCGCGGATGCCGATATCGGCCTTGATGATCCCCCAGTGATCCAGAATGACTGCCCCGGTAATGACCAGATCGGGCGTGCCTTCAGCGCGGGTATGCGAGGATTGCCCCATGGATTCGCGGATCGACTTGCCGCCGCCGAAAACGGATTCGTCGCCCCCGCCGGAGCGGTCCTCTTCGATCTCGATGGTCAGGCAGGTGTCAGCCAGCCGGATCCGGTCGCCCTTGGTCGGCCCGTAAGAGGCCACATATTCGCGGCGATCAATCCTTTGCATTGTCGAGATCTCCTTTGCACAGGCCACGCAGGCCAAGCACGATGCGCTTGCCCTGTATGGGTACCAGGTTCACTTCGGCCACGGCACCGGGTTCAAATCTCTCGGCACCGCCAGACAGCACCGCAAGGCGTTTGCCCCAGGCGGCGGCGCGGTCGAATTCCAGTGCCGCGTTCACTTCGGCAAAATGGAAATGCGAACCGATCTGGATAGGACGGTCAGAGGTATTGGCGACACGGATGGTCGTTACCTCGAGCCCCTCGTTGATCACGACATCGCCCTCCCCGTAAAGGATCTCGCCGGGCACCAGCGGATCGCGTACCTCATCCAGCACATCCTCGGACTGCCGACGCGGTGCCTGACGCGTGCCGCCACCAGGGCGGCGCGGTGTGCTGGGCGCGCTGACACCCGAGGATTTCGTCTGCTCGGGCGCGTCGGAACTGGTCTGGTCGTATTCGCGCCCCGGATCGTCGGACACATGTTTCGCCCGGGCGGCATCCTTGTTGTCAGACACAAGCTGGGCGAAGGGATTGAGTTTGAGTGTCATCGGATCGGCTCCATCACTGTGACAAGCTTGGTGCCGTCGGGGAATGTCGCCTCGACCTGGATCTGCGCAATCATTTCCGGCACGCCTTCCATCACATCCTCGCGGCTCAGGACGTTGCGCCCTGACTCCATGAGGTCCGTGACCGTGTTTCCGTCGCGTGCCCCTTCCAGAAGATAGGAGGTCAGCAGCGCGGTCGCCTCGGGCAGGTTCAGCTTCAGACCCCGCTCCTTGCGCTCCAGCGCAAGCTTGCCGGCCGTGTAGACCATAAGCCGTTCCTGCTCATGCATGCTCAGTAACATCGACGCCCTCCCGGTTTTTCATCCGCAGCCTCGTCATGTTGGCCGAAGACCTGCCTGAAGTCACTCGGAAATAATGCTCGGACAATTCCAACAGCTTCGCAAACCGGCCGCCCAGTAACAGACCTCTTGTTGCCTTTACTTATCTTAAGTTAACCTTCGCTCAAATCACTCGAAGGAGAATTGCCGTGCCGTATTTCGGAAAATATGAAACACCGGACGCGCTGTTGCGCGACGATACGGTGAGCCGCGAAGAAAAGATCACGATGCTCGAACAATGGCGGGACGACAAGAAAAGCTACATGCGCGCCACCGATGAGGGTATGGAAGGTGAGGATCGGGCGGAAATGCTCAAGCAGATCAAGAGGGCGCTTGCCGAACTTCAGTAAGCGCCCACCGGGCGGGGATCACCTGTCAATTCGTCACCGCGTAGCGCAGGCGCAAATAGCGCGCTGGCGGATCCGCCGCGCCGACCAGCAGGAACAACGACGCAATAGTGGTCGTGAGCAGGATAATATCCATAAGGTTGCAATATCCCAGTTGCCCGGAGCGCAAGCATCAATCGACACGGAAGCGTTTCGGTCCGGCGTCATGGACGCTGATGGGCCGCGACCAAGCAGTGCCTGGCCCTGATCCGAGAAGTGGCAGAAAAGGCACAGCCGGCCCGAGCAGGCTTGAAAATGCGCTGGACGCACACCAGATGTAGCGCATGACGAAGTTCAGCTTCCATATGAGGTTCCCGCCGAAAGCGGGAAGGCTACTGAACCGCCGGTAACCCCGGGCGGGCCAGCCATTGTGCTGTCTGCGCCTCGGGGTTTCTTGATCTCTCTTCGACCACATGAACAGGACGATGGCTTCCGAAAGCGGGGGTTGGACCTTTGCGTTCCACATCCAATTCGCGGCTGCCGTCGTCGCGGCAACAGTAGTTTTGAATTGGAGGATGACATGTCCGCATATATCACCCGTGAAATGGTCCGGCAGGCAGCGCATGAATGGCCATACGAAAATGCCACCGGCGTTCTGGGCCGGCTGGTCCGCACAATGAAAAGATCGTGGAAACGTCGTGAAACGGCGAACCAACTCCACACCCTGTCCGATCGGGAATTGCGGGATATCGGCATCTATCGCGGGGATATCCCGCGCGTCGTGCGTCAGCTCGACGATGGTGCTCCGATCTGAACTTCACCCCTTGCGTGCCACACACGGAGCGCAATGGCCGGCCTGACCGGAGACCCACCAGCCGCCCCACACAGACCCGCATGAGGTGATCGAGCCTCGATGCAGCCCCGGCCAAGGCCGGGGCTTTTGCATGACCAACGTACACATCCTAGATTCGCGCTATACAGGTTGCAGGTCCCGACTCTCTTGATGGGACAAGAAATCGGGATGGACACCATGGCCCAGAACATACGCGAAACGCTGGCTTCGGTAAGGTCGCTTCTTGGCGGAACAGCAGCGTTTGTAGCGGGCAACAGTCTGCTCGGTGTGGTGCTCCCGCTCCGCATGGAAGCTGCTGACTATCCTGTCGCGCTGATCGGTGCGATCATGGCCGCCTATTATCTGGGGCTGGCTCTTGGCGGGTTCCGGTCGAAAATTATCATCCTGCGGATCGGCCATATTCGCGCGTTTTCGGTCTTTGCGGCGGTGACGGCCGCAACCTGTCTGGCCTATGACACCTTCTTTGGCCCGACCGCCTGGGTGATCCTGCGGGTCATCAACGGGTTTTGCATTGCCGGCATGACAACCTCGGTCGAGAGTTGGCTGAACGAGCGCAGCAGTAACGAGGCCCGCGGGCGTGTTCTCGGGTTTTATATGCTGGCTTTCTATGTTGCGATGGCACTGGGTCAGTCATTGGTGAACGTCGCCCCGGTTGGCGATGGCGAGCTGTTGGATCTGTCTGCGGTGCTGATCGGCCTGTCACTCATTCCCATTGCGATGACGCGTTTGGGCAAGCCGGATCTTCGCGATATCCGGGTTCTGGGGGTGAGACAGATTTTCGCGGCCTCCAAGGTCGGCGTTGCCGGCATTCTGATCGGATCGTTCTACGGGCTGGCCATCGTCTTTGCGCGCCAGATCGGCCTCAGCGTATCCGAAGCGGCCATGTTCATGTCGGTCGTGGTCTTGGGAGGCCTCGCCTTCCAGGTTCCCATCGGGATGCTGGCGGACAGGTTTGACCGGCGCATCGTCATGTCAGGCATCCTGATCGCCGTGGGCGCGTCATGGGGCCTTCTGTCGATCTCGATCGCGAACGGGGTTTCGTTGATCGCGCTGATGGTCATGGCACTGGCCTTTGGCGGCGCGATCAGCAGCGTTTATCCGCTTTGCGTCGCCCAGACCTTCGACCGGCTGGATCGCAAGTATTATGTGGCGGCGTCAGGGCGCTTGCTGATGGTCTATTCCATCGGCGCGACTATCGGCCCACTGCTTACCTCGGGACTGATGGCGGCTTTTGGACCTTCATCGTTCTTTGTCTTCGAATCCGCGATCGCAATAGCCTACGCGCTTTTCGTCTTGTCCAACGTTCGCTCGGTGCCCCAATTGCCAGAGGCAGAGCGCGAGAAATTCGTGCCGCTTCCTGACAGCTCACCCACGGCATTGGCGCTCGACCCGCGCATCGAGCCAGATCCGGAAGCTGCCGCGCCCGAGCCTAATGGGCGAAACTGAGAGGAGTGCGGATCAGAAACCGAGCATCGCCGAGGCGACGGTAAAATAGTTCAGCATGCCGGCGGCGACGCAACATCAAGAACTTGAACAGGTCGGTTGAGGTGAACTTGATCCCCGCGACATTCGGCAAATCAAGAATGCGCTCGAGCGAGCCCAAGGGGAGTGGTCTACCGGCGCGCCCCGGCACCTCGTATACGATCAATGGCAGATCTGTAGCGGCGGCCAGAGAAATTCCGACGCGCAAACAGATTGCATACTTGATTCCGACGGCCAGATCCGGCCACGCAACGTATCTGATGTGTTCGACTTCTCGAAATGTCGATCTGTGCACTGGCATCCATCTCTTCACCGCACCTTTTGGAGAAGGCACTCGATCGCGTCCGTGCGGTCAGCGAGTGGCAGGTCTGAAAGCTGTCGGAAGATGCAGGTCGCCTTCTTGCCCGCAAAACGAACGATGACTTGCGTGTCCAGCCCCGTGGGCTCTACGGTCAAAACCTCCGCCGAACCTCCTTCATCATCGATGTGGAGATGTTCGGGGCGGATGCCCAAGGTCACGGGCAGCCCGTCGGAGTTCCGTACTTTGATGCCAAGCGGAATGCGGGAGCCGTCTTTGGCAACGAATTCGTTGCCATCCAGTGTTCCCTCGAACCTGTTCATCGCCGGCGCCCCGATAAACCCGGCCACGAACAGGTTTGCCGGGCGATCATACAGATCCAGAGGCGTCCCGATCTGTTCGATCCTGCCTCCCTGCAATACCACGATCCTGTCGGCCATGGTCATTGCTTCGATCTGGTCGTGAGTCACATAAGCAGTCGTCGTTCCGAGCCGTTGATGGTTCTGCTTGATTTCAGCGCGCATCTGGACGCTGAGTTTTGCATCTAGGTTTGAAAGCGGCTCATCGAACAGGAACACAGAAGGCTTGCGCACCATGGCGCGCCCCATCGCCACACGCTGCCGTTGACCGCCGCTCAATTGACGGGGATAGCGTGCGAGATAGGGCTGAAGCCCGAGCATTTCCGCAGCCTCTCGAACCCGACGGGCAATTTCATTCTTGTCGGTTCGAGCAAGCTTGCGCGCGAATACATCCGCCCAGATCGAGCGCAGCAAGGCGCGGCCGGATGGGCTGTTGAGAAAGCGGATGACCTGCTTGGGCACGGTGCCCCGCTCGTCACCGGCGGCATAGCTGGGGCGGTTCAGAACGCTTCGGTCTGGCACCGATGACATGGGATCGGCTGGCCGGATCGGGATGCGCTGCGCCCCCACCCCAAGTGCTGCGACCAGGCGCGCCGTGTTGCCCGAACCGGAGGGGTAATTGACCAGCCCTACGTCGCAGGTGCAGCGTGGCTAATTCCGGCTTTTGGAGTACCCGTGACAGCCGCAAGCAGCATAGCTCTGTCAACGCGCGACCCGCTTCCGCCGTGGTGCCGACGTGTCCGCCTGTCCCTCTCGGTGGAAGATGTAGATGCCAGAGCCCAGAATGATCGCGATCCCCAGCCAGGTGAACATATCGGGGAAGTCACCGAACACAAAGAATCCAAGCGTCGTCGCGGTAACGATCTCAAGATACTGGAACGGCGCAAGCGCTGTCGCGTCCGCCGTGCGATATGCCTCGGCGATCAGAACAAAACTGGTCGCGGCGACAGCGCCGGCGCAAAGGATCAGAACCCAGGCCCATAGCTGACCAGCTGGCGGCACCATGTTTCCGCCGGCCTGCATCGACAGCCCGCCGACCAGAACCAGCATGCCAATCGCGGCATAGATTGTCGCACCGCACTGGACCGTCAGCGCCGAGCGTGTGACCGAGGCCCGCTTCAGTACGATCATGTTGAGCGCATAGGCAAAGGCCGACAGCAACGGCAAAGCGGTGGCCCAGCCAAAGGTTGACAGCCCGGGACGGATCACGATCAGCGCACCCATCAGCCCGACGCCGACGGCAATCAGGCGGCGCGGTCCGGCCCGTTCACGCAGCAGCAACCCCGCAAGAACGGTGAGGATCAGCGGCTCGACAAAGAAGATGGCGATGGCCGTGGCGATCGGCATCACGGAGAACGAGGCGATCAGGCTTGATAGCGAAATCACCAGCAACCCGCCCGACAACGCAACGATCGGCGAGAACATGGCACCGCGCAGGCGTTTGCGCAGCAAAAACGCGACCGGAATCAGAAAGACAGCCTGCGCCAGAATCCGCCACATCGCCACTGCGACCGGATGCATCGTGCCGGTCAGCAGTTTTGCAAACGTATCCCCGACCGGCAACAACAGCATCGCTACGATCATCAGCAGTGTGCCGACAGTTGCATCCGACATCGGCAGCGAACCAATTTTGCGCAGAGCGTAATTCTGGATCATTACAACACCTCATCATAACAGAACCGCATCTGAGGGACGCGGGCATATTCCGGGCGTTCAGGAGGAAAAGGATTAAAGGCACCCACCGCGACGCCATCGCGGTCCGCCTTTCATGTCGAGATAGAAACATCCCGGCGTCCGGTCAATCCGGTCAGTGGCATGTCAGGTATGCGCAAGAGACATATCCGCGTAACGCTACCTGTCTGACAGGTTCCTCTCATATCGGCCAGAACCGCCGGAAGTCCAAGGCCATTCCATGTCCGGGCCTTTCGCTTGCCTTTATGCCCATTGGTTCAAGGGCAGTATTCAATGTTACGACGCGCGCGTCCACGAATCTCTGCATGAATGACGCAACCGACCGCACGGATACACTGCGGCACGCGGACTAGACCGGCCGGTCGTCGATCCGTGGCAGAAACCACGCCAACAGGCCAGCGAGCGGCAGGATCGAGCAGAACCGGTACACCGCCTCAACCCCGTAACTGTCCGCCAGCACGCCCAGGAACGCAGCGGCCACGCCACCCAGTCCAAAGTTAAGCCCATAGAACAAGCCTCCGATCAGTCCGATCCGGTCGGGCAGCAGATCTATCGCGTAGATCAGAATCGACGCGAAGGCGCTGGCCATGATCAGATTTATCATCACCGTCAGAACACCGGTCCAGAACAAGTCCACATATGGCAGCATCAATGTCAGCGGCAGCGGCCCCAACATCGAGAACCAGATGATCCGATACCGCCCGATCCGGTCGCCGACCATGCCGCCGATCAACACACCGACCGCCGCGGCCATCAGAAACACGAACAGCATCATCTGCGAGGCCGGAATCGACAGATCGAACCGTTCGATCAGGTAGAACGTGTAGAATGACCGGAAACTCTCGTTGTAGGCATTCTTGGTGAACATCAGCAGCGTCAGCACCACAAGTCCGATGCCGATAGTCAGGGGCGCATGACTGACCGCCACCTGATTGGCCTTGCTGCGCGCCCGCAAGGCCGCAAATTCCGCACTGATCTGACGTTGCTTGCTTCCGATCCAGGTCAACAGCATCATCGCCACCAGCGCGATGACCGCGAACCAAGCCAGGCTGGGCTGCCCCCACGGTACGACGATCAGGGCGGCGAATACCGGCCCCAACGCCCCGCCGGCCTGTCCACCGACCTGAAACATCCCCTGCGCCAAACCCTGACGGCCGCCGGCGGCATACCGTGCCATACGCGTCGCTTCGGGGTGAAAGATCGACGACCCGACCCCAATCAGCGCCACCGACACCAGGATCATCGCATAGCTCAGCGCAAAGGCGAGGCAGACCAGGCCGGACAGTGTGAACATCATGCCGACCACCGGTGAATAGGGCGCGGGGTGTTTATCGGTGATCATGCCGACCACCGGTTGCAGCATGGCTCCGGCGATCTGGAAGGTCAGCGTAATCATTCCGATCTGGACGAAATCCAGCGCATAGGCTTCTTTGAGGATCGGATAGGCCGCCGGGATCAGCGATTGCATCAGATCGTTCAGCAGATGTGTCACACCCAGAACCGCAAGAACGGTCAGATGGGTTCCGGATCGGGTGACGATGGTCATGGGGCTGTCTTACCGGCTTTGGTGTCTTGGATAGGTTCGGGGCCAATTGCGCATACCGTATGGATAGCTGCAAGCGCCACTTTGGCGCTTACGCGGCGCGGTCGGCATGTTTGTCATGGGATAGATGCCTTTGGACCCCGATACATGCGCTGTTCCGAGGGACATCTTCTGCGTCACACTTTCAACAATGCCTCGAGCGCACTGCGCGAACGCGTTACCTCTGCAAGGGTATAGCGATCAAGGGTGGAGAAAAACGCCTCTTGCGCTTCGGCCAAAGGATCGCGCAACCCGCAGGCAGGCAGGATGAGGCAAGATTTGTTGGGCCCGAAACATTCCACGACCGGATCATCGCGCTTCATCGCCCGAATGACCGCGCCGACACTGATCTGATCTGCTGGCCGCGCCAGGGTCAGCCCGCCATTGCGTCCTCTTTCAGACGCGACAAACCCTTCGCGAGACAGTTGGGTGGCGACCTTGGACAGATGGTGATCCGACAGGTCGTACAGCGCGGCAATCTCGGACGTGGGCACACGCGCGGGCGCGCGTACCGCCAGGGTCATCAGCACCCGCAGGGCGTAATCGGTAAACTTATCCAACTGCATGACATATATTTAGCATTTACAATACGCATTTAAAAGCTTTATATATTACGCATCAGAAATACTGATTAAGGATCAAGTTGATGACATTGTCCGAACTATTCCTTTGGCCGGGAACCAAGGCCTGCGAACGTCTGGGGGTTGACCCGGAGGGCGAAGCCGCCCTCATCCGCTGGATGGTCAACACGCTTGTCTACCTCGTGGCAAGCCTGCTTGTCGTCTGGGTGATCGTGGCGTGACCATGCCGCCGCGTATTCCCGTCACAGAAGACCAGATCGACCGGGTCGTATCCGAGTTCTACGCCCGTGTCCGAAGCCATCCGGCGCTCGGCGCAGTTTTCGCCGCGCATGTCGACGACTGGCCGACCCACGAAGAAAAGATCGGTCGGTTCTGGCGCAACGCCCTGCTGCTTCAGCGCTGTTATGACGGCAACCCGATGCAGGTGCACAGGGCCGCCGGGAACGTAAAATCGCAGCATTTTCCCGTCTGGCTGTCATTGTTCGACGCCGTTCTCGACCAAGAGCTGCCGCAACCGCTGGCGCAGGCCTGGTCCGCGCTTGCGCACCGGATCGGGCGCGGGCTGAGTTATGGTCTGCCGTCTGAACAAGGCGCGCCCGCGATGCCTTATCTGGGTGAGGCCTGGGTCAAGAAAAATCCGCTACCGGCAACGGATGATCGTTGATGGCTGCCGTGGCAATTTCAAAGCCGACCGCATCGACGGTCCTTCTCACAGGCTGACACCCATGGCGGCACGAACAATGACAAGCATGCGCCGGTGGACCGGCCCCGCAATTCTGTCCTATGGATTTCGTCCCTTTTTTCTGGGGGCATCCATTTGGGCCGTATGCGCGATGATGCTTTGGGTGCTGATGCTGGCGGGGCGACTTAGCCTGCCGACGCGATTCGATCCCGTATCGTGGCACGCGCATGAATTCCTTTTTGGAACACTGGGCGCAATCTTAGCCGGTTTTCTTTTGACCGCGGTGCCGAACTGGACCGGGCGGTTGCCGGTCACCGGCTGGCGTCTTGGATTGCTTGCGCTGATCTGGCTCGCCGGGCGCGTGGCGGTGGCGCTGTCAGAGCTTTTGCCCGCAGGCTTCGCTGCCTTGATCGATCTGGCGTTTCCGACCCTACTGGGTGCTGTGATCCTGCGCGAAATCATCGCAGGTCGGAACTGGCGCAATCTTGGGGTACTGGCCGTTCTAAGCCTTTTCGTGCTGGCCGATGCGCTCTTTTTTCTGGACGCGGCCAACGGGCGTGTCGCGGCACAGGGCATCGGCTTGCGTCTTGGCACCGCCGCGATCGTCATGTTCATCGCGTTGATTGGCGGTCGGATCATCCCGAGCTTCACCCGCAACTGGCTGGTCAAAGCCAACGACGCGGCGCGCCCTGCCCCACCGATGCAACGATTTGACCGGATCGCGCTTGTGCTCACGGCCGGGACGCTGGTGGTGTGGACGCTTTGGCCGATGGCAAAACTGACCGGCATCGCGTTGTTGGGTATTGGTTTCCTGCATGCACTGCGTTTGGCGCGGTGGCAGGGTTTGCGCACCGTATCGGAACCTCTGGTGCTGGTGCTGCACGCGGGATACGGGTTTGTGCCGCTTGGCGCGGTTGCGATTGGTTGCGCGACGCTGTGGCCGGGCAGTCTTGCGCCGGATGCGGCACAGCACCTGTGGATGGCGGGTGCCGCCGGGCTGATGACACTTGCCGTGATGACGCGCGCTACCTTGGGACATACCGGGCAGACGCTGACAGCCGGTCGTGGCACGGTTGCGCTTTATGGTTTGATGGTCCTGTCCGTTCTGGTCCGCGTTGGCGCGTCGATCTGGCCCGACCTGCCATTCCTGACCAGTGCGGCGGTGTTCTGGATCTGCGCCTATGGAGGTTTCGCCGTATTGTACGGACCTTCCCTGCTACGACCGACACCGGGAAAGAGCTGATGGGCTGGGCAAATTATCTTGCGGCTTTTGCAACCTTCTTCATCATGCACAGCTTGCCATTGCGGCCTGCGATCAAGGGGCGGCTTGTGAACATACTCGGCAGACGAGGGTTCAGCACCGCATATTCCATGATCTCGCTTGTCGCGCTGGCCTGGCTGATCATGGCAGCGGCGCAGACACCATTTGTCGAGCTATGGACTCGCGCCAATTGGCAGGCATGGGTGCCCATGACCGCGATGGCAGCGGTCTGTATTCTGGTCTGTTTCGGGGCGGCCCGACCCAACCCGTTTTCATTTGGCGGGGCGCGCAACAACACCTTCGATCCGGCGCATCCCGGACTTATCCGCTGGCTGCGCCATCCGTTGCTGGCCGCGTTGGCGCTGTGGGCGCTGGCGCATCTCGTGCCCAACGGCGATTTGGCCCATGTGATCCTTTTTGGCGTGTTCAGCGCGTTCGCATTGCTGGGAATGAAGCTGGTAGACCGGCGCCGAAAGCGCGAGATGGGGCCGGATCAATGGGCAGAATTGCGCGAGCGCGTCACCAGAAGCCCCATGATACCCAGCCCGGCCTCCTGGCGCGGAACTGTCATTCGGGGGATCCTGTCCGCAGGCTTATACGCGATGTTGATTGCCGCACATCCGGTCGTATTGGGGGTGTCGCCGCTGCCTTAGCCCGGCAATAAGGCAACCGGCACTCACTCGCGTAGCTCGATTGCCCGCGGAGCGACCCTGCTGCATCCCTCCCGGTAGGGGGCACGGTTCAGTCCGGCTCATGCAATGAAAAAGGCCGCGCCCCAAGGCGCGACCAGTCGGGGAGGTGTCTTTGCAGCGGTCAGAGGTCTTCGCGGCCCACCGCGCTGCCCTGCGCTTCAGCTTCGGTCAGGCGCTCGAATTGACCCTGGCCCAGGTAAACCCAGCTCTTGCCTTCCGAACTTGCAAGATACTCGTCAGAATATCCGCTTTCGATTTCCTGTTGCGGATGCGCGTGAAGCACCAATACCTTCATCAGCACCACATACAGAACCAACCCAAGCGGAAAGCCGATGACAAAGGCATATTGCGAAAAATACGCAGCGATCCCGCCTGCCACGATCCAGGCGATCAATCCGGCCGGATTGAACCCGCCCGCATAGCGGAACTGTCCGTCAAGCTTGAAGAGATCCGGAACGTTGATCCGGCGTTTGCGCAGCAGATAGTAATCCGCGACCATGATGCCGCCAATGGCTGACAGGAATGCGCCATAATAGCCAAGAAAGACGAACAGATTGTTCAGGATCTGCCAGGGAAAGCACAATGTGCCCACGATCCCGGCAAGGACAACCGACATCCTGTAGTTGATCACTCTGGGTGCAAGGTTAATGAAGGTCAGCGCCGACGGGATCAGGTTGGCCGAGTTGTTCGTCGACCATTGTGCCAGCACCACAAGCGCCAGCAACAGGACCAGCGACAACCCCTGCCCTTCGCCCTGGATCACCTCGATCGGGTTCCAGTTACCAGTGGCAATGAACGACACCGCACCCAGCCCGGCGATGAAGGCTTGCGTGACCGGAAGCGCCAGAAGCTGTGCAAGAAACACGTTACGATTGCGCTTGAAAAAGGCACGCTCGCCGGACGGCACCTTGACGAAACGTGTCAGGTTCGGAACGTCGATAGCCATTGTCGACCAGAAGCTCATATTGGCGATGAACAGCACCAACAAGGACATCTCGCCCGTGGCCTGGAAGGTCCAGATATTGATGCCCTGCGTTTCGGCCACGCCTTCCAGCGTGAAATACATCCAGATCGAAATGCCGATGATCGCGGGTGCCGCCAGTGAGGCCAGCCGCTCCACCGACTTGATCCCCGAGGCCGTGTTGATGATCTGGACAAGCGCGAAGACGATGTACCAGACCACCCAGCTGTCAAAGCCCAGGAAATACTGCCCGATCCCGTTCAGCGCCAGCGCGCCGAGATAGGTCTGGATGCCAAACCACATTGCCGCCACAACGCCGCGCGACATGGCGGGAAGATGCGTTCCATGCACACCGAATGGCGCGCGCAGATAGACGGCGAAGGTCAGGCCGTGTTCGGTGCCAATATCCGCCGTCAGCATCATGAAGGCGCCGATTGCCAGATTGGCCAGCGCGATGGTGATGATGACGGTGGACAGGGGCACACCGCCCCCGACGCCCGCCGCGCCCAGTGAATAGGTTGCGATGATGACGGCAATGCCCACCCAGATCCAGGCATAGCCCAGCATCCCGATGGGTCTTTGGCCTTGTAACGTTGGAAGTATGGATTCCTCTACAAGCGCACTGCGCTCGTGTTCTGCATCTCGTACCCGGTCTACGACGGTCATGTGTGATCCCCTGTTGTCGGTCTCTATTTGGTTTTCGACGAAAAACCCCGGTGCGTGATGCACCGGGGCTGTGTTCAGTTCTGGCGCTGCATCTTATCGCGCAGCTTGTTTGTTGCCTCGATGTCGACGGTCTCTTCCTCCAGATCGATCACCACGCCGTAAGCGTCATGGGCATGTTTCACCGTGCAGAACCCGTCAAGCACATCCTCCAGCACCTTCTTGGCCGGGCGGTTGAGCGGATTGCCAAAACCACCCCCGTTGGGGCTGTAATAGGCCATCACGTCATCCGCCTTGACCTCCAGTCCGGAAAACTTGGAGTGCATTTCGGTCACGTCATCCGGCGTTGCATAGTTGTAAAGCAGGCACTTGCCTACGGCACCCTCATGGCCGCCAAAGATGCCCCAAGGTGCTTCGGTGTGGCGTTCGCTTTCATGTGTGATGAAGCCCGGCGTCAGGACACGCTGCGATTTTACCACGCCGATACCGCCCCGGAACTCCCCTGCGCCCGGCGGCATGTCATCGCGCAGCTCGTATCGGTCGCAGATCATCGGGATATGCATCGCCAGATCTTCCAGCGGGTTGTTGCGGGTATTGGCCATCAGATTGTCGATGGCATCCGGCCCGTCCGACCGGGGCCGTCCGCCATAGGCGCCTTCGTTCACTTCGAGGAATACCCAGTAGTCCCCCGACGGCCGCACGCCCGAATAGGCCGCGAAAGAGATCGAGGCCGAAGATCCCGCAATGACCGTTTCCGGCAAGACCGGCGCAAGCGCGCGGATGATCAGGTCGATCATGCGGTTGCACTGGGTAAACCGCGCCTCGGCCGAAGCCGGGAATTTCGGATTGAAGATCGACCCCAGCGGCGCGGTTACCTTGATCGGGCGAAACGACCCTTCATTCGAGGGCACGCGCATCTCGGAGGTGGCGGTATCAAGCAGAAGCTTGCGGAACGCCGCGAAGGCCGCGACTTTGGTTGAGCCCTCGAATGGCACGTTATAGGCGGTCGGCGTTTGATCGGCCGATCCGGTCAGATCCACCTCGACCGCGTCGCCACGCACCTTGACCGTTACTTTGACCTTTAGCTGCTGGCCCCGGTTGCGCCCGTCATCGTCCAGGAATCCCTCGGCTTCATAGTCCCCGTCGGGGATTTCCGACAACCGCTGGCGGGTCATCCGCTCGGAATAATCCATCAGCTGATTGGCCGCGCCAAAGACGACATCCTCGCCGTATTTCTCGATCAGTTCGACGAACCGTTTCGCACCCAGACGCGCTGAAGCGACCTGTGCCTCGATATCGCTGATAAGCTGCTGTGCTGCGCGGCTGTTCATGCGGATATAGTTCCACATCCCGGTATTGGCCTTGCCCTTGCGATAGAGCTTTACACCCGCCAGCAACATCCCTTCGGCAAACACGTCCGGCACGTCGATGATCAGACCGGGCGTCGCCGCGCCGATATCGACATGGTGCGCGGTGTTGCCTGCAAACCCGACCAGACGGCCCTCATAAAACACCGGCACAACGATGGCGAGGTCTGGCGTATGCGATGCGCCGTAATAGGGATGGTTGTGGACAACCACATCGCCCTCGAACCACTCGCCGTCTTCGAGCGTTTCCTCGATCCCGCGCAGGTATCCGGGGATCGAGCCGATATGCATCGGAGTCGATTCACTTTCACACAAAGTGTTGTAATCCGTATCGAACAGCCCCGCGCCCAGGTCCTGGCTTTCACGGATGATCGAAGAAAAGGACATGCGATAAAGCACATGGCCCATTTCCTCTGCTATGGTCTCGAACGCGCCGCGGATGACCTGAAGAGAGATCGGGTCCACCTCGGTTGTTTCGGGTTTGGTCATGACGTTCATGTCTGTCTCTCCCTTTCTCAAGCCGCGCCGACAAGGCGGATGCGGGTGTTGCCATGCGCCAGCGTTTCGGCGGCGTATCCCGGCGGAACGAGCGTGGTCGAATTGTGCTGAATAAGGATCGCCGGGCCGTTCACGACGTCACCGGCATATAGTTTGGACCGGTCATAGCGCGGGGTTTCCAGCGTCTGGCCGTTGTCGAACGTGGTGGTGCGCACGAACATCAAGGCACGGTCCACACTCGATCCATCCGTTTCTTGTACCTTCGGGATCTCGATCTTGCGGGCAGAGGCCGATCCGATGGCGCGCAGGGTGATCAGTTCGACCTCCGCATCGCGGTAGCTGTAGCCATAATCAAGCTGGTGCTGGTCGTGGAAGCTGTCGGTGATGGTGCGATAGGTCTCTGCTGTCACCGGCCCGTCAGGCATGGAGGCGCGCAGTTCGAAGCCTTGTCCATGATACCGGCATTCGGCAATGACCTCGATCTTTTGCGCCTCTTGCGGAATGTCGTCTGCGGCAAGCTCTGCCGCCACCTTGTCACGCAAGGACGCCACCGCTTCGTTTATCCGCGCATATTCCGCGTCTTTGGCCGCGTTCAGCTCGATGATCAGCGCTTCGGTGTGTTCGTATTGCAGATCGGTCTTGAGCAGACCAACAGCGGCGGTGATCCCCGGCGCGACCGGCACGATTACGTCCTTGGCCGATGTCGCTTCGGCCAGGGCCACGCCGTGCAGCGGTCCGGCACCGCCGAAGGGCATGATCGAGAATTCGCGGGGATCGACCCCACGCGCAACCGAATTGGACCGGATCGCCAGCGCCATGTTGTTGTTGATGATCTTGATAATTCCAAGCGCGGCATCAGTAACGTTCATGCCAAGCGGCTTGGCGATATATTCTTCCACCGCCTTGCGGGACAGCTCTGCGTCCAGTTGCAGATCACCCCCCAGCGCCATGTCCGGATCAAGCCGACCCAGCACGATCTGCGCGTCGGTCACGGTCGGTTCTGTCCCGCCGCGCCCGTAGCAGGCCGGTCCCGGCTCTGACCCGGCAGAACGCGGGCCCACATTGAAGCCCCCCGCCTCGTCGATATAGGCGATAGAGCCGCCCCCCGCGCCGATGGTGACAAGGTCGATCATCGGTGTCAGCACCGGATGGCCTGAGACATAGGTGTCACGCGGGTTCATGATCTTGATCTGATGTTCGGGGATGGTGCTGATATCCGCAGAGGTACCACCAATATCGACGGTGATAATATTGCCGGTCCCGACCATTTCCCCTTCGGATGCGCCGCCGATGACACCGCCCGCCGGGCCGGACATCAGGATGCGCACCGGTCGCTTGGCGCAGGCCTCGACAGTGGACACTCCGCCGTTCGACTGGATGATCCGCAACTTGGATCCCACGCCCGCCTCGCGCAGCTTGGCCTCCAGATCACGCAGGTAGAACGCCGTCTTTGGCCCGACATAGGAATTCATTGCAGCGGTCGAAAAGCGTTCGTATTCGCGCATCACATTGGCCACTTCGGAAGACAACGTGACATAGGCCTCGGGGATTTCTTCCAGCACGATATCGCGCGCACGGCGCTCGTGGGCGTTGTTGAGGAAGGCGAACATGAAGCCAATCACGACGGATTCGATGCCGCGCTTCTTGAACAGTTTGCACGCATCGCGCACGGCATCCTCGTCAAGCGGGGTCAGCACTTCGCCGGTCGGCGGCACGATGCGTTCGGCCACCGAAATCCGGTTGCGTCGCTTGACCAGTGGTTGGCTCTGCCATGGCACGTCGAAATGCAGCGAGAAGTTATGCGGCCGCTTGTGCCGACCGATATGCAGGATATCACGGAACCCTTCCGAGGTGATCATCCCGCATTCCGAGCCATTATGCTCAATCGTGATATTGGTCGCGGTCGTCGTACCGTGGACAATGGTTTCAATCTCGGACGGCTCGATCCCGGCCATCTTGCAGATGCTTTGCACCCCTTCGACAACGCCGATGGACTGGTTTTTCAGGGTCGTGGGAACCTTGTGGTAAAATACACCTGCGCCGGTTTCGAGCACGAGATCAGTGTTCGTACCCCCGACATCTACGCCAATTCGAGCCATTTCATCCTCCTGGTTGTTTGTTCATCTTGTTCATTCGTTTCAGCCGAATGTGTCCGGCAGCCACAATGCGATTTGCGGAAAAATCAGCAGCAGGGCAATCATCGCTATCAGCGCCAGCAGAAAAGGCAGCGCGCCGATGATGACGTCATTGATTGACCCACGCCCGCGCACCCCCTGGATCACATACAGGTTGACCCCGATGGGCGGCGTGATCAGCGCGGTTTCCAGCATCAGCATCATCAGGATGCCGAACCAGATCAGGTCAAAGCCAAGCCCCGCAACGATCGGCGCGAGAAGCGGCGTCGCGATCAGAAGCAGCGAGAACGCCTCCATGAAGCAGCCCAGAAACATGAAGGCCACGACGATCACGATCATCGTCTGCATCGGGCTGAGGCCAAGACCGTTGATGAAAGCGCTCAGCAGGTCGGTCAGTCCGACCACCGCGAGCACGAAATTCAGAAAGATCGCGGCAAAGACGATCAACATCACCATTGCTGTCGTGCGCATGGTGGATTCCAGCGCAAGCCGCAGCATCGTGATATTGAGCGTACCGGTCCACGCTGCCAGTCCAAGGGACGCGACCACGCCCAGGGATGCAGCCTCTGTCGGGGTGGCAATCCCGGCATAGATAGAGCCGACGACGACCAGAAAGATCCCCAGCGGCGGCAACAGGTCGGGCAGGCAGGCGATGCGCGCGCGCCAGCTGGATTTTTCCGGCTGTCCGCCCCAAGCGGGCCGGATGATACAGGCCAGGGCGACGGTGAGCATGAACAACAGCGCCAGCAGAAATCCGGGCAGAAATCCGGCAAGGTAAAGCTTTGGCACCGAAGTATCGGTCAACAGCGCATAGACGATCATGTTGATGGAGGGCGGGATGAGGATACCCAGCGTGCCGCCTGCGGCCAGCGTGCCCATGAACAGGCGCGGGTTGTAGCCGTTTTTATCGATCTGCGGCATCGCCACCGTGCCGACCGTGGCAGCCGTCGCGATTGACGAACCGGAGGTCGCGGCAAACAGGGTGCTGGCCCCGATATTCGAATGCATCAGCCCGCCGGGCAACCATGAAATCCAATGTGTCAGCGCGTTATACATCCGCTCGGCAATGCCTGCCCGCAGCAGGACTTCGCCCATCAGGATGAACAGCGGCACCGCGATCAGGATGAAGTCTATGCTGTTGGTCCAGAAGATGTCGCCCGCCGCCAGATAGAGCGGCATGGGCGAATAGAGCCAGGCCAGCACGAAGGCAAGAATGCCCACCACAGCGGCAATCGGCACGCTCAGCGCGATCAGCCCGAAGAGTATTCCTGAAGCGGAACCAAGCATGCGTTATACTCCTTCCGCAACGGGGCGCGGGTCTGGCGTGGGGTCGGACTTTTCGGGCAGGACGCCTTTTGTTTCGTCCTCGATCTCTTCTTCCATCGACAGGGCTCCACCCAGTTTTTGTACCTCTGCCCAATTACCGCGCAGCCATGCCACCACAAGCCCGCCCAGCAGAAACACCAGTGTCAGACAGAACAGACACCATCCCAGAACCCACAGGCCTTGCGGCAGGATCAACGGTGTGTGCAATGGCGTGATCGAATGGGAGTTGTTTTTCCAGGTGACGGCCACCATCGCCAATGCACGCCATGTCACGACACCGGCAAAACCGGTCAGCAGCGCCAGTCCGAAGATGTCCAGCGCACCACGGACCACCGCCGGCAACCGCATGTAAACCACATCAATGCGAACATTTGCGCGATGCATCACGGCGTAGGGAAAGGCAAAGGCGGTGGCGACCGCGAAGAGGTAGCCGGAAATCTCGTCGGAACCGCCCAAGGTCACGCCAAGGATCTTGCGTGCAAGAACATCCACCGACACCATCACAGCCGCCAGCACCATCATGGAGCCGCCTATCCAGACTGCAAAAAGCGACAGCCGGAAAACGTATGACAATGCCGTTTGATACATGTTCTCTCCGTGGTTGTGAGGCGGATGGAAAGCCCGGACCGCGCTATGCTAAGCGGTCCGGGCAGATATACCGGATCAGCCGCCCGGCGCGGGTGCAACAAGCCCCGAGGCCTGCCCGGCAGTCGCGTTCCATGCGTTGACGCAATCGGCGCCACACCGGTCGGCCCAGCGGGCCAGAACGAAGTCGTCAAGAATGGTCTGACGGGCGGCTGTGTCGTCCTCGCTTGGCCGGTGGAGCACGGCGTCTCCCGGCGTTCCAAGGGTGCATTCGTCGACCGTTCCGGTCAGGCATCCGACACCCATCTCCTGTTCGGATTCTGCCAGTGTCCAGCCGTCATTCACCATATCGTCAAAGGCCGCCTGCATTGTCTCTCTGGTCTCTGCGTCCAGCCCGTCCCACAGCTTTGCGTTGACGGCCGTAAAAGTGATCGAGTACCCGACGGGCAGCGCGAATACGTGATTGATAACCTCGTGCCAGCTTGCTTTGAATGCCGATACCGGATCGGTAATTGCGCAATCGGCAACCCCTTTTTCAAGCGCTGGCACGACTTCGGCGAATGGCAGCGTTACGGTTACGCCACCCGCACCCTCGACGAAATCGCCAAGCGTTGCGGAATGGACGCGCACCTTGCGCCCCTCCAGATCGGAAATACCGGAAATCTCGTCCCGGCAGTATATCATTGATGCCGGCCATGGGTGCAGCGCCACGATTGTCGCGCCATAGGTATTCCGGAAAAGCTCGTCCATTGTCGGGCGATATGCATCGACGACGGCGCGCATGGTGGTAAAATCGGTCGCAATGCTCGAAAGGTCAGCCCCTTCGATTGCCGGGTTTTCCGACGCGACGTAGCTGCCCAAACCATGCGCCACCTCGAACACGCCGAGACTTAGAAGGCGCATGACCTCGGTGCCTTTCAGCCCTGCTTCGGTAATCGGAATGGCATCGCCCCCGATCTTGCCGTTTGTTGCTGCGGGCAAACTGTCGGCCCAGAAGGGTTGTTCGACATTCTGCCAGGAGGAAAGATTGCCCCAGGTCCCGACGACCTTGAAGGTTTTCTCGGCACCATCGTTTGCAAAGGTGGTCCCGGCTGCGAAACACAACGCCGCAGTGGTCGCGAAAACTGTCCGGATCTGCATGTTCTTTTTCCCCTGTTGAGAATGTAAAAAGGCGCTGCCTTTCCGACAGCGCCTTGCGTTTTTTATTCGGCAGCGGCGGCCACGCCGCCAAGACTGTCGATATAGGCGACACACTCATCCACCGATTTGACGTCACCGAACTTCGCGTCGATGTCGAACAGGTTCCAGGCAACAGCACCGGGAACGCGGTCGCCGATGGCTTCACGAACGGCGATGGGGCGGAACCCGTCTGCAATGCCGTCGCAGATCGTCTGGCGCACACAGGCACATGCGGTCACCCCGGTCACGAGGATCGTGTCCACATTGTTGGCCCGCAAAATGCCCGCCAGCTCAGTACCGTGGAAGGACGAAGCGCGCTTTTTCAGCAAGGTGTATTCGCCATCAACCGGCGCGATGCGGCTATCGATGGCCCACAGATCCTTGTCCGCCAGATCAACGACATCCACAGGGATCTTGTCATGCCACAGACCCATATCCGTGAACGGCGCGTTGCGGTCGGTGATTTCATACGCCGTCGTCACATGAACAACCGGAAGCTGCTGCGCGCGGAACGCCTTGAGAAGCTTCTGCATCCCCGGAATGATCTCGTTATCCATCTTCTCCTGATCGCAGGTGAAGGGGTTGCCCGGACGGGTCCATGCGTTCGCCAAATCCACGCTGATCAACGCGGGGCGCTTGCCAAAGCCGACGCGACGCTGAAAGCCGCGCTCTTGATAAAGCTTTGATGATGCATCAAATGCAGCCTGAAGCATTTGATCCAGTTCTTTGTTGTCGATGTCGCTCATGTGTCCTCCATGCCCAAAACGGGGAGTTTGCTGATACTTGACCGTCTCAGAAGCACTTTATCGCGCCCTTTGACCGAACATGACCAAGGGTGAACCTTTGAGAAACGAAACTGAATTGACGAAACAACATTTATTAATGCATGATATGCATCACCTATTTTTTTCCACAATCGGAAGCCGTTAGATGTCAACGCTGCCTGATTTTTCTCTGCTGCAATCCTTTGTAACGGTGGCGCAGGAACTGAATTTCAGACGCAGCGCGGAACGTTTGGCGCTGGATCAATCGGCGCTGAGTCGCCGCATTCAGAGACTTGAGGCGCAACTGGGCTATCCGCTTCTGGAACGCACCACCCGCGAAGTGCTGCTGACGCAAGCCGGCCAGAATTTCTATAATTCCGCGCTACATCTGCTGGATGACTATGTGCAGTCGATCAACGACTCGCGGCGCATCGCGGAAGGCCGCTCCGGTCACGTTCGTGTCGGTTACATGGCCTTTGCCGCCACGGAACTGATGCCGCACGCGGTGGCACGTTTCGAACAGCGACACCCCGACATCTCGCTTGCGCTGCGATACATGCGCACCCAAGGTCAGAAAATCGCCATCGCCAATGACGAAATCGACGTCGGATTCATGATCGGTCCGTATGACAACAGTGATTGCCACAGCGTGCTTCTCAGCAGTGAACTGCTTTATGTCGTCACCCCCCGGTCGCACCCTCTTTTACGCAAAAGCCACATAGAACCGGACGATTTGCAAAACGTACCTCTGATCCTGGGCGACATGGCGGAATGGGGTGAATTCCGCTATCGCCTCGCTGACCTATTCAGCCGTTCGGGCATTGATCTTACGCCAACACTCGAAGCGTCCAACACGCTGGCGCTGATCGGGCTGGTTTCGGCAGGTCTTGGCGTTACCATCTATCCTGAGAGTCTGATCGGCTTCCTCGGCCGTACTGTGGAGACACGGCCCATCATCCATCCCGACTACCGCAGCCGCACCGTGTTGGCCTGGAAACGAAACAACCGATCGCGTGCCGTGCTACATTTCGTTGAAACGGCGAAGAAGCAGGGCACACGAAGATAACCAAGGGAAGGCGTGTCGCAGCACCAACACGCCGAAAAGTCGATCAAGCATCTGACAAAGATCAGATAGATTTCGTCGACGCTCACAATACTGCGTGAACGACTCATCCAATAAAGCGGGTGTGGTTTTGGATCATAGGCGTAATTTGTTGTTCCGGCTGCAAGGTTAAAAGTTGTAATCGGGCGGCGGCAGTGGGCAACGCATGTTCAGGTGGGGCTACCCAGGCCCACAGCGAAGGCTATGTCGCTGTCGAACATCTGAAACCATACACAACATCCGGTATGGCGGGCATCCTCAACCACATGGTCATCCGCGCTGGGGCTGCGTTCGCGTGGCCCCACCGGCCAAGGCGAGGCCGTGCGTATCACCGGCCAGATCGACGGTCTGGATCTGACGACCGAGGTCGCTTCATCCCTTTCTTATGATCTGAAAAGGGGTGCCCCGGAATGCTTGATGCACATTGCGTTCTCAAAGGACAGACCGGCACCGGAACCGATGTCAAAATTCACCGGTCGCCACTTGGTGCCTTGTGATCAGTGACGGGTTTTTTGATAGATCGCGTCTTCGGGACAAACTTCGCAATTCCCGTGCCGCGGACCGGGTCACGCTCGATGATCGACTTTATGCATGCGTCTTTGGCATCTTGAAGGCGCTTCGG
>NZ_FWYD01000059.1 GCF_900176485.1 Primorskyibacter flagellatus
CGGTTCATTCTGTTATCGATGAGGTCGTTGACGACGGTTGGGTCTGCGAGGGTTGATGTGTCGCCGAGGGATCCGTAGTCGTTTTCGGCGATTTTGCGCAGGATGCGGCGCATGATCTTGCCGGAGCGTGTTTTGGGCAGGCCGGGGGCCCATTGGATGAGGTCGGGCGAGGCGATCGGGCCGATCTCGGTGCGGACCCATGTGCGCAGCTCTTTCATCAGCTCGTCGGACGGCTCGATCCCGTTCATCAGGGTGACATAGCAATAGATGCCCTGGCCCTTGATGGCGTGGGGGTAGCCGACCACGGCAGCCTCGGCCACCTTGGCATGGGCGACAAGCGCCGATTCAACCTCGGCCGTGCCCATCCGGTGGCCCGACACGTTGATCACGTCATCGACGCGCCCGGTGATCCAGTAATCGCCATCCGCGTCGCGGCGACAGCCATCGCCCGAGAAATAATAGCCTTTGTAATCCGAGAAATAGGTCTTCTCGAACCGCTCATGGTCGCCCCAGATGGTGCGCATCTGGCCCGGCCAGCTTTCTTTCAACGCCAGCACGCCCTCGGTCGGGCTGGTATGGATTTCCTCGCCCGTTTGCGGGTCCAGCACCACCGGCACCACGCCGAAGAACGGCTTCATCGCGGCACCCGGCTTGGTCGCATGCGCGCCGGGCAGCGGCGTCAGAAGATGCCCGCCGGTTTCTGTCTGCCACCAGGTATCGACGATCGGGCAGCGGCCCTGACCCACCACGTCATTATACCAGTTCCAGGCCTCGGGGTTGATCGGTTCGCCCACCGTCCCGAGGATTCGCAGCGACGATAGATCGGTGCCGGTTACGAAATCGTTACCCTGACCCATCAGCGCGCGAATCGCCGTCGGCGCGGTGTAGAACTGGTTCACTTTATGCTTCTCGCAGACCTGCCAGAACCGGCTGGCATCGGGATATGTCGGCACGCCCTCGAACATGACAGTCGTCGCGCCATTGGCCAGAGGCCCATAGATGATGTAGGAGTGGCCCGTCACCCACCCAACATCTGCCGTACACCAAAAGACATCGCCCTCGTGGTAATCAAACACGATTTCATGGGTCATGGCGGCGTAAACCAAATATCCACCTGTTGTGTGCACAACTCCCTTTGGCTGACCCGTAGACCCGGAGGTATACAGAATGAACAAAGGATCCTCGGCCCCCATTTCGGCGGGCCGGCTGACATCGGAGGCTTCAAGCGCCATCTCGTTATAGTCAAAATCACGCTCGTCGATCCAGGTGGTCTGCCCGTCGGTGCGCTTGACGACCAGGCATTTCACACTGTCCTTGCAATGCAGCAGGGCGGCGTCGGCATTGGATTTCAGCGCGGTCTTGCGGCCACCGCGCGGGGCCTCGTCGGCAGTGATCACCACCTTGGCGTCGCAGCCATTGACGCGCGCGGCCAGAGCATCGGGGGAAAAGCCCGCGAACACGATGGAATGGATGGCGCCGATCCGCGCACAGGCCAGCATGGCATAGGCGGCCTCGGGGATCATCGGCAGGTAGATCACCACCCGGTCGCCACGGCGCACACCCAGCGTTTCGAGGATATTCGCCATCCGGCACACATGCCCGTGCAGCTGGCGATAGGTGATGTGCTTGGCTTCTTCCTCAGGGTTGTCCGGCTCGAAGATGATCGCGGTCTGGTCGCCGCGTGTCGCCAGATGCCGATCCACGCAATTGGCCGCCACGTTCAGCGTGCCATCGGCGAACCAGTTGATCGAGACATTGCCAAGCGTGAAATCCGTCTCCTTCACTTGGCTATATGGCTTGATCCAGTCAACCCGCTTGCCTTCCTCACCCCAGAACGCCTCCGGATCCGAAACAGACGCCGCATAACGCCGCTCATATCCCGACGCATCAACATGCGCCTTGCCAGACAATTCCGAAGACGGAGGATAGGT